>NZ_JAYRPN010000113.1:0-25261 GCF_041911175.1 Tabrizicola sp.
GACCCCATGCGCCGCGCATTGCGCCATCCGCCAGTCGATGATCCCGATCATCTCGGACCGCCGCTTGCTCATCGAGGTCAGGCGCACCTGCCCGCCGGGCTGGTCGGCGGCCTCGAACACGACGACCTTCTTCTTCACCGCCGCCTTCGCGATCTCATGCGGCATATGCTGTTCGCGCCCGGTCGAGGGGTTGTGGATGCAAAGCGCCATGCCGCCCTGATAGATGCGGTCCAGGCAGTAGGTCGCGCCGACGCAAGGCCGGATGTCGTCCTCGCGACCCTCGACGATCTTCCGCACGATATGCGGGTCGGCCATGTGGGCGCGGGTCATGCCCACCATATCGACCTGGCCCGTCGCCACCGCGTGCCGGGCGGTCGCCACGTCGGGGATGCGGGCGGCGTGCAGCGTGGGCATCCCGACCTCGGCCCGGATGCGGCCGGCGAAATCCAGATGGGGCGCGGATCGCATGCCCTGGATCGGGATCATGTCGGTCATCGCCGGGTCGGTGTGGATGCGGCTGCGGTTGACGTTCAGGTAGTCGACCATGCCGCTGTCGCGGAACATCTTGCCAAGGGCGATGCCCTCTTCCATGTCGATCCCGCCCGGCTCCATCTCGTCGACGCCATAGCGCAGGCCGAGGATGATCTTCGACCCGATCCGCTTGCGCACGGCGGCCACGATGTCCAGCGTCAATCGGGCGCGGTTTTCCAGGGAGCCGCCGTAGGGGCCTTCCAGGATGTTGGTCAAGGGCGACATGAACTGGTCGAGCAGGTGGCCGTGGCACAGGAACTCGATCCCGTCGACGCCCGCGTCCTTCATCCGTTCGGCGGCATCGACATAGTCGCGGATGATGCGGTCGATGTCCCAGTCCTCGGCCGGTTTCGGGAAGGCCCGGTGCGCTGGTTCGCGCTCATGGGTCGAGGAGACGACGGGCAGCCAGTCGCCCTTGTCCCATCGGGTGCGGCGGCCAAGGTGGGAGAGCTGGATCATTACCCCAGCCCCGGCATCGTGGCAGTCGTCGACCAGCCGCTTCATCCACGGCACGATCTCGTCCTTCCAGACCAGGAGGTTGGAAAACACCGGCGGGCTGTCGCGGCTGACGCTGGCGGAACCGGCGGTCATCACCATCGCCACCCCGGCCTTGGCGCGCTCCAGATGGTAAAGCCGGTAGCGGTCCTTCGGCATCCCATCGTCGCCATAGGCCGGTTCATGGCTGGTGGTCATGATCCGGTTGCGCAGCGTCAGGTGCTTCAACTGGAACGGCTGGAGAAGGGGATCGTTGGACATGGGCCCTGGCCTTTTCGCGGGAGTGGAATCAAGGTCTGTCCGGGAGTATGGCAAAACTTGACACATGTGTCGAGTTCTGTTTCGATCCTCTTGCGTGAAAGCAAGCCGAAGGGTTAGGTCGCCTGCATGAGCAAGGAAAGAACCGAACGCGGTTGGCGCGGAACGCCCGACCTGTGGCTGGATGCGGCCTACGGCCTTCTGGTCGAAGGCGGGGTCGAGGCGGTGAAGGTCATGCCGCTGGCTGACCGGCTGAACCTGTCGCGCACCAGCTTCTACTGGCATTTCCCCGACCGCGAGGCGCTGCTGGCCGGATTGGTCGCGCGGTGGCAGGCGAAGAACACCGGCAATCTTGTCGCCCGCTGCGAGGCTGCGGCGGCGACCATCACCGAGGCTTTGCTGAACCTCTTCGACTGCTGGTATGACGACGCGCTGTTCGACAGCCGGCTGGAATTCGCGATGCGGACCTGGTCCCTGACCGACCCGTCGGTTGCTGCTGCCATGAGCGCGGCCGATGCCGAACGGGTGGCGGCGATCACCGCATTGTTCCGCCGTTTCGGCTACAGCGAGACCGAGGCGGACACTCGGGCGCGGACGCTGTACCTGACCCAGGTCGGCTATATCGCGCTGCGGTCGGAGGAAAGCCTGGAGGTGCGGATGGGGCGCAACCCGTCCTATGTGCTGACCTTTTCGGGCACCTTGCCCTCGGAGACCGAAGTCGCCGCCTTCCGGGCGCGGCACATCAGGTAAGCCGCGACAGCAGAGCCTGCAGCGTCCGGGCCTCTTCCCTGGTCAGGGGGGCAACCGTCTCGGCGGAAATCTGCAAGGCGGTAGCAACTCGTGTCGAGAAAAGCCCGGTTCCCGCTTCGGTCAGGCTGACGGTCAGGCGGCGGCGGTCGGCGGGGTCGGCGGTCGTCGCCACCAGCCCCAGTTTTGCCAGCCGGTCGACCACACCCTTGATCGTCGCCGCGTCCATCGCGGTGGCGCGGCCGAGGTGGTTTTGCGACACCGGCCCGATCTCGGCCAGGCGGGCAAGGACGGCGAACTGGGTGGTCGTGACCTCGGGGATGGCGGCGGCGAAGATCGCCAGATGCCGCTGCGTCACCCGCCGCAGGATATAGCCGATCTGGTCATCGAGGCGGTAGTCGTCGCGGTCTGCCATCCTTTCGCGATACGACTTGCGGTTGATCCGTGCAAGGCTGTTGACAGAATCCCGAGGGGGTTCCAGTCTTGTTGTTACGCAAATGAATTCGGGGCTCTCCGTGCCGGACTACGCCCGACCCCAGACGATGACCGAGGCGCTGCATTTGCTGGCTCAGGGCGGCTGGCGGGTGCTGGCCGGGGGGACGGACCTTTATCCGGGGGCGGGGGCGCAGCTGACAGGGCAGGTGCTGGATTTGGGCGGCGTTCCGGCGCTGTCCGGCGTCACGCTTGGCGCGGGACTGCGGATCGGGGCGGCGACGCCTTGGGCGGCGATTGCCGAAGCCGATCTGCCGATGGCGTGCAGGGCGCTGCAACAGGCGGCACGGCAGGTGGGTGGACGGCAGGTGCAGGCTGCAGGGACCCTCGGCGGGAACCTCTGCAACGCCTCGCCCGCAGCGGACGGGGTGCCGCCGTTGCTGGCGCTGGAGGCGGAGGTGGAGCTGGTTTCCGGCTTGGGCAAGCGCCGGTTGCCGCTTTCGGATTTCCTGCTTGGCCCCCGCCGGACGGCCCTTCAACCGGGCGAAATGCTGGCGGCGGTGGTGATCCCGGAACCTGCGCTGAACGGGCGGTCGGCCTTCGTGAAGCTGGGCGCGCGGTCGCATCTGGTGATCTCCATCGCGATGGTCGCGGCGCGGCTGGGGATCGAGGGTGGACAGGTACGCGAGGCCTCGGTGGCGGTCGGCGCCTGTTCGCCGGTCGCGGTCCGGCTTCCGGCGGTGGAGGCGGCTCTGGTGGGGGCCTCGGTGGCAGAGGCGGTGGATCGTGTGACGGCAGCGGATGTGCAGGCGGCGCTGTCGCCCATTGACGATGTGCGCGCGACGGCGGACTACCGGCGCGCGGCAGCGGTGGAGCTGGTGCGCCGCGCGGTGGCGGAGGCCTTGGCATGATCCGCTTCGCGCTGAACGGGGCCGAGGTTGCGGTGGAGGCGCCGCCGACCGAACGGCTGTCGCTGGTGCTTCGCGAGCGGCTGGGCAAGGTCGGCACCAAGGTCGGCTGTGACGCGGGCGATTGCGGGGCTTGCACGGTGCTCCTGGACGGGGCGGCGGTCTGCGCCTGCCTGACGCCCGCCGCACGGGTCGAGGGGCGGTCGGTGACGACAGTCGAGGGCGAGACGCCGGAACTGACGCGCCTGCGCGCCAGCTTCCACGCGCACGGCGCGGCGCAATGCGGCATCTGCACGCCGGGAATGTTGCTGACGGCGGCGGAGCTGCTGACCTGGAACACCCGACCGACGGAGGCCGAGGTGGAAGTAGCTCTGGGCGGCGTCCTGTGCCGCTGCACCGGCTATCGCAGCATCATCGCGGCGGTGGTGGCAGCGGGGCAGGAGGCGCAGCCGGTAGGCCCGGTTACGGGGGCGGTCGGCGCGGCGATCCCGCGGCTGGACGGTGCGGCCAAGATGGCGGGCGACAGGTTCGGCGCCGACGACTGGCCCGAAGGGGCGCTGGTGGTGAAGGCCGTCCGCTCGCCCCATGCCCATGCGGCTTTCGTCATCGGCGACCTGACTGCCTTCCGCGCCCGTTCCGGCATCGCCGCCGTCTTCACCGCCGCCGACATCCCCGGGCGCAACGCCTTCTCCGTGATCCCGCCCTTTGCCGACCAGCCCGCCATCGCCGCCTCTCCTGCCCGGTTCCGGGGCGAATGCGTGGCAGTCGTCGCCTTCGAGCCGGACGCCGAGCCGGACCTGTCGGAGTTTCCGATCACCTGGACCCCGCTTCCGGCCTTCTCGACCCCCGAGGAGGCCGAGACGGGCGACCTCCTCCATTCCAACCGTCCCGGCAACCTGCTGATCGAGGGGAAGGTGATCAAGGGCGATGCAGCCGCTGCCTTGGCCGGTTCGGCGCATGTGGTGGAGGGCGCGATGACCACCGCCTTCGTTGAACACGCCTATATCGAGCCCGAGGCCGGGTCGGCCTGGATGGAGGGCGAAGTGCTGGCGATCCGCGCCTGCACGCAAGCCCCCGGCATGGACCGAGACGACACCGCCGCGATCCTCGGCCTGCCGCTGGAGCGGGTGCGGATCATTCCTTCGGCCACGGGCGGGGGGTTCGGGTCGAAGCTCGACATCTCGTTGCAGCCGCTGATCGGGCTGGTGACGCTGAAGACCGGGCGGCCCAGCCGGATGGTCTACACCCGTCAGGAAAGCATGACCTCGACCACCAAGCGCCACCCGGCCGAGATGCGGGGGCGGATCGGCTGCGATGCCAATGGCCGGATCACCGGGATGGAATTCGACGGGCGGTTCAACACCGGGGCCTATTCCAGCTGGGGGCCGACCGTGGCGAACCGGGTGCCGGTGCATGTCTCCGGCCCCTATCTCACTCCGGCGATCACCGCAAAGGCGCGGGCGATCCACACCCACGGGCCGGTTTCTGGCGCCTTCCGGGGCTTCGGCGTGCCGCAGGGGGCGCTCTGGCAGGAAACGCTCTACGACCAGCTGGCCGACAAGGCCGGGATCGACCGGCTGGAATTCCGGCTGCGCAATGCCTTCCGCGATGGCGATGCTTCGGCGACCGGGCGGGTATTGCAAGCGACCGGCATCCACGCCTGCCTGACGGCGCTGGAACCGCACTGGACACGCGCCTTGGCTGAGGCGAAGGGCCAAAGGGGCAGGGGCGTGGGTGTCGCCTCCTGCTGGTACGGCTGCGGCAACACGGTGCTGCCGAACCCCTCGACCATCCGCATCGGCCTGTCCCCGGCGGGACAAGTGATCCTGCACCAGGGCGCGACCGACATCGGCCAGGGCTCGAACACCGTCATTGCCCAGATCGCCGCCGAGGCGCTTGGCCTGCCGCTTGCCGCCTTCCGCCTCATCGGCCCCGACACCGCGCTGACGCCGGACGCGGGCAAGACCTCGGCCAGCCGCCAGACCTTCGTCACCGGCCGCGCGGCCAAAGCCGCCGCCGAGGGCTTGCGGGCCGAAATTCTCCGCCGCGCCAATGCGGGCGAGGGGGCTCTGCTGACGCTGGAAGGCGCGACGCTCACCATCCGCGACCGGGGTGCCTGCGCCCGCATCGACCTTGCCGCGCTGCCGCCCGATGCCCGCGGCCATGTGCTGACAGCCGAGGCGACCTACGACCCGCCCACCGCGCCGCTTGATGCCAACGGCCAGGGCGCGCCTTATGCCGTCTACGGCTACGGCGCGCAGATGGTGGAGCTGGAGGTCGACGAAGCGCTCGGCTCCGTGCGCCTGCTGAAGATCACCGCCGCGCATGACGTGGGGCGCGCGATCAACCCGATGCTGGTGCGCGGTCAGATCGAGGGCGGCATCGCGCAGGGCATCGGCATGGCGCTGATGGAGGAATACCTCCCCGCCCGCACCGAGAACCTGCACGACTACCTGATCCCGACCTTCGGCGACGTTCCCCCCATCGAAAGCCTGCTGATCGAGGTGCCGGACCCCGAGGGCCCCTATGGTGCCAAGGGGCTTGGCGAACATGTCTTGATCCCGACCGCCCCCGCGATCCTGAACGCGATCCGTCATGCGACGGGGGCCGGGATCACCCGGGTGCCCGCTTTGCCGCATCGGCTGCTTCACGCAATGGAGGGGAAGCGATGACCGGGGCCGAAAATTTTTCGCGAAAAATTTTCTCACCGCGCGGGAGGTCCTCATGACCGGCGCGCCCGAGAAGATCCGCTGCGATGCCTGCCCGGTGATGTGCTATATCGCGCCCGGCCAGACCGGGGCCTGCGACCGCTATGCCAATGCCGCTGGCCGGATCGTGCGTACCGACCCGGTGGTGCTGTTGTCCCATGCCGTCGAGGCCGGGGGCCGCGTCGTCCCCTTCGCCGCGCGCGACTGGGATGGCTCGCCGGTGCCGGCGGATGCCTTCGTGACCGGCATCGGCTCGGGGACCACCTACCCGGACTACAAGCCCGCGCCCTTCATCGTCTCGTCGCAGGTCGACGGCGCGGACATGGTGACGGTGGTGACCGAGGCGATCTTCTCCTACTGCGGGGTCAAAGTGAAGATCGACACCGACCGCTTCCTCGGCCCGGAAGGGGCGGTGGTGCGGGCAGAGGGCGAGCCGGTGGGCCATGTCACGACCGCCGAATATGGCAGCCAGATGCTGTCCTTGGGCGGGGTCCATCATCTGACCGGGGGCGGCAAGGCTGAGGGCCGCGTCACCTGCGCCGCGATGCTGGCCTTGTGCAACGGCGAGGCGGTGGAACTGGCGATCGACGGCGGGTCTACCGTCGTGGTGCAGGCGGGACAGGCCCCGGTGGTCGACGGGGTGCGCGAACGGCGGATGCGGGTCGGATGCGGCAGTGCAACTATCGGCATGTTTGCGGTGCAATGGCAGGGGCTGGTCGACGAGGTGGTGGTGGTCGACGACCACATCACCGGCGTCGTGAGCGAGCATCAGGCGGGCAAGGTGATCGGCTGGGAACCCTCGGGCATCCGCATCAAGGGCCATCGCTCGACGCCGGGGCGCTATTTCCGGGTGTCGGAGCCGGGGCAGGGCTGGGGTGGTACGCGGCTCACCGATCCGCTGGAAATCCTTGGCGCGTGGAACCCGGCCAAGGGCGCAAGGCCGGGATTGCGGCTCTTGATGGTGTCCACCACGGGCGAGCAATATGCCTATTATGTGCTGGACGACGACCTGACGCCGGTACAGCAGGAGTTGCCGGATTACCTGAAGAAGACCGTCGAACTCATTGACGAGAATTGCGAACCTTCGCTTTGCACGGTGCTGTTCGTCGGCGGTGCGGGGGGCAGCCTGCGCGCGGGGGTGGCGAAGAACCCGGTTCGTCTGACACGCTCGGTGCAGGGTGGCGTCACGCGGCTGACCTCGGGCGGGGCAGCGACCTATGTCTGGCCGGGCGGCGGGATCACCTTCATGGTCGACGTGACGCGCCTGCCCAAGGGCGCCTTCGGCTATGTGCCGACGCCCGCGCTGGTCGCTCCGTTGGAGTTCACCCTGCCGCGTGAGGACTACCTCGCGATGGGCGGGCACGAGGCGGCGATCCGCACGCTTGACCAGTCCGTCGCAGAGGGCGGCGAATACCCCACGGAAGCGAGGGTGCAGCCGTGGCCCTGACCGCGCCCACCCGGACCGGAGCCATCGCGGCCCTGCTGCCGGACGGGCGGCTGCACCTTCAGCACGGCCCCATCGACGTCGTGGCCGAGGCCTTCGGTCCTGCAACGGCGGTCCGCGCCGCCCATGCCCGTGCTGCGGGCCGTTTCGCGTCGATCCTCGATGAACTGGTCGCCGAACTTGACGCTCTCCGCTCCCCGGATGCGCCGGTGACGGGCATTGTCGCACGCCGGATGGCGGCGGCGGTGGCGCCTTACCGGCCCGCCTTCCTCACCCCGATGGCCGCCGTGGCGGGGGCGGTGGCCGAGGAGGTGCTGGAAGCACTGACCGGGCCGGGGATCACCCGGGCCTATGCCAACAACGGCGGCGATATCGCGCTGTGGTTGGCCTCGGGCGATCTGACCTGTGCGCTGGCCGTCTCGGGTGGGATGGATCGGGTGACGGTGCGTTCCACCGACCCGGTGCGCGGCATCGCCACCTCGGGCTGGCGCGGGCGCAGCTTCTCGCTTGGCATCGCCGACGCGGTGACGGTGGTCGCGCGGACGGCGGCGATGGCGGATGCGGCGGCGACGATGGTGGCGAATGCGGTGGATGTGGGCCACCCTGGCGTCCGCCGCCGTCCGGCGCGGGAGCTGCAATGGGACAGCGACTTGGGCGACCGGCTGGTGACGGTGGCGGTGCCGCCCCTGTCGCCAGAGGAACGGGCGGTGGCGCTGGACGCGGGCCTGCGCGCGGCCGAGGGTTTCCGGGCGCAGGGCTTGATTGAAGGGGCGGCGCTTTTCCTTCAGGGTGAGCGGCGGGTGACGGGCGCGCTGGCGCTTGAGAAGGGGGACGGAAGTGGCTGATTTCGCTGTCAGGAAGATCGTGGTGCAGTTGGAGGAAATCCGGCACGAGGGCGGGCCCCTGGTCATGCCGCCGCCGGTCCGGGGCGCGGTCTATGCGATCTGCGCCAATCCCTTCGCGGGCCGCTACATCCCCGACCTGCAAGCGGCGATGGAGGACCTGAAGCCACTTGCGCTTGACCTCACCGACCGCCTTCTCGCCATCATGGGCGGGCGCGAGGGGATCGACGCCTATGGCAAGGGTGCCATCGTGGGCGATGCCGGGGAAAGCGAGCACGGTGCGCTCTGGCATGTCGCGGGCGGCTACGGGATGCGCGAGCGGCTGGGCGAATGCCGGGCCATCGTGCCTTCGGTGATGAAGGTGGGCGGCATGGGCGCGACGCTGGACATGCCTCTTGGCCATCTGAACGCGGCCTATGTCCGGTCGCGCTTCGACGCGATCACGCTGGCCTGCGCGGACGGGCCACGCGCGAACGAAGTGCTTTTCGCGTTGGGCATGGCGCGGGGCGGGCGGGTGCACAGCCGGATGGGAGGGCTGGAGACCCATCAGGTGAAGGGGGAGGACGGGCTCAGGTGAGACGGGCGCCAAGATCCTTCGAAGGATTTTGCCAAGAATTTTCGAAAATTCTTGGGGCAAGCGGTCTGGCGGTGCTCCTCACCCCCGGCCTTACCTTCGCCTGCGCCCTGCCGCCTTCGGTGATCCTGACCCTGCCCACCGGCCATTACATCGCCGCCGCCGCGCTGACCGTTGCCCTGACCGCGCTGATGGGCGCCGCCGCCCACCGCCTGCCGGTCATGGCGCCCCGGCTGGTCTGGGAGCGTCCCGTCCTGCTCCCGCTGGCACTGACCTCCTACCTCGCGTTTCTCGCCTTCCTCGGCCTCGTCTTCGTCGGCCTCTTCGGCGAGCGCGACCCGATGCACAACCTGATGCCACTGGTCTTCTGGACCGGGGTCTGGATCGTCGTGCCCCTCGGCTCGATGCTCCTCGGCAATCTCTGGCGCCCGATCAACCCCTGGACCGGGCCGGTCCGCATCGCCCGCACGCTTCTGGGGAGGACCCGTGGCATCGGCCTTGCCCGCCTTGGCCACTGGCCCGCAGTCTTGGGCTACGCGGGCTTCGCCTGGTTCCAGATCGTCTCGCTTTCCCCCGACGACCCCGCCGTCCTGGCCCAGGTCGCGCTTGGCTACTGGCTGGCGATCTTCGTCCTCGCCACGCTGGAGGGCGAGGACTGGCTAGAGCAGGGCGAGTTCCTGACGTTCCTTTTCACCCTCATCGCCAAGGTCGCGCCGCTCTGGCACGAGCCCGATGGCGCGAAAACGCGCCTGATGCTCGGCTGGCCCGGCACGCAGGTCCTCGCCATGCGGCAGCTCACCCCCTCGGCAGTGGTCTTCGTCAGCCTTGCGCTTGCCGCCCTCACCTTCGACGGGCTGAACGAGACCTTCTGGTGGCAGGCGCTGATCGGACAGAACCCGCTGGAACCGGTGGGTCGCAGCGCTGTGGTCTGGCAGAATACCGGAGGCCTTCTGGCGGTCTGGGTGCTGACCCTCATGCTGATCCTCGGCACGATCACCCTCGGTCGCCGCATCGGAGGCGGGTTCACCACCGGGCCGGTGATGCTGTCCTTCCTTGCCATCGCGGCGGGCTACCATGCGGCGCATTACCTCGTCATGCTGCTGACCGCCGGGCAATACACCCTTGCCGCGCTGAACGATCCCTTCCTGACCGGCGACAGCTGGTTGGGCCTGCCGCCCTTCTACGTCTCCTTCGGCTTTCTGACCGATCCGGGCGTGATGCCGATAATCTATGCCGCGCAGTTTGCGGCAATCCTCGGCGCGCACCTGCTGGCGGTGCTCCTGGCGCTGAAACTGGCGGGACAGGGCGCGCGACCTGTGGCGCATCTGCCGATGACGGTGCTGATGGTGGCCTACACGGTGCTGGGTCTCTGGCTTCTGTCCACTGCCAGAACCGGATGAAACGGCTGGACAATCCGGGGCGCCTTGCCCCCCAATGCAACATTGGCCCGCGAGAGGCCGCAACAGTGAGGAGACGGACATGACGACATTGCTTCATCCCACCCGCCGCGGACTTCTGCTGGCCGGGGGCGCAGGCCTCCTGACCGCAGCACTTCCGGGTTTTGTCGCGGCGCAAGGCGCGCCGATCAAGATCGGCTTCCAACTGCACCGCACCGGCATCGGTGCCGCCTACGGGCGCTGGTACGAACGCACCGCGCAGGCCGCGCTGAAGATGATCAACGACGGCGGCGGCATCGCCGGGCGCCCGGTGGAGCTTCTGTTCGAGGATGACGCGACCGATCCCAAGCGCGGCGCGGAGGTGGTCGACAAGCTGACCCAATCCGATGGCTGTGACCTGGTGATGGGGACGCTCTTCAGCCATGTCGTCATGGGCTCTGCCCCCCGCGCGGGCGAGCTGAAGGTGCCTTATCTCGTCTGCTCCGAGGGCTATCACGTCGCCAGTGGCGCGCTGAACCGCTGGACGCTGCAGCCCGGCATCACCGATGTCCGCGCGCAGATTTCCACGATGGCGCCCTGGGTTGCTGCGAACCTCGGCAAGAAGATCACGATGGTCTTCCCCGACTATGCCTTCGGCCACGATCACCGCGACTTCTTCACCGCCGCGATCCAGGCCCAGGGCGGAGAGGTCATCGCCCAGATCGCCGTGCCCCCGACCGAGACCAGTTTCACCCGCTACTTCCCGCAAATCCCGGCGGAAACCGAGGTGCTGTATCATGTCATGGTCGGCCCCGCCGTCCTGACCTTCGTGAAGGAGTTGGGCGAGTTCTACGGCACCGGCACAAAGCCCGCACTCTTCGGTTTCATCGACTCGCTGGAGGCAGTGGACACGGCGACACCGGGACTGGAATTCCTGGAAGGCAGCCATTTCTGGGAAGCGCACCCCCGGGTGAAACCTGCCGACGCGGGCGAGCATGAGGCCGCCTACCGCGCCGCTGTGGGGGTGGACGACAACGGGGCCAGCGTCAGCGATGCAGCGGATGTGGCGACCTATTCCCACATGTTCTCGACCTGGGAGACGCTCTACTTCATCAAGCAGGCGATGGAGGCTGCGGGCTACACCGGCCCCGCCGACCGGCAGAAGCTGGTGGAAGCGATGGAGGCCATCGGGGACCTGCCCTATGGCATCGAACGCCCGCAGGGGGCCATGCGCTTCAACGGCAAGACGCACCAGGTCTTCGGGTCGCAGAACATCAGCCAGGTGCAGGGCGGCAAGCTGGTGAAGGTCCACACCACCACGATCGAGGAGGGCCTTTACGAGGACGCGGTGGATTACACGACGATGTCGTTCTGAATCGCGTGGACCGGGCATGACCTTCGGGCATCAGGGTGCTTCCCTCCCCCCTTTGTGGGGGAGGGTGAGGGTGGGGGGGCTGCCCACTGGTCGGTGGCCTGAACCCCCACCCCCAGCTCCCCACGCGGGGGAGGGGAGGCGCCCCGCATCCATGCGGTTCGCGCGCAGGCGGGACGGATGACCTGATGGCCTTCGGACCCTTCCTTCTCCTCGCCCTGATGGAGGGCCTTGTCACCGCCGCCGTCCTTGCGCTGGCGGCGTCGGGCCTGAGCCTCGTCTTCGGCGTCATGCGGGTGGTCAACGTCGCGCATGGCGAGTTCTACATGCTGGGGGCGGTGCTGGCCTGGGTCGTCACCACGATGATCCCCGGCCCGCCTGCGCTGGCCTTCCTCGCTGCGCTGATCCTCGCGCCGCTGCTCGTCGCCGCCCTTGCCGCGCTGGCCGACGCGCTTGTGCTGAAGCGGCTGGCCTATGACCCCGAGGCGACGATCGTCGCGACCATCGGCCTCCTCTACATGATCCAACAGGCGGCGCTGTCGCTTTATGGACCGAACGCCTACCCGGTGCGGGCCCCCTTCGAATGGCGCATCCAGCTGCCGTGGTTCGGCTATTCCGGTTACAAGCTGGCGGTCGTCCTTGCCGCCGGGCTGGTGCTTCTGGCGCTGTGGCTGGTGATGACCCGCACCAAAGCGGGCCTGATCATGCGCGCGACGCAAGTGGACCGCACCACGGCCCGCGCCTTCGGGATCAATGTCGACCGGGTCTACATGGGCACCTTTGCCCTTGGCGCGGGTCTTGCCGCGCTGGCCGGAGTGCTCGTCGTCCCGATCCAGCAGGCGCATTACCTGATGGGGGGCGACCCGCTGCTTTTGTCCTTCATCGTGGTGATCATCGGCGGCCTTGGAAGCCTGCGTGGCACCCTGATCGCGGCACTGGTGATCGGGCTGTCGGACGGGGTGATCAGCATGTTCTTCACCCCCACGCTGGCCAAGATCCTTGCCACGCTTCTGGTCGCGATGGTGCTGGTCTTCCGCCCGCAGGGCCTGTTCGGAGCGAAGGCGTGAAGCCCTGGGCGCTGCATCTTGCGCTGATCGCGGTCCTTCTCACCGCGCAATTCTGGCTGTCGCCCTACCATGCCACCAACCTTGCCCGGATCATGGTGCTGGCGGTCTTCGCGATGGGCTACAATCTGGCCTTCGGCTACACCGGGCTTCTGAGCCTCGGCCATGCGCTTCTCCTTGCTGTCGGGATGTATGCCGCGGGCCTGCCCGCGCAGCTCTGGGGCTGGAGCGCCGGGACCGCCTTCATCACCGGGGTCGCGGGTGGGGGGGTGGTGGCGGCGGCGCTTGGGCTGCTGGCGCTGCGCACGGCGGGGGTCAGCTTCATGATCGTGACGCTGATGTTCGCCCAGGCCGGATACCTGACGCTTCTCTATTTCGCCCCCGTCACCGGCGGGGATGACGGTTTTGCCGTGGCCGCCGCCAGCCGCCGCTTCGCCGGGTTCGACCTTTCGACCGATACTCCCCGCTTCCTCGCGGCGCTGGCGATCTTCGCCGCCGGGCTTCTCGTCAGCCTGGCCGTCACCCGCTCGCCCTTCGGCCGGACGATGGTCGCGATGCGGGAGAACGAGGAGCGGTCCCGGATGCTGGGCTACAACCCTTTCGCGGTGAAGCTTGCCGCCCTCATCCTCTCGGGCCTCTACGCCGGGGCTGCCGGGGCGGCCTATGCGCTCCTCTTCGGCTATGTGGGCGCGAGTTTCGCGACGATCCAGTATTCCATCCTGCCGATGCTCTACGTCCTGCTCGGCGGGGCGGGGACCACGCTTGGGCCGTTCCTCGGGGCGGTCTTGATGTTCACCCTGATCGAGGTCGCCAGCGGCCTGACCTCGGCCTATCTCTTCTTCGTCGGCGCGGCGCTCGTCGCCCTCGTCCTCTTCGCGCCGAAGGGGATTCTCGGCACCGTCCGGGAAAGGTGGGTCAAATGGCTCCCCTGATCGAGACGCCCCTCATTCAGACTGACAACCTGACGCTGCACTTCGGTGGTCTCAAGGCGGTCGACGGGGTGGATTTCACCCTGAACGCCGGTGAAATCCATGCCCTGATCGGCCCGAACGGGGCCGGGAAGACGACTTTCGTCAGCCTTCTCTCCGGGCGGCGCATCGCGCAATCCGGGACGATCCTGCTGGCGGGCGAGAACATCACCCGCCTACCCGCCCATCTGCGCGTGCGGAAGGGGATCGCCTATACGTTCCAGATCACCTCGATCTTCCCGCGGATGACAGTCTTCGACAACGTGGCGCTGGCCGTCCAGTCGCAGGACGCGCGCGACCTTCCCACCCGAACCCGTGCCGCACTTGCACGGGTGGGGCTTCAGGGGTTGGAGGAGCAGGAGGCGCAGACCCTGTCCTACGGCCACCAGCGGCTTCTGGAACTGGCGATGGGGCTGGCGCTGAACCCCCGCGTCCTGATCCTGGACGAACCGACGCAAGGCCTTGCGGCCAGCGAGATCGACGGCTTCATCCGGCTTGTGGAGAGCCTTGTGCCAAGGACCACGGTGCTCTTGATCGAGCACAACATGGAGGTGGTGATGGACCTCGCCACCCGGATCACCGTCTTGAACTTCGGCAAGGTGCTGGCCACCGGAACGCCTGCCGAAATCCGCGCAAATGCCTCCGTGCAGGAGGCCTATCTTGGCGCTTGAGGTCACCGGCCTGATGGCAGGCTACGGCCCCGTCACCGTGCTGCGCGGCGTCGACTTCCGCGCCGAGGCGGGGCGGATCACCTGCCTGATGGGGCGGAACGGGGTGGGGAAGTCGACGTTTCTCAAATGCCTGATGGGGCTGGTGCCTGCCGCCGCAGGCACGATCCGGCTGGACGGCACGGCGTTGCAAGGCCTTCCCGCGCATCGGGTGCCCCGCCACGGTCTCGCCTATGTCCCGCAGGGCCGCCGCCTGTTCGGGCCGCTGACGGTGGCCGAGAACCTTGCCGTCGGCGGGCTGGTCAGAGGCAACCACCGGGCGGTGCTGGACCATGTCCTGACCCTGTTCCCCCGCCTGCGCGAACGGCTGACCCAGACCGCCGAGACGCTTTCCGGTGGCGAGCAGCAGATGCTCGCCATTGCCCGCGCCTTGTGCCTGCAGCCGAAGGTGCTGCTCTTGGACGAGCCGACCGAGGGCCTGCAGCCCTCGATGATCACGCTGATCCAGGAGGCGATCCTGACCCTGAAAGGGCAGGGCGTTGCCGTCGTGCTGGTCGAGCAAAGGGTCGATGCGGTGCTGAAACTGGCCGACCGCGTGGTCTTCATGGTCGCGGGGCAGATCAGGGAAACCCGGGATGTCAAGGGTTTGGCCGGCGATGATCCGGCCTTCCGAACCTATGTGGGGGTGTGAATGACGGGGCTGGTGGCAGGCGTCGACGTGGGGGGCACCTTTACCGACATGGTGATCTTCGATCCGGCGACCGGAGCGGTGCGGCTGGCCAAGGTGCCGACGACCCTGCCGAACCAGGCAGGCGGCGTGCTGGAGGCCTTTGCGACTGCCGGGGCTGCGCTGGGCGACATTGACCTCATCGTCCACGGCACGACGACCACCACCAATGCCGTGCTGGAACGGCAGTTGGCGAAAACCGGGCTGATCACGACACAGGGCTTCCGCGACGTGCTGGAGCTTGGCCGCCGCACCCGCCCGCAGGCCTATGGGATGCACGGGGCCTTCACCCCGATCATCCCGCGCGACCTGCGGCTGGAGGTGCCGGAACGGATGGATGCGCGGGGCCGGGTGGTGACGCCGCTGAATGAAGCGGCCTTGGCGGCGGCAGTCCGGCAGTTGCGCGATCAGGGTTGCGAGGCGTTGGTGATCCACTTCCTGCACGCCTATGCGAACCCTGCCCACGAATGTCGCGCCAGGGAGATCGCGGAAGGTATTTGGCCCAATGATTACATCACCTTGGGGAACGATCTTCTTTCGGAATCTCGCGAGTATGAGCGGGGGGTGACGGCGGCTGTCAACGCCTCGGTCCAGCCGCTGCTGGAGCGCTATGTGGCGCGTCTGGCGGAGCAGTTGGCGGCAAAGGGCTATCAGCGCGACCTTCTGGTGATGAACGGCAATGGCGGGATGGTCGCGGCCAGGGACGTGGCGCGCGAGGCGGTGAAGACGGTGATGTCGGGGCCTGCCTCGGGTGTCATGGCGGCGGTGGCGACGGGGCGCAGGGCGGGGTTCCCGAACCTCTTGACCTATGACATGGGCGGAACCTCGACCGATGTCGCGATGATCCGGGGCGGGGTGGCGCCGGTCTCCAACGAGATCGAGGTGGAATATGCCATGCCGATCCATGTGCCGATGGTCGATGTGCGGACCGTGGGGGCGGGGGGCGGGTCCATCGCCCGGATCGACGCGGGCGGGATGCTGCGGGTCGGGCCGGAAAGCGCGGGGTCCACACCGGGGCCGGTCTGCTATGGGCGTGGGGGGACGCGGGTCACGATTTCGGATGCGAACCTGATCCTCGGGCGGTTGCCCGCCAGCCGGTTCGGACAGGCGGCTGGGGCTGCGCATGACGCGATGCGGGAGCAGATCGCTGAGCCTTTGGGCCTTTCGGTGGAGGCGGCGGCAGCGGCGGTGATCCGCATCGCCAACACCCATATGGCCGGGGCGATCCGCATGGTTTCGATCTCGATGGGCGCCGATCCGCGCGACTTTGCGCTGTTCGCCTTCGGCGGTGCGGGGCCGCTGCACGCGGTGGCGCTGGCGAAAGAGTTGAACGTTCCCAAGGTGTTGATCCCCGCGCGCCCGGGCATCACCAATGCGCTCGGCTGCGTGGTGGCCGACTTGCGGCACGACTTCGTGCGCACGCTGAACCGCCCGCTGGATACGGTCGACATGGCCGAAGTCCACCGGGTTCTGGCGGCGCAGGAGGCCGAGGGGCGGAGGCTGATCGGGCTGGAGAAGGTGGTACTGACCACGGTCCGGGCGGAGTATTCGGCGGACATGCAGTTCGTGGGCCAGACCCATCTTCTGCGGGTCGCCTTGCCCTCGGCGACGCCCGGTCGCGAGGAGTTGCAGCACCTGTTCGAAGTCGCTTATCACGCCCGCTTCCGGGTGGACCTGCCGACGATCCGGGCCAATCTGGTGAACCTGAACGTCTCGGTCATCGGCGAGCGGCCCGCGCTGGACCTGTCGCGGTTGATCGAGCCTTCGGGGCGGAAGGCAGTTGCCGAACCCTCGGCGAGCCGCAGGGTCTGGTTTGATGGCTGGCACGAGGCCCCGGTCTATTGGCGCGACCATCTCCCGTTGAAGATCGACCTGCAAGGCCCTGCGATCATTGAGCAAATGGATACGACCATCGTCGTCGATCCCGGCGCGCGGGTCACGTCGGACGCGGATGGCAACCTGGTCATCGAGGTTAACGAATGATTGATCCCGTCACCCTCGCAGTCATCCAGGCGGGTCTGCAGCAGGTCTGCGACGAGATGGACCTGACCTTCTCCCGCGCGGCCTTCTCGCCTGTCATCGCGGAAGCGGACGACCGTTCGGACGGCATCTACTCCGCCATCGACGGCAGCCTGATCGCGCAGGGGTCGAAAGGTCTGCCGGTCTTTGTCGGGGTCATGCAGTTTTCCACGCGGACCATCCTGGAGCGGATCGCGGCGGGGCTGACCGCGCCGCCCGAGGAAGGTGACATATATATCGTCAACGATCCGTATCTCGGCGGCACGCATCTGATGGACGTGCGTTTTGCCATGCCGGTCTGGCGGCAGGGCGAGATTTTCTGCTGGTTGTCGAACACCGGGCATTGGCCGGATACCGGGGGGGCGGTGCCGGGTGGGTTTTCGGCCTCCGCGATCAGTGCGGAGCAGGAGGGGCTGCGGCTGCCGCCGGTGAAGCTGTTCAAGAAGGGCGTGCTGGATCAGGAGATCTACCAGATCATCTGTTCCAATATTCGCGTGTCGGAACAACGGATTGGCGATGTGAAGGCGCAGGCTTCGGCGCTTTTGGTCGGGGCGGAACGGCTGGGGGCGCTGCTGGATCGCTACGGGGATGCCACCGTCACCGAGGCGATTGCCGAGATGCGGCGGCTGGCCGCGCGGCAGATGCGGGCGATGATCGGGCTGGTGCCCGAGGGGGTGTATCGCGCGACGGCCATCGTGGACAGCGACGGGGTGGTGAATGAACCCCTGACCATTGCGCTGGCGGTGACGAAGGCGGAGGCGGGGCTGACCTTCGATTTCTCAGGTTCCTCAAGGCCTTGCATGGGGCCGATGAATTCGGTGCGGGCGACGACGCTGTCATCGGTCTATCTGGCGATGCGGCATATCTTCCCGGACGTGCCGATTTCGGCCGGGGCCTTTGAGCCGTTGGAGGTGGTCGGGATCGAGGGAACTTTCCTCGACGCGCAGTATCCCCGGCCGGTTTCCGGCTGCGCGGCGGAGGTCAGCCAGCGGATTGCGGAAGCCGTTTTTGCGGCGCTGGTGCAGGCGGTGCCGGGACAGGTGACGGCGGCCCCGGCGGGGACGTCCGGCAATTTCGGGCTGGGGGGGCACGACCCGGAGAAGGGGCGGGATTTCGTGATGTACCAGATTTCCGGCGGGGGCTATGGCGGCTTCGCGGGGGGGGACGGGATTGCGAACGGCTGTTCCACCATCGGGATTTCCAAGGCACCGCCGGTGGAGATCATGGAGCAGAATTTCCCTGTGATCTACAGGCGTTACGCGCTGCATGAGGGCTCGGGCGGGGCGGGGCAGCACCGGGGCGGGCTGGGGCTCGACTATGAGATTGAACTGCTGCGCGGCGCGGCGCGGGCGTCCTTCGTGATGGATCACGGGCGGGTCGGGCCGCAGGGGGCTTTGGGCGGACAGGACGGCGCGGTGAACCGGGTGGAGGTGATCCGGGACGGGGTCACGCTGGTGCCGGAGCATCTGTCGAAAGCGCAGGATATCGCGCTGAAGCCGGGGGACCGGGTGCGGGTGCGCACACCGGGCGGCGGAGGTTACGGGCCGCCGGAGAAGCGCGATCCGGCGCTGGTGGCGGAAGATGTGCGGCTGGGGCGCTATACGGCGGAGGAGGCCGCGCGGCTTTGGCCGGGACGGGCGGGTTAAGCGAAGGTTGACGGGAAATCTGCAAGGGCTGCGCAACGGGGTGTCGGGGTCCGGGCAACCCGTTGGGAGCGCTGGATTAACGGCGTCGGAGTTGCCGGGTTTGGGAGTCTGGAAAGCGTATGGATTGCGTATGGCTTCCATACATACGCGCGGGCGTAACGAAGGTTGTTAACCCTCGCCGCGAATCGCGGAGATGCGGTGCGCTGTAGCGCACCCTACTCGGCCGCGTGGGGCTTCGGGCTGCGACGGGCGAGGGACTCTTCCAGCACCGAGATCCGACCCTGCAACAGCGCCACGTCGACCTGGTTGCGCGCCATGCTGTCGGCAAGGACCAGCGGATCGGGGGCGACCGGCTCCACCTCCTTCTTGCCGATGAAACGGCCGAGCACCCAGGCGAAGAAGCGCGAGAGGTCGTCCATCGCCAGATACATCGAGGGCACGACGACGAGGCTGAGCACGGTCGAGACGATGATCCCGCCCATCACCGCAATCGCCATCGGCGCGCGGAAGGCCCCGCCCTCGCCGACGCCGAGCGCCGAGGGCAGCATGCCCGCGGACATGGCGATGGAGGTCATCACGATGGGCTGGGCGCGCTTGTGGCCCGCCTCGACCACGGCTTCGATCCGGCTCATGCCGCGGTCGCGCATCTCGATGGCGAAGTCGATCAAGAGGATCGCGTTCTTCGCGACGATCCCCATCAGCATCAGGATGCCGATCAGCACCGGCATGGAGAGCGGGTTCTGCGTGACGATGAGCGCGGTCGCCACCCCGCCGACCGAAAGGAGCAGCGAGAAGATGATGGTGATCGGCTGCAGGACCGAGTGGAAGAGCAGGATGAGCACGAACATCATCAGGAGGACGCCCAGGACCATCGCGTTCTTGAAGCTGCCCAGAAGTTCCGCCTGCACTTCTGCATCGCCCGAGGGCGCGACCTTGACCGAAGCGGGAAGGTTCAGCGTCGGCAGGATTTCGTTGAAGCGGGCGGTGACCTGATCCAGCACGAAGCCGGGCGCGATGTCGGCGCCGAGGGTGGCGACGCGCTGGCGGGTCAGGCGCTTGACGACGGAGGGGCCTTGCGAGACCTCGACCGTGGCGACGGCGGACAATGGCACCGGACCGGCGGAAGTCATCACCTTCAGGGCCGAGATACGGGCCAGGTTGTCGCGCGAGGCCTCGTCCAGCTGCACCCGGATCGGGACCAGCCGGTTGTCGATGGAGAGTTTCCCCAGCGCCGCAGACACATCGCCGATGGTGGCGACACGGACGACGGAGGCGATCTGCGCCACGGTGACGCCCAGCCGCGCGGCCTCGTCCGCCTTGGGGGTGATCTGGATTTCGGGGCGGGGCAGGGCGGCCTCGGTCGAGGGGTTGAGGAACATCGGCTCGTCCTTCAGCGCCTCTTCGATCTTGCGGACGGCGGTGTCGAGGTCACCCTCGTCCGACGACAGGATGTCATAGGCGAAGGGGCGCGAGGCGCCGCCGATGGTCGAGACCTTGAAGGCGCGGACGTCGGGGACCGATTTCAGCGTCTCGAAGACTTCGGCCTCGATTTCGACCTGCGGGCGCAGGCGGCCTTCGGAATGCGGCTCGGGCAGGAGGCCGCCGACGAGCGGAAGGGCGCGGCCGAGGTCGAGGAGCTTGCGTTCCAGCCCGTTGTCCAGCCGGTCGAGGATGATGGTGAAGGTGGCGCGGCGGATGTCGCGGTCGCCCAAGGGGGTGGAGCCGCCGATGACGAGGACCGAATTCACCCCCTCGATGTCCTTGATGGCGTCGCGCATCGCGTCGGTGGTGGCGGCGGTGTCGTCGAGCTTCGACCCCGGCGGCAGTTCGACCGAGACGACGATGCGGCTTTCGTCTTCCGGCGGGAAGAGCGAACCCGGGACCTGGAGCATGGCGAAGACCGAGACGATCACCACGGCGACGGCGACGATCAGGGTGATGTAATAGGTGGGCAGCGCGATGCGGGGATGCGTCTTCCAGCGCCGGACCTTGGTGGTGGATTTCACCACCCGCATGTAGCCGCGCATGAAGACGCCGTCCTTGTGGCCCTCGTCATGGCCCACCGCGTCTTTCGCCCGCATGAAATAGGCGGCCATCATCGGGGTGATCAGGCGGGCGACGAGGAGCGAGAAGAGGACGGCGATGGCGACGGTCAGGCCGAACTGGCGGAAATACTGGCCGGGGATGCCGGGCATGAACGACACGGGGACGAAGACCGCGACGATGGTGAAGGTGGTGGCGATGACGGCGAGGCCGATCTCGTCCGCCGCCTCGATCGCTGCACGGTAGGGGGTTTTGCCCATGCGGATGTGGCGGGCGATGTTCTCGATCTCCACGATGGCGTCGTCGACCAGGATGCCGGTGGCCAGTGTCAGGGCCAGGAAGCTGACGAGGTTCAAGGAGAAGCCGAGCTGCGACATGACCCAGAAGGTCGGGATGGCGGAAAGCGGCAGGGCGATGGCCGAGATCAGCGTGGCGCGCCAGTTGCGCAGGAAGGCCAGCACCACGAGGACGGCGAGCAGCGCACCTTCCAGCAGAGTGTCGATGGCGGACTGGTAGTTGCCATAGGTGTAGAAGACGGAATCGTCGACCAGGGTGATGGCGACGTTCGGATGCTTCGCGCGCAGCTCGTCGACGACCTGGTTGGTGACTTCGGCGACCGAGACTTCGGAGGCCCCCTTGGAGCGGAAGACGAGGAAGGAAACGGACGCCTCGCCGTCGATGCGGGCGAAACTTTTCAGCTCTTCATAGCTGTCGACCACCTGGCCAAGGTCGGTCAGCTTGACGAAACGGCCCGAGGGCAGCGCGATTGTGGTGTTCGCAAGGCTGTCGACGGTGCCCTGGTCGCCGAGGGTGCGGATCACCTGCTCGCCGGTGCCGAGATTGATCTTGCCCGCGCCGAGGTTGGTGTTGGTCTGGGCGATCTGGGCGCTGATGGCCTGGGCGGTGACGCCGTAGCTGTCGAGCTTGACCGGGTCGAGTTCGACGCGGATTTCCCGGTCGGCCCCGCCGACGCGGGTGACGCGACCGATGCCGGGCTTGCCCTGCAGGGCGCGGGTGACGGTGTCGTCGACGAACCAGCTGATCTCCTCCATCGTCATGTCGGGGGCATGGACCGCGAAGGTCATGATCGCCTGGCCCTCGACGTCGATGCGGGTGACGATGGGGGATTCGATCCCGCCGGGCAGATCGCCGCGGATCTGGTCGACGGCGTCCTTCACGTCCTGCACGGCCTTGTCGGTCGGCACTTCCATGCGGAATTCGATGACGGTGGTCGAAAGCCCGTCGGTGACGGTGGAGGTCACGCGCTTGGCGCCGGTCAGGCCTGCGACGGCGTCCTCGATTTCCTTCGTCACCTGGCTTTCCATTTCCGCCGGTGCCGCGCCGGACTGGGCGACCGAGACGGCGACGAGGGGGACGTCGATGTTCGGGAAGCGGGTGATCGGCAGGCTGTTGAAGGCCTGCCAGCCGAGGACGAGGAACAGGAAGAAGGCCAGCAGCGGCGCGACGGGATTGCGGATCGACCAGGCGGAGAAGTTCATGCGCGCGCCCTCAGTTCACGGCAGCGGGGACCGGGGTGACCCGGTCGCCCGCGCGGACGAAGGCCCCGGCCTTGGTCACAACGGTATCGCCTGCGGCAAGGCCTTCGGTGATCTCCACCAGTCCGCCGTCGCGGATGCCGGTCTTGACCGTGACGCGTTCCACCAGGCCATCCTTGACCCGCATGACGATGCTGCCTTCGGGTGAGGAGCCGATGGCGGTGACGGGGACGGCGAGGGTGTCGCGCTCGGCGGCGATGATCTCGGCCTCGACGAACATGCCGGTGCGGAGCGTATCGCCTGCGCTGTCGACGCTGATCCGGGCGCGGCCGAGGCGGGTGACAGGGTCGATGGTGGGCTCGACCAGGCGGACGGTGCCGGTGAGCGCCTCGGTCATGCCGACGGCACGGAGGTGGGCGGCCTGGCCGGGGGCAAGGCGGAGGATGTCGGCCTCGGTCACGTCGGCGCGGAGTTCGAGCGCCGCGTCGCGGGTGATGATGAACATCGGCTGCCCGGCGGCAGTGGCGATGGCGCCGATCCTGGCGTTGCGGGCGACGATCCGGCCTGCGACCGGAGCCTTCACCTCGGTGCGCGAGAGCATCAGCTCCACGTTCCTGAGCTGCGCCTCGGCCAGGGCCAGCTGCGCGCGGGCCGATTCCAGGCCCTGCGTCGCGACGGTGACGCGCGCGTTGGCGGCGATCGCATTGGCGTTCGCGGTGTCCCAGGTCGCCTGCGGGGCGGTGCCGCTGGCGCGGAGCTTGGTCGTCCGGTCGACGATGCGGGCGGCTTCGGCGGCGGCGGCTTCGGCCTCGACGCGCTGGGCCTTCGCCTGCGCGATGGTCGACCGCGCGGCCGCCACCGAGGCGACGGCTTCGGTCTTCTGCAATTCCAGGGTGGATTTCGACAGCAGGGCGAGAATCTGGCCCTCGGTCACCATGTCACCAAGGTCGGCAAGCAGCCGGTCGACCGGCTGGCCCTCGACCAGCGGGGCGACCTGCACCTCTTCGACGGCGGCAATCATGCCGGAGGCGATGATCCGGTCGGTCATCTTGCGGCGCGTGACATCGGAGACGGTGATCGCGGGAAGCGCCGCGTCTGCGGGCGCGCTTTCGGCTGCGGCGGCCTCTTGCGCCTGGGCGGGCAGGATCGGCGCAAGGAAGAGAAGGGCGGCAAGAGCAAGGGTCGGGCGCATGGGACGTTAGCCTTCTGCTTTGTCGTTGGAAATCTGCGACAGGATGCCGTCGATCACGGCGACGACCTGTCCGGCAAGAGCCGGGCTTGCCGGGCCGCATTGAGCGGTGCGGGTGGCCATCGCCTTCACCAGCATGACCAGCATCTGGCACTGACCGGCATAGCGGACCTGGGCATCCGCGACGCTGCGGCGGGTGGTATGGGCGAAGATCGCGGCGAGGAGGGTCGTGATCGTCTCTTCCATCTGCCGCGCCGCCGCGCCGATTTCCGGCTTGCGGATCGCGGCGGCGGTGATCTCGGCCCAGAGCTGGCCGTCCTTCATCGACTCTTCGCTGAAATGGCCAAGGATGCGGTCGCGCAGGCAGGTCATCGGGCGGTCGGAGGTCTGGATCTCGGCGAACTCGGCCTGGATTTCGGCGAGATCATAGCCGCACATCGCCTGGACGATGGCGGCCTTCGAGGGGAAGTAGCGGTAGAAGTTGCCGACACTCATCCCGGCAGCACGGGCAAGGTCCTGCATCGAGGCGCCGTCGAAGCCCTTTTCGGCAAAGGCCTGCCGGATCGAGGCCAGAATCTCGTGGCTGCGCGCATCGGCGGCGGCGAGATGGAGGGGTGCGGTCATGCTGTGCGTCTTGGGAATGAACGTTCATTCACGCAGATAGAGGAGTTGCCGCAAAGGTCAAGCTCCAATACGGAGCCCAGGGCGGGCTGGATCACCCCGGCTTCACTTTTCACGCGATTTGGCCCAAAGGAGCCGCAGGCAAAAGGGGCGCGGGCATGGCGACGGGCATCGGTTTCAACGTGACGGCGACGGATGGCGCGGCGCGAACGGGGGTGATCTCCACGCCGAGGGGGGAGATTCGCACGCCCGCCTTCATGCCGGTGGGGACGGCGGGAACGGTCAAGGCGATGCTGCCCGAAAGCGTGGCGTCGACGGGGGCGGATATCCTGCTGGGCAACACCTACCACCTGATGCTGCGGCCCACGGCGGAACGGGTGGCGGCCTTGGGCGGGCTGCACCGGTTCATGAACTGGGAAAGGCCGATCCTGACGGATTCGGGCGGGTTCCAGGTCATGTCGCTGGGGCCGCTCAGGAAGCTGACGGAAGAGGGAGTGCGGTTCTCCTCGCATCTCGACGGGTCGAAGCACATGCTGACGCCGGAGCGGAGCATGGAGATCCAGCGGCTTCTGGGCTCGGACATCGTGATGTGCTTCGACGAATGCCCAGCACTTCCGGCGGAGGAGGCGGTGGTGGCGAAGTCGATGCGGCTGTCGATGCGCTGGGCGCAAAGGTCGCGCGATGCCTTCGGCGACCGGCCGGGCCATGCCTTGTTCGGGATCATGCAAGGGGGCGTCACGCGGGAGTTGCGCGAGGAGTCAGCCGAGGCGCTGAAAGGGATCGGCTTCGACGGCTATGCCGTGGGTGGCCTTGCGGTGGGCGAGGGACAGGAGGCGATGTTCTCCGTCCTCGACTATGCGCCGGGGTTCCTGCCCGAGGATCGCCCCCGCTACCTGATGGGGGTGGGCAAGCCCGACGACATCGTCGGCGCGGTGGAACGCGGCATCGACATGATGGACTGCGTGCTGCCCTCCCGCTCGGGGCGCACCGGGCAGGCCTGGACGGCGCGGGGGCAGGTGAACCTGCGCAACGCCCGCCACAAGGACGACCCGCGCCCCTTGGAGGACGGCTGCCAGTGCCCCGCCTGCCAAAGCTACTCCCGCGCCTATCTGCACCATGTGGTGAAGGCGGAC
>NZ_JAYRPN010000114.1:0-5227 GCF_041911175.1 Tabrizicola sp.
CGAGACCGGCGCGATGGTGGTGACGACGGGGCTCTTGTTCCTGTCGATGCTGCTCTCGTGGATCGTCTTCCTCGGCTTCGATGGGACGACCCAGCACATCCACATCCTCGACTTCATCCGTTCCGGCACGCTCGACACCGCCTGGTCGATCCGGCTCGACCGGCTGACCGCAATCATGCTGATCGTGGTGACGACGGTCTCGGCGCTGGTGCACCTCTATTCCTGGGGCTACATGGCCCATGACGAGAACTGGCGCGAGGGCGAGGTCTACAAGCCGCGGTTCTTCGCCTACCTCTCGTTCTTCACCTTCGCCATGCTGGCGCTGGTGACGGCCGACAACCTCGTGCAGATGTTCTTCGGCTGGGAGGGCGTGGGCGTCGCCTCCTACCTGCTGATCGGCTTTTACTACCGCAAGGCCAGCGCCAACGCCGCCGCGATCAAGGCCTTCGTGGTCAACCGCGTGGGCGACTTCGGCTTCGCGCTCGGCATCTTCGGGCTTTTCTACCTCGTCGACTCGATCGACATGGACGCGGTCTTCGCCGCCGCGCCGACACTGGCCGAGACGCAGATCCGCTTCCTCTGGACCGACTGGAACGCGGCCAACCTTCTCGCCTTCCTCCTCTTCGTCGGCGCGATGGGCAAGTCGGCGCAGCTTTTCCTGCACACCTGGCTGCCGGACGCGATGGAGGGCCCGACCCCGGTCTCGGCCCTGATCCATGCCGCGACGATGGTGACGGCCGGCGTATTCCTCGTCTGCCGGATGTCGCCCTTGTTCGAGTATGCCCCCGAGGCGAAGTCGTTCGTGATGTATATCGGCGCCGCCACCGCCTTCTTCGCGGCGACGGTGGGCCTCGTGCAGAACGACATCAAGCGGGTGATCGCCTATTCGACCTGCTCGCAGCTCGGCTACATGTTCGTCGCCGCGGGGGCCGGCATCTATTCGGCGGCGATGTTCCACCTCTTCACCCATGCCTTCTTCAAGGCGATGCTGTTCCTCGGCGCGGGCTCGGTCATCACCGCGATGCACCATGAACAGGACATGCGCAACTATGGCGGGCTTCGCAAGAAGATCCCGCTCACGTTCTGGGCGATGATGATCGGCACGCTGGCGATCACCGGCGTCGGCATCCCGCTGACGGCCTGGGGCTTCGCGGGGTTCCTGTCGAAGGACGCGATCATCGAGAGCGCCTTCGCCTCCGGCAACGGCTTCGCCTTCGTGGCGCTGGTCGTGGCGGCACTCTTCACCTCGTTCTATTCCTGGCGGCTGATGTTCCTGACCTTCTTCGGGACCGAACGCGGCGACCATCACGCGCACGAGCACGCGCACGAAAGCCCGGCGACGATGACGGTGCCGCTGGGCGTTCTCGCAATCGGTGCCGTTTTCGCGGGCATGCTCTGGTACAAGCCCTTCTTCGGCGACCATGAGCGGATGATCGAATTCTTCGCCATGCCGCATCACGCGACGGTGGAGGCGGGCGCAGCCGATGCGGCCGCCGCCACCGAACCGGCGACCGAACCGTCCGCCACCGACGCGGCGACCGCAGCCGCCCCGGCGGGCGAGGCCGAGGCCGAGGCCGGTCACGCGGCCGTAGGCGGGATCTTCATGTCGGAGGCGTCGAACCAGGTGCTGGACGACGCGCACCATGCGCCGGCCTGGGTCAAGGTCTCGCCCTTCGTCGCCATGCTGATCGGCCTGGTCACCGCGTTCGTCTTCTACATCGTCGACCCGTCGATCCCCCGGCGTCTCGCGGCGCAGCAGCCGATCCTCTACCGCTTCCTGCTCAACAAGTGGTATTTCGACGAGATCTATGACGCGGTCTTCGTCCGCCCGGCCAAAAGGCTCGGCGCCTTCCTCTGGACGCGCGGCGACGGCAACGTCATCGACGGCACGATCAACGGCGTGGCGATGGGTTTCATCCCGCGGCTCACCCGGATCGCGGCACGGCTCCAGTCGGGCTACATCTTCACCTATGCCTTCGTCATGATCATCGGCATCGCCGTGCTTCTGACCTGGATGACGATCTCTGGGGGCGCGCACTAATGGAAAACCTGCTTTCCATCATCACCTTCCTGCCCCTCGTTGCGGCGGCGATCCTCGCGCTCTTCCTCAAGGGCGACGACCCGGCGGCGCAGAAGAATGCCAAGTGGCTCGCGCTGATCGCCACCACGGTGACCTTCCTTGTCTCGCTTTTCCTGCTTGCGGGCTTCGACCCGGCCGACACCGGCTTCCAGTTCGTCGAGGAACGGGCCTGGATCATGGGGCTGAAATACAAGGTGGGCGTCGACGGGCTCTCGGTCCTCTTGGTGCTCCTGACCACGTTCTTGATGCCGATCACGATCCTCTCCACCTGGGAGGTGACGGCCCGCGTCAAGGAATACATGGTCGCGTTCCTGGTCCTCGAGGGGCTGATGCTCGGGGTCTTCGTGGCGCTCGACCTGGTGCTCTTCTACCTCTTCTTCGAGGCGGGGCTGATCCCGATGTTCCTGATCATCGGCATCTGGGGCGGCAAGGAGCGGATCTACGCGGCGTTCAAGTTCTTCCTCTACACCTTCCTCGGCTCGGTGCTGATGCTGGTGGCGATGATCGCCATGTATGTCGACGCCGGCACGACCGACATCCCGACGCTCCTCAACCACCAGTTCTCGTCCGAGCCGCTGAACCTGCTCGGCTTCCACGTCGTCGGGGGCATGCAGACGCTGCTGTGGCTCGCCTTCTTCGCCTCCTTCGCGGTCAAGATGCCGATGTGGCCGGTCCATACCTGGCTGCCGGATGCGCACGTGCAGGCGCCGACGGCGGGCTCGGTCGTGCTGGCGGCGATCCTCCTCAAGATGGGGGGCTACGGTTTCCTGCGCTTCTCGCTGCCGATGTTCCCGGTGGCGTCCGACCTGCTCGCGGGGCTGATCTTCTGGATGTCGGCCATCGCCATCGTCTACACCAGCCTCGTGGCGCTGGCGCAGTCCGACATGAAGAAGCTCATCGCCTATTCGTCGGTCGCGCACATGGGCTACGTGACCATGGGCATCTTCGCCGCCAACCAGCAGGGCGTGGATGGCGCGATCTTCCAGATGCTCAGCCACGGCTTCATCTCCGGCGCGCTCTTCCTCTGCGTCGGCGTGATCTATGACCGGATGCACACGCGCGAGATCGACGCCTACGGCGGTCTGGTGAACCGGATGCCGGCCTATGCGCTGGTGTTCATGTTCTTCACGATGGCCAACGTCGGCCTGCCCGGCACCTCGGGCTTCGTGGGAGAATTCCTGACGCTGATGGGCATCTTCCAAGTCAACACCTGGGTGGCCTTCGTGGCCGCCACGGGGGTGATCCTGTCGGCGGCCTATGCGCTCTGGCTCTATCGCCGGGTGGTCTTCGGCGACCTGATCAAGGAAAGCCTGAAGACGATCGCGGACATGAGCGCGCGAGAGAAGGCGATCTTTGCGCCCCTTATCGCCATGACCCTGCTTCTCGGCGTCTATCCGAGCCTCGTCACGGATGTGACGGGCCCCTCGGTCGAGGCGCTGATCTCCGACTACCAGGCCGCGGTTCCCGTCGAGACGGGCATCGAGCTGGCCAGCCACTGAGGACGACACGCGATGATCTCTGCTGATTTCTCCGCCATCCTTCCCGAAGTGGTC
The DNA here is from genome assembly GCF_041911175.1 of Tabrizicola sp. GTDB lineage: Bacteria > Pseudomonadota > Alphaproteobacteria > Rhodobacterales > Rhodobacteraceae > Tabrizicola. Next base: position 3,634 of record NZ_JAYRPN010000114.1, read on the forward strand.
CTGGTCCTGTACGCGATGGCAGCACTTCTGGGTGCGGTCTACACCGGCAAGGACGAGCTTGCCGGAACGCTGACCTGGGCGACGGTGGCGGTCTTCCTCGGGCTTGCGGGCTGGATCGGCCTGTCGGACCCTGGCGAGCGGATGGCCTTCGGCGGCATGTTCGCCGACGATGCCTATTCGCGCTTCGCCAAGGTGACGGTGCTTCTGGGCGCGGCTTCCGTCCTGGCGATGAGCGCGGACTACATGACGCGCCGGGGGCTGGCGCGGTTCGAGTTCCCGCTGATCGTGGCGCTTGCCGTCGCCGGCATGATGGTCATGGTCTCGGCCGGCGATCTGATGTCGCTCTACATGGGGCTCGAACTCCAGTCGCTGTCGCTCTACATCCTCGCGGCCTTCCGCCGCGACAGCGTGAAATCGACCGAGGCGGGGCTGAAATACTTCGTGCTCGGCTCGCTCTCCTCGGGGCTGCTGCTCTACGGCGCGTCGCTGACCTACGGCTTCACCGGCACCACGCTTTTTGCCGGTATCATCGAGACGATCCAGGACGGGCATGTCTCGGTGGGCCTGCTCTTCGGCCTCGTGCTGATGATCACCGGCCTTGCCTTCAAGGTCTCGGCGGTGCCCTTCCACATGTGGACGCCCGACGTCTACGAAGGTTCGCCCACCCCGGTCACCGCCTTCTTCGCCACCGCGCCCAAGGTGGCGGCGATGGCATTGTTCGCCCGGCTGGTCTTCGACGCCTTCGGCGGCGCGGTGGCCGACTGGAGCCAGGTCATCGCGGTGATTTCGGTGCTGTCGATGTTCCTTGGTGCCGTCGCCGGGATCGGGCAGCGCAACTTCAAGCGGCTGATGGCCTATTCGTCGATCGCCCACATGGGCTTTGCGCTGATGGGCCTTGCGGCGGGCACCGAGGCGGGCGTCAAGGCGATGCTCCTCTACATGGCGATCTATGTCGTCATGAACGTCGGCACCTTCGCCTTCATCCTGTCGATGGAGCGTGACGGGGCGCCGGTGACGGACATCGACTCGCTGAACCTCTATTCGCGCAAGGAGCCGGTCAAGGCGCTCGCCATGCTCGTGCTTCTCTTCAGCCTTGCGGGTGTGCCGCCGATGCTGGGGTTCTTTGCGAAATACGGCGTGCTTCTGGCAGCGGTGAATTCCGGCATGACGCTGCTTGCGGTGGCCGGTGTCATCGCCTCGGTGATCGGCGCCTTCTACTACCTGCGCATCGTCTACTACATGTATTTCGGCGCCGAGAGCGAAGGGGTGGAGACGCGGATGGTTCCGGCACAATGGCTTCTGCTGATGGCGTCGGCGGTGCTGATGGTGGTTGGCGTCGTGAGCCTCTTCGGCGTCGAGGGGGCCGCGGCGCTGGCGGCCGAAGTTCTTGTCCGCTGAGCGGGCGGGAGAGCTTCCGGCCTGGCCCGAAGGCGTGGCGCGCCACGTCCTTGCCGAGGTCGACAGCACCAATTCCGAAGCCGCGCGCCTGGCACCGCGCCTGACCCAGCCTACCTGGATCCTCGCCCGCCGCCAGACAGCGGCGCGGGGGCGGCGGGGCCGGGCCTGGGTCGCGCCCGAAGGCAATTTCTTCGCC
>NZ_JAYRPN010000115.1:0-13256 GCF_041911175.1 Tabrizicola sp.
GAGGATAAGGAGGGCGCCGAGGACGCCGCCCGCCGCGCCGAGGGCGAGTTTCCAGATGCCGGAGAGCCAGGCCGCCGCGCCGATCAGGGTGAGGGTGAGGAGGGCGAGCGCGGCAAGGTAGCGCTTGCGCGGCCAAGTGCGGGTGCCGGTGCCGCCCCGGTAGAGCGCGGCGGGTCGGATGCGTTCGGTCCGGGCGAGGGGGAGGAGGGTGAAGATCAGGGCGGAGAGGGCGCCGTAGAAGGCGGCCTCCAGGAGGGCTCCGGGGGAGAGGCGGATCTCGGCGGGGAAGGGGAGCGAGGCCTCGATCAGGGGGGCGGCGGCGAGGGGGAGGATGGCGCCGAGGGCGAGGCCGATGGCGAGGCCGAGGGCGGAGAGCAGCGCGGTCTGCCAGAGGTAGCTGCGGAAGATCAGCCCGCCCTCGGCGCCGAGGGTCTTCAGGGTGGCGATGGTGGCGGTCTTGCCGTCGAGATAGGCGCGGATCGCGGCCTGGATGCCGACGCCGCCGACCGCCAGCCCGGCGAGGCCGACGAGGACGAGGAAGCTGCCGATGTTCTCGACGAAGCGCTCGATCCCGGGGGCGGCGTTGCGGCTGTCGGTCCAGCGCATCCCCTTGTCGCGGAAGGTTTTCTCGGCCTGGTCTTCGAGGGCTTGCAGGTCGGCACCGGGGGGCAGGAGCAGGCGGTAGCGCGTCTCGAACATGGACCCGCTGGCGAGGAGGCCGGAGTTTGCCAAGGCATCGGCGCGGACGACGGTGCGGGGGCCGAGGGTGAAGCCGGTGGAGGCGCTATCGGGCTCGCGGGTCAGGGCGGCGGTGAGGCGGAAGTCTTGCGTGCCGAGGCGGAAGGTGTCGCCGATGGCGAGGGAGAGGCGGTCGATCAGGACCGGGTCCATGAGCGCGCCGGGAAGGCCGTCGGTGTCGGCGAGGGCTTCGGCGACGGGGATCGCGGGGTCGAGCTGGGCGGTGCCGGTCAGGGGCCAGGCGCTGTCTACCGCCTTGACTTGCGTGAGAGCCTGGTCGCCGTCGATCAGCGCCATCGAGCGGAAGTCGTAGACTTCGGACACCTGGGTGGCGATCCGGTCCATGTAGGCGCGTTCGTCGGCATCGGCGGGGCGGTAGGTGAAGCGCATCTCGGCGTCGCCGCCTAGGATCACTGCGCCCTGGTCGGAGAGGCCCTGCTGGATGCCGGCACGAAGGGTGCCGACGGCGGCGATGGCGGCGACGCCGAGGGCGAGGCAGGCGAGGAAGACGCGGAAGCCTTTCAGGCCGCCGCGCAGTTCCCGGCGGGCGATGGTGAGGGAAAGGTTCATTCGGCGGCTTTCGCCTGGGCTTCGGGCAGCACAAGGCCGTCGGCAAGGCGGATGATCCGGTCGCAACGGGCGGCCAGCTCGGGCGCGTGGGTGACAAGGACCAGTGTCGCCCCGTGACGGTCGCGGAGGCCGAAGAGCAGGTCCATGATCGCCTGGCCGTTGACGCCGTCGAGGTTGCCGGTGGGCTCGTCGGCCAGAAGGATCGCGGGCCGGGGTGCGGCGGCGCGGGCCAGAGCCACGCGCTGCTGTTCGCCGCCGGAAAGCTGGGCGGGGTAGTGGTGCATCCGGGGGCCGAGGCCGACCGCGGTCAGCTCGGCCTCGGCGCGGGGGAAGGCATCGGCGGCTCCCGCCAGTTCCAGCGGCAGGGCCACGTTCTCCAGCGCAGTCATGGTGGGAATCAGGTGGAAGCTTTGGAACACAACCCCCATATTCCCCCGGCGGAAGCGGGCGAGCGCGTCTTCGTCCATCGCGGTCAGGTCCTGCCCCAGGGCCAGAACTCGGCCAGCGGTGGCACGCTCCAGCCCGCCCAGAAGCATGAGGAGTGACGACTTGCCCGACCCCGATGGCCCGATGAGCCCGACCGTTTCGCCCCGCTGGATCGAAAGCGTGATGCCTTTCAGGATGTCCACCGGGCCGGCGTTGCCCGCAAGGGTCAGCCGCGCGTCGGTGAGCGCGAGGATGGCGTCGGTCATGCGGGGGTTCCTTGGGGCAATCCTGTCAAAGGGATATGGCGCGATGCGGGCCGTCGGCAATGGGGTCGCGGTCACGTTGTTGCTGGCGGGCGCGGTGTCGGCGGAGCCGGTGACGGTGGTCGCGCTGGGCGACAGCCTGACGGCGGGCTACGGGCTGGCGGACCAGAGCCAGGGGTTGGTGCCGGTGCTGGAGGGCTGGCTGAAGGCCCGGGGGCATGACGTGGTGGTGCAGAACGCGGGCGTGTCGGGGGATACCACGGCGGGAGCATTGGCGCGTGTGGGCTGGGCGCTTGGGCCGGATGCAGATGCGCTGATCGTGACGCTGGGGGGCAACGACCTCTTGCGCGGGATCGACCCGGCAGCGTCCAGGGCAAACCTGGAGGGCATCCTGAAAGAGGCGGCGGCACGGAAGCTGCCGGTGCTTCTGGTGGCGATGAAGGCGCCGGGGAACTTCGGACCGGAGTACAAGGCGGCGTTTGACGGGATGTATGGCGAGTTGGCCGGGCAGTATGGGGCGCTGCTGGCGGAGGACTACTTTGGCGGGTTGAGGGCAGCGGGGGCGGACCCTGCGGACCCGGCCTCGATGGCGGCCTTCATGCAGGCGGATGGGCTGCATCCGAACCCGGAAGGCGTGAAGCTGATCGTCGAGGGGCTGGGGCCGAAGGTCGAGGAATTGCTGGCGCGAGCGGGGTCGTGATGTGCTATGTCTAAGAATTTTCTAGAAATTTTTTAGACTTAGGGGCGAGCAGGCGGAGGCGGCCATGCGAGGCGGGTGACCCCTGGCGAGACGGCGCGCAACAGGACAAAGCGCCGCAACGCTCAGGCATTCACGATCAGTCCCAACCCATGACGCGAAAGCCGCTCTATCCCGTCCGGCTTGACCAGGACGGAATGGCCCAGCGTCATCGCCTCGCCCGCCTCGCTGTCCATCAGGATCATGTGCAGGAAGAAGACCTGGCCCGTCTGCATGATCAGCGGGTTGCCTTCGTAGAACATCGGGAAGTCGACCCAGATTGGGTTGTAGACCGCGCCCATGCCGTAGCCGCAGGCTTTCAGCCGGGCGTGCGAAAGGCCGCGGGCGTCGAAGACGCGGGCGTGGGCGGCGTAGACATCGCCCATCGGACGACCGGGGCGGATGGCCTGTTCGCAGGCCTCCAGCGCCTCGACGGCGGCCTCGTGCATCCGGCGATGGTGGTCGGAGGCTTGGCCGATGCACAGTGTGCGCATCATCGCGGCGTGATAGCGGGCATAGGCGCCGGACCATTCCAGCGTCAGCTGGTCGGTGGCCGACAGATGGCGGCGGCCCGAGTAGTAGCGGCAGAGAAGTGCGCCGGGGCCGGAGCCGAGGATGAACTCGTTCCCGGCATAGTCCCCGCCACCCTTGAAGACGGCGCCCTGCATGGCGGCGAGGATGTCGCCCTCGAAGGCTCCGGGCTTGGCGAGTTGGATGGCCTGGTCGAGAGCGTCGTCCGACAGCGCGGCGGCGCGGCGGTGCATCTCGATCTCGGCGGGGGATTTGACGCGGCGGAGCGCACGGATCAGGTCGGAGGCGTCGATCAGGCCGGGGATCGCGGCGTGAAGCGCGCGACCGGTGCGGTCGGTGAGGCCGACGGTGTCGGATTCGTATCCGATGGGGCCGGTGACGCCGAGATCGGTGAGGAGGCTGGCGAGATCGCGGGCCGGGGAAGCGCCCTCGATGTCCTGCCAGAGGTGGATTTCATCGGCGGAGAGGGTGGACGTATAGAGTGCCTGCCGCAGGTCCGGGGTCCGGGTCAGCAGGTGCAACTCACCCCGCGCGGTCAGGACCATGCACTGGAACATGGCGAAGCCGAAGGTGTCGTAGCCCGAGATCCAGAAATGGCTTTCGGGGGCGAACATCAGGAGCGCGTCGAGGCCCTGGGCTTGCAGGGCGGCGCGTGCGCTGGCCCGGCGGGTGGCGTATTCGGCGGGGGTGAAGTGCAGGGGCATGAGCCGCAGGAAAGCCGTTGGCGCGGCATCGGTCAAGTGTTGCATCTTGCGGTGCGGCGGGCCACCAAAGGCGGCGGAGGTGCGACATGGCTTGGGAATTCTGGATCGACCGGGGCGGCACCTTCACCGATGTGGTGGGAAGGGCACCGGAGGGGCGGCTGGTCACGGTGAAGCTTCTGTCGGAGAACCCGGAGCGCTACCCGGATGCGGCGGTGCAGGGCATCCGCGATTGCCTGGGGCTGAAGGCCGGTGAGCCGATCCCGGACGGGGCGATTGCGGCGGTGAAGATGGGGACGACCGTCGCCACCAATGCGCTCTTGGAGCGGAAGGGCGAAAGGGTTGCGCTGCTGATCACCGAGGGGTTCGGGGACCTGCTGCGCATCGGGACGCAGGCGCGCCCGGCGCTGTTCGACCTGGATATCCGCCGACCGGACCTTTTGTATGAACAGGTGTTCGAAATCCCCGGGCGGTTGGATGCCGAGGGGGGGGAGGTGCGGGTTCTGGACGAGGCGGCGGTTGTTTCGGCGCTGGTGGAGGCGCGGGCTGCGGGGATTGCGGCGGTGGCGGTGGCGCTGATGCACGGGCATGTGAACCCGGCGCATGAGGCTCGGGTGGGCGCGCTGGCGCGGGAGGCCGGGTTCAGCCAGATTTCCCTGTCGCATCAGGTCTCTCGCCTGGCGAAACTGGTGCCGAGGGGCGATACGACGGTGGTCGATGCCTATCTCTCGCCGATCCTGCGGCGCTATGTGGCGCAGGTGGAGGGCGCGCTGGACATGGGTCGGGCGACGGGGCGGCTTCTGTTCATGCAGTCGAACGGCGGGCTGACGGAAGCCGGGCGGTTCCAGGGCAAGGATGCCATCCTGTCCGGCCCTGCGGGGGGCATCGTCGGCATGGTGCAGACCGGCGAGACGGCTGGGTTCGACCGGCTGATCGGCTTCGACATGGGCGGCACATCGACCGACGTCAGCCATTATGCGGGCCAGTATGAACGGTCGTTCGAGACCGAAGTCGCGGGCGTGCGGATGCGCGCGCCGATGATGGACATCCATACCGTCGCGGCGGGGGGCGGGTCGATCTGCTCGTTCCGGGACGGGCGGTTCCAGGTCGGGCCGGAGAGCGCGGGGGCGAACCCTGGCCCGGCCAGCTACCGCCGCGGCGGGCCGCTGACGATCACCGACTGCAACGTGATGCTGGGGCGGCTGTCGCCCGCGCATTTCCCGGCGGTCTTCGGGCCGGGCGGCGACCTGCCGCTTGATGCGGAGGTGGTGCGGGAGAAATTCGCGGCGCTGGCGCAAGAGGTGGCTGCGGTGACCGGGCGGCTTGATGCGCCGGAGGTGATTGCCGAGGGCTTTCTGCGGATCGCCATCGACAACATGGCCAATGCGATCAAGAAGATCAGCGTCCAGCGCGGGCATGATGTGACGGGCTATGCCCTGCAGTGCTTCGGCGGCGCGGGCGGGCAGCATGCCTGTGGGGTGGCGGATGCGCTGGGGATGGAAACGGTTTTCATCCATCCGCAGGCGGGCGTGCTTTCGGCCTTCGGCATGGGGCTGGCGCATCTGCGAAGCCTGCGGGAGGCGCAGTTCGATGCGCCGCTGTCGGCAGGGGCCGAGGCGCGCGCGAGGATCGAGGCCTTGGCGGCGGAGGCTGCGGAGGAGTTGACGGAGCAGGGCATCGCCTCCCCGCAGGTCACGCGGACGGCGCATCTGCGCTATGAGGGGCAGCACCAGTCGCTGCCGGTGCCGTTCGGAGATGAGGCCGCGATGGCCGGCGCCTTTGCCGAGGCGCATCAGGCGCGGTTCGGCTTCACCTCGCCGGAACGCGCGCTGCTGTTCGAGATGCTGGCCGTCGAGGCCGAGGGCGGCGGTGCCGGGCTGCCGGACCTTGCGCCGGGGGCCAGCGCCGGACAGCCGGTGGAACGGCTGCGGGTCTGGGCCGGGGGGCGCTGGCAGGAGGTGCCGCTTTTCCGACGGCAGGAGTGCGGCACGGCGACGAAAATCGCGGGACCGGCGGTGATTTCCGAGGCCACGGCGACGACGGTGGTGGAGCCGGGCTGGGAGGCGGTGGTCGACGGGCAGGCGAACCTGATCCTGCGGCGGGTGGCGGCGGTGGCGCGGCCTCCGGCGGCGGGAACCGAGGTTGATCCGGTGCTTCTGGAGGTGTTCAACAACCTGTTCATGTCGGTCGCAGACCAGATGGGCGCGACGCTGGCGAACACGGCCTGGTCGGTCAACATCAAGGAACGGCTGGATTTTTCCTGTGCGATCTTTGATGCATCTGGCGACCTGGTGGCGAATGCCCCGCATGTGCCGGTGCATCTGGGCTCCATGTCCCATGCGGTGAAGACCGTGATCGCGGCGGTCGGCGCGACGGCGCGGGAGGGCGACGCCTGGATGCTGAACGCCCCCTGGAACGGGGGCACGCACCTTCCGGATGTGACGGTGATCACGCCGGTCTTCGTCGGCGGCCGGGCGGCGTTCTGGCTGGGTTCGCGCGGGCACCATGCCGATATCGGCGGGCGCACACCGGGCTCGGCCCCGCCGGACAGCACGACCATCGAGGAGGAAGGGGTGGTGATCGACCTCTTCCCGCTGGTGGTGGGCGGCAAATTGCGCGAGGCGGAGACGCGGGCGCTTCTGGCCTCGGGGCGCTGGCCTTGCCGGTCGCCGGACCAGAACATCGCCGATCTCAAGGCGCAGATCGCCGCGAACGAAACCGGGCGGCGCGAGCTGTTGCGGGTGGTGGCGCGGCACGGGGCGGGAGTGGTCGCGGCCTATATGGGCCATGTGCAGCGCAACGCCGAGGAATGCGTGCGCGCGGTGATCGACCGGCTACACGATGGCGAGTTCCGCTATCCGATGGATATCGGCACGGAGATCCGGGTGAAGGTGACGGTAGACCATGCCGGACGCTCGGCGAAAATTGATTTCACCGGAACCTCGGGTCAGCACAAGGGCAACTACAATGCGCCGCAGGCGGTGACGCGGGCGGTGGTGCTGTATGTCTTCCGCACCCTGGTCGGCAAGGCGATTCCGCTGAACGAAGGGTGCCTGAAGCCGCTGACGATCATCGTGCCGGAGGGGACGCTTCTGAACCCGGTGGCTCCGGCGGCGGTGATCGCGGGGAATACCGAGGTCAGCCAGTCGGCCTGCAATGCGCTTTACGGCGCGCTGGGAGTGGTGGCGGCGGCGCAGGGCACGATGAACAACTTCATCTGGGGCAATGAACGGTTCCAGAACTACGAGACCATCGCGGGCGGCACCGGGGCCGGGCAGGGGTTCGATGGTTGCGACGCAGTGCAAAGCCATATGACCAACACCCGGATGACCGACCCCGAGGTGCTGGAGAAGCGTTTCCCGGTGCGGCTGGAGGAGTTTTCCATCCGGCGTGGGTCCGGGGGCGAGGGGCGCTGGCGCGGCGGCGACGGGGCGGTGCGGAAGCTGCGGTTCCTGGCGCCGGTCACGGTGACGACACTGTGCGGCAGCCGGAAGGTGGCGCCGTTCGGGGGCGATGGAGGCGACCCCGGCGCGGTGGGCGAGAACTCGGTGCGTTGGCCCGACGGCCGGACGGAGCGGCTGGCGGGCAATGACGAGCGCGATCTGCCCGAGGGCGCGGTCTTCGAGATGCGGACCCCCGGAGGCGGCGGTTGGGGTCAGCTCGCGTAGGCCGGGTCTTCGGCATCGAGGATCGCACGAAGCTCACGCAGGTGGGCCTCGGCGAAGCCGGGGTAGGTCTCCCATTCCCGGGCGGTCTTTTCCGCGACGGCTTCGGGCAGAACGCGCAGGGGGAGGCCGGTTTGCAGCGCCCGGATATAGGTCTCGGCGGCGCGCTCGAAATAGTAGAGGCGGTTGAAGGTTTCGGCGACAGTGCGACCGACGACAAGGACGCCGTGGTTGCCCATGATCATGGTGGTGATCTTCGGGTCGGACAGAAGCTGCGCGCAGCGGGTGCCCTCTTCCTCGAAGGCCATCCCGGCATAGTGATCGTCGATGACATGGCGATTGTGGAACATCGCGGTATTCTGGTCGATGGCGGGCAGGCGCGAGTCGGCCAGGCTGGCCAGGACGGTGGCGTGGATCGAATGGACATGCATCACGCAAGCCGCATGCGGACAGGCCCGGTGAATGCTGCCGTGCAGGCCCCAGGCAGTCGGGTCGGGCGCGTCGGGGCGGGACATGGTGTTCGGGTCGTTCGCGTCGATCTCGACCAGCGAGGAGGCGGTGATCCGGCTGAAATGGCGCCCGTTCGGGTTGATCAGGAAGCGGGTGCCTTCGGGGTTCACCGCCAGCGAGAAATGGTTCGCCACCGCCTCGTGCAGGTTCAGCCGGGCGGTCCAGCGGAAGGCGGCTGCAAGGTCTTGCCGCAGGTCGAGGAACGTCATGTTGGCGTGCTGGTTCATCGGTTGCTCCCGGGGCGAATCAGGTGGTGCCCAATGAAGGGCTGCATTTCCTTGCATGATAGGTTAACAGGTTCGGGATGGGTATCTGGCACTCTGCGGGCGTGAGTCTTACAACCTGTATGCGGAACCGTGGCCCAGATGGGGCAACTAAGGCTTGAATGTGGCGGTGTTCACGCAGTTTTACCTGCAACTTTCCTTTTTTCGGGCGAATGCTCTCCGCATTGTTCAATGAAATTGGCCGAAGGTAGTGGAGGAGTGCGCGTGCAGACTTTCATTCAGACCGACCGCCAGCGGGTTCAGCCGCACACTTTGGGCGTGCGGGTCATGCTTTTGAGCGACCGTGCCGAGGGCCGCACCGGCCAGCGGCTTGCCGATTACGGCAGCGTTGTGGATGTTGCCGACGGGCTGGACGACGCGGTCAGCGCGATCCTGGACGATCCGTTCGGCTACGATCTTTTCGTGATGGAGTGCGACGGCTTCGGCGGCATCGCCGGGGCGGAACAGGCGATCTCCACGCTGATCGCGGGCGACGCGAAGATGCGGGTGATGCTGGTCAGCCGCGAGTTCGACGTGCCGGCCTATCCGCTGGGCCGTCGCACGGCGGTCTGCCTGCCCGAGGATGTGTCGGAGACCAGCTTCCGGATCGGCTTCGACCATGTCCTGCGGGACCGGGCGGCGATCACGATGAACTGAAGGGTGGGGGCGGCGAACCGCCCCCGATTGGCTTACGCCAGCGCCAGGTTGGTCGCGGATTCGCGGCCGTCACGACCAGCTTCGATGTCGAACGTGACCGGCTGGCCGTCTTTCAGGCTGCGCAGGCCCGCACGCTCCAGCGCGGTGATGTGGACGAACACGTCCTTCTTGCCGCCTTCCGGGGCGATGAAGCCGTAGCCTTTGGTTTCATTGAACCATTTCACGGTGCCCTTGGCCATCGTGAAGTCTCCTCAAAGTCATGCCGCCCGCGGGATGCGGCGGCTTGGCCCCGTCAGCTTGAAGTCGATTGCTGTGGCCGATGGTCGGAGACAGTGGTCGAAAAGATAACGTCGCGCGGGGAACATAGGCACATTCCCGACAGAATCCAAGCGGAAATCCTTGAAAATCCCCGGCAACGGTCGAGCTGCGGCAGGGAATTCAACGGGTTGCCTTCGGGGAACCGGAGGAAGGACGGGTCGCAGGGCAAAGCCCCCTTCCCGCGCGGGGTTTTTCCCAATACTCCCACCCCGGGACAAGTGGCGGGCGACGCGATGATCTTCACGGTGGCAATCGACGGACCGGCGGCAGCGGGCAAGGGCACGATCGGCCGGGCTATCGCCGCGCGCTTCGGGTTCCGGCACCTCGACACCGGGCTTCTCTACCGGGCAGTCGGGGTGAAGGGCGGCGATCCGGCGCAGGCCGCGTGGGACATTTCGCCCGAGGACCTGGCACGCGACGACCTGCGGACGCTGGAAGCCGGGCAGGCGGCCAGCCGGGTCGCGGCGTTGCCCGAGGTCCGCGCGGCGCTTGTCGACTTTCAGCGCCGGTTTGCCCGCTCGGAAGGGGGCGCGGTGCTGGACGGGCGTGATATCGGCACGGTGATCTGCCCCGAAGCCGAGGTGAAGCTTTACGTCACCGCCAGCCCCGAGGTTCGCGCCCATCGGCGCTGGCTGGAGCTGGGGGGCGACGAGGCGCAAGTACTTGCCGCAGTGAAGGAGCGCGACGCCCGCGACATGGGGCGGGCAGACGCACCTTTGCGGCCTGCAGAGGATGCGGTGGTGATCGACACCAGTGAAATGGGGATCGACGAGGCGGTTGAACTGGCCTGCGCCATCGTTTCCACCCGGCTTGGCGGGCGGGGTTAGGCCCACCGCCGCCCGCTTTCCCTTGCCCAGCAGGCCCGTTGCCGCTATAGCCCCCGCATCCTGACAGGACTCACGCCCGCCGGTTCACCGGACGGTCGTGTTTTTCCGTTCAGGGCCAAGACCGGCGGAGCCAACCGCATGGCCAGTGAAAACACGAGAAAAGGAAACTGATCTATATGTGCGCTAAAGCAAGCATGGAAGACTTCGAAGCCCTGTTGAAGGAGAGCTTCGAGATCGACACCCCCGAAGAGGGCACTGTCGTCAAGGGCAAGGTCATCGCCATCGAGGCGGGCCAGGCCATCATCGATGTCGGCTACAAGATGGAAGGCCGCATCGACCTCAAGGAATTCGCGAACCCCGGCGAGCAGCCCAACATCAACGTTGGCGACACCGTCGAGGTCTATCTGGACCGCGTCGAGAATGCGCGCGGCGAAGCCCAGATCAGCCGTGAGAAGGCCCGCCGCGAGGAAGCCTGGGACCGTCTGGAGAAAGCCTATGCCGCCGAGCAGCGCGTCGATGGCGCGATCTTCGGCCGGGTCAAGGGCGGCTTCACGGTCGACCTCGGGGGCGCCGTGGCGTTCCTGCCCGGTTCGCAGGTTGACGTCCGTCCGGTGCGCGATGCCGGCCCGCTGATGGGCATGAAGCAGCCGTTCCAGATCCTGAAGATGGACCGTCGCCGCGGCAACATCGTCGTGTCGCGCCGTGCGATCCTGGAAGAAAGCCGCGCCGAACAGCGCGCCGAAGTCATCGGCAACCTGACCGAAGGTCAAGTGGTCGACGGCGTGGTCAAGAACATCACCGAATACGGTGCCTTCGTTGACCTCGGCGGTGTGGACGGCCTTCTGCACGTCACCGACATGGCCTGGCGCCGCGTCAACCACCCGTCGGAAATCCTGTCGATCGGCGAGACCGTCAAGGTCCAGGTCATCAAGATCAACAAGGAAACCCACCGCATCAGCCTGGGCATGAAGCAGCTCCAGTCCGACCCGTGGGATGCCGTCGAGAAGATGTATGCCATCGGCACGGTCCACAAGGGCCGCGTCACCAACATCACCGACTACGGCGCCTTCGTGGAGCTGGAAGCGGGGGTCGAGGGCTTGGTTCACGTCTCGGAAATGTCCTGGACCAAGAAGAACGTGCACCCCGGCAAGATCGTTTCGACCTCGCAAGAGGTTGAGGTCATGGTGCTGGAGATCGACAGCGCCAAGCGTCGCGTTTCGCTTGGCCTGAAGCAGACCCAGCGCAATCCGTGGGAAGTCTTTGCGGAAACCCACCCGGTCGGGTCGGCCATCGAGGGCGAAGTCAAGAACATCACCGAATTCGGTCTGTTCGTCGGCCTCGACAACGACATCGACGGGATGGTTCACCTCTCGGACCTGTCGTGGGACCAGCGCGGCGAAGAAGCGATCCAGAACTACCGCAAGGGCGACGTGGTCAAGGCCGCCGTCACCGAAGTGGACGTCGAGAAAGAGCGTATCTCGCTCTCGATCAAGGCTCTGGGCGACGACACCTTCACCGATGCGGTTGATGGCGTGAAGCGGGGCGGGATCATCACCGTCACCGTGACCGCGATCGAGGATGGCGGGATCGAGGTCGAGTACAACAGCCAGAAGTCCTTCATCCGCCGCTCGGACCTGTCGCGCGACCGTGCCGACCAGCGTCCCGAGCGTTTCCAGGTGGGCGATCATGTGGATGTCCGCGTGACCAACATCGACCCGAAGACCCGCAAGCTGGGCCTGTCGATCAAGGCGCGCGAGATCGCGGAAGAGAAGGAAGCCGTCGAACAGTATGGCTCGTCCGATTCGGGCGCCTCGCTGGGCGACATCCTGGGCGCGGCGCTCAAGGACCGCGGCTAAGGGTTCCGGGCCTTCGACCGGCAACAATCAGGAAAGGCCCCGCCCCGTGCGGGGCCTTTTCCTTTCGGCCAAGTCCCCGTTTTTGTTTGCCCGAACACAAAACCTGCCGCTATAGTCGCGCGAGAACAAAATCGTGGCGGTCGCTGCCAAATCGGCCGAACCACAGGGGGGACTACGGATGATCCGTTCGGAACTGATCCAGAAGATCGCGGATGAGAACCCGCATTTGACCCAGCGTCACGTCGAGCGGATCGTCAACACCGTCTTCGAGGAGATCATCGAGGCGCTGGCCAAGGGCGACCGGGTCGAACTGCGCGGCTTCGGGGCCTTTTCGGTCAAGGCGCGGGATGCGCGCGTCGGTCGCAACCCCCGCACGGGCGAGGCGGTGACCGTCGACGACAAGAAGGTTCCCTTCTTCAAGACCGGCAAGCTGTTGCGCGACCGGCTGAACGGCAAGTAACCCCGCATCGCCTTGCGCCCGGCCCGGTTCGGGCCGATAGTGCCCCGGAACATTGGGGGCCGAACCGCATGATCCGCTACCTCCGACTTGCCCTTCTGGCGCTTCTGGGCCTCGTGCTTCTGACCGTGGCGCTGGCCAACCGTGCGCCGGTCTCGGTGCGGCTTCTGCCCGAAGACATGGCCGCCCTGACCGGGCTGACCTGGACGATGACGCTGCCGCTGTTCCTGGTGATCTTCGGCGGGATCGTCGTGGGGGTGCTGATCGGCTTCGTCTGGGAATGGCTCCGCGAACACGGCCACCGAGCCACCGCCAGCCAGAAATCGCGCGAGGTCACGCGGCTGGAGCGGGAGCTGGCGGTGTTGAAGGATTCCACCTCGGTCCCGCTGAAGGACGAGGTGCTGGCGCTTCTGGACAAGCGTTGACTCCGGGGGCGTTGATGCAAGCGGTCCGGGTCAAGATCTGCGGGCTGAAGACGCCCGGCGATGTCGCTGCGGTCGCGGCGGCGGGGGCTGCTTACGCCGGGTTCAACTTCTTCCCGAAATCACCGCGCTTTGTGACGCCCGACCTCGCGCGCGACCTGGCGCTGTCGGCCCCCGACGGGTTGTGCAAGGTGGCGCTGGTGGTCGATCCCGACGACGCCACGCTGGACGCCATCGTTCAGGCGGTGCCGCTGGACATGCTGCAACTCCACGGCCACGAAACCCCCGCCCGCGTGGCCGAGATCAAGGCCCGCTA
>NZ_JAYRPN010000116.1:0-64385 GCF_041911175.1 Tabrizicola sp.
AGATTTGCAAAATCCTTCGAAGGATTTTGACCCGCCCCACCGCTGCCCCTAGCCTCCACCCCAAATGGGAGACACCGCATGACAACCGCCTTCTTCTCCGACGAACTCTGCTTCTGGCACGGTGGTGGCAACTATGCCTTCACCCTTCCGGTTGCGGGCCTCGTCCAGCCCACTCCCGGCGGATTGCCCGAGAACCCCGAGACAAAGCGGCGCCTGCGCAATCTGATCGAGGTGACAGGCCTGACCCGGCACCTCGCGATGCGCGGAGCCGAGCCCGCCACGAAGGAAGACCTCCTCCGCGTCCATCCCGAAAGCTACCTCTCGGCCTTCAAGGCCGCGTCCGACGCGGGTGGGGGCGAGCTTGGCTTGCGCACTCCCTTTGGCGCCGGGGGCTACGAGATCGCGGCGCTGTCGGCGGGTCTGGCGAAGGCCGCCCTGCGCGCCGTGGTGACCGGCGAAGTGCGCAACGCCTATGCCCTCTCGCGCCCGCCGGGGCACCATTGCACGGCGGATTTCCCGAATGGCTTCTGCCTCCTGAACAACATCGCGGTGGCGGTCCGGGCCGCGCAGGCCGAAGGGCTGCTCCGCCGCGTGGCGGTGATCGACTGGGACGTCCACCACGGCAACGGGACCGAGGCGATCTTCTGGGACGATCCCGATGTCCTGACCATCAGCCTGCACCAGGAGCGGAACTATCCGCTCGACACCGGCGGGGTCGAGGCGCAGGGCGGCCCGAAGGCCCTTGGCGCGAACCTGAACCTGCCGCTTCCCCCCGGCACCGGCCACCAGGGCTATCTTCACGCGATGGAACGGGTGGTCCTCCCCGCGCTCGACCGCTTCCAGCCCGAGGCGATCGTGGTCGCCTGCGGCTTTGACGCCGCCGCCGTCGACCCGCTCGGCCGGATGCTCTGCACCGCCGAAACCTTCCGCTGCCTCACCCGCATGGCGATGCAGGCCGCCGAGCGCCTCTGCGATGGCAGGCTGACGCTGGTCCATGAAGGCGGCTATTCGGAAGTCTACGTCCCCTTCTGCGGCCATGCCGTGCTCGAAGAGATGAGCGGCTCGGACATCGCCGCCCCCGACCCCTTGGCGGCGACCCTGGCGAAACGCCAGCCCGACGCCCGCTTCGACACCTTCGTCCGCGGCTGGATCGACGACGCGGCGGAAGCGCTCGGCCTCTGAGGGAAAGGGCGGGCCGAGTTCTGGCAAATGCGCCCGTCCTTGGCTAAGGAATGCCGCCACCACCATTCGCCAAGGACCTGACATGCCTGCCCGCAACGATGCCGCCCTGGACTTCCTGAAATCCCGCTACTCGCGTCCGGCGAAGCTCTTCTCCCTTCCGGTGCCGACCCGCGAGCAGCTGACCGAGATCCTGACCGCCGCCACCCGCGTTCCCGATCACGGCAAGTTGGAACCCTGGCGGCTGGTTGTCCTGCAGGGCGCGGCGTTCCGGCGGATCGCCGACCTGGCCGAGGCGCGGGCGCGCGAACTGGGCGGCGACGAAGAGAAGATCGCCAAGGGCCGTGGGCAATATGACCTTGGCAAGCTGGCCGTGGCGGTCATCGCCTCGCCCAAACCTTCGCCGAAAATCCCGCCGGTGGAGCAGTTGCTCTCGGCCGGCGCCCTGTGCTTCGGGATCGTGACCGCGGCGCAGGCGGCGGGTTGGGGCGCGAACTGGCTGACCGGCTGGCCCGCCCACGACGCCGCTTTCACCGCCCGTGCCTTCGGCTGCACCGAGGGCGAGAGGGTGGCCGGCATCGTTCACATCGGCACCCCACCGGAAGGCTTCGCCGACCGCCCGCGCCCCGATCTGGCGAAGATCGTCACCTGGGCCGAAGCGTGATCTTCACCGCCTTCTTCCGGGCGCTCGGCCAGCTTGGCGACCGCCGCTTCCGCCGTGTCGTCTTCCTGGGCATCCTCCTGGCCCTTGCGCTCCTCTTCGGGGTCTACGCGCTGTTCCTGCAACTGATCTGGTGGCTGTCGCCCGACCAGATCAATCTGCCGGTCATCGGCCCGGTCACCGGGATGCACACGCTCCTGGGCTGGACCTCGGTCCTGTTCATGATCGGACTGTCGGTCTTCCTGATGGTCCCCGTCGCCTCGGCCTTCACCGGGATCTTCCTGGAAGACGTCGCCGACGCCGTCGAGGACCGGCACTACCCGCAGCTTCCCCCCGCGACGCCGCTCTCGCTGGGCGAAGGCCTGCGCCAGTCGGTCAATTTCCTGGGCGTGGTGATCGTGGTGAACCTTGGCGCGCTTTTCCTCTACCCGTTCGTCGGCCCCGGAATTCCCATCCTGTTCTGGGCGGTGAACGGCTTCCTGCTGGGCCGCGAATATTTCAGCCTCGTCGCGCTGCGTCGCCTGCCGCCGTCCGAGGTCAAGGCCATGCGCCGCCGCAACCGCTGGACGCTCTGGGCCGCCGGGGCGATGATGGCCGCGCCCCTGACGGTGCCGGTCCTGAACCTGGTGATCCCGGTGCTGGGCGTCGCGACCTTCACCCACCTCTACCACCAGCTTGCCAGCGCGGGCCGCTAGGCCGACAGTCAGTGCCGGATACGGCCGAACCAGTCCAGGTCCTCGATGGTGATCCAGCCCGACATGATCACCGCGACGATCACGACCCAGATCGGCGTCGCGATCAGCGTGGTGATCCAGGCCTTGCGCTTCATCACCTCGCCCGCAGGAGCCCCGGGCGGAGTGCCCGGCACGATATCCTTCGCCTCGTCCTGCGAAATCGTGCGGTATGGCAGCACGCAGAACAGCGTCATGAACCAGGTGATCGCGTAAAGGACGATGGCGCCGGTGATGCTCATGCCTGTTCCAGCTCCACCAGACAGCCGTTGAAATCCTTCGGATGCAGGAACAGGACCGGCTTGCCATGCGCCCCGATCTTCGGCTCGCCCGACCCCAGCACCCGTGCGCCCGAGGCTTTCAGGTGGTCCCGCGCCGCAAGGATATCGTCGACCTCGTAGCAGATGTGGTGGATGCCACCCGCCGGGTTCTTGTCCAGGAACCCCAGGATCGGCGACCCCTCGCCCAGCGGATGCAGAAGCTCGATCTTGGTGTTCGGCAGCTCGATGAAGATCACCGTGACACCATGATCCGGCTCGGGCTGCGGCGCACCGACCCTGGCGCCAAGCGTGTTCCGATACTGCGCCGCCGCGGCCTCCAGGTCGGGCACGGCGATGGCGACATGGTTCAGGCGTCCGATCATGGGGTCCTCCGGCAGGCTCTCGCGCCCGCTTATGCGGCCCGCCTGCGGCCCTTGCAAGCGCAGAAGGGCCGCAGGCGTTAACCCGGACTTTACCGGCCGTGGCGAAACTTGCGACCAAGACAGTGAAGGTTCGCCCATGCCCTTTCCCCCCGACGCGCCCCCGCCGCAAATCCCGCCCACCGCTCATGGCCGCCTGCCCCTGCAGGGGCTGACCATCCTCGTCGTCGATGACAGCCGCTTCACCTGCGATGCCCTGCGGCTGATCCTGCAACGGGCCGGGGCGAAACTGCGCCGGGCGGAAAGCCTTGAAATCGCACGGCTTCACCTGGCCTTCCACCGCCCCGACCTTGCCATTGTCGACCTTGGTCTGCCTGACGGGCGCGGCCAGGACCTGATCGCCGAACTGGCGTCCGAGGGGCTGCCCGTGCTGGGCCTCTCCGGCGACCCCGAGGGCCGCGAAAGCGCGATGGATGCGGGCGCGGCAGGCTTTCTCGAAAAACCCATCGGCTCGGTCGCGGCGCTGGTCCGGCTGATTCGCCAGCTTGCCACCGGCGCCGGTCCGCTGGAGCTTGGGCAGGATACCACCCCGCCGCCTGCAGACCCCATCGCGCTGCGCGACGATCTGGTCCGCGCCATCGGGCTGATCACCGGATCGGGCGATCCCGGTTACGCGCTGTCCTTCCTGCGCACCCTTGCCCGCGCGGCAGGCGACACCGCGCTGGAAGCGGCGGCGCAGGACATCCGCACCGCCTTCGACCGCGCCAAACTCGCCCGGATGATCGAGGATCGGGTGGCTTCACTGGACACGATGGCCTGAGCTGCCGCGAAGTCAGAACCGGAAATCGGCCGGATAGGAATGCAACCCGTCGAAATCCGCCTTGCCCAGCGGCACCCCCGCCGCCCGCAGCGCCGCATAGCCCATCGTCAGATGGAAGAAGAAATTGGGGATGCCGTAGAGGTGCAGGAACTCCGCCCCCGTCTGTTCCAGCACCGCGAACCCCGCCTGGTGCCGGATCACCCGCGCCTCCGCCCCCTCGAACTCGGCCGGGGTCATCGCCCCCAGCATCGCGCGGGCCACTGCCAGCCTCGGCCCCAGCCCCTGCGGCAGGTCCGGCACCTCGCGCCCCGCCAGCGGGCAGGCCACCCGCAAGGCAAAGCCCGCCGCAGTGGAAAACTGCTGGCGGGCCGGGAAGCTGTCGGCAATGCGGGCATCCAGCGCATCCGGCCCCGCGACCGCCACGATGTCGCTGACACGCGACAGATAGTGGCGGAAGACGGGGACCGAGGCTTGGTACATCAGCTGTCCTTCGGCACCACGCGCAAGGACAACTCGCGCAGCTGCGCATTCGTCGGGTCCGAAGGCGCGTTCATCAACAGGTCCTCGGCGCGCTGGTTCATCGGGAACATGATGACCTCGCGGATGTTCTGCGTATCGGCCAAGAGCATCACCAGCCGGTCGATCCCCGCCGCGCAGCCACCGTGCGGGGGGGCGCCATACTTGAACGCCTTGACCATGCCGCCGAAGCGCTTGTCGACTTCCGAATTTGGATAGCCCGCCAGCTCGAAGGCCTTGTACATGATCTCCGGCTTGTGGTTGCGGATGCCGCCCGAAATCACCTCATAGCCATTGCAGGCCAGGTCATACTGATAGGCATAAACCTCCAGCGGGTCACCATTCAGCGCCTCAAGACCCCCCTGCGGCATCGAGAACGGGTTGTGGCTGAAGTCGATCTTCCCCTCGTCGGTCTTCTCGTACATCGGGAAATCGACGATCCAGGCGAAGCGGAAGCTGTCCCTGTCGGTCAGCCCCAGCTCCTCGCCGATCACGTTCCGCGCCTTGCCCGCGATCCCCTCGAAAGCCTCCGGCTTGCCGCCGAGAAAGAAGGCCGCGTCGCCCTTGTCGAGGCCCAATTGCAGCCGGATCGCCTCGGTCCGCTCCGGCCCGATGTTCTTGGCCAGCGGTCCCGCCGCCTCCATCCCCGACCCGTCCTCGGCCTCGCGCCAGAAGATATACCCCATCCCCGGCAGGCCCTGGCTTTGCGCATAGGCATTCATCCGGTCGCAGAACTTGCGGCCCACGGGTTCCCCCGACGGCCCCTTCGGCGCGGGGATGGCGCGGACCTCGTTGCCCTCGGTCTCCAGCAACTTGGCGAAGATCGCGAAGCCGGACCCCCGGAAATGCTCCGACACCTCCTGCATCCGGATCGGGTTGCGCAGGTCGGGCTTGTCCGAGCCATACCACTTCAGGCTGTCGCGATAGGCGATGCGCGGCCAGTCGGCATGTACCTTCCGGCCCTTGCCAAAGGCCTCGAACAGCCCCTGCAACACCGGCTGGACGGCGGCGAAGACGTCGTCCTGCGTCACGAAGCTCATCTCGACATCCAGCTGGTAGAAGTCGGTCGGAGACCGGTCCGCGCGCGGGTCCTCATCGCGGAAGCAGGGCGCGATCTGGAAATAGCGGTCGAAGCCCGCCACCTGGATCAGCTGCTTGAACTGCTGCGGCGCCTGCGGCAGGGCGTAGAACTTGCCGGGATGCAGCCGCGACGGCACCAGAAAGTCGCGCGCGCCTTCCGGCGAGGACGCGGTGATGATCGGCGTCTGGAACTCGGTGAAGCCCTGGTCCCACATCGCATTGCGCAGCCAGCGCACCACGTTCGACCGCAGCATCATGTTCTGGTGCATCGTGTCGCGGCGCAGGTCGAGGAAGCGGTAGGTCAACCGCGTCTCCTCGGGGTATTCCGCATCGCCGAAGACCGGCAGCGGCAGCTCCTCCGCCGCGCCCAGCACCTCGACCTCGGTGACATAGACCTCGATCTCTCCGGTCGGGATCTTGGCATTCACCAGCGCGGCATCGCGCGCCTTCACCCGCCCGTCGATCCGGACCACCCATTCCGCCCGCACGGCTTCCAGCGCCTTGAACGCCGCCGAGTCGCCATCGCACAGCACCTGGGTGATCCCGTAATGGTCGCGCAGGTCGATGAAGAGCACCCCGCCATGATCCCGCACCCGATGGACCCAGCCGGACAGGCGGACGCTTTCGCCCACGTTGGACTTGTTCAGCGCGGCACAGGTATGGCTGCGATAGGCGTGCATCATCGTTCCCCTTTCCAGGGCCTCAAGGTCATCCGGGCCGATACACCTTGCCCCCTGCCCGAAGTCAAGCCCGCCCCCTTTCATACTGGCGCAAATATCCCCGCCGGAGGCATTCGACCCCAGCCGCAGGAGCCTCCGGCGGGGATACTTAGCCCAGTATGAAAACCGCCGGGATCAACCCGCGCAGCGCATTGCCGACCCAGAGCCGCGCCTTCGGCAGGTCCTCGGCCAGCAGGACCTCCTCCGCGCAGCCCAGTTCCGCCCGCAGCACCCCCGGCAGCAACCCGCAAGCCAAAGGCGGCGTCCGCAGGCCCTGCCCCCGGTCGAAGAAGACCGAGGTGATCGTGCCCTCGCAGACCTCGCCGCGTTCGTTCAGGAAGATTACCTCGTCCAGCCCCTCAGGCAGCTTCGCCCGCGCCCGGTCATAGGCCTCGCGCCGCGTCGATTTCACCCGCAGCCAGGGATCGCCCGAAGCCAGCCGCTCCGAAGCCAGCCCCACCCGCCACTCCGCCTTGGCCGGGGGCAGCGCGGCGACCGTCCAATCCACCACCCCCTCACGGTCCAGCGTCAGCCGCAGCCGCGCCGGGTGGCCGGGGCCGGCGGGTGCGACTTCGGGACAGGACCAGCCCAGCATCCGCGCCGATCGCCGCAGCCGCTCGCGGTGCAGCGCCCAGCGCGGAGCGCCCGCCCCGTCCCACAGCACCGTCTCGATCAGCCTCAGTCCCGGCTCACCGCCGCCTTCACGAAGCGCGCCTTCCACAGCGCCTCCTCCCATTCGCCCGCAACGGTCGAGCCATGCGTCAGCCCGCCGCCCACATTCATCACGATATCCTGCCCGGTCACCGACAAGGTGCGGATCGCCACCGAGAAATCCGCCTGGCCCTCCGGCGACATCCAGCCCACCGCCCCGCAATAGACCCCGCGCGCAAAGGGCTCCACCTCGCGGATGATCTCCATCGCCCGGATCTTCGGCGCCCCCGTCACGCTGCCGCAAGGGAACAACGCCGCCATCAGTCCCGGCAGGGTCGGCGGCTCCGCCAGCTCGCCCTCGACCGTGGAGGTCATCTGGTGCACCGTCGCATAGCGCTCGACCGCGAAAAGCGTCGGCACCCGGACGCTGCCGACCTTCGCCAGCCGACTGATGTCATTGCGCAGAAGATCGACGATCATCAGGTTCTCCGCCCGGTCCTTGACCGAGGCCTGCAGCGCCGCCGCAATCGCCGCGTCCTTGGCCGGATCGGCATCGCGCGGGGCGGTGCCCTTCATCGGTCGCGCGGTGATCCGCCCGCCCCGGTCCAGCCGGAAGAACAGCTCGGGCGAGCGCGACACCACCACCGGCCCGACGCCAAGGTCGACGAAAGCCCCATGCCCCACCGCCCCGGTACGCCGGAACGCCCCGTAAAGCCCAAGGGCCGACCCCGAAACCAGCGTGGCCGCCATCGGAAAGGTCAGGTTCACCTGATAGCAGTCGCCCGCCGCGATGTAGTCGAAGACCTTGCGCGCGGCAGTGCCATAGGCCCGCCGCCCGACCATCGGCTCCGGCGCAGTCATGAGCGTCGACCGTCCCTCCGCCGCCGCCCGCTCCAGCATGGCCCCGGCGTCGAGCGGCCCCTCGAACACCCCCAGCGCCACCAGCGGCCCCGGACGCCTGCGCGGCATCGACCGGCGCAGCTTCGGCTCCAGCGCATAGCCCGCCTCATAGGCGACATAGCCCGCCAGCCAGGCCCCTGCCGCCCGTGCGGCCTCGGCCCGAGCCAGCGCCGACGCAACCTCGCCGGGTCGCCAGGCCAGGATGACCTCGCGCGGGCGGTCGAAGAGCGCAGGCTCCCCGTCCGGTCCATGTTCGATGAGGATCACCCGCCGCTCCCGCTACCCTGTCCGCGCCCCGAGATAGGCCCATCCTGACCCTGCCGCCAGACGAATCCGCGCCACCCGGCTCGTGGAAAGCGACGCCGCACTGCAAAAACCCTGATCGAAAGGTCAAAGAACGCATTCAAAGCTTGCCTGATGATCAAAATCGCGCTTCCCTGTCGCCACGCCAGCCACCAGATGATGTAGGCTGGGCCGAACAAATAACAAAAACGCGTCCAACACCGGTACGAAGGGAACATTCCATGTCTTCCGACGACTACTCAGACCACGAAAAACACGAGGACCTGAAAGTCCTGCACGGCATGGGCTATGCGCAGGAATTGCAGCGCTCCATGTCGAAATTCTCGAACTTCGCGATCTCCTTCTCGATCATCTGCATCCTCTCGGGTGGGATCAACTCGCTTGGCCAGGCCACATCCGGGGCTGGCGGTGCGGCCATCGGCATTGGCTGGCCGATCGGCGTGATGGTCTCGGGCGTCTTCGCCCTTGCCCTGGCGCAGATCTCGTCGGCCTATCCGACCGCAGGCGGGCTTTATCACTGGGGCTCGATCCTGGGGAACCGCTTCACCGGCTGGCTTTCGGCCTGGCTGAACCTGCTTGGCCTCGTCACCGTGCTGGGCGCGATCAACGTCGGCACCTTCTACTTCTTCTTCGGCTCCTTCGGTCCGATGTTCGGGGTCGAGGACACGCTGACCCACCGCGTCCTGTTCATGGCGGTCATCACCGGCCTGCAGGCCCTGATCAACCACATGGGGATCAAGCTGACGGCCAAGCTGACCGACTTTTCCGGCTACCTCATCTTCGCCACCGCGATCCTGTTGACCATCGTCTGCCTCGCCTCGGCCACCTCGTTCGACGTGTCGCGGCTCTGGACCTTCGCCAACTACACCGGGACCGAGGGGGCATCCGCGGTCTGGCCGGTCGCCGTCGGCGGCGGCATGGCCTTCGTGCTCGGCCTTCTGCTGCCGGTCTACACGATCACCGGCTACGACGCCTCGGCCCATACCTCCGAGGAAACCATCAAGGCCGCCCATTCCGTGCCCTCGGGCATGGTGCATTCGGTCGTCTGGTCCGGCATCTTCGGCTGGATCATGCTCTGTGCCTTCGTGTTGATGATCCCGAACATGGACGATGCGGCCAAGCAGGGCTGGAACGTGTTCTTCTGGGCGATGGACGCCCAGGTGAACCCGACGATGAAGCAGATCCTCTACATCCTCATCTTCATCTCGCAGTTCCTGTGCGGCCTGGCGACCGTCACTTCGGTCAGCCGCATGCTCTTCGCCTTCAGCCGGGATGACGGCATGCCCGTCGGCTCGAAGATGCTGGCCACCGTGTCGCCCAAGTACCGCACGCCGGTTGCCGCGATCTGGGCCGGTTCGATCCTTGCGACGCTGTTCGTCTGGCTGACCTCGGCGATCACCATCGCCGGGACGCCCGCCTATTCCATCGTCGTCTCCTGCACCGTGATCTTCCTGTTCCTGTCCTTCACCGTCCCGATCGCGCTGGGGCTCTTCACCATCGGCGGTCCGAAATGGCCGGCGATGGGCCCGTGGAACATGGGCGCCGGCAACTACAAGCTGGTGGCCGTCCTTTCGATCCTGTCGATGGGGCTGCTCTTCTTCCTCGGCATCCAGCCGCCGAACGACTGGGCGCTGGAGATCACCGTGGGCTTCATCATCCTCGCGCTGATCATCTGGGTCCTGATCGAGAACCGCCGCTTCAAGGGCCCGCCCATCGGCGACGAGATCGAGGCCCGCAAGGCCGCCATCGCCGCTGCCGAGGCCGCCGTGGGCGAAAAAGGCTGATCCAGCCCGCCTGAAAACGTGAAAGGCCGGGGGTCACCCCCGGCCTTTTCCCTTGCCGGACCCCCCCCCGGAATCCGCTTGCGCGCCCCCGGCTTCTGTCTATAACGCCCGACAATTTGCGCAAAGGATGGGGGCTGACATGCCGAAGCGGACCGATATCAAGTCGATCATGATCATCGGCGCGGGCCCCATCGTCATCGGTCAGGCCTGCGAATTCGACTACTCCGGCGCCCAGGCCTGCAAGGCCCTGCGCGAGGAAGGCTACCGGGTCATCCTGGTGAACTCGAACCCCGCGACGATCATGACCGACCCCGGTCTTGCCGACGCGACCTACATCGAGCCGATCACCCCCGAAGTCGTCGCCAAGATCATCGAGAAGGAACGCCCCGACGCGCTCTTGCCGACGATGGGCGGTCAGACCGGCCTGAACACTGCACTGGCGCTGGCCGACATGGGCGTGTTGGACAAGTTCAAGGTCGAGCTGATCGGCGCCAAGCGCGACGCCATCGAAATGGCAGAAGATCGCAAGTTGTTCCGCGAGGCGATGGACCGGATCGGGCTGGAAAACCCCAAGGCCACCATCGTCGCGGCCCCGAAGCTCGCCACCGGCAAGTATGACATCGCCGCCGGGGTCAGGCAGGCGATGGAGGCACTGGAATATGTCGGCCTCCCCGCAATCATCCGCCCCGCCTTCACCCTCGGCGGCACCGGCGGCGGCGTGGCCTACAACCGCGACGACTATGAGGCGATCATCAAGTCCGGGCTTGAGGCCTCGCCCGTCGCGCAGGTGCTGGTCGACGAGTCGCTGCTGGGCTGGAAGGAATACGAGATGGAGGTGGTGCGCGACCGCGCCGACAACGCCATCATCGTCTGCTCCATCGAAAACGTCGACCCGATGGGCGTCCACACCGGCGATTCCATCACCGTGGCGCCGGCGCTGACCCTGACCGACAAGGAATACCAGATCATGCGCAACGGCAGCATCGCCGTCCTGCGCGAGATCGGGGTCGAGACCGGCGGGTCCAACGTGCAATGGGCGATCAACCCCGCCGACGGCCGCATGGTCGTGATCGAGATGAACCCCCGCGTCTCGCGCTCCTCCGCGCTGGCGTCCAAGGCCACCGGCTTCCCCATCGCCAAGATCGCCGCGAAACTTGCCATCGGCTACACGCTGGACGAGCTGGACAATGACATCACCCGGGTCACCCCCGCCTCGTTCGAGCCCTCGATCGACTATGTCGTCACCAAGATCCCCCGCTTCGCCTTCGAGAAATTCCCCGGCTCCGAGCCGAACCTCACCACCGCGATGAAATCGGTCGGCGAGGCGATGGCCATCGGCCGCACCATCCATGAATCGCTGCAAAAGGCGCTGGCCTCACTTGAGACCGGCCTCACCGGCTTTGACGAGATCGCCATCCCCGGCGCGCCCGACCGCGCCGCCGTGTCGAAGAAGCTCTCCGAAGTCACACCCGACCGTCTGCGCGTCATCGCCCAGGCCATGCGCGAGGGCTTCTCGAACGACGACATCCAGCACATCACCGCCTTCGACCCCTGGTTCCTGTCCCGCATCCGCGAGATCATCGACACCGAGGCGCAGATCCGCAAGGACGGCCTCCCCACCAACCCCGAAGCCCTGCGCAAGCTGAAGATGATGGGCTTCACCGACGCCCGCCTGGCCAAACTCACCGGCCGCGATGAAGCGCAAGTGAGACGCGCCCGCACCCGGCTCGGCGTCACCGCCGTCTTCAAGCGGATCGACACCTGCGCGGCAGAGTTCGAGGCCCAGACCCCCTACATGTATTCCACCTACGAAGCCCCCGCGATGGGCGACGTGGAATGCGAATCCCGCCCGACCGGCGCCAAGAAAGTCGTCATCCTCGGCGGCGGCCCGAACCGGATCGGCCAGGGCATCGAGTTCGACTATTGCTGCGTCCACGCCTGCTACGCCCTGACCGCCGCGGGCTATGAGACCATCATGGTCAACTGCAACCCGGAGACGGTCAGCACCGACTACGACACCTCCGACCGCCTCTACTTCGAACCGCTGACCCTGGAACATGTCCTGGAAATCCTGCGGGTAGAGCAGGAAAACGGCACGCTGCACGGCGTCATCGTCCAGTTCGGCGGCCAGACGCCCTTGAAGCTGGCGAACGCCCTGCACGAGGAAGGCATCCCGATCCTCGGCACCACGCCCGACGCCATCGACCTCGCCGAAGACCGCGAACGCTTCCAGCGCCTGCTGCAAGACCTTGGCCTGAAACAGCCGCACAACGGCACCGCCCGTAGCCGCGACGAAGCCTTCGCCGTTGCGAAAGATGTCGGCTATCCGCTGGTCATCCGCCCCTCCTTCGTCCTTGGCGGCCGCGCGATGGAAATCGTCCGCTCCGACGACCAGCTTGACCGCTACATCTCCACCGCCGTCCAGGTCTCCGGCGACTCGCCCGTCCTTCTCGACTCCTACCTCTCCGGCGCCGTCGAGGTTGACGTCGATGCGTTAAGCGACGGTAAATCCGTGCATGTCGCTGGAATCATGGAACATATCGAGGAAGCGGGCGTCCATTCCGGCGATTCGGCCTGCTGCCTGCCGCCGCACCAGCTCTCCCCGGAAACGGTGGAAGAACTGAAGCGCCAGACCGTCGTGATGGCCAAGGCGCTGAACGTCGTCGGCCTGATGAACGTGCAATTCGCGATCAAGGACGGCACGATCTACGTTCTGGAAGTGAACCCGCGCGCCAGCCGGACCGTGCCTTTCGTCGCCAAGGCCACCGACTCGGCCATCGCCTCCATCGCCGCCCGGCTGATGGCGGGTGAACCGCTCTCCACCTTCCCGATGCGCGCGCCCTACCCCGAGGGCGTCGGCCCCGACAGCCCCCTGCCCCTCGCCGACCCGCTGACGCTGGCCGACCCGAACACCCCCTGGTTCAGCGTCAAGGAGGCCGTCCTCCCCTTCGCCCGCTTCCCCGGCGTCGACCCGATGCTCGGCCCCGAAATGCGCTCCACCGGCGAAGTGATGGGCTGGGACCGCACTTTCGCGCTCGCCTTCCTCAAAGCCCAGATGGGCGCCGGGACGATCCTCCCGACCGAGGGCCGCGTCTTCCTGTCGGTCAAGGACATGGACAAGACCGAAACCCTCGCCGCCGCCGCGAAGGACCTGCTGGCGATGGGCTTCACCATCGTCGCCACCAAGGGCACGGCCCAGTGGCTCGCCCAGAACGACGTGAAAGCCGAACCCGTCGCCAAGGTCTACGAAGGTCGTCCGAACATCGTCGACCGGCTGAAGAACGACGAGATCGCCATCGTGATGAACACGACGGAGGGCACCCAGGCCGTCAGCGACAGCCGCGACATCCGCCGCGTCGCGCTGATGGACAAGATCCCGTATTTCACCACCGCCGCAGCCAGCGTCGCCGCCGTTGCCGCGATGAAGGCCCGGGGTGAAGGCTACGGGGTGCGCACCCTGCAGGGCTGACCCCGGCCCTGCCCCCATTCCCGGTCCCGGCCCCTTGTGAACGCCACTTTGTCGGCTATCTTCATCGGCGGATGACGTTGAACGGGCGGAGTGTGTGAATGGCGGGCGATCCCTATGCCGCGCTCGGGGTGGCGAAGACGGCCACCGAGGCCGAGTTGAAAGCCGCCTATCGCAAGATCGCCAAGGCCGATCACCCCGATCTCAATCCCGACCCGAGGGCGGCCGAACGCTTCAAGGCTGCCGCTGCCGCCTATGATCTGCTCAAGGATCCCGTCCAGCGCCGCCGCTTCGACGCGGGCGAGATCGACGAACAGGGCCAGGAACGCCCGCAGCGCCGCTACTACCGCGACCACGCCGAGGCCGCCGACAACCCCTATGCCCGCAGCTACGGCTTCGACCAAGATGCCGACATGGGCGACGTCTTCTCCGACCTGTTCGGCCGCCGCGGCGCCGGGCAGGAAGGCTTCCGGCAAGGCGGCCAGCCGCGCGACTTCCACATGCGCGGGCAGGATCACCGCTTCACCCTGCAGGTGGATTTCATGACCGCCGCCAGGGGTGGCAAGACCCGGATCACCCTGCCCGACGGCAACGACCTGGAGGTGACGATCCCGAAGGGCGCGCAGGACGGGCAGACCATCCGGCTGAAGGATAAGGGCGGTCCCGGCTTCGGCAAGGGCGGGCCGGGCGACGCCTATCTCACCCTGACCGTCGCGCCGGACCCGATGTTCCGCCGCGAGGGCAACGATATCTTCCTGACCCTGCCAATCTCGCTGTCCGAGGCAATTCTGGGTGGCAAGGTCGCCACCCCCACCATCGACGGCACGGTCAACCTGACCATCCCGAAGGGCGCAACCACCGGCCAGAAGCTGCGCCTGCGCGGGCGCGGCATCGACGGCGGCGACCAGCAGGTCGAGCTGAAGGTGATGATGCCGCCCAAGGTGGACCCCGAGCTTGAAGCCTTCATGGAAAGCTGGCGCAAGTCGCATGACTACGACCCGCGCGCCGGCCTGAAATACGGGAGCTGAAGATGACCCGCTACTACAGTTCGACCGAAGTGGTGGCCCTGATCGACGACCTGACCGAACCGCGCCTGACCGCCTACCTCCGCGCCAGCATCGTCGAGCCGGTGACAACGCCCGGCGGACCCGGCTTCCGCGAAACCGATGTCGCGCGCCTTCAGCTTCTCTGCGATCTGGACGACAGCTATGGCCTGCCCGAGGAGTCGCTGAAGATGGTGATGGGGTTGATCGACCAACTGAACTCGATGCGGGGCGACATGCGCGCCCTGATGCGCGCCGTGGCCGCCGAACCGGACGAGGTGCGTGCCCGCATCCACCACAGCATCCGCGTGTCGCGGGGGTAGGCGAACGGCAAGGGCAGGCCCTGCGATCCGCTCCGGGCAGAAGTGGTTCAGGCGCCCTGCAGTCGCACGCCCGTTCTTCAGGTCCAGCGCCACGGGGCGACGAAGGCCGATTGGGCCCCGGCAGTTGCACGCCTGAACATTCCCTGCGGCTTTGGATGCAGCGTCCCTCAAAGGCAGGATGCGGACGGACCCTTTGCCACGATCGCCTGCCAGTCGGGCCCGAGCGTCTGCCGCGCGGACAAGGCGTCACCGAACCTCGGGTCGCCCTTGGTGATGATCTGGATGACCATGTCCTGCGTGTTGGTTCCGTAAGTGTCAAAGCCGCCGTAGGTCGTGAACATCCCGCCGGTAATGGCGGATCGGGATTGGTCCCCCACCACGATGAAGCGATCCGCGCCCCGCTTGATGACTTCGATTGCCGCTTCCCGAAACGCGATCTGTCGGGTGCCCTTTGCCCCGCACATATCTTCGGCCTCGGTCGAGATCTTGAACGAAGACTGGGTAAGGGGTTGCACACTGGTTTCGACGCAACCCGCGACGATCAGCAATGAGGTGACAGCAATCAAACTCCGCACGAACAAACCCTTCCATGTCCTTACTTCCAAGGCAGGAAGCATATTCGGTGGAATCCTAACAAACCCTTAACGTCCACGCCCAACCTCTTGAATTCAAACGCCCCGTTTTTTGTCCACCGTGGACACCCCTCCGCCGAAGGTCGCTTTCCAGCTCCAACCCGTCCCCACTGGCTTGGAAACCCCTGTCCGGCCCGCTACTCTTGCGGCCCAAGAAGGAGACCTCCATGCCCCGCTCCGAGACCCTCGCCCTGATCCGACGCTACTACGACGCCTTCAATGCGGGCGACCCCGAGGGGATGCTCGCCTGCCTGACCGAGGACGTCGAGCACCGGGTGAACGAGGGCGGGCACCGGATCGGAAAGGCCAGGTTCCGAGACTTCTGCGGCCATATGGGGGTCAGCTACCGGGAGCAGTTGAAGGACCTGACGATCTTCGCCACCGATGACGGCACCCGGGGGGCGGCGGAGTTCGTGGTCCACGGGGAGTATCTGAAGACCGACCCCGGTCTGCCGGAAGCGAAGGGCCAGACCTACATCCTCCCCGCCGGGGGCTTCTTCGAGATCAAGGGCGGACTCATCAGCCGCATCACCACCTTCTACAACCTGAACGACTGGGTCGCGCAGGTGAGCGCGTGAACATCGACGACATCGACGTCCGCGCCCTCCGCGGGCCGGACCTGGAGGCCGCCCTCGACGGCGTCGCCCAGTTGCGGATCACCGTCTTCCGGGACTGGCCCTACCTCTACGACGGCTCGCTGGAATACGAACGCGAATACCTCGCCAGTTACCGCGACAACCTCGGTGCCCTCCTTGTGGGGGCCTTTCACGACGGCCAGCTGATCGGTGCCTCGACCTCCACCCCGATGGAGGATCACGCCCCCGAATTCGCCGCCCCCTTCCGCGACCTCGGCATCCCGCCGGAGAAGATCCTCTACGGAGCGGAATCCGTGCTTCTGCGGCCCTATCGCGGCATCGGCCTCGGCCACCGTTTCATCGACCTGCGCGAGGCCCATGCCCGCGCGCTGGGGCGGACCCATGTCGCCTTCTGTTCGGTGATCCGGGGCAACGACCACCCGGCCCGGCCCGCCATCGCCCGCACCAACGATGCTTTCTGGCGCGGGCGGGGTTACCGGACCCTGCCGGGTGTGGTGGCCCGGTTCAGCTGGAAGGACCTGGGCGACACGGTGGAAACCGAAAAGCCGCTGCAATTCTGGATGCGCGAGCTTTGAATGGGAAAGGCCGGCCCGGAGACCCCGGACCGGCCCTTTTCCAGCAGCTCCGGTCAGTCGGCCAGGTTCGTCCCCATCTTCGCGAACCGCGCCGGGTCCGAGGCTTTCAGCCGCTGTGCCAACAGGAAGCCGACCACGCCAGCCGCCGGGATCAGCGAGGGCAGAAGCCAGCTGAGGCTGCCGCCGGTGGTTCCGGTCAGGTCGCCATAGGTGATGAAGATGTAGACGAACAAGGCCGCCATGATCAGCCCGGCGATGGCGGGCAGGATCTTGGTCGACAGGGGGGATCCCCCGCCCTGTTTCGCGAAGAAGGCGATCACCGACAGCGAGGTGATGCCCATCATCCCGATCACGCCCAGGGTGCCGATCTGGCTGATCCAGGTGAACATGTTCAGGATCGGGTCCAGCCCCAGCCCGGCGAAGATCGCCAGCACGATCAGCGCGCCGATGGTCTGCACGACCGAGCCGATATGCGGGCTCTGGTGTGCGTCATGGGTGCGGCCGAAGGCGGCGGGCAGAAGGCCGTCCCGTCCGGCAACATAGGAATACCTGGCGATGTAGTTGTGGAAGGCCGACAGCGCGGCAAAGAGGCTGGAGACGAGGAGCAGCCCCGCGATCATCGAGATCGTCGGGTTGGTATAGGTTTCGGCCAGGATGAAGAAGTGCGCCGTCGGGTCCGGCAATCCGCCGATGGTTTCCAAGAGCTTGTCCGCCCCGGTTCCGGCGATCATCAGCCAGGTGGTGAAGACGAAGAAGATGCCGATCATCAGGATCGAGAGATACGTCGCGCGCGGGATGGTCTTCTCCGGGTCCTTCGCCTCTTCGCCATAGATCGTGGTCGCCTCGATCCCGATGAAGGAGCCGAGGCAGAAGAGGATCGCCGCGGTCAGCGAGCCCGAGGTCAGCGCCGAGAAGTCGAGGATGTTGACCGCCAGGCCCTTCCCTTCCGCCCCGCCCGCGCCGAGGATGGCGAAGTCGACGATCAGCACGATCAGATATTCCAGGCCCACCAGCACGACCATCACCTTCGCGGACAGGTCGACCTGCCGGTAGCCAAGCACCCCGACCAGCACGATGGCGATCAGGCTGTAGACCCACCAGGGCAGGGTAATGCCGAAACCGCCGAACACCCCGGCGGAAACGCCGCCCAGAAGGCCGATCAGGCCGAACTGCATGGTGTTGTAGGCGACAAGCGCGATGATCGACACCGCGCCGCCCCAGCTGCCGCCCAGGCCGCGCGCGGCATAGGCGTAGAAGGCGCCCGCGTTGATGACGTGGCGGCTCATCGCGACATAGCCTGCCGCGAAGGCCAGCATGATCAGCGTGAGCAGGATGAAGGTCAGCGGGATGCCGGTGCCGTTCCCCAGAAGGAAGGCCAGCGGCATGGCCCCGGCCACCCCGGTCAGCGGTGCGGCGGCCGAGATCACCATGAAGGTGACGGCGACCAGCCCCAGCGAATTGCGTCGCAGCCGGTTCGGCCCGATTTCGGTGAATTCAGACATGTTCCCTCCCATGTTGCGCGCCGCCCGGGTCTTGCTGCCCTGGGTCGGCGGGTGCTGCGGATGCCCGCAAATTACTTAACAGTTTAACTATCTCCGGCGAGATGTATAGCCTTTCTGTAGGCCCTCTGGCCGTAAAGCAGCGCCGAGGCGTTGTCCGACAGCCGCACGGCCGCGACCCGACCGACGATGATGTGGTGGGTTTCCCACAGCAGCGCGGTGGCAAGGCGGCATTCGAACACCGCCGTCGCGCCCGTCAGGAAGGGCTGGCCGATCTCGCCCGGCTCCCAGGCGACGCGGTCGAAGCGCTCGGCGCGGTCGGTGGTGCTGCGGCCCGCGAAGAGGTTCGCCGTGTCCTGCTGATGCTCGGCCAGAAGGTTGGCGCAGAAGGCGCGGTTCTTCAGGATTGCAGCGGCGGCGGGCGACTGGTGGTGGATGCAGAGAAGCAGCGAGGGCTGCTCGCCATCCGCCGAGACCGAGGTCAGCGACGACACCGTCACGCCCGCGCGCCCGCCCTCGCCATCGGTGGTGGCGACGGCGACGAAGGTGGCCGCGCGGCTCATCCCTTCCATGAAGGCGGTGCGAAGGTCGGCGGCACTTGTCATGTGGTCATCCCAGATCGAAGAAGCGTTGCAGTTCCACGTCCGGGACTTTCCGGCGGAACTCGTCATGTTGTGACTCACGCGTGGACGTGAAGCCATCGACAAAGCGCGGCCCCAGCCAGTCGCGCGCGAAATCCGACCCGCGCAGGCGCTTGATCGCCTCGGGCATCGACCGGGCGAAGTCTCGGGCAGGCTTCTGGCTGTAGCCCGAGCCGACCACCTCGGGCTCCGGCTCGATCTTGTTCAGTATGCCCGCGATCCCGGCGGCAAGGGTAGCGGCGGTGGTGAGGTAAGGGTTGGTATCGGCGCCGGGCAGGCGGTTTTCGACCCGCAGCGACCCGGCATCATGGCCGACCAGCCGGAAGCAGGTGGTGCGGTTCTCGTAACCCCAGGTCAGGCCGGGAGGCGCGAAGGTGCCGGGGGCGAAGCGGCGGTAGCTGTTCACCGTCGGCTGGAAGATCAGGGTCATATCGCCAATGTACGCCTGCAACCCGCCCAGAAAATGGCGGAAGGTCTGGCTGACACCGTTCTTCTGACCTGCGTCCCAGAAAAGCGGCTTGCCCGCCTTGTCCTTCAGGCTGATGTGCAGGTGGATCGACTGGCTGTCGGCCTGTTCGCTCCACCTTGGCATGAAGGTGACGGACTTGCCCTGCCGCAAGGCCAGCGCCCGCAGGAAGTTCTTCAGAATCACCAGCTGGTCGGCGGGTTCCAGCCCTTCACCGGCGGCGATGCAGCATTCCATGAAGCCGCCGCCGATCTCCTCGTGCATCTTGGCCAGGTCGATCCGCAGCGGTTCGCAGATGGCGGAAAGCGCCTCGTACCACTCCGTCTGCAGGGCCTGGTAGATGATCAGGTCATGGCTGGCATGGGGTGTCGCGGTCTGGAGATTGCGGTAGCCCTTGGCACGGGCGCTTTCGGGGGTTTCGTCGAACAGCGTGTATTCCAGTTCCATCCCGTATTTCGGGACGAAACCCGCTTCGGCGGCGCGGGCCAGGACGCGGGTCAGGATCGAGCGCGGGCAAAGCTCGGCAGAGGCGCCGGTGAAGTTGGACAGGACCAAGAGGTCATGGCCGGGTTTCGACCAGGGCAGGCGGCGGGCACTGGCAGGGTCGATCCGCAGCGGGTCGTCGTGGAAGTCGCCCGCCTCGTCATTCACGCCGGGCAGGTTCAGGTGAACATCCGTCGGGTCAAGGGCAAGCTGCGCCGGGGCCATGCCCATACCGTTCTTCGCGATGCCCTTCAGGCTGGAGGAGGACACCATCTGGCCGCGCAGAAGCCCGTTGGTATCGGCCATCGCCACCGTGGCGAAGCGGCTGGCGGGGTCGGCGAGAAAGTCGTCAAGCATCGTCATCGGTTCACCTGTCGGGGGTCAGAAGCGCGGCCAGTTGGTCCAGGTCCTGCGCGGGGTGGGTGGAATAGGCCTTCAGGAACACCCGAAGGCCATTGGTGATGTAGCGGGTCAGCGTCTGCCGGTCGGGGGCGGCGTCGGGCATGTACAGCGCCTGGGTCCGGGGGGCGGAAAGGATCAGGCCCCAAAGATCCTGCGCGGCAAGCTCGGCATCCTCGAAGACCAGCCGCCCGGCATCGCGCTGGTCTTCCAGATAGCGCATGATCCCGCGCAAGAGGTGGTCGGGTCCGCTGGCCTGATAGGCGCGACCGATCTCGGGAAAGCGGCCGACCTCGCCGATGATCAGCCGGGCCAGCGACAGCATGTCGGGCCGCATGACGGTATCGGCATAGGCCCAGGCGAAGGTCAAAAGATCGGCGACCATGCCCTTGCGCCCGGGATGTTCGAAGACGTCGAGCATCAGGTCGCGCTTGCCCAGCATCATCGCCTGGAAGAGCGACTCCTTCGACGGGAAGTAGGAATAGAGCGTGGGCTTCGTGACCCCGGCCTCTGCCGCCACTGCATCCATCGTGGTGCCGGAATAGCCCTGCCCCGCAAAGACCTTCAGCGCCGCGTCAAGGATCTGGCGCTCGCGGTTCAGGCGGTTCTGCTGGCGGCGGGGCAGCGCGGTCACGGCAGCCTGCCGAGGAAGGTGAGGAGGTGGCGATTGTAGAGGTCGGGCCGTTCGACGTTGCAGACATGGCCCGCGCCCTCGATCACTTCGAAGCGGACGTCAGGGCGCGGGGCCGCGTCCCAGATCCGGCCTGCCACGGCGCGGATTTCGGAGGGGGGCGCGAGGCGGTCATGCTCGCCGGTCATCATCAGGACGGGCATCGTCAGCCGCGCGAAGTCGAAGCGTTCCAGCGGGTTGGTGAAGCAGTTGAGCGCATCGCGGTAGGTCGCGGCGGGGATCGCGGCCATGCTGTCGAACAGCGTCTTGCGGGTGGTCTCGCTGGCATCGGGCCCGGCCAGAACCTTGACGACCGCAGGCGCGAAATCGGCGGGGACCTGGCCCGCGTTCAGCGGCACTTCGCGGCTGACCCGGAACGCCTCGCGCTCGTCCGGCCCGGCCTCGGACATGCCGGTGCAACCGCCGGAGAGGACAAGGCCCGCCAGCATCTCGGGATGGCGCATGGCGAAGGAGGTGGCGATCCAAGAGCCGTAGGAGAGGCCGACCAGCACCAGCCGCTTTGCACCAAGCTTCTCCGCGACCCGCAGGATGTCGGCGCAGTAGTCGTCCACGGTGGACTGCCGGGGGCCAAGGGTGCTGTCGCCATAGCCGCGCAGGTCGAGGGCGGCGGCGGGCATGATCTGGCCCACGGCTTCCAGCTGCGGCAACCAGTTCGTCCGCCCCCCGCCGATGCCGTGGAGGAAGACGCAGAGCGTGTTGCTGGTCGCGTGTCCCCCACCCCCATCCCCTCCCCACGAGGGGAAGGGGGGCCGAGGGGCGGAGGCGTCAGTCTCCGATGCCGAACCGCCTGCCATCCCCGAGCCCGCGCCGGAAACCCGGGCGCCTCCCTCCCCCCGCGTGGGGGAGGGCTGGGGTGGGGGGGCGGTGATCGTCAGAGCAAGCCGGGGAAGATCGTCGAAGACCAGCGTCTCCAGAGGTCCCGCAGCGTCGGAGCCGGGAACCTCCCCCTCCGCGTGCCGAAGCTGGGGAGGTGCCCCCGTCACCGCCAAAGCGCCAATCCCGGCCTCGAAAACCGCTTTCGTCCCCTCGCAGATCGCCCCCAGCCGTGCCGCCGGGGCGCGCACGGTCGCCGTCCAGCCGACCACCGACCCGCCAGCCTCGGCCTCGGTCACGGTCAGCCGGGCGTCATAGGCCTCGCAGTCGCGGATCCCTTCAAGATGGGTGTAGCCCAGCACCCGGTCGCTGTCGGAGACATAGGTCAGCTGCTCGCGGTAGACCGTATCCTCGCCGCTCACAGTGAAGGCCCGCACCAGCGCCCCCTGCGGCCCCTGCTCCTGATGGATCGTCTCGACCCACGGATGCCAGGCGCCGCAGAAGTCGCGGACGACGGCCCAGACCGTCTCTGGTGCAAGCGGCACAAGACCCCGAACCTGCACCACCTCTCTCGGCATCAGCGCAGCATCCGCAGCGTGCCCGAGTCCCCGCGCCAGAGCGAATTGCGTGCCCCGCCTTCATCGCCCGGCGCGCCGTCCAGCTCGTTCATCTCGTAGAGCGCGAGGACACCGATGTAGTCCTCCATGATCTCGGAGGTATAGGGCAGCATCAGCGCCCCGCAACGGCTGTCGCGGTACATCCGTTCCAGCGGCAGCGACTTCAGCATCGACTGCCCGCCGCAGGTGCGGATGGCGAGCGCGGTGATTTCCTGCACCCCCTCCATCACGTTGTACTGGGCGGCATACATCCGCATCACCTCGGCCTTGGACGGCATCCCCTTGGCTTCCGAGAAGGCCTGCCACCAGAGCGCCCGCATGTTCGCGAGGCGCGCATACATCTTCGACACCGCCACCCGCTTGGTCGCATACATCCGCCGGTCGATCGGCGGCTGGCCGGGAACGCGGCCCTGCAGATAGGCAAGCGTGAAGTCATAGGCCCCCTGCGCCACGCCCATATAGGTGGGCGAGAGGGTCGCCATCATGTGCGGCCAGTTCGGCAGGGTCTTGCCGAAGATGCCCTTCGGCATCAGGAGGTCGTCCTCGGTGACGAAAACGTCTTTCAAAATCAGGTCGCGGCTATTCGTCCCCCGCATCCCCAAGGGGTCCCAGTCGCCCTTCACCGTCAGGCCCGGCGCGTCCTTGTGGACGACGAACAGCATCGTGTCCTCGTGACGCGGCTCCTGCCCCTCGAAGACCTCGGTGCAGACGATGGTGTAGTAGTCGCAATACCCTGCCAGCGAGGCGAACTTCTTGAACCCGCTGATCTTCCAGCCACCTTCCACCGGACGGGCCTGGGTCTGGTTCGGCTTCGAGGTCCAGTTCTGCCCGCCTTCCGAGATCGGCTGCGAATAGATCGCGCGTTCGGTCATCGCCCGGGTGAACTGCTTGGCCCGGAGGGGGGCAAAGGCGGCCTTCTCCTCCGCCGAAAGGTTCGGCATGTCATACATGAACCGCGACCAGGCCATCGACGAGTTGTGCATGTTGAACGTGAGCGCCGTCGCCCCGCAATACTTGCCGATCTCGGCCCCCACGATGGCATATTCGCCCATCGAGAAGCCCCAGCCGCCGAATTCCACCGGGATCGACAGGCCCAGGAACCCATTGTCGGCAAGGTCCTTGTAATTCTCCACCGGGAAGGAGGCGTCGTCGTCCACCCCCTTGGCGCGGGCGGCAAAGCGCGGCCCCAGCTCGTTGATCTTGCGCATCGCCTCGGCCACCTCGGGGCGGACGCGGGTCATGTCGTAATAGTCGGCGGGCGCGCTCATCGGCAGGGCGGCGGGGATCGGGGACTGGTCGGTCATCAGGCAAGCTCTCCTTGCAGAACGCCGTCTTTCACGACGACGCGCCCGTCGAGGGCGATGGTGCAGTTGCGCATCGGAAGGTCGAAATGGCCAAGCGTGTAGCGCCCGGCATACTGGTTGGCCCCGGTGGACCAGAGGAAGGATCCGGCAATCGCCCGGAACTCCACCGCCTGCATGTCGCGCTTGTCGTACATGGCGGCGCTGACCCATTTCGCGCCGTGGTTCATGCCCCAGCCGACATGGCTGAGCCCATAGGCGTTGCGGTCGCCCCACTCGGCCATGTATTCGCGCAGGTGCAGCGCGTCGATCCCGTCGCCCTTGATGGCGGTGACGAAGTCGTTCTCGACGGTGAAGTCGATGCGGCTGGTCAGGAAGGTCTTGAACGTCAGGTTCATGTCGCCCACGTCCATCACCACGCGCCCGTTCACCGCGTCCTTGCCGGGGAAGGCGAGGCACAGCCCCGCAGGCCAATGCGCCACCGCGCCCGGTTTCGTCCCGAACCCCGCGGTGCCGCCGCAGGGCGCGCCGCGCAGGTCGACCGTCAGGTCGGTGCCGATGGCCGAAGTGACCCGCATCTCCGACGCCTCGCGCAGCATCTGGATGCCGATCTGCAGCTTGACGTCATCCTCGGCCTTCGGCTCGGTCCGCTCCAGGATTTCCGGGTGTTCGTTGGTGATCACCAGCAGGCGGGTGCGCCCGGCCTCCTCGATCTCGGGCCATTCCGGGGCATGGATGATCCCCTCGACCGTGCAGTCGACGATCACCTCGACCAGCTTCAGCGCCTCCACCACCGCGCGGTTCCCGGCGATGGCCCAGGAAGTGCCGGTCGACTTCACCGGGACCGGAGCCGACTGCGCGGGAGTCGGCATCTGGATGTGGAAGCTCTCCGCCCCAAGGTCGTAACCCGCCAGCTCGCACAGGTGCACCAGCACGGGCCGCGACTGGGTTTCCGACAGGATGGCGATCTTGGTGCCCTGCCCGATCCCGTTCAGCTTGAAGACCCGGCGGAAGGCGGCAAGCCACTTCCCCTCGATCCGTT
This sequence comes from Tabrizicola sp., assembly GCF_041911175.1. Taxonomy (GTDB): domain Bacteria; phylum Pseudomonadota; class Alphaproteobacteria; order Rhodobacterales; family Rhodobacteraceae; genus Tabrizicola. The sequence continues at coordinate 24,572 of NZ_JAYRPN010000116.1, forward strand.
CCTGCAGCATCCGCCCCTCCCGACCCCAGGTGCGACGATTCGTCCACCTGACAAAATGCTTTACTGGTCAGTATAGTTTTTCGCGGAGAAGCGATCTGTCAACGGTTTTCGTTGGCGGGTCAGTTTGCCGTTTCCGCACAATGGGTTGCGGAAGGCCTTCCCCCAAGGTCATCCAGAATCGGGCAGTCCGGCCGGTCGTTTCCGGCGCAGGCACGGACCAGGGTTTGCAGCACCGCCTTCATTTCCTGCATCTCGCGGATGCGTGATTCGAGAGCCTCGACCTGCGCCTCGGCAAGCTGTTTCACGTCGGCGCTCGCCCTCTCGCGGTCGCGCCAAAGGGCGAGGAGGTCGGCCACCTTCTCCATCGGGAATCCCAGGTCGCGGGCCCGGCGAACGAAGCGCAGGATCTGCACCTCCTTCGGGCCATAGGTCCGGTAGCCCGACCCGGTGCGCCCGGCGGGCGGGATCAGGCCGGTCTCTTCGTAGTAGCGGATCATCTTCGCCGACACGCCGCTTTCGCGGGCGGCTTCCCCGATGTTCATCATGCGCGCACTCCATAGCGTTTCAGCCGCAGGGCATTGGTCAGGACGAAGACCGACGACATCGCCATCGCCCCCGCCGCCAGCACCGGGGACAGCAGGATACCGAAGGCCGGATACAGCACCCCCGCCGCCACCGGGATCAGCGCGGCGTTGTAGGCGAAGGCCCAGAACAGGTTCTGCCGGATGTTCCGCATCGTGGCGCGGGAAAGCCCGATGGCATCGGCCAGCGCGGGCAGGCGGCCCGAGACCAGCACCACATCCGCCGCCTCGATGGCGATGTCGGTGCCGGTGCCCATCGCGATACCCACATCCGCCTCGGCCAGCGCCGGGGCGTCGTTGATCCCGTCGCCGGCAAAGGCCAGCGACCCCTGCGCCTTCAGCTTGTGCAGCGCCTCGACCTTGCCTTCCGGCGTGACCTCGGCCACCACTTCGTCGATGCCAAGGTCCCGCGCGATAGCCCGTGCCGTCCGGGCATTATCGCCGGAGATCATCGCCAGCTTCAGCCCCAGCGTTTTCAGCGCGGCAATCGCCTGCGGGGTCGTGGGTTTCACCGTATCGGCCACCGCCAAAAGCGCCACAGCCCTGCCGTCCCGCGCGGCATAGATCGGGCTCTCGCCCCGGTCGGCCAGCCGCTCGGCCTCTGCCGCGAACCCCGCGATGTCCACACCCCGCTTGCCCATCTCGCGCGCCGAGCCAAGCGCAATCTCCGCGCCCCCGACCCGCGCCGAGACGCCGTGGCCGGGCTTGGCGAGGAAGCCCTCGACCGCCGGGAGCGTCAGCCCTTCCGCCGCCGCCACGATGGCACGGGCGACGGGATGTTCCGACTGCGCCTCGACCGCCGCCAGCACCGGCAGCAGCGCCTCTTTCGTCTCGCCCTCGGCGGGCTGGAAGCTGGTCAGCACCGGCTTGCCCTCGGTCAGGGTGCCGGTCTTGTCGAAAGCCACCACCTCAACCCCTTGCAGCGCCTGCAACGCCTCGCCCTTGCGGAAGAGGACCCCCAGCTCTGCCCCCCGCCCCGTCCCCACAAGGATCGACACCGGGGTCGCCAGGCCCATCGCGCAGGGGCAGGCGATGATCAGCACCGCCACCCCGTTGACCAGCGCCATCGGCAGCGACGGTGCAGGTCCGAAGGCCAGCCAGACAAGGAAAGTCAGCGCCGCAACCGCCATGACCGTCGGCACGAACCAGAGCGTGACCTTGTCGACCAGCGCCTGGATCGGCAGCTTGCCACCCTGCGCCGCCTCGACCATGCGGATGATCCGCGCCAGCATGGTGTCGGCGCCCACCGCGACCGCCTCCAGCACCAGCGCCCCGGTCTGGTTCACCGTGCCGCCGATCACCCGGTCGCCCGTGTGCTTTCCCACCGGCAAGGGCTCGCCCGTGACCATCGACTCGTCGATCCAGCTGGCCCCTTCGGCCACCCGGCCATCCACCGGCACCCGCTCGCCGGGCCGCAGTTCCAGCAAGTCACCCGGTCGCACCTCGGCCACCGGGACGTCCCGCACCTGCCCGTCCCGCCGCAGATGCGCGACCGAGGGTTGCAACCCCACCAGCCGCTCGATGGCGCGCGAGGACCGCCCCTTCGCCCGCGCCTCCAGAAGCCGCCCCAACAGGATCAGCGTCACGATCATCGCCGCCGCCTCGAAATAGACCGCGACCGAGCCGGGGGGCAGCAGCTCCGGCACAAAGGTCGCCAGCGTCGAATAGGCCCAGGCCGCGCCCGACCCCACCGCCACCAGCGACGACATGTCGGGCGCGCCCTTCAGCAGCGCCGGGATGCCCTTCACGAAGAACCGCCGCCCCGGCCCCGCCAGCACCAGCGTGGTCAGCACGAACTGGATCAGCCAGCTCGTCCCCTGGCCGATGGTCATCAGCACCCAATGGTGGAAGGCCGGGATCATGTGCGACCCCATCTCCAGCACGAAGACCGGCAGGGTCAGCACCGCCGCAAGGATCAGGTCGCGGCTCAGCCCCTCGGCCTCGCGCTCGCGGCGTTCGGTGACCGTCTCGACGCTGGCCGAGGCGATGCGCGCCGCGTAGCCCACGGCCTTCACCGCCTGGATCAGTGCCGCAGGATCAACCACCCCCTCCACCCGGGCGCTTTCGGTGGCAAGGTTCACCGTGGCCGTGCTGACGCCCGGCACCGCCTGCAGCGCGCGCTCGACCCGCGCGACGCAAGAGGCGCAGGTCATCCCCTCGATCGACAGCTCCTCGACGCGGGCCGGAACGTGGTAGCCCGCCTTCTCCACCGCGCCGATCAGCGCCTCGGGCGGGGCAAGGCCGGTGATCTCGGCAGTCTCGGTCGCCAGGTTGACGGCGGCCGAAGTGACCCCCGGCACGGCCTTCAGCGCCCGTTCGACCCGCCCCGCGCAAGAGGCGCAGGTCATGCCGGTGACGGGCAGGGCAACCGTGGTTTCGATGCGGGAAGCGATCATGGTCCGGTCCTCCTTCTGGTCGGGACCTTCCGCATATGAGGGTTCCCATGATGGGAAGGTCAAGACCCCGGACACACATTTCTGGCTTGACGCATGAGCATCCTCAGCCTTGCATTCAATCAAACGTTTGATTATCATTCCCCGATGACCGAATCCCCTCTCCCGCCCCCCGAGGGCACCCGCCGCGCGCTGATCGACGCGGGGCTGCGACTGTTCGGGCAACAGGGTTTCGCTGCCACCCCGGTGCGCCAGCTTGCAACCGAGGCCGGGGCGAACATCGCCGCCATCGCCTATCACTTCGGCAACAAGGACGGGCTGCGCCTCGCCTGCGCCGAGGAATTCGGGCGGCGTATGGCTGCGGCCATGCTTGCGGCTTCGGGCGCGACTGTCGGCACGGCCACGGAAGCACGCGCGGAATTGAAACGGCTGGTCCGGGGAATGATGGCATTCCTTCTGGGCAGCAGTGGCGCCAGCGAGATCGTCCCCTTCATGCTGCGCGAACTGGCCGAGGGCGGACCGGGCATCGACGCGGTCTATACCGGCTTTGCCGAACCGACCCACCGCAGGCTCTGCGCGCTTTGGGGGCTGGCCACCGGCACCGATCCCGAAGCCGACGCCACGCGCCTTGCCGTCTTCACGCTGATCGGCCAGCTCATGTATTTCCGCATCGGTCGCGATATCGTTGCCCGCCGCATGGGCTGGGCCACCGTGGACGCCGCCGGGATCGCCCAGATCGCCGACCGGATCACCCGCAATCTCGACGCCATGCTCGACACCGACGGAGGGCCCTGACGTGTTCCTTTGCGCAGTTCCGCTTGTCTCGTGGCTGTTTGCCAGTTGCGAACCGCCGATGCCGTTTGCCACGGGTTATGTCGAAGGCAACTACGTCCAGATCGCCCCGGTCGCGACCGCGCAGATCCTGGCCCTGACCGTCACCTCCGGTGATCGGGTGGCCAGCGGCCAGCCGCTTGTCGCCCTGGAAAAGCGCGATGCGGAAATCGCGCTGGCGCAGGCCGAAGCCGCGCTGTCGCGGGCGGACAGCCAGCTGGCCAATCTGCGCCAGGGCAAGCGGCCCGAGGAGATCCGGGTGATCGAGGCCTCGCTCGCCTCGGCCCGCGCCCAGGCCGGAGAAGCGCGCCGTACCGCCGACCGTCTGCTCGACCTTGCAGCGCGGGGTGTTGCGACCGAGACCCAGCGCGACGACGCCTCGACTGCGGCCGAGGTGGCCGAAGCCCGGGTCACCGAGATCGAGGCCAACCTTGCGGTCGCGCAACTCCCGGCCCGGCCGGACGAGATTGCAGCCTCCGAAGCCGCGCTGCGCGAGGCCACTGCCGCGCGCGACCATGCGCGCTGGCAACTGGACAAACGCGACCTGACCGCGCCTGCCGACGGAGTGATCACCGATGTCATCCGCCGCCCCGGCGAGATCGCGGTGGCGGGCCAGCCGGTCCTGTCGCTGCTGCCGGACGGCGCGGTCCGCCTGCGGCTCTATGTTCCCGAAGCCGCCATCGCCCGCATCGCACCGGGCAGCCAACTGTCGGTCCATTGCGACGGCTGCCCGCCCGACCTTGTCGCCACCATCAGCTATATCGCCGACGGACCCGAATTCACCCCGCCGGTGATCTACTCGGTCGACAGCCGCCAGAAGCTTGTCTACCTCGTCGAGGCAACGCCCGCCAACGGCTCAAGCCTCAAGCCTGGCCAGATCGTCGACGTCGACCTGCCGGAACCTGCGCCATGACCGCCGCCATCGACGTCCGCGGGCTGGTCAAGCGCTTCGGCGACCGCACGGTGGTCGACAACGTCTCGATGACGGTCGAGACCGGCGAGATCGCGGGCTTCCTCGGGCCGAACGGGTCGGGCAAGACGACGACGATCCGCCTGATGTGCGGCCTTCTGACCCCCGATGCAGGCGAAGGTCAGGTGCTTGGCTACGACATCCGGCGCGACCAGGCCGCGATCAAGCGCGAGGTCGGCTACATGACCCAGCGCTTCTCGTTCTACGAGGACCTGACCATCGAGGAGAACCTGAACTTCGTCGCCGGGCTCTATGCGCTCGACCCTGCGCGGCAGGCGGTCGCCGACACGCTGGCCGACCTGGGCCTGACGTCGCGCAAGCGGCAACTGGCGGGGTCGCTCTCCGGCGGCTGGAAACAGCGGCTGGCGCTGGCCGCCTGCATCATGCACCGCCCGCGCCTTCTGATGCTGGACGAACCCACCGCCGGGGTCGACCCCAAGGCCCGGCGTGAATTCTGGGATGAAATCCACCAGCTTGCCGCCGGGGGCCTGACCGTCCTTGTCTCGACGCATTACATGGACGAAGCGGAAAGATGCAACCGGATCAACTACATCGCCTATGGCAGGCTGATAGCTCGCGGCACCGTGGCTGAAATGGTGCGGGATGCGGGTCTGACGACCGTCATCCTGGAAGGCCCCGGCGTCGCCGAGGCATCGCGCCAGTTGCGGCAAATGCCCGGCGTCGACCAGGTGGCGGCTTACGGCAACACCCTCCATGTCATCGGCCGCGACGGCCCTGCCCTGATCCATGCGGCACGCGAGGTTGCGACCCGGACCGGCACGGTGATGACCGAGGCCGCGCCGAGCCTGGAAGACGTGTTCATCCAGTTGATGGGCGCTGCACAGGACAACGCGGCATGAGCCTGTCGTTCCAGCGGCTGTTCTCGCTGCGCAGGCTGCGCACGCTGATCACCAAGGAGGTGATCCAGATGCGCCGCGACCGGATCACCTTCGCGATGATGATCGGCGTGCCGCTGATGCAGCTGATGCTCTTCGGCTTTGCCATCAACAGCGATCCGAAGGGGCTGCCCGCAGCACTTGTCGCCCCCACCCAGGACCGCTTTACCCGCGCGATGGTCAGCGCGCTGGAAACAACCGGCTACTACCGCTTCACCCATGTCGGGCTGACTGCGGCCGAGGCCGAGTTCCTGATCTCGCGGGGGGATGTCAGCTTTGTCGTCACCGTGCCCTCCGACTTCGGCCACCGGGTCCTGCGTGGCGACCATCCGCAGATCCTGATCGAGGCCGATGCGACCGATCCCTCGGTGGCCTCGGGCGCGATCTCGACGCTGGGCACCGTGGCCGCCGACGCGCTTCTGCGCGAAACCGGGGGCGAGGCCGAGGCCCGCGCCCGCGCCGCCGCCCAGCTTTCGGTCGTGGTCCACCGCCGCTACAACCCCGAAGGTATCACCCAGTACAACATCGTCCCGGGCCTTCTGGGCGTCATCCTGCAGATGACGATGGTGATGATGACGGCAATGGCCCTGACCCGCGAAATCGAACGCGGCACGATGGAAAACCTGCTGGCGATGCCCGTCACCCCGGCCGAAGTGATGTTGGGCAAGGTCCTGCCCTATTTCGGCGTGGGCGCGGTTCAGGTGCTGGTCGTCCTGGGGGTTGCCCGGCTGGTCTTTCACGTTCCCTTCCTCGGCTCGCTTCCGCTTCTCTTGGCAGGTGTCGGGCTTTTCGTCATGGCGCTGGTGATCCTGGGCTACCTGATCTCCACCGTCGCGCGGACGCAGATGCAGGCCATGCAACTGACCTTCTTCTACTTCCTGCCCTCGCTCCTGCTGTCGGGCTTCATGTTTCCCTTCCGGGGAATGCCCGGCTGGGCACAGACCCTGGGCGAGATCCTGCCGCTCACGCATTTCCTGCGCTTCATCCGCGCCATCATGCTGAAGGGGGCAGACCTGTCGGCGGTGACGCAACACCTGGCGGTGCTGGCGCTTTTCGTCCTGATCTTCGCGGTGCTTGCCCTCAGCCGGTTCCGGCGCACCTTGGACTGACACTCAGGGCCAAGTCGTTTCCGGGTCCAGTGGCCAGACCGGGCGGCGGACCCGGACATAGGGCCGCAAATACGCCTGCGGGGTCGCCAGGGCACCGGAATCGCAGACGATGACCTTGCCCGCGATGGGTTCGAAAGCGGCGCGGAAATGCTGCATCGACTTGACCACCAGGAACCGCAGCCGCGTGGGCTCGATCCCGAAGGCGCGAACCTGCTGAAGATCGAGCATCTGTTCGTTCAGCGTGACGACAAGGATGTCGATTCCCTGCACCCGGAGGACGGCGGTCGGGCCGAAACTGTGGGTGATGCCGCCCAGGATCGGCCCGTCGCCGGTATAGGTGCCGTCCGACAGGTGAAGGATTTCGCCCGTCAGCCGCAGCGGCCCGCCGCCAAAGGCCGGGTCGCACTTGCCGCCAAGATCGAGCGTGACGGTCTCGCCCACCCGATGCCGATGCAGTTCAGCCGCCGCCTCGGGGTCGATCATCGGGGCAAAGGCGCCGCCCGTCGCCCCCGCCTCCAGCAGCGCCGCCAGCAGCGCCGTCGCATCGCCATAGGCCCCCGCGCCGGGGTTGTCGGCATAGTCGGCGATCACCAGCGTCCCCCCGCCCGCAGCAAGACCAACCGCCTCGACCGCCGCCGCCTCCGGGGTCAGGAAATCGTTCGAGACCGCGCCGCGCTGGTCCCAGATCACCTGCGCCAGCCCCCTTGCGATCTCGCCCGCCCGCGCCGCCCTGCCCTCGTCATGCGTGACCAGCACCGTCGGGCCCATTTCGCGGATATCCGCCTCCGAAAATCCTGCATTGATCGACACGGCCAGGATACCCGGCTCGGCCTCATGCGCGGCAGCCCGGTGATACAGCGCAGCCGTCTCGGGAACGTCGGTGCGCCCGGCATTGGCCTCGTCCAGCATCGGCAGGCCCAGGCGCAGGGTCCGGGGCCGGATTTCCTCCCGCATCGTCGCATCCAGCAGCCGCGCGGCATGGCGTCCGGTGACGCGCATGTCGACATGCGGATAGGTCTTGTAGCTGACCAGGATCTGCGCCTGATCGACCATCGCCTGTGTCACCATCGCATGCAGGTCCAGCGTCACGGCGATCGGCAGGCCCGGCCCCACCACCTCTCGCAGCCGCCGCAGCAGTTCGCCCTCGCCATCCTCGCAGAAGCTGGGCACCATCGACCCGTGCAGCGACAGAAGGATGCCGTCCAGCGTCGCCCGATGCGCGCGCGCCGCCTCAACGATGATCCCCGCCAGATGATCGAACGCCTCGCGCGAGACGCGCGCACCGGGGTTGGCGTGCGCGGAAACGCTATGCGTGATCCGCCAGCCCGCCGCGCGCCCCACATCCAGAAAGCCCGCAAGCTCGTCGTTCACGTCGCCGAAGCGGTCGATTGCCACCTGCCCTTCGTCCAGAACCTCGTCGCGGAAGTCCTGCAACCCGGTCTCGCCCTTCTTGAAGGTGTTGCTTTCATGGACGAACGAGCCGGTGAGGACGTGGAAGGGCATCGGAGGGGCCTTTCAGAGCGGGTGGAAACAGGCGACGGGGTGGTCGGGATCGGCGGAAAGGGCGGGGGTTTCGCGACGGCAGAGATCGGTCGCGCGGGGGCAGCGGGTGGCGAAGGCGCAGCCGGGAGGCAGGGCGAAGGGGCTGGGGATTTCGCCGGTCAGCGGCGCAAGGCGCTTGCGCTGCGCGGGGTCGGGGGCGAAGCGTGCCTCCATCAGCGCGCGGGTATAGGGATGGCGCGGACGGGCGGCGGGATCGGGCAGCACCTCGACCACGGCGCCCAGATACATCACCACGATCCGGTCGCAGAAATAGCGCACAAGACCAAGGTCGTGGCTGATGAACAGGTAGGTCAGCCCCAGCCGGTCGCGCAGCTCGGCCAGAAGTGCTACGATCTGCGCCTGGATCGACACGTCCAGGCTCGCGGTGGGCTCGTCCAGCACCACGAAATCGGGCTGAAGCGCAAGGGCGCGGGCGATGCCGACGCGCTGGCGCTGTCCGCCCGACAACTGATGCGGGTGGCTTTCCGCCATCGAACCGGGCAATCCCACCGCTGCCAGCATTCCGGCCAGCCGGTCGGGGGCAAGCGCCTCGCCCTGCACGCGGAACGGCTCTTCCAGCACGCGGGCCAGGGTGAAGCGGGGGTCGAGGCTGGAATAGGGGTCCTGGAACACCATCGCCATCCGCCGCCGCATCCGGCGCAGCTCGGCCGGCGGCAGGGCGGTAAGGTCGGTGCCGTCGAAGGTGATGCGCCCCGAGGTCGGCTCGATCAGCCGCAGGACCAGCCGGGCCAGCGTGGACTTGCCGCAGCCGCTTTCGCCGACGACGCCCAGGGCCTCGCCCTTGGCGATGGCAAGCGAGACATCGCGCACGGCCTGCATGCTGCGCGGGCGGGACAGGAAGCCGCCGCCGGACTGGAACTCCTTCGACAGGTGCTCGATGCGGATCAGGGGTGCGGTCATGCCGGGACCCCCGCATGGTGGCAGGCGACAGTGCCTTGCCCGTGGGGTTCGGCGCGGGGCACCGTGCTTCGGCACAGGTCGCTGGCGCGGGGGCAGCGGGGATGGAAGCGGCAACCGGCGGGCATCGCAAGGGCCGAGGGCACGGCACCGGGGATGCCGCGCAGGCTGCCCTTCGCCATCCCCTCCTGCGGGATGCAGCCGATCAGCGCGGCGGTGTAGGGATGGGCGGGGGCGGCGAAGATGCCGTCGACCGGGCCTTCCTCGGCCAGCCGCCCGGCGTAGAGCACCGCCACCCGGTCGCAGACCTGCGCCACCACCCCCATGTCATGCGTGATCAGCAAGAGCGCCACGCCCCGGTCGCGCACCAGCGCGCCGAGGATCTGGATGATCTGCGCCTGCACCGTCACGTCCAGCGCGGTGGTGGGCTCGTCCGCGATGATCAGGTCGGGTTCGCCCGCCAAGGCCATCGCGATGACGATGCGCTGCTTCATCCCGCCGGAAAGCTGGTGCGGGAAGGCCTCGGCGACCGAAGGCGCATCGGGGATGCGCAGCTGGGTCAGCAGCTCCAGCGTGCGGGTGCGCGCCTCTACCCGGGTCAGCCCCAGATGCAGGCGCGAGACCACGTCGACCTGTTCGCCGATCCGCTGCACCGGGTCGAGCGCGGTCATCGGGTTCTGGGTGACGAAGCCGATTCGCCGTCCGCGCAGGGCCCGGCGCTGGCCGTCGGTCATCGCGGCCATGTCCTGCCCGTCGAAGCGCACGGTGCCGCCGGTGACGCGCCCGCTGATCAGCGGCAGGAGGCCCATCGCCGCCATCGCCGTCAGCGACTTGCCCGAGCCGCTTTCGCCGACCAGTCCCACGATCTGCCCGCGGTCGACCTTCAGCGAGATGCCGTCCAGCAGCGCCGCCGAGCCGATGGCGACGCTCACCCCGGAAAGGTCCAGGAGCGCGGTCATGGCGCGCTCCGCAGTTTCTGGCGGATATCCAGCGCGGCGATCAGCGCGTCGCCGTAGAGGTTGATGGCAACGACGGTGATCGCGACGGCAAGGCCGGGGTAGATGATGATCCAGGGTGCCTTGAACACCAGGGCCGAGCCCGCCGACATCATGCCGCCCCAGCTGGGCACCGGCGGCTGCGCCCCAAGGCCGAAGAAGCCGAGCGTCGCCTCCAGGATGATGGCGTCGCCGGTTGCCAGCATGGCCGAGACGAGGACGGGGGCCAGCGCATTCGGCAGGAGATGGCGGAAGAGGATATGGGCGTTCGAGGCGCCAAGCGAGCGGGCGGCCTCGATGAAGGTCTCGCCCTTCAGGGTCAGGATCTGGGCGCGGGTCAGCCGAGTGAACTGCGCCAGGTAGGCGACCGAGATGGCGATCATCGTGCCAAGCGTGCCGGGGCCGATGATGGCGACCAGGATCAGCGCGATCAGGATTTCCGGGAAGGACCAGGTCAGGTCGACCACCACGGTGACCGCGCGGTCGAGCCAGCCGCCGAACCAGGCCGCCGCCGCTCCCAGCACCATGCCGCAGAAGACCGAAATCGCGATGGCGGTCGCGGCGACCGACAGCGAGGTCCGCGCGCCCCAGACGAGGCGGGTGAGGAGGTCGCGCCCGAATTCGTCGGTCCCGAGCCAATGCGCGGGCGAGGCCGGGCGGTAGGCATTGGGCAGGTCCTGCACGTCGAAGGCGTAGGGCGACAGGACTGGGGCAAGAAGGGCGGCAGCGATGACGAGGAGCAGCCACGACCCGGCCAGCCCGCCCTGTGGCTTCTGCAGGGCGCGGAGGGGCGCGATCATGTCAGGGCCGCCCGCACCCGCGGGTCCATCGCGGCCTGCAGGATGTCACCCAGAAGCGTGCCCAGCATCACCGCCATCGCCAGCATCAGGAGGCAGGCCTGCACCACCGGATAGTCGTGCTGGCTGAGCGACTTGATCAGCAGTGTCCCCAGCCCGGGGCGGGCGAAGACCACCTCCACCGTGACGGCCCCGCCGAGGACCCAGCCGATCCGCAGGGCCAGGATCGTCACCACCGGGATCAGCGCATGGCGCAGGACGTGGCGCAGCTGGATGCGCAGCGGCGACAGGCCCTTGGCGTGCAGGAGCATCACGAAGTCGCGCCCCGAGGCCTCGATCATCGCGACGCGGGTGATGCGCGCGACCAATGCGGTGCCGCCAAGGCCGATGGTCAGGACCGGCAGGACCAGCGACTGCCAGCCCCGCGCGCCCGAGACGGGGAACCAGCCGAGCTGGACCGAGAAGACCAGCATCAGGATCAGCCCGAGCCAGAAGCTTGGCATGGTCGACCCGACGAGGACGCCGCCCATGATCGTGCGGTCGAGCCAGCGGTCGCGGTTCAGCGCGGCGATCACCCCCAGCCCGACGCCGACGAGGGTAGAGAAAAGCAGCGCATAGCCGCCAAGCCGCAGCGAATGCGGCAGGGCCTGGGCGATCAGGTCTGCCACCGGCCGCCGCGCGACAATGGCAGTGCCGAGGTCGCCCTGCACGACCTTGGACAGCCAGATGCCGTATTGGACCGGCAGCGGGCGGTCGAGGCCATAGCGCGCCTCCATCTCGGCCCGGGCGGTGGGGGAGGAGCCGGGTTTCAACAGGTTGTCGATCGGGTCGCCGGGGATGAAGTGGAGGATCGAGAAGATCACCACCGAAACGGCAAGGAACACCGGGATCAGCATCAGGACCCGTCGGATCAGCCAGGACAGCATGCCGGTGTTCCCCCTTCTCGCTTTCGCTTACTCCTTCACCTCCATGTCCATGAAGGCCGCCACGCCCACGTCCGGCGCGTTCAGCGGGTCGGGCATGACGATCCGGTCGGCGTTGTAGGCGACGTTCGTCACCGGCTGGTAGATCGGCGCCATCGGGAACTGGGTCAGGACGTATTCATGATAGGCGGTGAAATTCGCCACCCGCTCCTCCATGTTCTTCGATCCGGTCATCGCCGTCGCGCGCAGCTCTTCCGCCTTGGGATCGTTGAACATCGACACGTTCGGATAGCCCAGCCGGTCGCCGCCGAAGAACCAGTCGACGATATCGGCATTGTCCCAGGTGTAGGACCGCACCGCCAGCTGCTGCTCGCCGGTCTTGTACTGGTCGCGGATCATCGAACTGTCGAAAGTGGTGATCTCGGCCTCGATCCCGACGGCCTTCAGCTCGGCCTGCACCACTTCGGTCAGGCGGCGGAAAATGCTGTCGCTTTGGGTCCAGAGGCTGACCTTCAGCGGCTGGCCGTCCTTGGCGCGCACCCCGTCCGCCCCCATCACCCAGCCCGCCTCGTCCAGCAGCGCGTTGGACCGGGCCGGGTCGTAGTGGATCTTGGCGCTGTCCGAGACATGGCTTTCCGGCAGGGCCGAGATCAGGAAGGTGTCGGCAATCGACCCGACGCCGCCGAAGACGGAGGCGAGGATTTCCTTCTGGTTGATCGCCTTCGCCGCCGCCTCGCGCACGCGGATGTCGTCGAACGGCGGCTTGGTGACGTTGATCGGCATGTAGTAGACGTCCGCCCCCGGCTTGGTCAGGATCGCCAGGTTGGCCTCTTTCTTCACCTCGCCCAGAAGGTCGGCCGGTACGCCCAGAAGCAGGTCGACCCCGCCGGTCTTCAGCTCCAGGAACGCCGTCGAATCCTCGGCGATTTCGCGGAAGGTCAGCTTGGCGATCTTGGCCGGGCCCTTGTTCTGCGCGACCGACGGCCCCCAGGCGTAGTCGTCGTTGCGGACCAGGACGGTTTCCTGGCCGATGGTGAAGCTTTCCAGCTTGTAGGGGCCGGTGCCGTAGACCTCGGTCACGCCGTAGTTGTCGCCAAGCTCGGCATAGGACTTCGGCTCGATCACGTTCATGAAGGTCGAGGACAGGTTGTAGAGCAGGTTCGGCTCGGGCCGCGACATGACGAACTTGACGGTGTGGTCATCCACCACCTCGACCGAGGCGACCGCTTCGGCCATGTAGGCGTTCTCGCTGCCGGCCTTGAAGATGTCGATCCACTGCTTGATCGTGTCGGCGGTGAAGGGCTCGCCGTTGTGGAACTTGACGCCCTGTTTCAGGTGGAAGGTCCAGGACATGCCGTCGGGCGCTTCCTCCCAGCTTTCGGCCAGCCAGGGCTGAAAGGACAGGTCCGCCGCCTGCGCCACCAGGCGGTCGAAGATCAGGCCCGTCGCCGTGTTCAGCATCGAGGCCTTGATCGGGTTGTAGGTGGGGGCTCCCACCTCGTTGGTATTCAGGACGATCACCGCCTCCTGTGCCAGCGCGGCATTGCCCGCCAGAAGCGCGGCAAGGCTGACGGTTGCGGACAGCAGGGTCTTGCGGAAGGGGAAGGTCATGGTGGGTCCTTTCTGTTGGATATGTCAGGTCTTGCCCGGGTTTCGCCCCGGAACGGTATGTCCGATGAAATCGCCGTAGAGCGCCGAGACGCGGGCCATCCGCTCCTCCACCCCGGCGCCAAGCTCGCGGAAGACCCCGTTCACCAGCAGGCCGATGAGCGAGGACATCGCGCTGGTGGTGTCCCAGAAATGGTTGAGGTCGGTCGGCACCGCGAACAGATCGGTGACAAGGCCGGGCGCCCAGTCGCAGTAGGGGTCGGTGATCAGCGTCACCGGACTGCCCTCGTCGCGCGCGGCCAGCGCCAGGTCGCGGGTCAGCCGCGAATAGCGGCGGCCGTCGATCAGGACCAGCGTGGTGTCGGCAGGGTCGGACAGCAGCACTTCGGCGAAATGCCCGCCCGAAACATCAGCCAGATGCACGCCCGCCCGCAGGTATTGCAGGTTGTGCACCAGTTCCGCCGCGTGGCCGCGTTCGGTCTGGAAGCCGGCCACCCAGACCGACCGCCGCCGGGCCAGCCGCTGCACGGCGGTGGCGAAGGCGGGCGTCGCGGCAAGCTCGTAGACCGTCACCAGCGTCGCGATCTCCTGCTCCAGCGCGCGGGCAAGTTCGGCGTTGCCCTGCTGGCTGCGGCGGTGGAAATCCTTCAGCCGGTCGCCGATCAGCCAGGCCTTTTCGCCCAGATCGACCTGCAGGCTGGATTTCAGGTCCTTCAGATGCCGATAGCCGATCGACCGGCAGAACCGCCCGACCGAGGCTTCCGAGACGCCGACCTTGGTCGCGACCGTCGCCGCCGTCTCGAACGGCAGCGAAGGCAGGTTCGCCAGCAGGTAATGCGCCAGGGTCCGCTCGGCCGGGGTGCCGGTTTCCGTCGCCTGGCCCAGTCTTTGCCGCAGGTCGCCGGACGGGGCATCGCCCGTATCCTCCACCCCCCGAAGCTCGACCTGGTCCATCGGCTCTCCCCCCGCTTGAAGGGAAGCGTGTCAGGAATCTTTCATTCGGTCAACGATGCAAGTAAGCTGAAATGAATGCCCCACAGCGGAGGACCGCGATGCCCGACCCGACAGCACCCCGCGCGCCCCTGCGGATCGACGGCGCCACGTTGCGTCTGGTGCGGCTGCCGCTGGTCACGCCCTTCACCATCGCCACCGGCACGCTGACGGAAAAGGTGTTTCCCCTGTTGACCTTGCGGGCCGACGGGCTGGAGGGCCATGCCGAGGGGGTGATGGACCCGCTGCCCGACTACCTGGAGGAAACGGTGGCGGGGGCGATGGACCTGTTGGCGACGGCGCTGATCCCGCAGGTGCTGGGGAAAAGCTTCGCCCACCCCGAATCGCTTGCGCGGCTTTTCACCCCCTGGCGGGCGAATTTCATGGCGCGGGCGACGGTCGAGATGGCGTTCTGGGACCTATGGGCCAAGTCTCTGGGCCTGCCGCTGCAGACCGTGCTGGGCGGCGAGGGCGATGCCGTCGACGTGGGCGTGTCGCTGGGGATCGGCCCGGTCGCGGGCACGCTGGACCGGGTGGCCGCGCATCTGGCGCAGGGCTACAAACGCATCAAGCTGAAGGTGAAGCCGGGCCATGACATCGCGCTCCTGCAGGCCGTGCGGCGCGACTTCCCCGATGCGCATCTGACCGTCGATGCCAACTGCTGCTACACGCTGGCCGACAGCGACCTGATCCGCCGGATGGACGATTTCGCGCTGGACTATATCGAGCAGCCGCTGGCCTGGGACGACATCCACGACCACGCCACCCTGCAACAGCGCATCCGCACGCCGCTCTGCCTCGACGAATGCATCCGCACGGTGGAGCATGCCCGCAAGGCGCTGCAGACCGATGCGGCGCGGGTGATCAACATCAAGGTCGGCCGGTCCGGCGGGCATACGGCGGCGCGGCAGATCCATGACCTCTGCCAGGCCTGGCAAGTGCCGGTCTGGTGCGGCGGGATGCTGGAATCCGGCATCGGTCGGGCGCACAACATCCACCTCTCGACCCTGCCGAACTTCACCAAGCCGGGCGACACCTCCTCGGCCAGCCGCTACTTCACCCGTGACATCGTCGAGGAAAAGCTGGAATGCGTCGAAGGCCGGATGCCCGTCCCGAAAGGCCCCGGCATCGGCGTCACGCTTGACCTCGACTACCTCGCCACCGCCACGCTTTCGACACGAGAATTCCGCCCATGACTGACGTCACTTTCCGCGACCTGCGCGACATGGCCGAGTTCCGCGCCGCCGAAGAGCTTCAGCGCCAGGTCTGGGGCGAGGGCGACCAGCCCGATCCCGCAGACCTGATGTTCGTCATCCAGGCCGAAGGCGGCCTTGTCGGCGGGGCCTGGGCCGAGGGGCGGCTCCTCGGCTATGTCTTCGGCTTCCCCACCCGCGACCCGCAGGTCCAGCATTCGCACCGGCTTGCCGTCCTGCCGCAAGCGCGCGGCCTCGGCCTCGGCCTCCGGCTCAAGGCCTACCAGCGCGACTGGTGCCTGAACCACGGCATCGCCCGCGTGCATTGGACCTTCGACCCGCTGCGCGCGGTGAACGCCAGCCTGAACATCCACAGCCTCGGCGCCGAATCCGATACCTACCTGCCCGACTATTACGGCGAGATGGCCGGGATCAACGCGGGCCTCGGGTCGGACCGGCTCCTGGTCGACTGGGACCTCGCCTCGGCCAAGGTCGCTGCCCTGACCGCGCGCAAACCGCCGCCCGAGGCGGACGGCACCCCCCTGCCGCTGTCCCTTCCCGATGATGTCGAGGCCCTGGCCCGCACCGATCCCGCCCGGCTCGAAGCCCTCCGCCACGACCTGCGCCGCCGCCTGCAGGAAGCCTTCGCCGCAGGGCAGCGCATCACCGGCTTCGACCGCGAGACCCGCCGCTACCTCCTGTCGCGCTGAACGACCGGTCACCATCCGCACAGGAAGGCCTGACAACGATGGTGCCCGCGGCCGGACTTGAACCGGCAAGGCCTTGCAGCCGAGGGATTTTAAGTCCCCTGTGTCTACCATTTCACCACGCGGGCAGCGGCTGCGACCTTAGCTTCTGCCCAAGCCGGGAAAAGCCCGCAGCTTGCCTTTCTCCGTCGATACCGACTAGCTTGCGGCCCACCATCCCGGCCCACCATCCCTGCCCGTCGGAGCCCCATGCCCGCAGCCCCCCATGCCGTCACATCGACCCTGTCGCGCGACATCGTCGCAGCCTCGCTGGACCATCTCGTGCGGATCACCCTGCCCGGCGGCCGCTTCATCTATGCGCACGAGATGGGCGACACCGACCAACGTCACGACGGCTACAATCTTCTGCGGCACTGCGGGACGCTCTGGTTCATGGCCCGCGCCGCAAACGAGACTGACCGGGAGCAGACCGACGCCACGCTGGAAGCCATCCGGCGCGCCACCGGCTTCCTCGGTCGCAAGCTGGAACCCGCGCCCTGGGCCCGGCCGGACCAACCCAGCCTCGCCCTGGTCGGCAAGGGCATGGTCAAGCTTGGTGGGCTGGGCCTCGGCCTTCTGGCCCTGTCGGAAGCAGGCCGGATCACAGCGCTTGACGGCAAGCTGACGGACCTGCCCCTTGGCCTGGACGAAACCGCAACCCGGATGCGCCGCTACGCGCTGGACGAGATCGACGGCGACGACTTCCGCCACAAGCGCATCCTCGCCACCGGGGAAGTCACCCCCTTCCGGTCCGACTACTATACCGGCGAAGCAATCTTCGGCCTGCTGGTGAGCGGCCCCGCCGATACCGAACTGACGCGCGTCACCACCGCGCTGATGCGGCGCGGCTACGGCTGGGCGCAGCAAAGTCACTGGATGGCCTATGCCGCCTGCGAGGCAGTGGAACGCGAGATCGTCCCGAAGACGCTTGGCGCGACCTACCTGACCGGGCTGATGGAGGCGATCCTCGGCGATGCGCTCTATCGGTCCCGCCGCCAGTCCACCCCCATCGCCTGCCGCACCGAGGCTTTGACCCGCGTCCTGCTGCTGGCCCGTCGCTTGCCCGGCCTTCTGTCGGCCGACCTTCTGGCCAGGGTTCGCGCCCATGCGGCGGAAAACCTCGCCCTGCAGCTCGACTGGTACAGGGACGGTCAGTTCCAGCAGGGCGACGACGCGCGCAAGGTGCAGATCGACTACATCCAGCACAACGCCACCGCCTTCCTGCACTGGGCCCAGCTGGAAGCCTGAAACCGGCGAACGCTACCCCGCCGCCAGCAACCGGCTGACCAGTTCGAAGCTGTTCCTGACCCCCATCTTGCGGATCATGTTCGCCCGGTGGACCTCCACGGTGCGCGGCGAAGACCCCATCGCCAGCGCGATCTCCTTCGAGGTGAAGCCGTTCACCAGATAGCGCGCGATCCGCTTTTCCGTCGCCGTCAGCGGCCCCGCCCCCGTCCCGCCCGTCTCCAGTGGCCGATAGGTCCAGATCGCCAGCCGCTGTGGATCGTCGCGGTCCAGCGCCGTGCCGTGGCCCTCCATCCACACCACCTGCCCGTCCTTCCGCCGCATGAAGCGCTCATCGCGGTAGACCGGCACCGCCCCCATCGCCTTCCGTGCCCGCTCGCCGATCAGCTCATAGTCCGTCTGGCCCGGATAAAGCAGCCGGATCGACTGCCCCTCCAGCTCGCGCGGGGGCCAGCCGAACACCGCCTCCACCCGCAACGAGGCCCGCAGGATCACCCGCTCGGACAGGATCAGCGTCGCATCCGGCGCGTGCTGGAAGGCCAGCCGTTCAATGTCGCGCATTCCTGCCCTCTACTTAGCCATATAAGTATTCTTACGGATGGCAGCCCCCGGCGCAATCTTTCAGGATCAGCGCAGGCCGATGGTCCCGCAACAGCCGGGACCGCGGGAGGAGAACATCATGGACAAGATCTACCCCAGCGCCGCCGCGGCCCTCGACGGGCTTCTGCACGACGGCATGCTCATCGCCTCCGGTGGCTTCGGCCTCTGCGGCATCCCCGAGCTTCTGATCGCCGCCATCCGCGACGCGGGCACCAAGGGCCTCACCGTCGCCTCGAACAATGCGGGCGTCGATGGCTTCGGCCTCGGGCAACTCCTGGAAACCCGGCAGGTCAGGAAGATGATCTCGTCCTATGTGGGCGAGAACGCCGAATTCATGCGCCAGTATCTGTCGGGAGAGCTGGAGCTGGAATTCAACCCGCAGGGCACGCTTGCCGAACGGATGCGGGCGGGTGGTGCAGGCATCCCCGGCTTCTACACCGCGACCGGCGTCGGCACCGTGATCGCCGAGGGCAAGGAACACCACGACTTCGACGGCAAGACCTATATCCTCGAACGCGGCATCGTCGCCGACCTTGCCATCGTCAAGGCCTGGAAGGCGGACCCCTCGGGCAACCTCGTCTTCCGCAAGACCGCGCGCAACTTCAACGTCCCCGCCGCCACCTGCGGCAAGACCTGTGTGGTCGAGGTCGAGGAAATCGTGCCGCTGGGCTCGCTTGACCCTGACACCATCCACCTGCCGGGGATCTACGTCCACCGCATCATCACCGGCAAACACGAAAAGCGGATCGAGAACCGCACCACCCGCAAGCGGGAGAACGCATGATGGCCGAGGAAACCAAAGGCTGGGACCGCAACGGCATGGCCGCCCGCGCCGCGCAGGAACTTCGCGACGGCACCTATGTGAACCTTGGCATCGGCATCCCGACGCTGGTGTCGAACTACATCCCCAAGGGTGTCAGCGTCACCCTGCAATCCGAGAACGGGATGCTCGGCATGGGACCCTTTCCTTTCGAGGGTGAGGAGGATGCCGACCTGATCAACGCCGGCAAGCAGACCATCACCGAACTGCCGCAGACCGCCTATTTCGACTCTGCGCAGTCCTTCGCGATGATCCGCGGCGGCAAGATTGCAATGGCGATCCTGGGCGCGATGGAAGTGGCCGAGAACGGCGACCTCGCGAACTGGATGATCCCCGGCAAGCTTGTGAAGGGCATGGGCGGCGCGATGGACCTCGTCGCGGGCGTCGGTCGCGTGGTCGTGGTGATGGACCACACCTCGAAGCACGGTGAGTCGAAAGTGCTGAAGGCTTGCACCCTGCCACTCACCGGCAAGGCGGTGGTCAACCGGATCATCACCAACCTTTGCGTCCTCGATGTCGTCCCGGGCGGCCTGAAGCTGGTCGAATGCGCCCCCGGTGTCACCGCAGCCGAGGTGCGCGCAGCAACGGAGGCGACAATTGTCTGACCACATCGTCACCCGCGAACATGGGGAAACCAAGGGCCGCTTCGTCATCCGCAAGGATGGGGACGAGGCGGAACTGACCTATTCGGTCACCACGCCCACGCTGATCATTGCTGACCACACCGGCGTCCCGGACAGTTTCCGGGGCACCGGCGCGGGTCTTGCATTGGTGGAAGCGCTCGTGGCGGCGGCCCGGAAGGACGGCTTCAAGGTCGTCCCCCTCTGCCCCTTCGTGAACGCCACGCGGAAGAAACACCCCGAATGGGCTGACGTCTTCGTCTAAAGCCCGGCAATGTCGGTGCGGAAGATGCAGGGGTCCGTCACCAGCATCGGCTGGCTGACGCAAAGCCCCTGCGCCACCTGCCAGGCGGCCAGCACCTTCGGCACATAGTCCCGCGTCTCGGCATAGGGCGGCACGCCGGAATTGGCGCGCACCGCCCCTTCGCCCGCGTTGTAGGCCGCCAGCACCATCACCGGATCGTTGTCGAACTCCTTCAACAGCCAGTCCAGATAGGCCACGCCGCCCTGGATGTTCTGCACCGGGTCGGTCGCATCCTTCACCCCGAACCGCTCTGCGGTCGCCGGGATCAGCTGCATCAACCCCACCGCGCCCGCCGAGCTGACCGCGTCCGACCGGCCCGCGCTCTCGATCCCGATCACCGCCAGCACCAGCGCGGGCGAGACATTGGTGTCCAGCGTCGCACGCAGGATGTCCTTGCCATATTCGTCCGCCACTTCCTGCATGTGCTGCAGGCGCGGCGCACCCACCACCGTGCCGTCCGGCCCGTCCGACAGCGAGGCCAGCGCCAGGTCGAAGCGGTCAGCCTTCGCCCCGATGTCGGTCGGCACCTTGTCCCAGTACCAGGCATAGGACGACGCCGGGGCGACAGCCGGCCCCGGCTTTCCGGTCGCCTCGTCCGCAGCCTTCTGATCCTCGTGGTCATGCACCGGGCTCGGGTCCACCTTCGGCAGGGCCGCCAGGTAGCGCGCCTGTTCTTCGGGGTCGATTTGCACCGTGATCCGCTTGCCGGGCAGGCCACCGACCTTGATCCGCTTGAAGGTGAAGTCGTCCGCACCTGCCGCCAGCGGGGCGGAGACGCAGAGAATCGCTGCGATCCACGAGATCTTTTGCATTTTGGTGGCCTGCTCGCCTTGTCGTTTTGCCGGAAGAATCGCAGCTTCCCCCACCGTCGGCCAGCAGTTTTGCACCCCAATCATGGCAATTCTGCCCGAATTGACCGAAAAACCACGTACTATCACCTAAAGATGAACAGGGTCCTAAGATTTCTTTTCTTTGTTTTCTGTACCTTAGCCATTTCCATCGCACCCTTCGGCCTTGTCCTGAAAATATCGGCCATTGTCCAAACTGATGCCACGTTTGGGGGGCCATATAAGGTCATACCGAACGAGAACGGCAGGATCGAAAGGCCAGATCGAAGCGGTTGACCCACAGTTTGATGCTCCTCAGAAAGGGACAAGACCATGACCAAATTCTCCGCTTTCCTGAAAGACGAAGCCGGCGCCGTGACCGTTGACTGGGTGGTTCTGACCGCCGCCGTCGTGGGCCTCGGCCTCCTGATCTTCACGTTCGTCCGCCCGGCCGTCTCGAACCTGGCCGGGGCGATCGCCACCGAACTGGAAAGCGCCAAGACCTGCATGACCTCGGACGGCAAGACCTGCTGATCTGACGATCCGTCTGACGAACGACTGGCCACGCTTCGCAAGAAGCGTGGCCAGTTGCATATCCGGGCCAGGCTGGCCGCTGTCTCCGGCGAGACCGACGGCCCGGCCCGCAACCAGGCCTGAGCGCACGCGGCATGTGGTCACCGCCTCTCCGAATCGGTACCCCTCGCTTTCCCGCAGTTTCCGGGTTCAATGGGCGAAAACGCCCCAGATTATGTCAGGCGCTCGCCACAATCCGACCCCGCCAGCGGCAGCGTGACGTAAATTTTTCTTTATAATCATTTTGATAGATCGAATCCCGACCGTCAGCAGCCATGTTGGATTTTTCCAGCCCAGTCCAAAATCCTGCCACGATTCGCTGGCTATATATGTCCATACCGAGCGACAGTGGCGCGACACTTCGCCAGTTCGACGCGGTTTCGAGGCACCTGAACACCTTTGAAAGGGAAATGACCATGACCAGGCTCTCCGCTTTCCTGAAAGACGAAACCGGCGCCGTGACCGTTGACTGGGTGGTTCTGACCGCCGCCGTCGTGGGCCTCGGCCTCCTGATCTTCAACTTCGTCCGCCCGGCCGTTTCGAACTTGGCCGAGCAGATCGGCACCGAATTGGAAAGCGCCAAGACCTGCATGACCTCGGACGGCAAGACCTGCTGATCCAACCACGATCATTCGACCACGGGGCTGCGCTTCAACGGGAGGGCGGCCCTTCATGTTTTGGCTGTTCTGCCCCGACGAAATCAGACAGATTCGCCGCCGTGTTCCCTCAAACGCCAGACATCCGCTGCAGTTTCGCCTTAATCAACTGCAAGGATACTTCAACGTGAACGACTGGTCCGTGACGGGAGGCTCTCGATGAAACACCTGCTGGATTTCCTGCGAAGCGAAGAGGGTGCCGTCACCGTCGACTTCGTCGTTCTGTGCTCCGGCGTGGTGGCCATCGCGATGGTCATCGCGCCCATGCTGTCATCCCCGATCTCGAACCTGGCCGAGGCTATCGGCATTTCGATCAGCGAGTATAACGATCTGGACCCGACCAACTAAGGTCCGTTCACAACATGACCACAAGGGCGCCCTTCCATTGTCTTGATGGGGCGCCCTTGTCACATTAGAACAAGCGCCGGGGCGGCAGCGGCATATCCACTCTCCGCCCCCAGCATTCAGAGGATAGAGATGAGAGCAGTATTCGCATTGGTCCTTCTTGTCGGCATGGCTCTGGCCGGCATGGCCGTCTACATGATCCAGGGCTACATGGCCGACCTCGAGACCGCGCTGCAACAGGAAAAGGCGTTCAACGCCAAGGCCGGCAAGCTGGTCGAGGTCTATGTCTTCGCCAAGCCCAAGAAATACGGCGATGCCCTGGCGGAAGATGACGTCAAGCTGATCTACTGGCCGGAAAAATCTCTGCCGGCGACCATCTTCCGCGACAAGGCCGCACTCTTCCCCGAAAATGCCACCGGCCCGCGCTACATCATGCGCACGACCGAGGCTTACGAGCCGGTCCTTGCCAGCCGCGTCACCGAACCGGGGCAACTCTCCAGCCTGATCTCGAAACTGGAAAAGGGCAAACGCGCCTTCGCGATCCGGGTTGGCCGGGATTCCGGCATCTCGAACTTCGTCAAGCCCGACGACTACATCGACATCCTCTGGACCGGCAACGTCTCCGGCGTCGAGGGCGGCATCACTCGGCAGATCGAAAGCGCGATTCTGGTGATCGCGGTCGACAACGTCATCAACGAAGGTCAGGTCGAGGGTGATTCCAAGGCTCAGACCGTGACCGTTGCCGCTACACCGGAACAGGTCGCGCGTCTGGCCCAGGCGCAGGCGACCGGGCAGCTCACGCTCTCGCTCGCCCGCGACGCAACCGAAGTCGTCGAGGGCACGGTCGAAACCAACACCAACGACATGCTTGGCATCCAGAAGGAAGAGGTTGCCCCCGAGGTTGTCGTGCCGGAAGTGAAGAAGTGCTACGCCAAGCAGCGCAGCGGCGGCGTGCTGGTCGACACCAACGTCGAGATCCCCTGCAAGAACTGACCTTCCCTCTGCACAACCCTGGGGCGCGGCCACATTATCTGGGGCCGCGCCCTTTCCATTTTTCAACCCTTTGCGACCTGTTGCAGTTTACCCACATCAACTATTCCCCCCAAAGCATTGATTCTTGCAAAAAAACCGGGGCTGGTTCATTCTGCGATCCACAAGGGCGTTCAAGACCCAAACGAGGCGTGGTCGAAAGGGCAGATCACATGAACATGAAACGACTCCTGGTAGCAGGCTATCTTGGTGCGATTCTCGCATCGACGGCGCTGACGCCGGTCTCCGCCGAAGTCCTGCGCGTCATGCAGGGCCAGGCCAGTGAAGCACTCAACGTTCCGATGAACCGGGCCGTTGTCGTTGAAAGCGACGTCCCGTTTGCCGAGCTTTCGATCGCGAACCCGGGCATCGCCGATATCTCGACGCTGTCGGACAAATCCATCTATGTGCTGGGCAAGGCGCCGGGGCGGACGACGCTCACGCTGCTCTCGCCCGAAGGCACGCTGATCTCGAACGTCGACGTGCACGTCACGCCCGACATCGCCGAGTTCAAGGAGCGTCTGCAGCAGATCCTCCCGGGCGAGAACATCGAGGTTCGCACCGCCAACGACGGCATCGTGCTTTCGGGCCAGGTCTCCTCGACCGCCAAGCTTGACCGCGCGCTTGACCTTGCCAGCCGCTACGCGCCCGACCGGGTATCGAACCTGATGGTCGTGGGCGGCACGCAGCAGGTCATGCTCAAGGTGCGCTTCGCGGAAATGAACCGTTCGATCACCAAGAACTTCTCCTCCTCGCTGAAATTCGGCGACGGCGGCCAGCTCGGCGGCGAAACCGGCACCCTGCTCGGCGCGGGTGCCTTGATCGCGGCGGGTGAGAACGTGCCCTATCGCGCCAACGTCACCGGCGCCGTGGGCCTTGGCGGCTCGATCGGCGGACTGGAGTTCGACGTGCTGCTGGAAGCCCTGGAATCCAAGGGCATGGTCCGCACCCTTGCCGAACCGAACCTGACCGCCCTTTCCGGGCAAGAGGCGAAGTTCCTCGCCGGCGGCGAATATCCGGTGCCGATCGCGCAGGACAACAACACCGTCACGGTCGAATTCAAGCCCTTCGGCGTGGAGTTGAACTTCACCCCGGTGGTCGTCGACCAGGACATCATCAACCTGACCATCGACGCGGCCGTCTCCTCGATCGACCCCGCGAACGGCTTCACCTCGGGCGAGTTCACCATCGCCGCCTTCAAGCGGCGTGAGACTTCGACCACGGTGGAGATGCGCGACGGGGAGAGCTTCGCCATCGCGGGCCTTCTCCAGGACGATTTCCGGGACGTGAACTCGCAGCTTCCCTGGGTCGGCGACATCCCGATCCTCGGCGCGCTGTTCCGCAGCTCGGAATACCAGCGCTCGCAATCCGAACTGGTCGTCATCGTGACGCCGCACCTGGTCACGCCCGTCGCGGGCGAGGCTCTGGCGCTGCCGACCGACCGGGTCCGCATCCCGACCGAACGCGAACTGTTCCTGTTCGGCGACGTGGCCACTAGCCCGAAGAAGGGTGCTGCGGCCGAAGTGGCGCGGCAGGACTTCAGCTCGTCCTACGGCTATGTGATGGAGTAAGGAGATGACCCGCATGCTTCCCAAGCTGCTTGCAGCCTCCGCCCTCCTCGCGCTGACCGCCTGCGGAGAAACCTCGACAAGCTGGGACCGCGAGCTTGGTTCCGAAGTCGACAAGGGCCAGTTCGGCAACGCCACGATGAACAACACGCTCATCCAGACGGGTGAGATGTCCTACACCGTGGCGCTGGCCGAACGCTTCGCGGCCGAGGTTCCCGACACGATCAACTTCGCCTTCAACAGCGCCGACCTGTCGGACGAGGCGCGCGCGATCCTGCAGAAACAGGCGAACTTCATCCGCCAGTTCCCCGAGGTTCGCTTCCGCGTCTTCGGCCATACCGACAAGGTCGGCTCGAACGGCTACAACCAGCGCCTCGGCCTGCGCCGGGCCCAGGCGGCCGTTGCCTATCTGACCTCGCTCGGCATCAGCCGCTCGCGGCTGGAGGCGGTGGTATCCTACGGTGAAACGCGGCCGATCATCGCCACGAACCAGGCCGAAGTGCGTAACCGCCGCACCGTGACCGAGGTGTCGGGCTTCGTGAAGTCGCATCCGCTGGTGCTGAACGGCAAGTATGCCGCGATCATCTGGCGCGATTATGTCGACAGCGCCGTCCGCCCGCACCAGGGCATCGCCGCAGACGCCAGCGGCGGCTGATCCCGATCCCATGCCAGATCAGAGGCCGGGCCCAGTGCCCGGCCTCTTCGTTTCCATATTCGTGATAATCCCAGAAACAGGCATTTTTAGCCCAATTATCGCCACCATTTTTGAACAAGGTCCGACCTGTAGGGTAAGTTCAGGGGTCTGCGGTCCCTGGGTAAGGCCGCCACCTGGATTGGCGCGGTAACCCATTGGAAGACCAGAAGATAACGACCCCGTACCGAAAGGACGCGACGCGAGATGACGAGCAAAGCCACAGTTCAGAGCGATCCGGCACCGATCCTCGCCTGCACCATTTCCCGTGACGTGCAGCGATTCGACCTGCTCATCGACGACATGGAGCAGGAGCTGGGTGAAGCCTGGGGCGATCTCAACTTCGAAGACGCGCTCGTCTTCCTCAAGCAGCCTGACAGCACCGGGATGCAGTTCGTCGCCATCGCCGTCGACAGCGAGGATGAATCCGAACTGTCGAAGATGAACGACGTGATCAAGGCGGCGAAAGCCAAGAAGATCAAGGTCCTGCTCATCGCCAACCAGGTCAGCCCCTCGGTCCTGCACCAGATGCTGAAGCTCGGAGCCGACGATTTCGTCCCCTACCCGCTGCCCGAAGGCGCGCTGCATGACGCGATCGAGCGTCTGCGCAAGCCCGCGCCGGTCATGCCGGAAGGCTACGACCCGGAAACCGGCGCCTTCAATCCGGTCTTCAAGCCGAAGGGTGACCGCAACGGCGTCATCCTTCCCGTGCACGGCATGGCGGGCGGCGTCGGCGCCACCACCTTCGCCGCCAACCTCGCCTGGGAACTGGCGCTGACGCCGGATACCGACGGGATGCGCGTCTGCGTGATCGACCTCGACCTGCAATTCGGCTCGATCGCCACCTACCTCGACCTGCCGCGCAAGGAAGCGGTGCTGGAAATTCTGACCGACACCGCCTCGATCGACGCGGATTCGCTGATCAAGTCGATGCTGACCTTCAACGACAAGCTGCATGTCTTCACCGCTCCGGCCGACATGCTGCCGCTGGAAATGGTCTCGCCCGAGGATGTCGGTCGCATCCTCGATACCGCCCAGGCGAACTTCGACTTCGTGATCGTCGACATGCCGTCAACAGTCGTCGCCTGGACCGAGGCCGTCCTGACCCGCGCCCATGTCTATTTCGCCCTGCTCGAGCTTGACCTGCGCTCGGCCCAGAACATCCTGCGCTTCGTCCGCGCGTTGAAGGCCGAGGCACTGCCGCATGACAAGGTGCGCTATGTTCTGAACCGCGCGCCCAAGTTCACCGACCTCTCGGCCAAGGCCCGGGTCAAGCGCATGGCGGAAAGCCTGGACATCGACATCGAGGTTCAGCTGCCCGATGGCGGCGAACAGGTGACGCAAGCCAACGACCACGGGCTGCCCATCGCGGAAAGCGCGGGCAAGAACCCGCTGCGCAAGGAACTGCAGAAACTCGCCAAGTCATTGTATGAAATCAACAAGTCGGCGGAATCCGCCAAAGCCTGAACAAGGGGAATGACCAGTGTTTAGCCGATTCAAGAAAGACACTCCCGGCGCCCGCCCCGCACCCGGCGCTCCCGCGCCTGCCGCGGCTCCGGCCGACAAGGCGGCCTTTGCCGCCCGCGCCCAGGCCCAGGCCGCCGTCCCGCAGCGCGCCGCCGCCGAGGCGATTGCCGCCGACAAGGAAAAGAAGCGCAAGGAACGGCTGACCGAACTCAAGGTCGAGATCCACAAGCGCCTTCTCGAAGACCTGAACCTGTCGGCCATCGAATCCGCCACCGAGCAGTCCCTGCGCGGCGAAATCGCCGCCCTCGCGACCGAGGCGCTGGACGAAATGTCCGTCGCGCTGAACAAGGAAGACCGCCTCGCGCTGACCCAGGAGCTTTATGACGAGGTCATGGGCCTTGGTCCGCTGGAGCCGCTTCTGAAGGACGAGACGATCAACGACATCCTGGTCAACGGCCCGAAGCGCATCTTCATCGAACGCGCGGGCAAGCTGGAACTCTCCGACGTGACCTTCCGCGATGAACGCCACCTGTTGCGCATCATCGACAAGATCGTCTCCGCCGTGGGCCGTCGCGTCGATGAATCCAACCCCTACTGCGACGCCCGCCTGCAGGACGGCAGCCGTTTCAACTGCATGATCCCGCCGATCGCGGTGGATGGCTCGCTCGTCTCGATCCGGAAATTCAAGAAGGACAAGCTCAGGATCGAAGACCTCGTCCGCTTCGGCGCCTTCACCGAGGAAATGGCCGCCTATCTCCAGGCCGCCGTTAGCTGCCGCCTGAACATCATCGTGTCCGGCGGTACCGGCTCGGGCAAGACGACCACGCTCAACGCCCTGTCGTCCTTCATCGACAACCACGAGCGCGTGCTGACCATCGAAGACACCGCCGAACTTCAGCTCCAGCAGGTCCACGTCGGCCGGATGGAAAGCCGCCCTGCGAACGTCGAGGGCAAAGGCGCCGTGACGCAACGCGACTGCTTGCGCAACGCGCTTCGTATGCGCCCTGACCGCATCATCGTGGGGGAAACCCGGGGTGAGGAAGTCATCGACATGCTGCAGGCCATGAATACCGGCCACGACGGCTCGATGACCACGATCCACGCCAACAACCCGCGCGATGCGATCAGCCGTCTGGAAAACATGGTCGCGATGGCCGGGATCGAGATGCCCTTGAAGGCCGTCCGCAGCCAGATCGCTTCGGCCGTGAACCTGATGGTCCAGGCCAGCCGCCTGCAGGACGGGACCCGCCGCATGACCAGCGTGACCGAAATCACCGGCATGGAGGGCGAGGTCATCTCGATGCAGGAGGTCTTCCGCTTCGAACGCATGGGGGTCGAGCCTTCGGGCAAGATCATCGGTCGCTTCAACGCGACGGGCATCCGCTCCGCCTACTCCGACCGCTTCCGCCAGTGGGGCTTCGACCTCCCCGCCTCGATCTACGAACCGATCATCTGACCGCCATGCAGATCAGCACCGCCCCCCTCATCTACCTCATGATCTTCGTTGCGGTCGTCGTGATCGTCAACGGCATCTATCTGATCGTCTTCGGAAAATCCATCAGCCTGAACTCGAAGGTCAGCCGTCGGCTGACGCTGTTGGAAAAGAACGCCAACCGCGAACAGGTGCTGGAACAACTCCGCAAGGAGATGAACCAGCACCTGAACGCGAAGAACATCCCGCTCTATTCGATGCTGGCCAAGAAGGCGCAGCGGGCGAACATCGCCTTCTCGCCCCAGGCCCTGATCGGGATCATGGCACTTCTGTCGGTCTTCGCCTTCCTGATGCTGTCGGTCTTCACCTCGGCCGAGCTGGGCCTGCGGGCGATCCTCGGTATTCTCATGGGCGTCGGCGGGGTCTTCGTTTGGGTGAACCGCACTGCCAAGCAGCGGATGAGCCTCTTGGAAGAGCAGCTCCCCGATTCCATCGAACTGATGGTCCGCTCGCTGCGCGTCGGCCACCCGTTCTCGACCGCGATCGGCATCGTTGCCAAGGAAATCCCCGATCCGCTGGGATCGGAATTCGGCGTGATCGCCGACGAGGCCGCCTATGGCCGCGACGTGGCGGAATCGCTCAAGGCCTTCGCCGAACGGATGGACAGCCAGGACCTTCGCTTCCTTGCCGTCGCCGTCTCGATCCAGCAGCAGTCCGGCGGCAACCTCGCCGAGATCCTTGAGGGCCTGTCCAAGGTCGTGCGGGCCCGCTTCAAGCTCTTCCGCCGCGTCCGCGCCATCACCGCGGAAGCCAAGTGGTCGGGCATGTTCCTCTCGGGCTTCCCGATCCTTGCGCTGGTCCTGATCAACGTGATCAAGCCCGACTACTATGACGAGGTCAAGGAAACCGCAGCCTATGTCCCGGCGGCGCTTTTCGTCGTCACCTTCCTGATCATCAACATCATCTACATGAAGGTGATGACCAACATAAAAGTGTAGGTCGATCCATGAGCTTTCTCTCCGATTTTCTCAACGGCATGACCGAACGTTTCGGTCCGATGGCCCCCCTCCTCGGCATCGGCCTCCTCGGGATGCTGCTGATCCTCCTGGCGCTGCCGGTGGTGATGAAGCGCCAGCGCGACCGCTTCCGCGAGCTGAAGGACCAGGTTCCGAAGACCAGCCAGGAAAAGAAGCGGGCGCTGCGCAAGACCGAAAAGGTCGACAAGCTTGAAAAGTTCGCCCACTTCCTAGAGCCCCAGAAGAAGGAAGAGCTTTCGGCCGCCAAGCTGCAGATGCTGCGGGCCGGCTACAGCGGCAAGAACTCGGTCAGGATGTTCCACGCCATCCAGTTCCTGCTGGCGATCCTGTTCCTCATCGGCGGGCTGATCATCGCGCTGGTCAAGTCCTTCTCGCAAGAGATGACGATGACCTCGCTTCTCCTGCACAGCCTGCTGCCCTGCGCCATCGGCTACTACATTCCGCGCTACTGGGTGAACAAGCGGGTGAACCAGCGCCAGACCGAGATCATCCAGGGCTTCCCCGACGCGCTCGACCTGATGCTCGTCTGCGTCGAGGCAGGCCAGTCGCTCGACCAGTCGATCATCCGCGTCGGCAAGGAAAGCCGGGCCGGCTATCCCGCGCTGGCCGACGAATTCGACATGGTCGCGCAAGAGGTGAAGGCCGGGAAAGAGCGGATCTCGGTCCTCAAGGACATGGCCGAACGGGTCGGCGTGCCCGACGTCGCCTCCTTCGTCACCACGATCATCCAGTCCGCGACCTTCGGCACTTCGATCGCCGATGCGCTGCGGGTCTATTCCGCCGACATGCGCGACAAGCGCATCATGCGCGCGGAAGAAAAGGCCAACATGCTGCCGACGAAACTCACTCTCGGCACTATGATGTTTACAGTTCCGCCGCTTCTGGTCATTCTGATCGGGCCTTCTGTGTACGGAATGGTGACAATGCTCACCCAGCTTGCAGGCGGCCTTTGAGGTTTGAACAGGGTGTGACTTGCGCCAAGCGGCGATGTTGATTGTCTGCACTGCCCTGCTGGCCGGCTGCACGCCGGCCACTGGCGTTTCACGCAACAGCCCCTATGGCGCCGACAGCCACGGCCAGGGCGTCGACGGCATGACAGTCGGCCACCGCCTGATGGCTGCGGGCGAGCCCGAGCTTGCGCTCAAGGCCTATCTGCGCGGCGCCGGAGAGGTCGGCATCAACGCCGACGTGCTCTCCGCCATCGGCTCGGCCAATCTGGCGCTCGGGCGGCTTGGCCAGGCCGAAAAGATCCTCCGCCGCGCGCTTGAGCTTGACCCGAATTTCGTGCCTGCGCTCAACAACCTCGGCGTCGTGCTGATGGAGCAGGACAATTACGGCGAGGCCCGCGTCATGTTCCAGAAGGCCTTTGCCCTGGATAGTGGCGAAACGGACTCGATCCGCGAAAATCTGATGCTCGCTATCGCCCAAAGCGAGGCGAGCGTGTATGATCCAACCCAAGAAGAACAAGAAAGCGGGTTCCGCCTGGTCCGGCAGGAAAAGGGCAAGTTCGTCCTTCTCTCCGATCTCTAGACGGCGACACGCCAAGTCAGGCAACGGGCAGTCAATAAAAAGGACGCTTAAGATGCGCCATCCGGTTTCTATCCTGCTGTGCCTTGGCGGCGCAGTGTTCCTTTCGGCCTGTCAGAACAATTCTGACGCCCAGGTGCAAAGGGCCCTCAAGGACGTCAACGTCATCGACGAATCCAACCTCAACGACGTGATGCTCTCCGTCGCCGACCCGAATGAGGCGGTAGAGTATTTCACCCGCACGCTGGCGCAGAACCCTGATCGCATCGACGTGATGCGCGGGCTGGCGCGCTCGCTGATCCGGGCGCAGAAGACCACGGAATCCGCCCAGGTCTGGCGGCAGGTCGTGGCCCATCCCGAAGCCACGCCGGAAGACCGGGTGATGCTGGCCGATGCGCTGATCCGCTCGAACCAGTGGGCCGAGGCCAAGGCCGAACTGAACCAGATCCCGCCGACCCACGAAAGCTTCGACCGCTACCGGCTGGAAGCGATGGTGGCGGATTCGGACAAGAACTGGAAGAAGGCCGACAGCTTCTATGAAACCGCTGCAGGCCTGACCACGACGCCGGCCGGGGTGCTGAACAACTGGGGCTTCTCCAAGCTGACACGCGGCGACAAGCAGGGTGCCGAGAAGCTGTTCATCGAGGCGCTGACCTACGATCCCCAGCTTTTCACCGCCAAGAACAACCTGGTTCTGGCCCGGGCCGCGCAGCGCAAATATGATCTGCCGGTGGTCAAGATGACCCAGACAGAACGGGCAGAGCTTCTGTACACGATGGCGCTTGCCGCGATCAAGCAGGGCGACGTTTCGGTTGGCAAGGGCCTTCTGAACCAGGCGATCGAGACCCACCCCAAGTATTTCGAGGCCGCCGTGCGCAGCCTTGAAGCCCTTGATGCGAATGTGAAGACCTGATGCTCGAACCGACCGATGCGATGATCCTTCTGGTCCCGGTGCTGCCCATTTCGATCTGGGCAGCCTTTTCGGACCTGAAGCGAATGAAGATCCCGAACGCCGCCGTGCTGGCGATGGCGGCCGTCTGGCCGCTTCTGGGCTGGTTTGTGGTGCCGACCTGGGCGCTCTGGTTCTGGGGCTTCGCGCTGATGGCCATCGTCTTCGTCGCCGGGTTCCTGATGTATCTGACCGGCACCTTCGGGGCGGGCGACGCCAAGTTCGCCGCCGCGATGGCGGGTATCTTCGTCGGTGGCGACATCGGTGCGATCCTGCTGATCACCTTCGTCTGCATGATCGGCGCGCTGTTCCTGCACCGCGTCCTGCGCAGCCTGCCCTTCGTCAGGAACGCGACTCCGGATTGGGAAAGCTGGACCCGTCGCCGCTATTTCCCCTTCGGCCTGGCGCTCTCTTCCATCGTGGTCTTCTACCTTCTTGCCGCCCTCTGGCCACAAGGCTGACACAAGTTACGTTTACGACTCAAATCGAAGCGCTTTGCTGCGATTGTCCACGGAGCTTGTCGAATGAACGCTGAAGCCCCGGTTTCTGCCCCTGTTTCCGGGGTTCAACCGCCGCCGTCGCCCCGGTCTCTGGCCGAAACCGGGCTGTCGACCGTGATGATGCGGGACATTTTCCTCAAGACGATGTTCCGCACCAACCAGGACCAGGTCTCGGTCCTGGCCAAGGCGATCTGCCTGTCGGTCCCGCTGACGCAGGAACTCATGGACCTCTGCCGCACGCAGAAACTGGTGACCGCGACCGGCACCATGCACGCGACCGCCGGCAACGAGATGGGCTACGAGCTGACCGATGCCGGCAAAGCCCGCGCGCTCGATTCGCTCTCGCAGTCGGAATACTACGGCGCGATGCCGGTGCCGCTCGCCGACTACCAGGTCCAGATCAAGCGCCAGTCGGTCCGCGACATCCGGCTGAACCGCGAACAGCTCCTCTCCGGCATGGGCCACCTGATCCTGCCGCCCGACCTGATCGACAACCTCGGCCCCGCCGTCACCTCGGGCCGCTCGATCCTGCTTTACGGCCCGCCCGGCAACGGGAAATCCTCGATCTCGCACGGCATCCGTGCCGCCCTTGGCGACAAGGTCTACGTCCCGCGCGCCATCGAATATTCCGGCCAGATCATCAGCGTCTATGACCCCATCGTCCACTCCGCCGCCGAAACCGCCGTCGACGACCCGAACTCCTTGCGCCGCACCTCGAACAAGTTCGACAACCGCTACGTCTACTGCGAACGCCCCTCGGTGATCACCGGCGGTGAACTCAGCCTCGACATGCTCGACCTCAAGTACAACCCCACCGCCCGCACCTACCAGGCGCCCCTGCAGCTGAAAGCAACCGGCGGCATCTTCATCATCGACGACCTTGGTCGCCAGGCCGAACCGCCGCAAAAGATCGTCAACCGCTGGATCGTGCCCCTGGAGGAATCCCGCGACATCCTCGCCCTGCAATCGGGCGAGAAATTCACCGTCCCCTTCGACACGCTGGTGATCTTCTCGACCAACTTCCACCCCAACCAGATCTTCGACGGCGCCGCGCTGCGCCGGATCTTCTTCAAGATCAAGATCGACGGCCCCAGCCAAGAGAACTTCCTGAAGATCTTCGCGATGGTCGCCCGCAAGAAGAAGATGCCGCTGGACGAAACCGCGCTGATGCACCTGATGAAGGTCCGGTTCCCGACCATCGCCAACAACTACGCGAACTACCAGCCGGTCTTCATGATCGACCAGATGATCGCGGTCTGCGAGTTCGAGAACATCCCCTACCAGATGACCCCCGAACTCATCGACCGCGCCTGGGGCAACATGTTCGTCCGCCAGGAAGAGATCTCGCACTGATCCGGGGCCCAAATTCCTTAAGCAAGGAATTTGTCAAAATTCTTCCTTAAGAATTTTGGGCGTCACGCGAAAACCGTGACGCCCCTTTCCGTCACCACCGCATCCAGCCGCTGATCGAACGCGTCCGTGGGCACCTCCGCCAATTCCTGCGCCGCAAAGGCAAAGCCCACCGCAATGACCGGCCCCTTCGCCCGCAACCCTTCCAGCGTCCGGTCGTAGAACCCCCCGCCATAGCCCAGCCGGTAGCCCCGCGCGTCGAAGGCCAGCATCGGCACGATCACCACCTCCGGCTCGACCCAGGCCCCCTCCTCCGGGATCAGCGCCTTGAACGCCCCCTCCACCAGCCGACACCCCGGCGACCATTCCCGGAACCGCAGCGGCGAGGCCTTCGCCAGGATCACCGGCACCCCCACCGGCCCCTGATGCGCCGCCATCGCCGGCAAGGGATCGATCTCCGACCGCATCGGCATGTAGCCCGACAGCACCTTGCCCCGATGCGGCGCCAGGTAATCCGCCAGAATTTCCGCCGCCTGCCCCTGCCCCACGGCAAACGCCTCCGCCCGCCGCGCAAAGGCCTCGGCCCGTGCAACCGCCTTCACATCCGTCATGTCAGCATCACCGTCGCCAGCCCCAGAAAGGCAAAGAACCCCATCACATCCGTCAGCGTCGTCACGAACGTCCCCGAGGCCAAAGCCGGGTCCAGCCCCATCCGCTCCAGAGTCAAGGGCACCAGCACCCCCCCCAGCGCCGCCACCACCTGGTTCACCATCATCGCCAGCGCCAGCACCGCCCCCAGATGCCAGTCGCCGAAGATCAGCACCCCGGCCGCGCCCAGGATCAGCGCCAGCCCGACCCCGTTCATCAGCCCGGCCAGCAATTCCCGCCGCACCACCCGCCCCGCGTTCGCCCGCGTCAGGTCGCGCGTCGCCAAGGCCCGCACCGCCACCGCCAGCGACTGCGTCCCCGCAATCCCCCCGGTCGAGGCCACGATCGGCATCAGCGCCGCCAGCGCCACCAGAGTCGCGATCGTGTTCTGGAACTGGCTGATCACCAGCGCCGACAGGGACGCGGTGAACAGGTTCACCACCAGCCAGGGCAGCCGCTGCTTCACCGTCTCCAGCGCCCCGTCGCTGACATCCGCCTCGTCGCCGACACCGGCCAGACGCAGCATGTCCTCCTCGTGCTCCTCGTCCAGCACGATCATCGCATCGTCGATGGTGATCACCCCCACCAGCCGCCCGGAGCCATCGACGACGGGGCAGGAAATCAGGTGATACTGGTTGAAGATATAGGCAACATCGGCCTCCTCGTCGGTGGCCCGGACGGTGCGGAAACTGTCCTCGGTGATCGCCTTCAGCTTCACGCCCCGCGCCGCCGACAGCACGCGGCCCAGCGTCACATAGCCCACCGGGGACATCCGGGGATCGACCAGGATCACGTGGTAGAACTGGTCCGGCAGATGCTCGGCTTTGCGCAGGAAATCAATCGCTTCGCCGACGGTCCAATGCTCCGGCGCCACCACCAGCTCGCGCTGCATCAGGCGCCCGGCGGAATGCTCCGGCCAGGCCAGCGCCTGCTCCACCGCCACCCGGTCGGCCGCATCCATCGCGCCCAGCAGGCGGCCCTGATCCTCGGCCTCCAGATCCTCGACGATGTCGACCAGATCGTCGGAATCCAGCTCGCGCAGCGCATCGGCCACCACGTCGTCCGGCAGCGCGTCCAGCACCTCCTCGCGGATCGCATCGCTGATCTCGGACAGCACCTCGCCGTCGATGACCGCCGAGCCCATCGCCAAGAGCGCATCGCGGTCGGTCTCGCTGACCTGCTCCAGAAGGTCGGCCACGTCGGCCGGGTGCACCGGCTCCAGCAGCGCCTCGACCCGCGCCGCATCGCCTGCCCGCGCCGCATCCAGCGCCGCTTCGACCAGCTCGGCATCCAAGCCTTCGGCCGTGTTTCTGACCGCTTCCGCCATGCCACCCCCGTCGCCTCGGCCCGACCCTAGCCGGGATTTCCGGTCCCGGCAAAGCCTGTCGCCCGCCGTCGTCGTCCCAGGTTCGGGCCTTCGCGCTTTTGCGAAACAGTTTCAAGACAAGATCGTATGAGGAAAATTTGCCAAAGCCCGGAATCCCTCTACCTTGGCCGGGTTTGAAAGGGGGCTGCATGACCGACCTGATCCTGGGCCAAGTCCTGACCTACAGCGGCGACCCCTTTTCCCAAGGGCTCGAAGCCGCCCGCGTCCTCACCGACGGCGCCGTCGCCATCGAGGGCACCCGCATCGCCGCCGTTGGCGAGGCCGCTACCCTGCGCGCCCGCTACCCGCAGGCCCGTGTGCATGACCACGGGCGCAAACTCCTCTCGGCGGGCTTCATCGACGCCCATGTCCATTATCCGCAGACCGCGATCATCGCGAGCTGGGGCAAGCGGCTGATCGACTGGCTGAACAGCTACACCTTCCCCGAAGAGATGCGCTTCGCCGATCCCGCCTACGCCGAGGAGATCGCCAACCGCTACCTCGACCTCGTCCTCGCGCGCGGCACCACCACCGTCTGCTCCTACGCCACCATCCACCCTACATCCGTCGACGCCATCTTCACCGCCGCCCGGTCGCGCGGAATGCGGGTCTTCGCCGGGAAAACCTGCATGGACCGCAACGCCCCGGAGGGCCTGCGCGACACGGCGCAAACGGCCTATGACGATTCGAAGCACCTGCTAAAGAAATGGCACGGCCAGGACCGCCTCTCCTACGTCATCACTCCCCGCTTCTCGCCCACTTCCACCCCCGAACAACTCGCGGCCCTGGGCGCGCTCTGGCGCGAGTATCCCGACTGCCTGATGCAGACCCACCTTTCCGAACAGACCGACGAAATCGCCTGGGTGCAGGACCTCTTCCCGCAGTCCCGCGACTACCTCGACACCTACGAAGCGCAAGGATTGCTCCGCGAAGGCGCCGTCTACGGCCATGCCATCCACCTGACCGACCGTGAGAAATCGCGGTTGATCGAGGTCGGGGCGAGCCTCGTCCACTGCCCGACCTCGAACACCTTCATCGGCTCCGGCCTCTTCGACATGACGCTGGCCCAGCATCTCCGCGTCGGCCTCGCCACCGACACCGGCGGCGGCTCGAACTTCTCGATGCTGCCCACGATGGCCGCCGCCTATGAAGTCGCCCAGCTCCGCGGCCAGTCCTTGCACCCCGCCCAGCTCTGGTGGCTCGCCACGCAAGGCTCCGCCCGCGCGCTGCGCTCCGAGGACAAGATCGGCAACCTCGCCCCCGGCATGGAGGCCGACCTCGTGGTGATCGACCTCGCCTCCACCCCCGCCATCGAACAGGCAACGCGGCGGGCGGAGAACCTCTGGCAGCAGCTCTTCCCCACCATCATGATGGGCGACGACCGCGCGATTGCCGAGGTCTGGGTCGGCGGCAAACGCATCCCCGACTGACCCACAACCATTTCACATTTGCCCAAATATCCCCGCCGGAGGCCGTCCGAGGTTCTGCGCGTCCTTCACGCGCAGAGCCGAGACAAAAGGCGCGCGCCGCAGGCGCTCAATTTGACAACCGTCCCCAACCCGCGATGCCGACAATCGCCTCGCGCAGCACCAGCCCCAATCGCCTCCCCTCCCCCTCCGTGGGGAGGGGTCGGGGGTGGGGGGACCCGACCAGCATGGTAAAGGCCAGCTGAACACGCGAATGCAACCCCTTGATTTTCCTGGGTCGAAAATTCTGTCCACCGTGGACAGCTACTCCGCCAGCTCCCAGCCATCCGGGTAGAAATCATGCTTCAACGCGATCGAGGTCGCGATCCGCTCGTATTTCCAGATCTCCTCCGCCGTCACCGCGATCGGTCCGATCGAGGCGATCAGCGTCTCCCCGTCCTTCAACCGCCGGGTCTGGAACCCCTCCATCCGCAAGGCCCGCTCCAGCGCGGGCCAGCTCGCATCATTTTCCTCGATGAAGAACGCATACTCGACCACTGCCGTCTTCGGCAGGCTGATCCCCTTCGACTGCCGGAAGGTATCATAGGTCTCGCGACGCTGGGCTTCGAAATTGTGGTCCATGACGGGCCTCCTGCGGCCCTTCTACCTCACTCGGCGCGGTGACAGAAGCCCCGCTCATAGGCCGCGTCCCAGGTCCAGTCCGACGCATTCAGCGCCTCGAACCCCACCGGCTCCAGCACCCGTGTCTCGCCATCCTCGACCGCCGTCATCTTCCACAGATCGACGTCGCAGGCGAAGGCCTTCCCGGCCAGCTCTCCCGTGTGGTGATAGCCCACCACCGTGAACTGGTTGTCCAGGAACTGCAGCTCGGTGACGATCCGCCCCGTCCCCTCCTCGTCGGCATAGTCGGTGACGATCTGCAGCACGCTGCCATCCGCGCCCTCGACGACCTCCAGCGCCTGTTTCGTCGCGAAGGCCCCGAGCGCGATCACCGGGTTGTCGAACTGCGGCTCACCCTCGGCCAGTGCCGCGCTGCCGGGGTTCCCGCCCCAGATCACCAGCCGCGCCATATCCTCGTTCTGGGTCAGCCGGGCGAGGAAGCTGAACCCCTCCCCCGACTCACCCGCCCAGTTGCCGCTGGCTTCCGACAGCACATTCTCCGCCACTGCCGGCAGGGCACTGGCGAGGAAAAGGGCAAGGCTGGCAATCACACGCATTGGGCTCTCCAGGGATCAGATGCCGCGCACCTTGCCGCCCCGGCCCGGAAAGCGAAAGGGCTGGAAATCCAGCCCCTACCCGGCCAGCCGCACCGCCAGGTGCCGCTGCCGGTCCAGCACGGAGGCGAGGTCCAGCGTCACCATCTGCCCGTCCCGCACCACCTGCCGTCCCTCGACCACCAGATGCCGCACCCGCGTCGGCCCGCTCAGGACCAGCGCCGCGACCGGGTCCCAGCTTCCCGCCGCCTCCACCCCCCGCATGTCCCAGACCGCCAGGTCCGCCCGCTTGCCGGGCTCGACCGATCCCAGATCGTCGCGCCCCAGCACCCTTGCCCCGCCCAGCGTCGCGATCTCCAGCACCTCGCGGGCGCTCATCGCATCCGCCCCCCGCGCGACCCGTTGCAGAAGCATCGCCATCCGCGCCTCGGCCACCAGGTTGCCCGCGTCGTTCGAAGCCGACCCATCCACCCCCAACCCCACTTTCACCCCCGCATCCCGCATGGCGCGCACCGGCGCGATCCCCGAACCGAGTCTACAATTCGAACATGGACAATGGGCAACCCCGGTCCTTGACCGGCCAAAAAGTTCAATTTCCGAACTATCAAGCTTCACGCAATGCGCATGCCAGACATCCGCCCCAGTCCAGCCCAGATCCTCGGCATACTGCCCAGGGCGGCAGCCGAACTGCGCCAGGGAATAGGCCACGTCCTCGTCATTCTCGGCCAGATGGGTGTGCAGCATCACCCGCTTGCCGCGCGCCAGCAGGGCCGCGTCCCGCATCAGCTCGCGGCTGACCGAGAAGGGCGAACAGGGCGCGAGCCCCACCCGCAGCATCGACCCCGGTCGGGGATCGTGGAAGCGGTCGACCACCCGGATCATGTCCTCCAGGATCGCCGGTTCCCGCTCCACCAGACTGTCCGGCGGCAGTCCCCCGGCGCTGACCCCGATCGACATCGCCCCCCGCGTCGGATGGAAGCGCAGGCCCACCTCGCCCGCCGCCGCGATGGTGTCGTCCAGCCGCGACCCGTTCGGGTAGAGATACAGATGGTCCGACGTCATCGTGCAGCCGGACAGCGCCAGTTCCGCCAGCCCGACCTGGGCCGAGGTGAACATCTCCTCCGGCC
>NZ_JAYRPN010000117.1:0-14556 GCF_041911175.1 Tabrizicola sp.
GGCGTAGCCCACCTTGGTGCCTGGTCCGAGGATGGCCTTCACATCCGCCGCCAGCGCCTTGAAGGCCGTCACTGCCGGATAGGCGCTGGCGCTGGAGCGGATGGTGGTCAGCCCGCGCATCTCGGTCCCGATCAGGAAGGCATCGACACCGCCCGCGACGGCGCAGAGATGGGCGTAGTGCAGGATCATGCGCCGCATGCCCCAATCGGCGGTGGGTCCGGTCCAGCTGACCGTGTCGCCCGACACGGCGAATTGCGCCGGGGTGGCCGCGCCGAAGAAGCTGGAGACCTGCGTTGCGGCGGCGGCGGTCTTGTCGGCGGTCCCCGCATAGCCCGCAGCCGGGGAGCAGGTGATCCGGCCCCGCCACGGGAAACTCGGCTGGCCCGGCGTCGCCGCATTCGCGCTGTATGGGTTCGGCAGGGTGTTCGACGCCGGGACGTCCATCAGCAGGAAGGGATAGAAGGTGACGCGCAGGCCGCGCGCCTTCATCTCGCGGATGGATTGCACCACCGCGAAGTCGGCGGGCGTGCCGCCGTAGACCGGGCGGTCCTCGGCGTCACGGCTGACCAGATGCGCATTGGCCCGTGCAACGCCGTTGACCGTCCACACATTCGGGCTCGTGACCTTGGTCGCTACTTCCACCCCCGGCTTGATCGCGCAGTTCCCCGCGCGCATGTCATTGCCGAACCAGGCGACGACGAGGCTGACGCTTTCCACCGCCGGGGCCATGGCCTGCAGCCGATCGAGGGCCACAACGATGTCAGCCTCATCCGGGAGCGCGTTCAGGTTCTCGGCCGAGGTGGTGCCGCCGGTGGTCTGGCCGAACACCGTGGTCGTGGCACCGACCGTCTTGCGGACAGCTTCCGTCGCATAGGTGAACTCGCCCGAAGCGGGGATCATGGTCACGGCCTTGACCAGCCCCTCGGCCGTGTCGGGATCCGCGAGCGGCCGGAAGACCTCGAACGAAAGCTGCGGCAGACGGTTGCCGTAGGTCGAGAGCGCCAATTCTTCGAAGACGACATAGGCCGTGCCGCGATAGGCGGGCGTGTTGGTCGCGCCCATCTTTGCCGCGATGGACGGATCGGCGGTCTGCCTCTCGTTCCCCGGATACCAGCGCCAGGTGATCCCCGTCATGTCGAGCGGCTTGCCGTCGGCCCAGATGCGGCCGATGCCGGTGATCGGACCTTCGCAGAGTGCCACGGCAAAGCTGGCATAGTACATATACTCGGTCGTCTGGACCTTCCCGCCGCCGCCACCCTTGCCGCCACCTTGCGTGGAGGTCTTCGTTTCCTCGCGGAAATCCGTGGCCCAGATGATGTTGCCGCCGATACGCATGCGTCCGTAGAGGCGCGGGATGATGGCGCCTTCGGTGGCCGAAGTGATCCGCAGGCTGTCGAGGCGCTGGCCCTCGATCTTCTGCGCGGGCGCCAGCGAGGACACGATCCAGCTGTCGACGACCGACCCGATGGTGGAGCCGATGAAGCCACCGATGGCAGCCCCGGAGAAGCCGAGGATCGCGCCGCCGAACGCCCCGCCGATGGCGGAACCGACGGCACCGAGGACAAGCGTGGCCATGGGAAACTCTCAGCGTGCGGGGAACAGGAAGGCGAAGGCGATGCGGCGTCGCCAAGCCGGTGTCAGCGGTTCCTCGATCACGCCGAGGC
Source organism: Tabrizicola sp. (assembly GCF_041911175.1). Lineage (GTDB taxonomy): Bacteria > Pseudomonadota > Alphaproteobacteria > Rhodobacterales > Rhodobacteraceae > Tabrizicola. Next base: position 1,665 of record NZ_JAYRPN010000117.1, read on the forward strand.
GTTCATAGGCATGGAGGAAGGTGTCGGGTCCGGTCAGGATGCCCACATGCTTGGCAATGGCGCGCGGCATCATGCGGAACAGGATCAGCGTACCAGGGCCTGCCAGCTGAACCGGAAACTCGGGCATCATCCTGCGCGCGCCTTCGGCCAGAACCTCGCGCGGACCGGTCTCTCCCCAGTCGCGGCTATAGGGCGGGATCGGGAACGGTTCAGGTCCGACCACCTCGCGCCAGACACCTCGCGCGAGGCCGAGGCAGTCGCAGCCGACCCCGCGCAAACTGGCCTGGTCGTGATAGGGCGTGCCGAGCCAGGATCGTGCGACGGCGATGACGCGGGAGGGATCGGCGGTCTTCAAAGCACCGCCCCCTCATGCCCGCCGTCCTTCGTCGCATAGCGCAGCACGGCGTCCTGACCTGGGATGTGCGGGAAGCCCCTGAAGTTCACGACATTGGCGAACTTCGCGCTGCAGGTCGCAATCCGCTTGTCGCAGCCCGCCCGGACAATGAAGGTGTCTGTCGCGGTGATCGGGCGTACGGGCGCTTCCAGCAGTGTCAGGATCGCCACGCCATCGACGAGGTCATGCGACAGCACCTCGACCCGCCGCCCCATATTCGCGCCGGTCGACCACTCGACCAGTCCGAAGGCAAACCAGCCCGCCGCGTAGCTGGCGAGGCCCGAGGCCGTGAAGGCGCGGTCGCGCAACACATCGATGATCGCGCCGGTCCCCTTGAAAGACGGGGCCTCGAGGTTCACCCCGCAGTGCGCATCGCCCAGCGCGGCGTCGCAACTCGCCTGAAACGTCCGTCCGACCGTCTGGCCGAGCAAATGGGCGAGGCTGCGTACTTCGGCCACGAAGGCCAGCCGCCCGCGCCGGATCTGGCCGATAGCGCCGCGGCGCAGGAGCACGCGCTGCGCAGGTGCCGACCAGTTCACCCGCCAGACCTCGACAACTGCGGCGTCCCAGCGCCCGTCGAGGATGTCGGTCTCGGTGATGCGGTCCGACGACAGCACGCCTTGCGCGTCCTGCGCGTCCACAGAGAGGTCAGACCCCGACCGGACCTCGGACGCCGTCAGCCCACTTTCCGGCTCGAACTCGGTCCCGTCGAATGACAGTGTCCGGTCGTGGTCCGTGAAGCCGAAGGTCACGCCATCGGCCCGGGTGATGCGCCAGCACCAGGCCAACGTCGTCGTGCCGTCGTCCAAATGCGCCTGCAGGGCGGGCGGGAGGGATTTCACTTCCGCCCCCAGCCGCGCAAGAGCGCCACGGACGCGAGGAGCGAAGACACGACGCCTCCGGTCGCGCCGGTCAGGGCATAGAGATTGAAGGGGCGAATATCGAGCGTGCCGGTGGCCAGGTCGAAATCCGCGAGCCCCGCCACGGCGAGGCCGGAGGCGGCAAGGCAGGAGAGATAGACGAAGCCACGGGCGAGGGTCCAGTTCATGGTCATGCTCCGATCAGGGTCTTGAGAAAGGTGAAAATGCGGGTGGTCAGGCTCGGCGCCGCCTGCACGGGCGCGGGGTCGGTGGCGGCCGTGGAAGGGGCGGGTGACATGGGGATCGACGGTGGATTGGGGATCGGGCGCAGCAGTGCCAGCGCCTCGGTCTCGCTGAGCCGCCGGACCGGTCGCGAGAAATCGACCTTGCCATCGCGGTCGACGGCCCAGACCGGGATGGTGCCGGTCGGGTAGCGGCCGCTGGCAAAGAGATCGCGCTCGGCCTCGCGGCGGGACCGGATGGCGGCGGGGCGCAGCCAGCCCATGAAGGCTGCTGCGGCCGCCGCACGGTTGCCCGTGTTCAGGTGGCGCGTCAGCGCGGCCTTGGCGATGCCGCCGGTGTTGTAGTGGAAGGACACCAGCGCATCGAACTCGTGGGGTTCCAGCGGCACCTTCACGGCGCGCAGCACTTCGGCCTCGTAGGCAGCGAGATCGGCGCGGAACAGCCGGAACGCCTCACGAATCCCCGCCTCCAGATCGGTGGGCATCCCGCGCGGCATCCTTGCCGGATCGGGCGGACCGGCGGCGGCGGTGTGACCGATGCCGGACGTCCAAACGTCCCTCACATCCAGATAGGGTCCGGGCACGACGCCTTCGTGCCGGATCAGGGCCAAAAGCCCCCGATCAGAGGTTTGCATGGGTTTACCCGAGGGTTGAGAGGAAAAGGATCAGAACGGCGACCGCGAGGCCGATGCGCAGCCGGTGGGCAAAGGCTTGTCCGGGGTCGGCGGGATCGCAGCGCAGCGAGCGGGCAAGGCGAAGGATCTCATGCATCGGCGTCATCCTTCTCGGCGCGGCGGAGCCTCGCGAGGATCAGCTCGATGAACGCCGCCCCGAAGACGCCGACCAGGTAGGCGGCCGAACCGACCGCCCCTCCCGCGGCGACGGCGCCATCGGGCAGACCAAGCCAACCCGCCACGATCACGATGGAAAAACTGCCCATCCCTGCGGCGATCAACCCGCCGAGCAGGACATGGCGCAGGGCTTCGCGCAGCGCCATACGGGTGGTCAGAGCATTGGTGGCACCGCCCAGCGCGCCCCAGAAGGCCAGCATCAGCGCCGTCGAGGCGGCTATCTCGCGCCAGAGATGGGACCAGAAGGATTCGTCGTTCATGTGCGGATTTCCACGAGGGGGATCGAGGTGATCGACCCGAGGCGTTCGAGGTCGAGGGTGACGTCGAGAGCATCGGTGTCGAAACGGACGGGGACGTCGAATTCGAAGCCTGCGGTGATGGCCACGCCCGCGGCGGGGGCGATGGAGAAGGTGATGAGGCCGGTAGTCGTGGAGACCGACCAGCCGGAAGCCTGGGGCGTGCCGTTCAGGGCGATGGTCACCGTTCCCGCGACGGGCTTGGTGATGGCGCGCGTCCAGGACTGTGCGCCGGAGGTGTAACGCTTGGTGAGCTGAAACTGGGTTGTGCTGCCGTTGCCGGTGCCGATGGGCTGGTTGGTCGGGCCGGGCGTCTGTGATGGCAAACAGGACTTGAAATCGGCCCAGTCTTTGAAGCGGAAGCCGTGGAGGCGGCCGTTCCGCGCCTCGAAGAAGGCGACGACCGCCGCAAGATCATCCGCGCGGCGGATGCCGTAGGCGACGTCATAGCGGCGGCGCGAGTTGGCCCAGCTGGCGTTGCGCTCCTCGGCCCCGCTCGCCAGTTCGACGATCTGGGTGCGGCGCTCTGGGCCACCCCGCGCGCCCCGACTGATGTTGTCCGGAAACCGGACCTCGTGGAAGGCCATCACATCCCCCTTCGGCCCAGAGAGACTGCCCGGGCGATGTCGCTGGCGACCTGGGTGCGCGATTGCCGGAAGCTTTCGGCGTCGCGCGCGTTGATCGTGACATTGACGGTCGAGGCGCTGGCCTGGCCGTACCCAGCCGCCTCGCGCCGGGAGAGGACCCGCTCCCCGCGTTGCAGGATTGCGGGCACCTCGTCGGGCCGCAGCCCGGCCCAGCCCCCGTTGTGCATGCGAGGGGCACCCGCAAAGGCGAGGGCCGGGACTATCCGGCCGGGGCCTGGGGCGCCGACCATCCCGCCCGTGTGCAGGATGTTCGCGAGAATCCCGCCCGCCCCGCCTAGCGCGCCGGAGAGTGCATTGGCGATGGGGCCGAGGATGAAACGACGGGCCGCGAGCTTTGCGAGGTCAGCGATCATCGAGGTGACCAGGTCGCGGAAGTCGAGCTTGCCGGTCTTCACGAAGTCACCGATGGCGTTCTCGGCGCTCTGGAAGGCACCCACCAGTGCGCTGCCAATGTCCCCGCCGATGTCGCGCGCCTTCGCGGCGTAGTCGGCGAGCGCGGCCGTGACGGCCTGCCAGCCTGTGAGGGCCGTGTCCGCGCCTTCGGCTGCAGCGGCCCCCGCATCGCGTGCTGCGCCGCCCGCGCCATCGGCGGCGGTGGCGGTGTCGTTCAGACCGGCTGCCAGGGCATCGGCCGCGCCAGCCGCATCCGCCAGCGCGGTCTCGGCCTCGGTGCCCGTGCCGGTAACCGCATCCTTCAGCGCCTGCCAGCTGGCCAGCGGCCGACCGGCGGCATCGGCCAGCATGCCTGCGGCCTCGCGATAGCCGTTGGCTCGCGCGCGGGCATCGTCGGCCATGGTGCCGAGCCCGAGGTCGGGCGGTTCGAGGTAGGTCCGCGACAGCGCGGCGGAGAAGGCATCTGCGGCGGCGGCACCGGCTGCGGTCGCGGCCCCTTCAAAGGGATTGCCGATGCGGCCGAGTTCCACCGGGTCGAGGATGCCGATCCTGACCCCACCTTCGCCAGTGGCCCATTCCGGCAGGAGGGCCAGCGCGGCATTCAGCGTCTCGATGAAGCTGTTGATGCGGGTGACAACGCCGTTCAGCATCGCCTCGACGCCGGAGATCAGCCCGTTCGCGGCCTGGAATGCAAAGTCGCCGATGGCGTCCGGCAGACTGCCCCAGATCGCCACCGCCGCATCATAGGCGCCCTGGAAGATTGCGGCCGTCCGGTCGCCAAAGCTGACGACGCCTGCGATGGTGCCCTCGAGGGCCGAGAGACCGGCCGCCTTCAGCCTCTCCCATCCGGCCGCCATGCGGGCGAGTGCGGCGTCCAGCGACAGCCCGATACGGGACCAGACCTCGCGAGCCAGATCGCCGAGGAGCCGGAAGGCCTCGCCTACGCCGCCCACCCGGGCGACGAGCTGCGAGAACTGGTAGACCAGTTCCCCGGCGCCGACGATCAGCGCCCCGATGCCGGTGCGGATCAGGGCCCCGCGAAGGAAGACCAGCGCCGTAGCGAGGCCACGCACCGAGAGGGCCGCGGCGGCAAGCCCCGCGACCCAGCGACCCGCCATGAAGGCCGCGAACGTTGCCGCATAGGACGCCAGACGGCCGAGATTGCCGATCAGGGTATCGATGGCCGAGCGCAGGATACCGCCATCGGACGCCAGCGCCACGAAGGCCTTGGCCAGCGCCTCGATGGTCGGAGCCACGGCGACGGCGATGCGGTTCCGAAGGCCATCGAAGACTAGCGAGACTGTGCCCAGCGTCAGATGCGTGCGGCGCAGGGCTTCGAGGGCATCGCTGTCCAGAACCGCGCCAAGGTCGGAGGCTTGGTCGCCCAGCCGCGCCATCTCGGCCCCACCGTTGCGCAGGAGCGGGATCAGCCGCGTCGCGTCAGACGCCATGGCCTCGAGATAGAAGGTCATCTCCTGCTGGCTCAGGCCAGCCCGCTCCAGCGTGTCGACGTAAAGCTGCAGGGCTTCCGGGCCGGAGAGGCGGGCGAACTGGTCGGCTGTCACGCCCACGCGCGGCGCGACATTCGCGAAGAAATCCGCCATCGGACCGCCACCGGTCTGCAGGAAATCACCGACACGGTCGTTCACGTCCTTCAGGATATCGGCCAGCTTCTCCTGCTCGATCCCGACCGTCCGCGCCCCGGCCGACCAGCGTTGCAGCGCCTCGGGCGTCGCATTGGCGACCTGCGCGAACTGCCGGATCTGCGCGGCACTCTCGGCCGTGGAGCGGACAATCAGCCCGAGCGAGGCGGTGGCCGCGGCTGCAGCAGTACCGAGGGCAAAACCGGCACGGCGCGCGAAAGCAGCAAGCCGGGTGTTCGCCAGGTCCATCTCGCGCGACAGGCGGCCGAAGCCACGGGCACCGGCCTCGCCCACCCCTTCAAGTTCGGCACGCACGCGGCGTCCGCCCTCGGCCACGAGGCGGACGGAGACCTTCTTTTCAGCCATTCCGGCGTCCTTCCATCTGCTCGTTCAGTTTGCGCACCATCACTGCCTCGATCTCGGGCAGCAGTTCGGCGGCGATCAGGGGAGCGATACCCAGCGCCGCAGCCAGCGCGAGGGCAGCGCCCATGTCCCATCCGATAACGGCGCCCGGCGCGATGTGCAGCTGGCCGCCAAGGCGCTGGGTCAGGTCCCAGACCTGCCAGCCCTCGACCGTCAGCGGCTGGTTCAGTCTTGCAGGGCAGTCGAGGCAGGGGCCCGAGCAGGCCGCGCAGTAGCCGTCGCCCCCGCCGAAGGACCAGTCGGCGAGGGCGCGGAGGCGTTTTTTTTCCGCATCCAGCATCAGGCCGCGGGCAACGTATTGCGCCTGGAAGGCTTCGAAGACCGGCCAGATGTCCAGCAGGGCGTCGATCCTGGCCGGGCTGACCGGGACGAGGTTGCCTGCCTCGTCGCCGACACCTTCCCATTCCAGAAGCGCGCGGCGGGCGACGGCCTTGGCCATCGCGAGGGCCATATCCTCCTGGCTGGATGTTTCCGACAGGCCCTCGATGGCCGGATCGGCGCGGGCGGAGACCATCAGTGCGGTGGTCAGGGGCGCTACAAGGACGCGCAGTCCGGGGAGCAGGTCCAGCCATTCGGGCCGGTTCGAGAGGTTCAAACGGATCATGATCAGTATCCCGTGACGGTGTTGACGAGGACGGCAGTGCACATGCGGGCGGGGCTGGTGGCCTTGGCGGCCTGCCAGTCGAATGTGGCCTGGATGCCCTGCGGCCCGGGGATCTCGATCCGCGGGACGGGCAGGTAGACGGCATGCGCAGTGAAGGTGAAACTGGCATTCGCGCCGAGGCTGTAGGCGAACTCGAGCTCGCAGGGCGTGCCGTCGATGGCTTGCGTGACGAGGGCGCTGTCGGCGAACCGCACCTCGATCCGGCCGGTCAGCGCGGCCATGCCGGGATCGGCGCCCTCGATCTTGCCGTCGTTGCGGATGGTTTCGATCCGGTCGAGGCCGTTGGCATAGGTGATCTCGGCCGAGACGACATTGCCCAAGGCGGTGCCGTTGCGCTTCACCACCCCGTTGAAATGGCCGAAGCGCTGGAGGCCCAGCGCGGTGGGGGTGCCTGCGGCGGTGGTGGCGGCGATGGCCTCGCCCTGCGCGATCAGGCGGGCGGTCGCGGTCAGCAGGCCGGATCGGCTCATCTGCCAGCTGAGCTGGTCCATCACGCAGCCCGCATACATCGCGAACCGGGGCACCTCGGGCATCGCCACCTCGATGGCCATCGACGGCAGTGTCCAGTTCCCCGACTGGAAGGTGTGGGTCTTGGGCGTGGTCCCGGTCGTGGTCGGGGCGCCGAAAGCGGCCTTCAGCCAGAAGCCGAAGGCCTCCACATCGATCGGCACCACCACCTCACCATCGGCCGTGACGGCGTCCTTGATCGGGGCCAGGGGATCGCGGCCGTAGCCGAGCAGTTCGGAATTCAGCAGGGGCTGTTCCGCGCCGAGCGTGGTCCGGGCGAAGGGCATCAGCCGATAGCCGCTGGCGGGTGGGGTGCCGTAGACGGTTTCGAACGCAAGCGCCATCTGCGCCCGCGCGCCGTGTGCGCGTGCCATGGGGGTCTCCTATGTGGGGGATTTCAGGCCAGAGGGCCGGTCGTGGTGTAGTGCAGGACGACGGTGATCACCGCCGCCTTGAGCGCGGCGGCGCCCTCGACAGGCAGATCGACCGAGGCCGGGGCCTCGGGTTCCACCCAGTCACAGAGGCCGCTCAGCGTCCGGTCAGCCTCCAGCGCTGCGCCGATGGTGGCGATCAGGTCGTCGAAGGCGCTTGCCCGGCCGGTGCCCAACTGGACGACGACCTCCAGCTCCGCCCGGTGCTGGTAGTGGTAGCGCAGGGGTGACAGCGTGACTTCCGGATCGCCCGGTTGGCCGTCACGCAGGATGATCAGCCCTGCCGCGGGGATCCGCTCGGGCAGCACCTCGTCACGCAGGGTGAGGGCGGCAAGCGGCTGCAGCCGCGCATGCAGCGCGGCGAGGACGGTTTCGCGGGTGGTGGGCAAGGTTTGCCTTCGAGACCTCAGTACCTGAACAGAAAAGCGATCTTAGAAATTGTGGCTGCTGTTCAGTGCTATGTGGCGTTTTGAGCGTGTGTTGAGTAGTTATCGACTGGCAATTGATTTCTGAAAGCCTGAAACAGCACTACAGTCTCATTTATAGAATCCTCTGGAAATATGACTTTCAACGAAGGCAGCATGGAACAAGCGCGAAAATCACTGCTCGCGCGATAGTGCTTGGTGGCATCGCTGGAAATATTATTCGGAGCTAGTCAATTAGATTCGCGATATCCGTTCGTCCAGCCAATGCAAGGCGCGACGATGCATTGCAACATCTCCAGGTTCTAATTGCTTTGCGTGGGCGTCTGGCCTATCATTGACGATTTTAGCGTTGTCATTAAAGGTAGTCTTATCGCCGAAAACCCGCTCGAATAAGCCCCAATTCTTATTTATAACCGCAACCAATTCAAGCCAGAGGAGCTTTTCGGCGATTGCCTCCAAGTTGAACGGTTCGAGATCGGAGCGACGTTTCTCTTGCAGAGCGGCGAGCAACATCGCCTTAGCAGATTGTCCGCTCTTATCCGAAAGGGCTGCTACACGGAGGAAATTAATGGCAATTGATCGGAGAGCGCGCTCCATCATGTTTCGTCGGTACGAAATGCCAGCAAGTTCTTCTGCCCATTCGCTCATCAAGGGCCGTGACTTGTCTGCAGTAACTATGGCAGAACTCTGTTCCAGAGGCACTTCTTCAGCCACCATTGCCAAAGCCATGCGCATCATAGTGCCAGAAACTTCACCGGATGCATTCGCAATGCCATACCGACACAACGTTCGCAGCATAGCGGCCGAAAGGTCTCTATTTTTCTCAAGAAGCCCAATTGAGGGCGCTTGCAGCTCTGGGTAGACACGGAAGAGGTGCTGAAGTGCAACCTTAGCAAGCGCGGCACCCTCATCCCGACCGTAGGATTCGAGCATGGAGGTTACTGCCGACACTGATAGTGTCAAAGGGCGAACAGCAGTTTCAACTTTTCCATGAATTGACGAGCAGGCCTTGCGAATCCAGAATGGCATATCGGAGCAAAAGGACGATATTGCATCCAGCGCGGCCTCTTCAAAGCGCAGTCCTGCCATCGCACCTATGTTCTTTATCATGGCGTTTGCCGCGCCACGAGGAAGCGGGCTAAGATACTCCTCCGGAATGAATGCCAACGCCGCATTCTCAATGCCGTCAATTGACTCTACTGAGAACCAGCGGCTTGAGACGCCACTAATTAACAGGGAGACTTTGCGTTCATCACGAGCAGCAGCATGATATGCTGCTCTGACGTTTCTCCAAAACTCCAGAAACCCACGTCGCCACTGCTCGGCAGCTCCGTTTCCGGGGGTAATATAATCGATTTCGTCGAATGCGAGTACGACTGGCACGTCGAACTCTGCTAGCGCGCTTTGGAAGCTCTTTGCCGCGTCTGCGATTGAAGCTTGAGATGATATTGCGTCGACTTCCGCGTACTGACGACCAGACTTTTTGAGGCTTAGTAGTGACTGAGTTATTGAGCTAAGAAGTCCAGCTGCATCCAAGCCAAAGACGTCGTCTCGCTGACAATCGATGAAGAGAGTCACAGCATCGTAATTGTCTTTCAGTTCAGCCAGAACCCTGTGCAGGATTGAGGTTTTGCCGATCTTGCGTATGCCAAAGCACGCGCGGATATGGCCGGCTTGCAACTTGCGTGCCAGTTCCTGAGCTTCTGTGCGGCGTCCGAAGAACTGAGCGTCACTTGCAACAGGCCCTGTCACGTCGAACGGGTCTTGAGTGAAGAACTCGTAGGAAAGGAGTCGCTCCATCTCCTGGCCACGCGGCAACACGCCAGTTGATGTATATACAGGGATTACAGCAATGCCATTCTCACGCCCCCAGCGCTTCAGCTTTGCATTTCCACGCGGATCCTGATGCACAAATACGCACAGGCTTGTTTCAAGGCGACCATCCGACTCATTGATCACACGTCGAGTAAACTGCAGCGACCTTGCCTGCTGATCCGCATAGACGTTGCCTATAATCAGTATCTCGCGTTCGGCACCGAGGATGTTCTGAACACGCTTTGAACCGCGCGCATACATTACGAAGTATTCGCCGTTCTCATAGTGCCGAACTGACTCGGCGTTGATCGAAAAGAGCTCGGAAAACGCCGATATAGTCTCTGCCTTCAGTTTTTGGAGCTCGTAACCCAAGATGCCCTCACTTGTCGGCCGTCGATCTACCCGAAAGGCCCAGCTGCACACGCCATTAGTAAACATCTAGCCATTCGTGCACCAATCGGCAACGCTCCCAACGCGCCTCCACCGCCCAAGTGGAAGTAGGTCTTGGGTCCGTTGACTCTAGCCTGTTTGCACCTGAAACCACCCCGCTACGATCCGTCCCGGCACGCCGTCGATTACCCGCTCTGCATCCCGCGCCAGATCCAGCCGCTTTCGCAGTTTGACCTGCGGCACGAGGAGGAAGATCGGCACGGTGGTCAGCCCGCGGCCAGTCTTGGTGCGCGACGCCACCGCGCGGCCCTTGCTGTTCAACCGCCCCTCGGCCACCAGCAGGCTCGGGCCGGGGCGGCGGTAGACAAACCGCAGGCGCAGGCCGGTGCGGCGTTCCCATTCGCCGGGGGTGATGCGGCCGCCTTTCGTGCTTTTCCCCGCGGCCGGGGTGGGGATTGCCAGCCAGAACCCGTTGCGCGAGCGGATCAGCGGCCCCGTGTCATGCGCGCCAACGATCACCGGGGCGTTCGACCAGACCAGCGCGGCGGCGTTCAGGCTCTCGCCGCTCTTGGGATAGGTCGCGAGCCGGATCGAGTTGCCGAGCCGCGCGCCCAGCCCCGCGCCGGTGATCTGGCCGCGCCATGCGGATTTGAGGCCCGCGCCCGCCTCGCGCATGGCGGTGGTGACGGCCTTTTCGCCCGCGGCGATTTCGGCTTTTATCAGGGCGGCAAGATCGGGGCTGATTTCCAGCTTCAGCTTCATGCTGGCCTCAGATCCAGCGTCCAGATCAGCTTTTCGCGGTCGCGCAGCGGCTCCCCCTGGATGACATGGCTGTCCGCGCCGATGACGATCACATCGCCCGGGCGCGGGGCGGGGAGGTCGGCCACGCGCACATCCACCACGGTCGTGTCGCTGACGAAGCGCCCGGCGCCGAAGTCGGCGACGCGGTCGGGCGCGCGGCGGATGATGCGGATCGGGCGTTCCTCGGATGTGGTGGCCGAGATCCAGAGAGCCGGGGCCGCCATGGAGGCATGGGTGAAGATGCGGTCCATGGCGGCGGCGAAGACAGACATGGGTGGGCCCGTCAGTTCGAGCTGTGGATCCGGATGGCGAGGCGCGGCCGCTTGTTGACCGGCAGGATAGAGGCCTCGGTCATGACGTCGATCCAGCGGCCCTTTTCGTCGAGATGCTGGCGGGCGTAAAGCGGCAGGCCGATGGTGTTGGCGGTCTCGAGCAGGTTCGCCGGGCCGCCATAGGTGGTGAAGGTATCCATCGTGCCGAGCGGGAAGGCGATGCCCTCGTTCGCCGGAACCAGCCGTTCGGTCGCCTTCGTCGAGAGGGTGACGGTGCCGGAATACTCCTCGAACAGGATCCCGCCGAAGGGGAAGTTGCGCCGCACATCCTCGCGCAGGGGCTGGGCGCCCGTCGAGGCATAGAACTTGTAGGCCTCTTCCGTCTTCGGATGCGCGATCAGCTTGTCGAAGAATTCCCGGCTGACGAGGGCATGGACCGAGGTCATGGCCTCGCCCAACAGGTTGTCCTCGATGACGCGCAGCACCTCGCGAACCTTGCCCTGCACGTTGGTGCCCGCGGTGCCCAGCACGAAGTCGACCGAGATCTGCGCCAGCCCGAATTCGGTGAAGTAGTTGTAGAGTGTGGTTCCGGCCCCATCCTTCACGATGCCGCGCAGCGCGTTCATCTCCATGTATTCGCGGGTCTGGGCGTGCTTGCGGCGCATGAGCAGTAGCTTGCGGTTCATCACCTCGACCAGCGGATCTGCCGCATCGAAGGCGCCGAGCGCAGGTTGCCCCTGAATGTCGGCGGGCAGGATCACGTCGTCATGCGGGATCCAGGGCAGGGCGAAGGAGCGCATCGAGCGGCCTTCGCGCGTGCCGACGGTGGCCGGGCCACCCAGCGGCACGGAGGGCAGAAGGCTCAGCACACCTTCATATTGCTCGATGATGACGGAGCGCTGGCTGACGCCTTCGAAGCGGAAGAGGCCGATCTGGCCGAGGCGGGTGTAGAGGTTGGGCAGGATGTTGATTGCCTGCGTCATCTCGGCCAGCGAATAGCCGCCAGCGTCGAAGGGATTGCGCACGAGGGTCATAGGATACTCCGGAGGATGAGGGGGCAGACGAGGATCAGACGCCGTCGCGGGCGATGATGCCGACGGCGGCCAGCTGAGTGAGCTTCGTGGTGATCTTGGCCGCGTCATCGACGCTGGCGTCATAGGCAAGGCCCGCACGCGAGACGATCGCCGGGCCGCGGGTGAGGACGACCCCCACTGCATCGGCGAGCGTCGCATCGACGGCATAAAGGAGCACGGCGGTCGCCACCTGCGCCCCGTCCGAGCCGCTGGCCGTCGCGAGCTTGTATTTGCTGTTCACGGTGAGTTTGCCCAGCACCGAGCCGACCGGATAGGGCATGCCCATCAAGAGCGTCACGGTCTCGCGGGTGTAGTTCGGGTTGACCTCGTATTTGAGGACATCGCCCATGCTGGGCGGTTCCGTCAGGACGGGCATGGTTCAGTCTCCAGGTTGTTGGGGGATAGGGAGCGCCGGGATCAGCGCGACGCGGCGGCCGATTTCTTGGCGGCCGTCACGATAGGGCTTTCCTTTGCGCCTGCCGCGGGGGCGGTGGCGATGATGCCCGCGGCATCACTGCGGGCGGCGAGTTCGGCCAGGACCCTGGCGCGCAGGGCTGTTGATTTCCACCCAGAACTGAGCCGGGTAGGCGCATAATTTCCACTGAGAATTGAGCCATGTGAACCTTTCCCCGGAGCGGAGAGCGGCGGGGGCAACGGAGTGATCCACATGGGACATTTGAACATCATCCGCCGGATGCATTTGCGGCAGAAGCTGTCGATCCGGGAGATCGCCCGGCGCACGGGGCTGTCACGGAACACGGTGAC
>NZ_JAYRPN010000118.1:0-7774 GCF_041911175.1 Tabrizicola sp.
ACTCCCGACCAAGGCAGTGCGGGGCGATGATCGCCCATTGAGTGTCGGTCAAAGTCATCCGGATCAAGGCTACCTCCCATTTGGTAACCTTGAATCACTCAGCCGCCAATTTGGGAATCCTCAAACGTCAACAGACCCTAGCAGATTTGGGCATGGCGGTCGCCTTGGAATCCAGGGAAGTGGCCAACGGCTTCCAGACAGCAGAAGCGGAAGGAAAGCTCGACCTATGCCGATCCCGGCCCGGGTGGATGCTTTCGGCCAGGATATCAGGGTTCTACAACTGATTGAATCCGCGTGCATTTTCCGTTTGACAAAGCTGCCCCTCTTGACCTACCCCTTGATCATCGAAGAATTGCGCCCGGAGGATACCCTCGCGGGCGCTTCTCATTTCCAACATCGCGGATCCCGATCCTGACACAGCCCGTTTCGGCAGTGCGCATCGGCATGTCCGCCCTGCCCCAGAAGAGACCCGCCCCATGAACCTGGTGTTCACACCGAGCCAGATCGAGACCTGGCCTCTCGACCGGCTGCGCCCCTACGCCCGAAATGCCAAGATCCACGGCACCGATCAGGTGGCCAAGATCGCCGCCAGCATGGCGAAGTTCGGTTGGACCGTGCCCTGCATGGTGGCCGACGATGGCGAGCTGATCGCGGGGCATGGCCGGGTTTTGGCGGCCGCGATGCTTGGGCTGAAGGACGTGCCGGTGATCCGGCTCGGCCACCTCGATGAAGCGGAACGCCGGGCCTACCGGATCGCCGACAACAAGCTGACCGAGCTGGGCGAGTGGGACGAGGGGATGCTGCGCGACGAAATCGCCGGGCTGCTGGCCGAGGATTTCGACCTGTCGCTGCTGGGCATCACCGACGAAGATCTGGATGCCCTGTTGCGCGACCCGGAGGCGCTGGGCGACGAGGGTCCGGTCGAGGGCGAGGATGACATTCCCGAGCCGCCGGTCATGCCGGTGTCGGTCGCGGGCGACCTGTGGCAGCTCGGATCGCACCGGCTGATCTGCGGCGACAGCACATCCACCGATGTGGTTGGGCGGCTGCTGGGCGACGTGCGGCCGCTGCTGATGGTGACCGATCCGCCCTATGGTGTGGAATACGACCCGTCCTGGCGCAACCAGGCGGGGGCGGCCAGGACCAAGCGCACCGGCAAGGTGCTGAACGACGACCGCGCCGACTGGCGCGAAGCCTGGGCGCTGTTTCCCGGCGACGTGGCCTATGTCTGGCATGGCGCGCTTCATGCCGCGACCGTGGCGGAGAGCCTTGTGGCGGCGGGCTTTGCCGTCCGGTCGCAGATCATCTGGGCCAAGGACCGGCTGGTTCTCAGCCGCGGCGACTATCACTGGCAGCATGAACCCTGCTGGTATGCCGTGCGGAAGACCGGCAAGGGTCACTGGGCTGGAGACCGCAAGCAGACAACGCTGTGGCAGATCGCCAACAAGGATCAGGACGCCGCCACTGTGCACGGCACGCAAAAGCCGGTCGAATGCATGCGCCGCCCGATCCTGAACAACTCGAGCCCCGGCCAGGCAGTGTTCGAACCCTTCATGGGCTCCGGCACCACGCTGATCGCTGCAGAAACCACCGGCCGGGTATGCTTCGGCATCGAGTTGAACCCGGCCTATGTCGATGTCGCCATCGAACGCTGGCAGGCGTTCACCGGCGCCAATGCCGTGCTGGCAGAAACGGGCGAGACCTTTGCCGACCTGAAGGCCAAGAGGCTGGCGGCATGAACGCGCCCTTGCTGCCGGGCCGGATCGAGCACTGGCCCCTCGCCAGGCTGAAACCCTACGCCCGCAACGCCAAGACCCACGATGCCGATCAGGTCGCCAAGATCGCCGCCAGCATGGCCGAGTTCGGCTGGACCGTGCCGGTGCTGGTTGCCGCCGATGGCGAGTTGATCGCTGGCCATGGGCGCATCCTGGCCGCCGCCCATCTCGGACTGACCGAGGCCCCGGTCATCGTGCTCGGCCATCTGACCGAAGCGCAACGCCGGGCCTATCGCATCGCCGACAACAAACTGACCGAGTTGGGCGGCTGGGACGAGGCCCTGCTGTTGCAGGAATTGCAGGCGCTACTGGCCGAGGATTTCGACCTCGGGCTGATCGGGATCCCCGAGGATGAACTGGACGCCCTGCTGCACGTGGGCGACGACGACAGGACGGTGATCGACGACGACCAGGCGGACGCCATCCCTGAGGCTCCGGTGGAACCGATCACCAGGCCGGGCGACATCTGGGCGCTGGGCCAGCACCGCCTCTGCTGCGGTGACGCCACCGATCCGGCGGCTGTCGCCAGGCTGATGCAGGGCGAACAGGCAACGCTGATGTTCACTTCTCCGCCCTACGTCCAGCAGCGCGACTACGGCGCGGCGAAGGAAAAGGTCGGCGATTGGGATGCGCTGGTGCAGGGCGTGTTCGCCGCAGCGCCGGTCACGGCCGAGGCGCAGCTGCTGGTCAACCTTGGCCTCGTGCATCGCGACAGCGAATGGCAGCCCTATTGGGAGGGATGGGTGGAATGGATGCGCGCCTCTGGCTGGCGACGCTTTGGCTGGTATGTCTGGGATCAGGGCCCGGGCTTGCCGGGAGACTGGAACGGCCGCCTGGCCCCTTCGCACGAGTTCATCTTCCACTTCAACCGCGCGCCCCGCAAGCCTCACAAGACCGTCCCGTCCAAGCATGCGGGCGAGGTCTTGGGCGGCGGCGGGCTGCGCGGGGCCGACGGCAGCGTCCAGGCCAAAACTGGCGCGGGCAATGCGATCCAGAGCCACCGCATCCCGGACTCTGTCTTCCGCATCATGCGCCACAAGGGTGGGCTCGGTGCGGCAGGCTCGCACCCCGCCGTGTTTCCGGTGGCGCTGGTCGAGGCGGTGCTGACGGCGTTTTCGGATCCGGGCGATCTGATCTACGAGCCGTTCTGCGGTTCCGGCACCCAGATCGTGGCCGCCGAACGCGCTGGGCGGCGCTGCTTCGCGATGGAACTGGACCCGGTGTATTGTGATGTCGCCGTGCGTCGGTGGGAGATGGCGACTGGCAAGACTGCGCAAAGATTCTCAGCGGCTGAAGCCATAGCATGAAGACCGCCGCCCGGGTTGGGCGGCGGTCATATTGCAGCGGAGAGGTCGCGGCTTATACCGCAGGCAATCGATACACCCTTCCCCGCGCGTCGTCCTTCTCAGAGCTGATCTCGAGGCCCAGCTTCTTCTTCAGCGCCCCGGACAGGGCACCCCGAATTGTGTGGCTGAGCCAGCCCGTCGCGGCCATGATTTCCTCGATGGTCGCGCCTTCGGGCGCGCGCAGCATGGAGATCAGCGTGGCTTGTTTGGTCCCGGCGCGCAGTTTCGGCTGAGCGGCAGCCGAGCCTTTCGGCGCAGGCGTCTTGGCGGCATGGTCGCGAATGGCGACCACGGTCTTGACCACCACCGACTCGATCCCGATGGCCAAGAGCCCCGCGTCTGTGACCACCAGTGTGGTGCCATGCCCGTCGCCGGTTTCGCGCCAGAGCGGTTCGCCACGCCGCAGGTTGGCGTCGACCTCCTGCAGCCAGCCATGTTCGACCATTTTCGTCACGGCCATCTTGGCGGCGGCGCCGACCAGCCCCTTGGGCAGCGGGAGGGCGATGTTTTCGGGGCGCTGGGCCGCCGCGCTGAGGATGAGGGTCTGGGTTTCGGTGAGTTTGGTCATGACGTTCCCCTACTGGTCGTGGGTGGCAAGGAAGGCGGCGATGCGCGACATCAGGTCGTTGTGGCCAGTCTCATCGGCCCCGATGATCACGTCGCCATCATCATCGCGCTCCAGATCGGCGATCTCGCGCAGCAGCGCGATGGCGATGTCACAGGCGGCGAGGCGTTCGGCCTCCCATGCGGCGGTAATGGCGTCCTGTTCGAT
The DNA here is from genome assembly GCF_041911175.1 of Tabrizicola sp. Classification (GTDB taxonomy): domain Bacteria; phylum Pseudomonadota; class Alphaproteobacteria; order Rhodobacterales; family Rhodobacteraceae; genus Tabrizicola. Next base: position 3,894 of record NZ_JAYRPN010000118.1, read on the forward strand.
CTGGTGGCGCTGGGCGGGATCAAGCGTCATCGCCCGCCTCCCATTTCGCGAATTCCTCGCCCATCCCCATGCTCTCGGCGATCTTGCGCAGGATGCCGGGCGAGCCCGTCTCCAGATCGGCGGCAAGCAGGGCCTCGGCCAAGAAGATGTCGCGCGGCAGATGGTTCAGAACGTCGTAGTGCAGGCGCATCGAGGCCTCCACCCCGGCGGGGTTCAAGCTGGGCGCCAGTTCGCGCAAGAGCTTCTGGTAAGACATGGTCACTCCTTGTGGTCGGGCGTGCGGGATGCGCCCCCTTCTACGAGGCCAAGCCCCGCCATCGCGGGGCCCGGTCGGGGGCGGGAAGCGTCAGGCGGCGTGTTCGCCTTCCTTGAAGGCGGCGTCGGTGATCTGGCGCAGGAGGCTGGCGTAACGCTGCAGATCGCCGACATGCCCCCAGTGGATTTCGTCGGGCTGGGCGAGGAAATGGTCGTCGCTCAGGGCCTGCAGACGCGCCAGTTGGGCGTCGATTTCGGCCTTGGCGGAGATGAAGGCATTCAGCACTTTGTCATTGGTGGCGGCGGCGCGGCGGGTGGTCATGGCGGCATCGTCCTTCGGTGAGTTGCATCGTTCTGGTGAAATCAGCATCGCTCCGGTGGGGCGCTGAGTGTAGGCAAATCCAAGCAATATCAGTGCTTTCTGATTACACTCCGCCCGTATCCGCCCGCGGCACAACCGTCACCCACTGGCCGCCGATCCACATGTAGAGATGGGCAAACTCCCGCGTCGGGCGGGGCAGGATGCGCGGATCGCGGGGAGGGCTGAAGCAGTCCAGCGCCTCGGCCGTGACCTGCCGGATTTCGCGGGCGGCGATTATGTCCTCGGGCTTCCAGCGCGCCAGCGCAGGCAGCATGTGGGCGGGATAGCCGTCGTAATGGACGTAAACATGCGCCCATTCCTCGGGGCCGATCTGGATGGCGATCTGCGCGCGGGTGCTCATGGTGCTGCCCTCAGATCAGCTGCAGATCGACGAGCACGGCGATGGCGGCGGCCAGTTGCGCGGTCGGCAGGTCGATCTTGATGTGCGAGAACAGGTCCGAGCAGTCGGTCTTGATCCCGCCCTCGCGCAGCGCGGTCTCGATGGCCTCGATCATCACGCTGGGGCGGCTGCGGTCGAGATGGTCGGGCAGCCTGTCGATGTCGATGCGGATGGTGGTGGTGGCCATGGTCATGTCCCTGCCCTCCTTCAGCGCTTGGCGGCTGCGGCGGCGCCGGCTGCATAGGCCGCTTCCAGAGCGGAGCGGATCGCCCAGACCGCCACATCGTGGAAGTCGAGGCTGTCGCTGTTGCGGGTCTCCAGCGTCTCGATGAAGAAGTGCTTCATGGCGATCTCGGCCAGGAGGGCATCGCTGGGGGCGGTGTTCGGGCTGGCGTTGCGGCGGGGGGTCATGGGCTTCATCCTTGGGTGAGTTGCATCATCTTACTGCACCCAGAATCGCTCCTGTCGGGAGTGTAATCAACTGAATAACAAGCAATTTCATTGCTTTAGATGTGACGGATGGCAGCATGGACGGCATGTCAGAGCGGGAGTATTCCGCCCATTCCGGCCTGTCGCGCGGGGCGATCCAGAAGGCGCGCAAGACCGGGCGGCTGGTGGTTTTTGGCGATGGCTCGATCAACGCCGCGGCCTCGGATGTGCGGCGGGGCGAGATGACCGATCCCGACCAACAACGCCGGTCGACCGGCGGGGAGACGGGGTTGTCTGGCCCGGCCGACAGCTCGTCCTACCTGAAGGCCCGCACGGCGCTGACCGTCTATCAGGCGCAGGAACGCCAGCTGGCGATCCAGAAGAAGAAGGGCGCGCTGGTCGACCGGGCGCGGGCCGAAGCGCTGGTATTCCGCCTCGCGCGGCAGGAACGCGATGTCTGGGTCACATGGCCTGCCCGGGTCGCGGCATTGATGGCGGCCGAGGTGGCGGCGGAGGTGGAAAAGCAATCCGGGCGACCGGAGCAACCGGGGCGACCGGTGATCATCGAGGCCGCGATCCTGCAGAGGGTGCTGGAAACCCATGTCAGAGCGCAACTCGACGCCCTCGCCGATCTCCGGGTCAGCCTCGCGTGACGGGGAGACGGACCACGACCTGAGCACCGGCGACCTGACAGAGGGCCTCGACCTCGATTTCGACGGGGCCGAGGACATCCTGCGCTCCTGGCGCAAGGGCATGCGCCCCGATCCGGACCTGACGGTATCGGAATGGGCGGATGCGCATCGCTGGCTGTCGTCGCGTGGTGCGGCCGAGCCGGGGCGGTACCGCACGGCCCGCGCGCCCTATCTGCGCGAGATCATGGATGCGCTGTCGCCGCGCCACCCCGCGCAGCGCATTTCGTTCATGAAGGCCGCGCAGGTCGGCGCCACCGAGGCGGGCAACAACTGGATCGGCTTTGTCATCCACCATGCGCCGGGGCCGATGCTGGCGGTGCTGCCGACGGTCGAGATGGCCAAGCGCACCTCGCGCGGGCGTCTCGATCCGCTTATTTCGGAAAGCCCGGCGCTGCGGGCGCTGGTCAATCCGGCCCGCTCGCGCGATGCGGGCAATTCGATGCTGTCGAAGGAATTCCCCGGCGGCATCCTGGTCTTGACCGGGGCGAACTCGCCGACCGGCCTGCGGTCGATGCCCGCGCGCTACATCTTTCTCGACGAGGTCGACGCCTATCCGGCCTCGGCGGACGAGGAAGGCGATCCGGTCACACTGGCCGAGGCGCGGACCACCACCTTCTCGCACCGGCGCAAGGTGTTCCTGGTCTCGACGCCGACGATCCGGGGCCTCAGCCGGATCGAGCGCGAGTTCGAGGCCTCGGACCAGCGCCGCTATTTCGTGCCCTGCCCGCATTGTGGCGCGATGCAATGGTTGCAGTTCGACCGCCTGCGCTGGGCGAAGGGACGACCGGAGACTGCGGCCTATCACTGCGAGGACTGCGATAAGCCCATCGCCGAGCATCACAAGACGCAGATGCTGGAGCGGGGCGAATGGCGGGCGACGGCCGTTTCCGCCGATCCGCATGCCATCGGCTTCCACCTCTCGGCGCTCTATTCGCCGCTGGGCTGGAAAAGCTGGGGCCAGATCGCGCGGGAGTGGTTGGCAGCGCAAGGCTCCGAAGAAATGCTGCGCGCCGCGCGCAATACGCTCCTGGGCGAGACATGGGTGGAAAGTGGCGATGCGCCGGAATGGCAAAGGCTGGCCGAACGGCGCGAAGCCTATGGCGAGGTGCAGATCCCTGTCGGCGGGTTGTTCCTGACGGCGGGCGCCGATGTGCAGAAGGACCGGATCGAGGTCGATGTCTGGGCCTGGGGTCGCGGTCTGGAAAGCTGGCTGGTCGATCACATCGTCATTGCCGGTGGCCCGGACGATCCGGCCTGCTGGGACAAGCTGACCGCCTTGCTTGGCCGCACATGGGCCTGCGCCAATGGCGCGGCGATGCTGATCGGCAGGCTGGCCATCGACACCGGCTATGAGGCCCCGGCAGTTTACGCATGGGCGCGCAAGCAGGGCTTCGACCAGGTGGCCCCGATCAAGGGCCTCGAAGGCTTCAACCGTGCAACACCGGTTTCGGGCCCGACCTTTGTCGATGCGACCATCGGCGGCAAGCGTCTGCGCCGGGGCGCGCGGCTGTGGTCGGTGGCGACGGCGACGTTCAAGACTGAAACCTACCGCTTCCTGCGGCTGGAACGCCCTTCGGACGAGGACCGTGCACTGGGCGCCTTGGACGCCCCCGGTACAGTCCACCTGCCTGACTGGATCGACACCGAATGGCTGAAGCAGCTGGTGGCCGAACAGCTGGTTACCGTGCGCAACAAGCGCGGCTATGCCCACCAGGAATGGCAGAAGATGCGCGAACGCAACGAG
>NZ_JAYRPN010000119.1:0-12722 GCF_041911175.1 Tabrizicola sp.
CCCCCCCCCCCCCCCCCCCCCCCCCCCGGCCACCCAAAGGCTCAGACGCCCGGCACCTTGCGCAGCAGCGGCATCACCTCGGCCATCTCCGGCCCCGCGTCCCGCCCCGTCAGCGCCCGACGCAGCGGGCGGAACAGGTCCTTGCCCTTGCGCCCCGTCGCCTCCTTCACCGCCGCCGTCCACTCGCCCCAGGTCGCCGTGGTCCAGGGCCGCGCAGGCAGCAGCGCCAGCGCCTCGGCCACGAACGCCCGGTCCGCCTCGTCCACCACCGGCTCCGCCCCGTCGCGGAAAAGCGCCCACCACGGACCCAGATCGTCCAGCACGGTGATGTTGCCCTTGGCCACCGCCCAGAAGGCCTCGGCCTCGGCATCCGGCACCCCCAGCGCCGCGATCCGCGCCTTCACCGCCGCGAAGGGCAGCGACTGCACATGATGCCGGGTCAGCGGGAACAGGTCTTCCGCGTCGAACTTCGTCGGCGCCGCCCCGAACGACCCGATGTCGAACCCGGCGACCAGCTCGTCCATCGAGGACACCAGCTCCACCGGCTTCGACGACCCCAGCCGCGCCATCAACGACAGCAGAGCCATCGGCTCCACCCCCCGCGCCCGCAGGTCGCGCAAGCTGAGCACCCCAAGCCGCTTCGACAATTCCTCGCCCTGCGGGCCCGTCAGCAGCGAATGATGCGCAAAGGTCGGGGGCACCCCGCCCAAAGCCTGCATGATCTGGATCTGCGTCGCGGTATTGGTCACATGGTCCGCGCCGCGCACGATATGGGTGACGCCCATGTCCACGTCATCCACCGAGGACGCAAACGTGTACAGCACCTGCCCGTCCGCCTTGATCAGCACCGGGTCCGAGACGCTGGCGGCATCAATCGAGATCGGCCCGATGATCCCGTCCTCCCACTCGATCCGCTCCTGGTCCAGCTTGAAGCGCCAGTAGCCCTGCCGCCCCTCGGCGCGGTAGGCCGCCTTCTGCTCTTCCGTCAGGCTCAAGGCCGCGCGGTCATAGACCGGCGGACGCCCCATGTTCAGAAGCTTCTTCCGCTTCAGGTCCAGCTCGACCGGGCTCTCGAAACATTCGTAGAACCGCCCCGCGGCCTTCAGCTGCTCGGCCGCCTCGGCATAGCGCGCCATCCGCTTCGACTGCTGCTCGATCCGGTCATACCTGATCCCCAGCCAGTCGAGGTCGGCCTTCAGCCCGTCGATATATTCCTGCTTCGACCGTTCCTGGTCGGTATCGTCCAGCCGCAGGATGAAGGTCCCGCCGTTCTGGCGCGCGATCAGGTAGTTCATCAGCGCGGTGCGGAGGTTGCCGACGTGGATCCAGCCGGTAGGCGAGGGGGCAAAGCGGGTGGTGACGGTCATGGAACGGGCTCCTTCAAGCGCCCTTCCCTGTCACAAGCCCCGGCCTTTGTCCAGTTTGCGGCGCGGATACTGCCTTCCGTGGCAACGCCTTTGACGGGGGCTCGATGCCCCCGGCGAAGGCTGCCCGTTCCAGAACCACGCCGGATGCACCGGCCACTGCCTGCGCCCCCTTCCCCGCGCCCGCCCGCGCGCCTATCTTCCCGGCATGACCAATCCCGCCCCCGACAGCATCGCCCCCTCCCTCGCCTTCCTCGAGCAGCTCGCGCACGAGGCGGTCTCCACCCTGCCCGACACGTTCCGCGAGCCCGCGACCCATATCCGCCTGCGGGTCGAGGAATTCCCCGCCGACGGGATGCTGGAGGAACTGGGCATCGACGATGCCTTCGACCTGACCGGCCTCTACGACGGCATTCCCCTGACCGAGAAATCCACATCCGATCAGATGACCCGCCCCGATGTGGTCTGGCTCTTCCGCCGCCCAATCCTCGACGAATGGGCCGAGCGCGGCAATGTCTCGATCCAGGAGCTTGTCACCCATGTGGTGATCCACGAGATCGCGCATCACTTCGGCTGGTCCGACGACGACATCGCCGCCATCGACCCCTGGTGGGAGTGACGCGGTTCCCCGTGCTCGCGGGCTGACACCGGGACCAGAATCCTTCGAGGGATCTTGCCAAGAGTCTTCGAAAACTCTTGTCCCCGCCCCACCCGCCGGGACCAGTTCCATTTCCGTCCGGAAGCCTTATGATAGCGGTAACACGAACAGGTGCCGCATGACCCAGCTTCCGATCCTGACCCTCACGCTCAACCCCGCGCTCGACATGGCGACCGAGGTGCACGAGCTGATCCCCGGCCACAAGCTGCGCTGCGCCGAACCGCTGCTCGACCCCGGCGGCGGGGGCCTCAACGTCTCCCGCGCGATCAAGGCGCTGGGGGGTGACAGCCTCGCGCTCGTCGCCATCGGCGGGCTGACCGGTGACCGGCTGGCCGGGCTGATCCGGGCCGAAGGGGTGACCTTCCTCTCCATCCTCGGCCCCGGCGAAACCCGCCAGTCGCTCACCGTGAACGAAGCGACCAGCGGCAAGCAGTACCGCTTCATGCTGCCCGGTCCCGTCTGGGGCGAGGCGGAACGTGCCCGCGTCTTCACCCTTCTGCGCGCCACCGCCCGGCCCGGCGGGATTTCGGTGATCTCCGGCAGCCAGCCCCCCGGCGTGCCGGTCGACTTCCCGGCGCAGCTTGCCGCCTCGATGCCCGAAAGCCGCATCGTGCTGGATACCTCCGGTTCCACCCTGACCGAAGCCGTGCGCCACCCGATCCCCGGCCTCGAAGTCCTGCGGATGGACGGGCCAGAAGGCGAGGAACTGGCGGGCAGGCCGCTGCCCACCCTCGCCGACACCGCCGAATTCGCGCAATCGCTGGTCCGCCGGGGCGTGGCGAAGACCGTCATCGTCGCGCGGGGGGCCGAGGGCAACGTGCTGGCCGACGCCGACCAGAAGCTCTTCGCCAAGGCCGCCAAGGTGCGGGTGAAATCCACCGTCGGCGCGGGCGACAGCTTCGTTGCGGCCTTCGTTCTGGCGCTGGCGCAAGGCCAGACCAATGCCGAGGCGCTGGCCCTCGGCTCCGCCGCCGCCTCCGCAGCGGTGACAACGGACGCGACCCAGTTGTGCCGCCCGGAAGACGTGATGCGGCTTCTGCGGGAATGCACGGTCAGCGCCGTCTGATCGCAGGTCGGGACGATGGCCGCCTCGGCCTCGCGCCTAGCTGCGCCGGAACCCGGCAATCGCCTCGCCCTGGTGGCGCAGCTTCGCGCCCAACCCCATCTGGTCGATCCAGGCCTGCATCGCGGGCGAGATCGGGCCATAAAGATCCGTCCGCGCCAGCCGTGCCGCCGCACGCAGGGCAACCATCTCTTGCCATGCCATGATCAGGTCGTGATGCCCGACCCAGGCCTCCGGCCCCTCGTAGACCGCCACCAGCCGCCGCTCCTTCGGGCCGGACCCGAAGAAGCGGTAGCTCCGCAGCCCCGCGTGCCCCTGCAACCGCACCCGCGGCACCAGCGCCCGCAGCGCCCGGTCGAAGCCCTCGGCATCGCGCAGGGCGTAGAAATTGACGACGACGATCTCAGACGTCATCGCGCCAGCGGTTCACGATGGGGTAGCGCCGGTCCAGCCAGAAGGCCTTCTGCGTCAGCCGCACGCCGGGGGCGGACTGGAACCGCTTGTATTCCGCCAGATACAGCAGGTGCTCCACCTTCTTCACCACGGCCCGGTCGAAGCCCAGCTTGACGATGTCGGCCACCGCCATCTCCTTTTCCACCAGGCATTCCAGGATCGCATCCAGCACCTCATAGGGCGGCAGGCTGTCGTCGTCGCGCTGGTTCGCCCGCAACTCCGCACTGGGGGGCCGCGCGATGATCCGCTCCGGAATGACCTCGCCCGCCGGGCCTTTCATCCAGCTCCGATGGTTCTCGTTCCGCCAGCGCGCGGTCAGGAACATCCGGGTCTTGTACATGTCCTTGACCGGGTTGTAGCCCCCGTTCATGTCGCCGTAGATCGTGCAGTAGCCCACCGCCATTTCCGACTTGTTGCCGGTGGTCAGCAGCATCTCCCCGAACTTGTTCGACAGCGCCATCAGCATCAGGCCCCGCAGCCGCGACTGGATGTTCTCCTCGGTGATCCCCGGTTCGGTCCCGGCAAAGAGCGGCGCCAGAGCCTCCCCCACCGCGCCCTGCGCCCCCGAGATCGGCACCGTATCATACCGACACCCCAGCGCCTGCGCCGCCGCCGTCGCCAGCTCCAGCGACTCCGCGCTGGTGAACTCCGACGGCAACATCACGCAGCGCACATTCTCCGGCCCCAGGGCATCCACCGCCATCGCCGCGACAATCGCGCTGTCGATCCCCCCGGACAGCCCCAGCAAGGCCTTCCTGAACCCGCATTTCCGCATGTAGTCGCCGAGCGCCAGCACGCAGGCCCGGTAATCCGCCTCGCCGATCGGCGGGATTTCGGAAATCTCCCCCGGATCGGCCAGCCACCCCTCCGCCCCGCGCCGGAAGATGACCATCACCTCGCATTCATCGAACTGCGGCAGCTGCGCCATCAGCCGCCCGCCCGGGTTCAGCACCATCGAGGACCCGTCGAACACCTGGTCGTCCTGCCCCCCCACCATGTTCAGGTAAACGAGCGGCAATCCCGTCTCGATCACGCGGCTCACCATCAGGTTCAGCCGCAGGTTGGGTTTCCCCCGGTGATAGGGCGAGCCATTCGGGATCAGCAAAATCTCCGCCCCCGTCTCGGCCAAAGTCTCGGCCACATCCGGGTGCCAGGCGTCCTCGCAGATCGGCGTCCCGATCCGCACCCCCTTCACCACATAGGGCCCATGCACGTCGGCCGAGGCGAAGACCCGCTTCTCGTCGAAGACCGCATCGTTCGGCAGATGGTGCTTCAAGACGCGGGCATGAACCCGCCCGCCCTCCAGCACATAGTACCCGTTGTAGAGCCTGCCCCCCTGCATGACCGGCCCGCCAATCCCCAGAGCCGGGCCATCGGCACACTCGACAGCCAAGGCCTCCACCGCCGCAATCGCCGCGCTGACGAAGGCCGGCTTCAGGATCAGGTCCTGGGTCTGGTAGCCGGTCACGAACATCTCGGTCAGCGCGACCATGTCCGCCCCCGCCGCCTTCGCGCCGACCCAGGCCGCCTTCGCCCGCGCGACGTTCCCCGCGATGTCGCCCACCACCGGGTTCAGCTGCGCCAGCATCATCTTGAAGATATCGGTCATCGCAGGGCTCCTTTCCCCCATATGTAGACCGGGATCGCCCACGATGGAACCGCTCGTCGTTCACTTCGTGTCCTCTTCGCCCACCCCTCCGACGAGGAGCCGAAGGCGAACGAGGAGGCACCCCGCCAGAACCTTGTCACACCGGAACCCGCCCCTTACCCTGCCCCCAACAACCCCCCGAGGGATTCGCCCATGCGCCTGCCTGTCGCCCTCCTCCTCGCCGCCCTCGCCCTCCCCGCGCAGGCCCAGGACGGAGAGATCATCACCAAGCAATACGACGACGGCTCGGTCTACGAAGGCACCTTCCTGAACGGCCGCCAGCACGGCACCGGCACCTACCGCCTCCCCTCCGGCTTCGAGTACACCGGCGACTGGGTCGAGGGCGAGATCACCGGCGAGGGTACCGCGCGCTACCCCAACGGCTCGGTCTACGAGGGCACCTTCGAGAAGGGCCAACCCGACGGCATCGGCAAGATCACCGCCCCCGACGGCCGCACCTATGAAGGCGACTGGGTCCAGGGCCAGATGACCGGCGAGGGCAAGGCGACCTATGCCAACGGGTCCGTCTACGAAGGCAGCTTCGTCAAGGGCACCCACAACGGCAAGGGCAAGCTGACCAACCCCTCGGGCTATACCTACGAAGGCGACTGGGTGCTGGGCGTCAAGGAAGGCAAAGGCCGGATCACCTACCCCGACGGCACCGTCTACGAAGGCGCCCTGGTCAAGGGGCAGCGATCCGGCAAGGGCAAGCTCACCATGCCCGACGGGTTGATCTACCAGGGCGACTGGGCGGAAGGCCAGATCAACGGCAAGGGCCTCCTGACCCAGCCCAACGGCGATCTCTACGAGGGCAGCTTCAAGGATGGGCTGCGCGACGGGCAGGGGAAGCTGACCCACAAGAACGGCGACATCTACTTCGGCACCTGGGCCAAGGACCACCGCCAGGGCCAGGGCAGCTTCACCACCGCCGACGGCTTCAAATACGAAGGCAGCTGGGTCGCGGGCAAGATGGAGGGCACCGGCTCCATCACCTATCCCGACGGCTCGGTCTACATCGGCGCGATGAAGGCCGACCAGCCGAACGGCCAGGGCGCGATCACCTATCCCGACGGGTCCACCTACCAGGGCAACTGGGTGGCCGGGGTGATCGAAGGCCAGGGCCGCGCCACCTACAAGGACGGCCGCGTCTACGAGGGCGCGTTCAAGCAGGCCAAGCCCGAGGGCAAGGGCCTGATGACCTACCCCGACGGCTACCGCTACGAAGGCGACTGGGTCGCGGGCGAGCGGCAGGGCGTGGGCGCCGCGGTCTACCCCGACGAAAGCCTGTACAAAGGCGAGTTCAAGGCGGGCCTGCGCGACGGCCAGGGCGAGTTCTCCACCACCGAGGGGTTCAAGTATGTGGGCCAGTGGGTCGCCGGGCAGATCGAGGGACAGGGCGTGGCCACCTACCCCGAGGGGGATGTCTACGAGGGCCAGTTCAAGGCTGGCAAGCGCGAGGGCCAGGGCAAGCTGACCTACAAGTCAGGCGAGGTGGCCGAGGGGGTGTGGCAGAACGGGATACTGACGGCACCGCCGGAGGGAGCGGCAGAGGCGGCTCCGGCGGAAGGCGAGACCCCGGCAGCCCCGGTCGAAGGCACCACCCCCGCAGAACCCGCGACCAACCCGTAGGTCGGGCTTCAGCCCGACTCCCGTAGGGTAGGGTTCCACCCCACCGCCCGTAGGGTGAGTTACTGCGCACCATCGGAAGCGCAGCGCAAGATTCCCGATCAGACCGCCTTGCGCGACTTCAAATGAATGACTTCCGCCTGCGAATGGTTCGCATAGGTGTCCCAAGTCGGCGTGTACTCATCAGCCTGATTGCCCCACACCGTCCACCCGACGCGCGGACCACGGGCGAACATCTCAAGCCGAGGCCCGTTGCTGCATCCCTCGATCAACGCATACTGCTCGTCCGGCTTGCGGCTGTGTTCGCGCTTCTGGGTGGAGATGATGTTCTCCTGCGTCCGCCCGAGTTGCAGGGTTCGGGCATTCTTGCCACGGACGCCGAACAGCAGAACCTCCGTCACGTTGCGGAAGTAGAATCCGACCCCACGCCGATCAGGCCCGCCATCTTTGCGCACCTTGTACCAAATGATGTTGCTCTTGTAGGAGAACCCCCAGTGCTCCATCACCCTGAGTCCTTCGGGCAGCAAGGCATTGGGAACCCACAGATAAAGATGCGCGGTGTCAGCAACCACTGCCTCTACAGGCAGGTCGCAGATCTCGCGCAGCGTCATGGTCGGATATCGAGACAGCCGCTTGTGTTCCGGCGCCATCTTGCCGGTGCGGTTCTGGAACTGCCACGGCGGATCGGCCAGAACCGTCTTGAACTTGGTCGCTCCTGCTTTCGCGAGAAGATCATCCGCAGCGCTGGTCATTCTTCATCCTCCAAATAGAGCGACTTCTTGATCCCGAAAACTAGAAGCGGACAACCCGCGCCGCCCCCGCCTTCGATCCTTGGAAGCAGCTTGGACATGTGAGTCGTCGACATTCCATAGGACGATCCTCGGCCAAGATCCCTAAAGATGTCTTGCAACTCATCGGCACGGGTCAGGATCACCCCAACACTGACAGCCCGAAGGTCAAAGAGAAGACGAAAGTTGTTCAGATCCCGGTCGAAGAACGGATCCTTGTTGTTCCACTCGATCTCCAGAGCGATGCCGTTCTTGAAGCAGTCTACCTTGTGGGTCGGCGAGTCGAGCCTGCGCCCATCCACTTCTATCGCCGTCTGGAACTGTTTCTCGACCCAGCCGCGCTGTACGAGAAACTCGTCCACATAGGACGCGAGTTTCGACTTGTTTCCGCCACCCACCGCAATCCACGACTTCCGAAGGCGCAGGTCTTGAAGCAAGGAAATCAGGTCTTCCCATTCCGAGGCGAAGTCTTGCGACAAGATCGCGCTGGCATGTTTCCACTCGTGAAATTCGTAGTTGTCCCGCACAAACTGCGGCAGGCGGTCGCTCAACATCTTGTGGTCTCCTTGCCACAATGTAGCCTATATCGGCTATCTCATCCCAACAAGCTCAACTTCTTCCTTTCTTATCTGCCCCGGGCGGCAGGAGCATCAGTTCCCTCGTCTCGGGTTCTACGGTTGCAGTTGGATATCGTCCAACCCGGTTAACCCCACCCTAACGCCCCCACCCAACCCCCTGATATCCCTCACCCCCCTCCCCGTCCTGCGTGGAAAGCCGAGCCCCCTTGCGGCCCCTACCCCCGCCCCGCTACTCCTTCCCCATGCGCCAGACCCTGACCGAGATCTACGAGGCCCGCGTGGCCCTGGGCACCCTCCGCCCCGACCCGGCGCAGCACGCTCTTCTCCCCCGGCTGGAAGACCTCCGCGCCTGGCTGGAGGCGAACGCGACCCGCAAGGTCGGCCTCTTCGCGGGTCTCTTCGCCAAGCCGATCCAGCCCCCGCGCGGGCTCTACCTCTGGGGCGGCGTCGGGCGGGGCAAGTCGATGCTGATGGACCTCTTCACCGAAGCCACGGACATCACCCAGAAACGCCGCGTCCATTTCCACGCCTTCATGCAGGGCGTCCACAAGGGGATGCATTCCGCCCGCCAACGCGGGGTCGAGGACCCGCTGGTCCCGGTCGCCGACGAGATCATCCGCGACCTCCGCCTCCTCGCCTTCGACGAGATGCAGATCACCGACATCACCGACGCCATGCTGGTGGGGCGGCTGTTCGAAAAGCTCTTCGCCGCCGGGATCGTGATCGTCACCACCTCGAACCGGCCCCCGCAGGACCTCTACAAGGACGGCCTCAACCGCGGCCTCTTCCTGCCCTTCATCGCCATGCTGGGGGAGCGGCTTGAGGTGGTCGAACTGGAAAGCCCCACCGACTACCGCCAGCACCGGCTGCAGGGCGCGCAGGTCTACTTCCACCCGGCGCGGTCAGCCACCACCCAGATCGCCGCGATCTGGACCGACCTGACCGGCGGCGCACCCGAGGCCCCGCTGACGCTGGAGGTGAACGGGCGGCAGGTCACCCTGCCCCGCTTCGCGAACGGGGTGGGGCGGGCCAGCTTCTGGGACCTCTGCTCGAAGCCCCTCGGCCCGGCCGACTACCTCGCCATCGCCCGCGCGGTGCGGGTGCTGATCCTGGAGGACATCCCCCAGCTCTCCTCGGCCAACTACAACGAGGCGAAGCGTTTCGTCATACTGATCGACGCGCTTTACGAGGCGAAGGTCCGCCTCATCGCCTCCGCCGCCGAGACGCCGGAGCGGCTTTACATCGAAGGCGAGGGATCGTTCGAATTCGAACGCACCGCCAGCCGACTGCGCGAGATGCAGGGCGCGGGCTGGGGGCTTTAGGCCAGCGCCTGCCACAGAAGTCGGAGGGCCATCGCGGTCGACACGAAGACCAGAAGCGGCTTGATCAGCCGCGCCCCCACCCGCATCGCCACCCGCGCGCCCAGAGCGGCCCCGGCGACCTGCCCCACCGCCATCGCCAGCCCCACCCCCCACCAGGTCGCGCCGGAGAAGACGAAGACCGCGAGCGAGCCGGTATTCGAGGCGAAGTTCAGCATCTTGGTATGCGCGGTCGCCTTCAGCACCCCATAGCCCGCCAGGAGCACGAAGCCCATCATGAAGAACGACCCCGTCCCCGGCCCGAAGAACCCGTCATAGGCGGCGACCAGCGGCACCACCGTCGCCCCGAAGACCGGCAGCGGAATCCGCGCGGCGCGGGCGTCGTCGGAAAGGCCCGGTTTCAGCGCGAAGAAGGCGGCGACCCCGATCAGCACCACCGGCATGATGATCCGCAACACCTCGGCCGGGATCAGATGTGCGACCAGCGCGCCCGCCGCCCCCGCTGCCGCACTGACCGCCGCCATCCACAACTGCTCCCGCAACCGCACATGCCCGGCCCTCGCATAGGCCAGCATCGCCGTCCCCGACCCGAAACTGCCCTGCAGCTTGTTCGTCGCCAGCGCCTCCACCGGCGAGGCGCCGACCAGCAACAGCGCGGGCACCGTGACCAGCCCGCCCCCGCCCGCAATGCTGTCGATGAAACCGGCGCAGAAGGCCGCAAGGGCCAGAAGCAGGGCGAGGTGCGTGGCGATCTCGAACATGGGCCCGCTTCTGGCCGGTTCGGGGCGCGGCGACAAGAGGGAGGCGGCAGATCGGTGGTAAGGAAGCTGCCTCCGGCGGGAGTATTTGGACCAAGAGGAAGCCCCCGTTCCTCTTGGTCCAAATACTCCGGGGGTTTGGGGGCAGCGCCCCCATCGCCGAGGAGGAGGGCGTCAGCCCCGACGACGAGAGGAAAAGCTTGCGCGCCAGCGCTCCGTTTCGAAACCGCCGGTCAGGACGGGGCGAACTCGTCGCGGGAATAGCCCTGCAGGTAGAGGAGCGCGGTCAGGTCGCCGTGGTTCACCCTAATGTCGCATTCCGCCTGCACCCGGGGCTTGGCGTGCAGCGCCACCCCCGTCCCGGCAGCCTTGAGCATTGGCAGATCGTTCGCCCCGTCGCCGACGGCGATGGCCTCGGCGGGGGTGATCCCCAGCCGGGCGGTGATTTCCTGCAGGGCCTGCAGCTTGGCCTCTTTCCCCAGGATCGGCTCGGCCACGGTGCCAAGCAGGCTGCCACCCTCGACATGCAGGATGTTCGCCCGGTTCTCGTCGAACCCCAGCATCCCCGCCACCGCGGCAGTGAAGGCAGTGAACCCGCCCGAGACCAGCGCCGCATGGGCTCCCTGCGCCTTCATCGTGGCCAGCAGCACCGGCCCCCCCGGCATCAGCGTGATCCGGTCGCGCAACACGCGGGCAATCACGCCCTCGGACAGACCCTTCAAGAGCCCCACCCGCTCGCGCAGCGCGGCCTCGAAATCCAGATCGCCGTTCATCGCCCGCGCCGTGATCCCGGCCACATGCGCGCCGACCCCGGCCTCGTCGGCCAGTTCGTCGATGCATTCCTGCCGGATCATCGTCGAATCCATGTCGGCGATCAGCAGCCGCTTCTTCCGCCCCTCGGCCCGCTGCACCACCATGTCGACCTGCAGCGCCTGCAGGCCCTCCCAGACCTGCCAGCGGTTTGCCGGCACCATCTCCACCTCGAACTCCGCTGCCACGCCCGGATCAAGCCAGCGCGCTTCGCCCCCACCCCAGGCATTGCGCAGGCTTTCCACCGTCACCCGCTCCAGCACCGGGGTCTCGGGGTTGGTCAGCAGGGTCACGACATGCATGGACGAGGTTTCCGATAGTGAACAGGCCTGTCGCTTTTTCGCGACCAAGCGGCGGATTAGCGCGATTTTCCCGCTTGCGCCAGAGAGCCCGCATCTTTAGCCAAGGCGGCGGGACACCCTTCCCCACCGAAGGGCTTTTAGCTGGAAGGCTACCATGACAGACCTGACCCCGCCGGCCAAGCGCCCGGCCAATCCGCGCTTCTCCTCTGGCCCCTGCGCCAAGATCCCCGGTTATTCCCTCGACATGCTGGCTGACGCCCCCCTCGGGCGGTCACACCGGGCCGCTGTCGGCAAGGCGAAGCTGAAGGAAGCCATCGACCTTACCCGCGAGATCCTCGGCGTGCCCGCCGGTTATCGCATCGGCATCGTCCCCGCCTCCGACACCGGCGCGGTCGAGATGGCGCTGTGGTCGCTTCTGGGCGCCCGCCCGGTCGAAATGCTCGCGTGGGAAAGCTTCGGCGAAGGCTGGGTGACCGATGTGGTCAAGCAACTGAAACTCGACGCCAAGGTGCAGGTTGCGCCCTATGGGAAGATCGTGGACTTCGCGACCGTCGATTTTGACCGTGACGTGGTCTTCACCTGGAACGGCACCACCTCGGGCGTCCGCCTGCCGAACGGCGATGCGATCCCGGCCAACCGTCAGGGCCTGACGATCTGCGACGCGACCTCGGCCGCCTTCGCGATGGACCTGCCCTGGTCGAAGCTCGACGTGACCACCTTCTCCTGGCAGAAGGTGCTGGGCGGCGAGGGCGCGCATGGCATCCTGATCCTCTCCCCCCGTGCGGTGGAACGGCTGGAAAGCTACTCCCCCGCCTGGCCGCTGCCGAAGATCTTCCGGCTGACCGCCAAGGGCAAGCTGATCGAGGGCATCTTCCAGGGCGAGACGATCAACACGCCCTCGATGCTGGCGAACGAGGATTACCTGGTCGCGCTGAACTGGGCGAAGTCGGTGGGGGGCCTCAAGGGCCTGATCGCCCGGGCCTCGGCCAATGCGCAAGTGGTCCACGACTTCTGCGCCGCGAACCCCTGGATCGCGAACCTTGCCGAAGACCCGGCGACGGCCTCGACCACCTCGGTCTGCCTGAAGTTCACCGATCCCCGCATCACCGACGGCGAGGCCTTCGCCAAGGCCGTCGCCAAGCGGATCGAGAAGGCGGGCGCGGGCTTCGACCTTGGCGCCTATCGCGATGCCCCTCCGGGCCTGCGCATCTGGTGTGGCTCGACGGTGGAGACGGCGGACGTGCAGGCGCTGATGCCCTGGATCGCGCACGCCTTCCACGCCGAGATCGCCGCGCTGGCCGAGGCCGCGTGACCGAGTCGGGGTGAACCCCGACCTACCGATACCGTAGGTCGGG
>NZ_JAYRPN010000120.1:0-6014 GCF_041911175.1 Tabrizicola sp.
CCCCCCGCCTCCCGAACACCGGGAATGACCGTCATCCAAAACCTTGACAAATCCTGAACGCCCGCAAGCAAGCCCTTGTAATCATTGAATCGAAAAATCTGTCCACCGTGGACAGCCTCAGATCAGCAACCGCCCCGCCAGCCCCGGCAGGTCCTCGAACCGGTCCAGCAGCGCGGCCGGCCTGAACCGCGCCACTCCCGCCCCCTCCGGCCCGAAGGTGACCAGCGCAACCGGCACCCCCGCCGCCACCCCGGTCTTCGCATCCGTCTCGGTGTCGCCCACCAGCATCGACCGGGCGACCGTGCCCCCGGCCCGCTCCACCGCCGCCCGGTAGGGCAGCGGGTCCGGCTTCCTCACCGGAAAGGTATCCGCCCCGACCAGCGCCCCGAAGGTCTCCCTGACCCCCAGCGCCACCAGCAAAAGCTCCGCCAGCCCCTCCGGTTTGTTCGTGCAGACCGAGACCGCGAACCCCGCCGCCTTCAGCCCCTCCACCGCCTCCATCGCCCCTGGATAGAGCCGGGTATGCGTCGCGATCCCGCTGCGGTAGGCGTCCAGCAGCCGCGGATACCCCGCATCCACGTCCGCCTCGGTCCAGTCCTGTCCCAGCCGGGTGAGCCCCAGCCGCAGCATCGCCCGCCCGCCGTGGAAGGCCGTCAGCGCATCCTGCGGCCCCAGGCAGGCCCGGGGAAGCGCCGCATTCGCCGCCGCCAGCAGGTCCGCCGAGGTATCCGCCAAAGTTCCGTCCAGATCGAAGACTACGCAGCGCATTCTTGGCAATCCTGTAACGTGGTGTGAGGCCTCGCCCCCTTGCCACCCGGTCCAAGGGGGGTAAAACGGGCGCAACGATAAAGAAAGGGGCAGAATGCAGGTTTCAGTCATCATCTTGGCCGCCGGTCAGGGCACGCGGATGAACTCCGACCTGCCCAAGGTCCTGCACCAGGTCGCCGCCGCCCCCCTCCTCCACCACGCCCTTGCGACCGCGCAGTCACTGGAACCTTCCCGCATCGTCACCGTGACCGGCCACGGGGGAGAGGCCGTCGCAACCTCCGCCGCCGCCTTCGACGAGACGGTGGAAACCGTCGTCCAGGACCCGCAACTCGGCACCGGCCACGCCGTCGCCCAGGCCGCGCTGCTCCTCTCCGACGAACCGGGCGAGGCCATCGTCCTCTACGCCGACACCCCGCTGATCCGTGAAGAGACCCTCCGCGCGATGCTGGCGGCGCGGGCGAAACACGCCGTCGTCATCCTCGGCTTCCACGCGAAAGATCCGGGCCGCTACGGCCGCCTGCTGACCGAAGGGGATGAACTCCTCGCCATCCGCGAATTCAAGGACGCCACACCCGAGGAACGCAAGCTGACCCTCTGCAACTCCGGCGTCGTCTGCGCCGAGGCTCGCACCCTCTTTTCCCTCATCGCCGAGATCAAGAACGACAACGCCGCGGGTGAATACTACCTGACCGACATCGTCGAGCTGGCCCGCAAGCGCGGCCTCTCCGCCGGGGTCGTCCTCTGCCCCGAGGCCGAGACGCTGGGCGTCAACACCCGCGCGCAACTGGCCGAGGCCGAGGCCGCCTTCCAGTCCCGCGCCCGTGCGTCGGCGCTGGAGACAGGCGTCACCCTGACCGCGCCGGACACCGTGTTCTTCGCACTCGACACCCATATCGGCCGCGACGCGATCATCGGTCCGAACGTCCTCTTCGGCCCCGGCGTCACCGTGGAATCGGGGGCCGAGATCAAGGGTTTCTGCCATCTCGAAGGCTGCCACGTCAGCCGCGGCGCCACCGTCGGCCCCTTCGCCCGCCTGCGTCCCGGCACCGAACTGGCCGAGGATGTGCATGTCGGCAACTTCGTGGAAATCAAGAATGCCATTCTCGACGAAGGTGTGAAGGTCGGCCACCTGACCTACCTCGGCGACGCGCAGGTGGGCGAGCACACCAACATCGGCGCGGGCACCGTGACCTGCAACTATGACGGCGTGATGAAGCACCGCACCATCATCGGCAAGCGCGCCTTCATCGGGTCCGACACCATGCTGGTCGCTCCGGTGCGGGTGGGCGACGGGGCGCTGACCGCCAGCGGATCGGTGATCACCGAGGATGTTCCGGCGGAAGCCGTGGCCATCGGGCGGGCGCGACAGGTCACCAAGCCAGGACTTGCGACCAGAATGTTCGATAAGTTGAAAGCGATTAAGGCTGCGAAGGCAAAGGGGCATTAAAAATGTGCGGTATTGTAGGGGTGCTGGGGAACCATGAGGTCGCCCCGCTGCTGGTCGAGGCGCTGAAGCGGCTGGAATATCGCGGCTACGACAGCGCGGGCATCGCCACGGTCAACGCGGGCAAGCTCGACCGCCGTCGCGCTGTCGGCAAACTCGTGAACCTCTCCGACCTGCTGGTCCACAACCCCTTGGCCGGAAAGGCCGGAATCGGCCATACCCGCTGGGCCACCCACGGCGCCGCGACGGTCAAGAACGCCCATCCCCATCGCGCGGGCCGGGTCGCGGTCGTGCACAATGGCATCATCGAGAACTTCCGCGAGTTGCGGGCCGACCTTGCCGCCGACGGCTACACGCAGGAATCCGACACCGATACCGAAACTGTCGTCCTCCTCGTCAACCGCGCGATGGATCGGGGCGCGAGCCCGGCCGAGGCCGCGCAGGAGACCCTTGCCCGCCTGCATGGCGCCTTCGCGCTCTGCTTCCTGTTCGACGGGCAGGATGACCTGATGATCGCCGCCCGGAAAGGCAGCCCGCTGGCAATCGGCTGGGGCGAGGGCGAGATGTTCGTGGGCTCCGACGCCATCGCTTTGGCCCCGATGACCGACCGGATCACCTATCTGGAAGAGGGCGACTGGGCCGTCGTCACCCGCCAGGGGGCCGAGATCTTCGACGCCCAGAACCGCCGCGCCAACCGGGCCGAAACCCGGATCCAGCTGGACGCGACGCGGATCGAGAAGGCCGGCTACAAGCATTTCATGGCCAAGGAGATCGCCGAGCAGCCGGTGGTCATCGCCGACGCGCTGAAGCACTACTGCACCCCGGAAGGCGGCCTGCACCTGCCGAAAGGCGTGGATTTCAAGGGCATCGCCCGGGTGACGCTGGTCGCCTGCGGCACGGCCTCCTACGCCTGCCATGTCGCGAAATACTGGTTCGAGCAGATCGCGGGCCTGCCCGCCGACATCGACATCGCGTCCGAGTTCCGCTACCGCGACCCGGTCCTGTCGCCCGCCGCGATGGCGATCTTCGTCAGCCAGTCGGGCGAAACCGCCGACACGCTGGCCGCCTTGCGCCATGCCTCGGGCAAGGTGGCCAAGGTGGTTTCGGTGGTCAACGTGCCGACCTCTTCCATCGCGCGGGAAAGCGATCTGGCGTTGCCGATCCTGGCCGGGGTGGAGGTCGGCGTCGCCTCGACCAAGGCCTTCACCTGCCAGCTGACCGTGCTGGCGCTGATGGCGCTGAAGGCGGCGCAGGACCGGGGCCGGATCGACGCCGCCACCCTGCGCGCCCGGCTGGAAAGCTTGCGCGCGATGCCCGGCCTGATGAACGCCGCGCTGTCCCTGTCCGATCCGATTGCACGGGTCGCCGAGGACCTGGGCAAGGCGCAGGACATCCTGTTCCTGGGGCGCGGCCCGATGTTCCCGCTGGCGCTGGAGGGTGCGCTGAAGCTGAAGGAAATCAGCTACATCCACGCCGAAGGTTATGCTTCGGGTGAACTGAAGCACGGCCCCATCGCCCTGATCGACGCCGATGTGCCGGTGATCGTGCTGGCACCGAAGGATGCCCTCTTCGACAAGACCGTGTCCAACATGCAGGAGGTGATGGCGCGGCACGGCAAGGTGCTGCTTCTCTCCGACGCGGCGGGGATCGCGGCGGCGGGACAGGGCACCTGGAAGACGCTGGCGCTGCCGACCGTCGACCCGCTCTGGGCGCCGATCCTCTATGCCGTCCCGGCGCAGCTGCTGGCCTATCACACCGCCATCGCCAAGGGCACCGACGTCGACCAGCCGCGCAACCTGGCGAAATCGGTGACGGTGGAATGAGCATCACTCTGGCGGATGCGCTGGCCGCCCTCGAGGCCGAAGCCGACCCCGAGCGCGCCGTCGCCGAGGCGGCCTATCTCAAGTCGCCCCGCCGCGTGCTGGGCCTGCGGGTGCCGCGGATCACCGAGCTGGCGACCGCCTGGCGCGAGGGGCTCACGGTGGAAGAGCGGGTCGCGCTGGCCGATGGCCTGTGGCGCTCGGACATCCACGAGGCAAGGGTGGCGGCGGCGAAGCTGTTGACCCAGGCGCGGCTGCGCCCGGACCAGGGGGTCTGGGACCTGATCGCCAGCTGGGTGCCGCAGTTCGACGGCTGGGCGCTGGCCGACCATGCCTCGGATGCCGGGGCCCGGCGGCTGGTGGCCGATCCGTCGCGGCTGGAGCAGGTGGAGGGCTGGACCCATAGCCCCCACATGTGGACCCGCCGCGCCGCCTTGGTGATGACCCTGCCCTGGACCAAGCAGAATTTCCCGACGGATCAGGACCTTGCGATCCGCGCCCGTGTCCTGGGCTGGTGCGAACGCCTTGCCCCGGACCGCGACTGGTTCATCCAGAAGGCGGTGGCCTGGTGGCTGCGCGACCTGTCGAAGCACGATGCCGAGGCGACGCGGGTCTTCCTCGCCGCGCATGGCGAGGTGCTGAAACCCTTCGCCCGGAAAGAGGCGGCGCGGCACCTCGGCTGACCGCTCCTCGTTCGCCTTCGGCTCCTCGTCGCCCGCGAGGAGAAACGAAGTGCACGACGAGCAGCCCCCATCACGCCCCGCGATGCCGCTGCCAGCCGATCCGGTCGAAGAGCGGCCCGTAAGCCCCTGCCAATGCCCGCAAAATTGCGCCGTCGGTCCGCCCCGCAGGCTCCCATGCCTTCGTCGCAATCCCCAGGATGCGGGGGGCGATCATCCCCTCGGCCTGCGCGTCTTCGGTGGTGAACTCGCCCCAGAAGCAGGCCTGCACCCCGGCGATGCGCGGGGCGATGTCCTCGGCCCCCTTCGGCACCGGGTCCCAGTCCACGGTTCTTTCCAGCGGCACGAAACCCGCCCAGGCCGCGCCCCAGTCATCGGGATCGTCCGAATGCGCCAGGTCGAAATAGGCCGTCTGCGCCGGGCACATCACCACGTCATGCCCCCGCCGCGCGGCCTCCACTCCCGGCCCCTGCCCGGTCCAACTGAAGAGAAGCGCCCCATTGCCGATGCCGCCCTGCACCCCCTTCGCCGCCTCCTCCCAGGCCGCGACGCGATGGCCCTTCGCGACCAGTCCCTCGGCGAGCCGGGACAGCATCCAGCCCTGCATGTCATCCGAGGTGACCAGCCCCTCGCGCGCCTTCAGGGCTGCCACGGCGGGCGAGCCGTCCCAGGCCCCGTGCGGCGCCTCGTCCGCGCCGAGGTGGATCATGCCGAAGGGGAACAGCGCCGCGACCTCCTCCGTCAGCGGGCGCAGCACCTCCCATGTCGCGGCCATCGCCGGGTTGACGATGTTGTCGATATAGCCCTGGACCGAGGCCTCCTCGCCATTGTCGCCGGGGTCGCGCAGGCCGGGGAGCGCCTTGACCATGCCGTGCGAATGGGCGGGAACCTCGACCTCCGGCAACACCTCGATGTGCAAGGCCTTCGCCCGGGCCAACACCCGCGCGACGTCGGCCTTCGAGTAGCTACCCCCCGCCCTTATGCCGCCGCCGAAGACGCCCGGCACCAGCTCGCCCTCGCCCCGGAAGGCGGTGCGCTGCCAGAGGAGGGGCTGGCTTTCCACCTCCAGCCGGAAGGCCTCGTCGTCGGACAGGTGCCAGTGGAAGCGGTTCAGCTTGAGAAGCGCCATCAGGTCCAGAAGCCGCAGGATGAAATCCACCCCGAAGAAATGCCGGGCGCAATCAAGATGTTGCCCACGCCAGCCGAAGCGGGGCATATCGGTAATCGTGCCGCAAGGCAGCCTGCCGCCACAGGTCTCGCGCAGCGTCAGGAGCGTGATTCCGGCGTAGTGCAGCCCCGCAG
>NZ_JAYRPN010000121.1:0-81440 GCF_041911175.1 Tabrizicola sp.
CGGTCGCGAGTTCCCGCAGCCGGTCGGGGCGGTTCTGGTAGGCCCATTCCGCCCGCTGCACCGTCAGCGCCTCGCGCAGGCCCGAGATCTGGCGTTGCAGCCCCTCGACCTCTTTCAGCGCGGCCTGCGTCGCGTAATTCTCGCGGTAGGCCCAGAAGCCCAGCGCGATCAGGGCGAGGAAGGACAGCACATACAAAACGGGGCGCATCTAGCGGCGTCCTTTCTTCTGGATCTCGGGCAGGCTCAACTCGGTCGCCGACAGCACCTTGGCAGGCGCATGGGTCCGACGCCCGATCCGCAGCTTCGCCGACCGCGCGCGGGGGTTGCGGGCGACTTCGGCCTCGTCGGGGGCCACGGCCTTGCGAGTGACCATCTCGAACCGCGCCTCGGTATCGGCCTTGGCCGGGGCGTAGCGGTTGGCGTTGGCCTCGTGGCCGGAGGCAAGCTGGAAGAACCGCTTCACGATCCGGTCTTCAAGGGAGTGGAAGGTGACGACGGCCAGAAGCCCGCCGGGCTTCAGCGCGCGTTCGGCGGCGTTCAACCCTTCGGCAAGCTCCTGGAACTCGGTGTTCACCGCGATGCGGATCGCCTGGAAGCTGCGGGTCGCCGGGTGGCTTTGCCCCGGCTTCGGGCGCGGCAGGCATTTCGCCACGATCTCGGCCAGCTTCGCGGTGGTCTGGATCGGCTCCAGCTGGCGCGCCGCCACGATGGCGTGCGCAATCCGTCGCGAGGCGCGTTCCTCGCCGTAGTGATACAGGATATCGGCCAGCACGCCCTCGTCGGCCCCGTTCACCAGATCGGCCGCGCTTTCGCCCGACTGGCTCATCCGCATGTCCAAGGGGCCGTCCTTCATGAAGGAAAACCCGCGTTCGGGCTGATCGAGCTGCATCGAGCTGACACCAAGGTCCAAGACCACGCCGTCTAGAGGCTCGCCCGCAAGCTCATCCAGATCGGAGAACGTCCCCGCCACCAGCCGCACCCGGTCGCCGTAGGCACCAGCCCAGCCATCGGCCATCCGCAGGGCCAAAGGGTCGCGGTCCACCCCGATGACCCGCCCTGCCCCCGCCCTCAGCAATTCGCGCGTATAGCCGCCCGCGCCCAGCGTCCCGTCCAGCCAGACGCCGGAGACGGGCGCACAGTCCCGCAGGATCGCGTCGATCAGGACCGGAACATGGGGATCGTCGGACGTCTGGCTGGACGGGCGGCCTGGCAGCGGACCCTTCATCGCCCTACCCCGTCCGCTTGTGCCGCCCGACCAGGGTCAGCGGGTCCACGTCGTCTTCGTCGTCCTCGGCCAGCTCGGCCTCGTAGACCTCTTTGCGGTACAGCCGGAAGCGGTTGGTGAAGCCCGCGAAGGCGGCCTCGCTGTCTGCCGCAAGATCGCCCGCGAAGCCCATCTTCTCGCGCACGCGGGGCGGCAGGACGATGCGGCCATCGGGGTCGACCTCGACCATCACCGACCGGCTGATCAGGTCGCGCTCGGCCCGCACCCGTTCGGGCGAGCCCATCTCCATCGCCTCGATATCCTCGGCCAGCTGGTCCGCGCCGCGCTTGGAATAGCCCTCGACGAAGTTGCGCGCCTTGCCGCCATAGACCAGCACCAGCCGTGCGCCGCCCTTCTCGCCTTTCTGGGGATCGTCCGCGTTCAGGACGGCACGAAAGGCCGCCGGGATCGAGACCCGCGCCTTTCCGTCTACCCTCTGGTAGAACTCGCCTCTGAACGCCTCTGCCATCGCCTGGCCTTCTCAAATCCGCGTCAAACCCGGGGCGATGGACATGAAAAGGCGGACCGGGTTGCTGCCACTACCCGATCCGCCGCTGTCCCATCGCTGGGCGTCCAGCTACGCGCGCCACCTGGGGGAGATGTCTGCTCGCTCGCGCGCCGGATCCTTGTTCGCCGATGAAAGGGGCTGCCTGTATGAAGCTGCCTTACGCCTTGTTCGGGGTCTTTCGTCCGCCCCTGACTTTCACTTGCCCATCGCATCGTCGTGAGATGAAGATGCGTGGGAATTCATGGGAAAGCAAGGGAAATATTGGGGGCGAATGGGCTTCATCTTGTGCCGGAAGCGACGGAAAAGCAGCATCTTGTGCCCATTTCGGCCCCCTGGATTCAATTCCTAGGCAAAGCCCCCAAAATTTACCCCTACATCTTGTGTTTTCGTCACGCCGGATGACAGTCCCGTGATTTCCCACGATTCCGCGCGATCAGGCTGCGTGGAGCGGGAAACCCGGCCTCATCCCGACGAATCTGCCCGAATCGCAGCGCTGAAAACAGCACCGGAGCACCATTTCCCACGATTTCCCGTGACCTGTGATTCGAAATCCGCACCCTACGGGTCGGGCCGCCCGAACAAGAGCCGCAGGTAACGCTCCAGATGGTCGAAGGCCTCGCGTGCGGGTGCTGCATCGTTCAGCGCTTTCGCCAGGATGATCCCGCCCTGCGTTGCCACCTGGAACTGCTGCGCCAGCCCCTCCGCCGTCACCCCCGGCACCTGATGCGCCGCCAGCGCCGCCGCCAGATGCGGCCGCACATGCTCGAACCCCGACCGCACACTGCGCTCCGCCGCCTCGCGGATCGGGATGGAGGTCTCATAGGCTTCCTGCACCGTCGTCCCGGCCACGCAGGAGAACTCCGGCACCGGCTGGCCCAGCAGCGCGCGCCGCAGGTCGATATAGCCGAAGACCCGGTCCAGCGGATCGGGCAGCGTGTTGTAGGGGTGGCTCGCGAACATCGCCCCGGTCACCTGCGTCCAGTCGTCGATCAGCGCGACGCCCAGAGCTTCCTTGCTGGCGAAGTGGTGGAAGAAGGCCCCCTTCGTCACCCCCGCCGCCGCGCACAGGTCATCGACGCTCGTCGCCGCAAACCCCCGATGGCGCACAAGGCTGCGCGCGGCCTCGATCAGCCGCGCGCGCGCCTCGCCGCGGGGAACGCGGCCCGCCTTGTTCACTCTGTCACCACGGCTGGCATCAGCCCTTGTCCCAGAGCGCGGGATTGGGTGTCAACACCGCCCAGAGAATCCCGAACGGATCGCGCACCATGCCCCAGTCGTCGCCCCAGGGCTGGCGTTCGTAGGGCATCACCGATTGGCAGCCCGCCGCGACCGCCCGGTCGAACCAGGCCCGCCCGTCGCCGACCACCAGCTGCAGATGCCCCCGCGCCAGCGGCGGTCCTTCGGGCGAACCGTCACCGACATGGTCGGTCAGCATCAGCGCGCCGCCGTTGATCTCGACCTGCAGGTGCATGTAGTGGCCCGGCTGGCCCGGCGTCTCCATCCGGCCGATGTCCCTGGCCGCGAAGGCTTTCATGTAGAAATCCGCCGCTTCCCCCGCCTGCCCGGCAAGTGACAGATAGGGGATCACCCCCTGCATGATCCGGTCTTCGGGCCGGTAGCGCTGGTCCTGTGGCACGTCGTTCATCATATCCTCCCTTGCCCGTCACGCGGGCTCTTCGGAAAAACTGCCGGTGCGCATCGGCCCGGCGGGCTTGTAGGTCGAGATCACCACACCCGAAGGCGTGGCCTTGCTGGACAGAAGCTTCAGCTCGCTCGCCGCCGCCACATCCGAGAAGATGCGCTTGCCCCGCCCGATCATCACGGGGAAGACCAGCAGCACCACCTCGTCCGCCAATCCTTCCGCGATCAACAGAGGCGTCAGGGTGGAACTGCCCCAGACGATCAGGTCCGGCCCTCCCGCCTGTTTCACCCTGGCGATGCCTGCGGCGATGTCGAGGCCCAGCGGCTCCACCGGCCCCCAGTCCAGGCTTTCCGGTCGGTGGGTCGCCACGAACTTCTTCGCCCCGTTCAGGCTGTCGGCCAATGGCCCCGCCTGTTTCGGCCAGTAGCTGCCGAAGATGTCATAGGTCTTGCGGCCCAGAAGCAGGTCGAACCCCGTCCCCTGCGCCTTGCCGATGGCGGCCCCGCCCTCCGCGTCATGATGGGGAAAAGCCCAGCCGCCGTGGTTGAAGCCGTTGGCCGGGTCCTCCTCCGGTCCGCCCGGCCCCTGGATGACCCCGTCCAGCGAGACGTGCTCGATGATCCTGATCGTTCGCATGTCCGTTCTCCTCAGGCCGCCGCGCGGACCGCCGCCTCGATCTCGGCGATGTCGATCTTCTTCTGCTTCATCATCGCCGCCGTTGCCGCCGCCGAGACCTTCTTGTCCTTGCTCAGCGTCAGCTCGGTCAACCGGCGCGGGAAGACCTGCCAGGACACGCCGAAACGGTCCTTCAGCCAGCCGCAGACGCTCTCCTCGCCGCCATCCGCGGTCAAGGCCGCCCAAAGCCGGTCGGTCTCGGCCTGGTCATCGGTTTCGACGCTGATCGACACCGCCTCGGTCAGGGTGAAATGCGGGCCTGCGTCGAGGATCTGATAGGGCGTCCCTGCAAGGGTGAAGTCCGTCACCGTGAACGGCCCCATCCCGGCATCGGCGCCGAAGCTGCGTTCGATCCGGCTTCCGGGGATCAGGTCGCAGTAGAACTTCGCCGCCTCCGGGCCACGGCCATCGCGGAACCAAAGGCAGGTACGAATGTTGTGGGTCATCGTCTTTCCTCCTTGGGGTTGTCAGCCGTCGCGTCTGCGACTCGCTGGTCATGCAGGAAAGATACCAACCAGTTGGTATGTAAACAACCCCGAATTTCGCACCACGCGGAAACCCGCCAAGTGCTCACCGCATCAGAAGGGGGCGCCGGAATTTTGGAAAATTCCGGTGCGGAGCCTTCAAAGGCTCCGGTCCGATTTCTTCGAAGAAATCGAGCACGCGGAAATGCCCGGGGCTCGGTGTCTCAGCCCATCCCGCCCGCGATCAGCCGGTCGGCGAGCGCGAGATAGGGCGCGGCCAGCGGGCCGTCGGTCGCCGCGACCGGCGTCCCGGCATCCCCCGCCACCCGCACGTCCAGCGCCAGGGGCAGTTCCCCCAGGAACGGCAGGTCCAGCTTCCGCGCCTCGGCCGCCACCCCGCCGTGGCCGAAGATATGGCTCTCATGCCCGCAGTTCGGGCAAACATAGGTCGACATGTTCTCGACCAGCCCCAGCACCGGGGTCTTCAGCTTGTGGAACATGTCCAGCGCCTTCCGCGCATCCAGCAGCGCCACGTCCTGCGGCGTGCTGACGACAATCGCCCCGGTCAGCTGCGTCCGCTGGCAGAGCGTCAACTGCACATCCCCCGTCCCCGGCGGCAGGTCGATGATGAGGACATCCAGCTTGCCCCAGGCCACCTGCCCCAGAAGCTGTTGCAAGGCCCCCATCAGCATCGGCCCACGCCAGACCACCGCCTCGTTCTCTTTCAGCATCAGGCCGATCGACATCATCGTCACCCCATGCGCGACCAGCGGCTCGATGGTCTTGCCGTCCGGCGAGGACGGGCGCTGCGAGACCCCCATCATCTTCGGCTGCGACGGCCCGTAGATATCGGCGTCCAGCAGCCCGACCCTCCGGCCCCGCCGCGCCAGCGCCACCGCCAGGTTCGAGGCCACGGTGGATTTCCCCACCCCGCCCTTTCCGCTCGCCACCGCAATGATCCGGTCGATCCCGGAAATCCGCTGCGGCCCGCCCTGCTGCGGCGTCGGATGCTGGCCGATCTTCAATGATGGAGGCGCCGCCTTCGCCGCCGGGCCATGCGCCGTCATCACCACCCGCACGGAACTGACCCCCGGCAGAGCCTTCAGCCGCGCCTCCGCCTCGGCCTGCGCCGCGCCGAGGCTGCGCGCTTCGTCCGGCGTCGCGGCCTCGATCACGAAGCGCACCGTGCCGCCCTCGACCGCCAGTGCGCGAATCAGATCGCGGCTCACCAGATCACCCCCGCCGGGGTGCGCGACCCCCGCCAGGACCCGCAACACCTGCTCCCGATCCACCGCCATCGTTCCGACTCCGCTGAAGATTTGCCCTAGGGTCGTAGCCTTTCAGCGGAAGGGCAAGGCCAGTTGACCAAATGCTCAAAATTTCGGCGAAAGCCTTGATCAATCATGACATTTCCGTGACGTCAGCCATGCGCATGCTGCATGGCAGCATTGTTCAGACCCGCTATTGTGCATCTGCAGCATGAGGCGCATGTTACCACTAACAGCGCAAAAGAACCGCGCTGACCGATCTGAAGAGGCTTGAGTAAGATGGCTTATGTGACCACCACCCCCGTTGCCCGCAAGGGTTTTGCTGACCGCCTGGCTTTCGTGAAGGACGTCGTCCTTGCCGCGATCAACCAGCGCCGCGTCTACGCCCGCACCGTGGCCGAACTGAACTCGCTCACCGACCGTGAGCTGTCCGACCTCGGCATTTCGCGCCTCGGCATCACCGAGATCGCGCGTGAGGCCGCCTACGGCAAGTGAGATTTCGCCCGGGGTCCCCTCCTCCTCCCTGGGACCTCCGGCGATAGCGGCGATGCCCCTCCTCCTCCCTGGGCACCGCCGCCCCTACACGGACCGCGAAGGTCCACCCTGATCGGACGCCTCTCCTCCTCCCTGGCGTCTGGTACTGCGGCGGTGCCAACCTCCTCCCTGGCATTGCCGCCCCCATTCCGGGCCGCGAAGGCCCGAACTGATCGGGTGCCTCTCCTCCTCCCTGGCACCTGAACCGCGCGGCGGGGTCTCTCCTCCTCCCTGGCCCTGCCGCGCCAACCCCTCCCGACGGCCCCCTCCTCCTCCCTGGGGCCTGACGGACGCGGCGGGCCCACCTCCTCCCCCGGGCACCGCCGCCCCCATTCCGGGCCTTGGCCCCGAACCCCATCGGACGCCCACCCTCCTCCCGGGCGCGCCGATCCTGTGGCGGCCCCCATTCCTCCTCCCCCGGGGGTCGCCACCTTTCCCCCTTGCAGCCCGGCCAGCGCCACGGAATAGTCCCGCGACACCCGCCGCTTGGGAGCCCGCATGCGCGCCTCGGTCCTGTCTGCCGCCACCGTCGCCGCGCTGGTGGGCTATGCCGCCTCGGTCGCGATCCTGCTGGCCGCCGCCACCGCGCTGGGGGCCACGCCCGCACAAGCCGCCAGCTGGCTCCTCGCCATCAGCCTCGGCAAGGCGGCAGGCTCCGCCCTCCTCTCCTGGCAGACGAAGGTCCCCGTCGTCCTCGCTTGGTCCACGCCCGGAGCCGCCCTCATCGCCGCGACCTCCGGCATCAGCTTTGCCGAGGGCGTGGGCGCCTTCGTCGTCACCGGCCTTCTCATCGCCGCCACCGGCCTGATCCGCCCGCTCGGCGCACTGGTCGCCCGCATCCCCGACGGCATCGCCGCCGGAATGCTGGCGGGCGTGCTCCTGCCCTTCTGCCTCAAGGGGGCCACCGCCGCGCAAGGCCTTCCCGCGATCGTCCTGCCGATGGTCGCCGTCTTCCTGGTGGTCCGGCTCTGGAACCCCGCGATGGCGACCCTCGCCGCCTTCGCGACCGGCATCGCCCTGGCGCTGATCTCCGGCGCGGACCTCTCCACCCTCCGCCTCTCCGCCCCCCTCCTCACCTTCACCGCGCCCGAGGTCCGCCCCGGCGTGATCCTCGGCCTCGCCCTGCCGCTCTACCTCGTCACGATGGCCTCGCAGAACCTGCCGGGCTTCGCCACGCTGCGCGCCGCGGGCTACGAGCCGCCCGTCAATGCCGCGCTGACCACCACCGGCCTCATTTCCACCGTCACCGCCTTCTTCGGCGCCCATACCGTCAGCATGGCGGCGATCACCGCCGCGATCTGCCTTGGCCCCGACGTGCATCCCGACCGCGACAAACGCTGGATCGTCGGCCTCGCCTATGCCTGCGTCTGGGTGCTCCTCGGCCTGCTCTCCCCCACCGTCCTGCAACTCCTCGCGGCCCTCCCCACACCCGTCGTCGCCGCCCTTGTCGCGCTCGCCCTCCTTTCCCCCCTGATGGGCGCCTGCACCGCCGCCTTCGCCCATCCCGACCAGCGCCTGCCCGCCACGCTGACGCTTGTCACCACCGCCTCCGGCATGGCCGCCTTCGGCATCGGCGCGGCCTTCTGGGGGCTGATGATCGGCCTGGCGGCCTGGGGGCTGGACCATGCCCGCCCGCGCCGCACCTGAGCGGCAGGGGGCGCGACACCGGCTCCCTTGACCGACTCGGGTCTGCGCCACAGGCTGCGGGAACATCCGGGAAAGGACTGCCCCATGCTCTTTCGCGCTCTCGCTCTCCTCTGCCTCTCCGCCCTGCCCGCCCTTGCCGAACCGATCTGCGACCCCGACCGGGGCACCGCGCTTTCGGTCACCGGCGTCGCGGCGAATGACACGCTGAACATGCGCTCCGGCCCGGCGGCCTCCCATGCCCTCGTCGCGCGCATCCGCCCCGGCGAAACCGGTGTGACCGCCACGGGCCGCGTCGCCTGGTCGAAGGGCCAGTGCTACACCACCTGCTCCGGCGCCGAGGGCGGCCTCAGCGACACCGGCCGCTCCATCGCCTATGCCTGCAAGGCCAGGGGCGGCATCTGGTATGAGGTCCGCCGGAAGAACGGCGATACCGGCTGGGCCTCGGCCAAGTATCTCGATCTTGCCGACGACGGCATGGTGATAAAGCCACCGCCACCCCCGCCGCCGAAGCCCGAGGTCGAGGCCCGCCTGTCCTATTCCTGCGGCTCTGCGGGGAAGATGACCGTGGTGATCTACAAGGGCGGCGCGACGGCGAATGTCATGATCGGCGGCAAGACCTATTTCGTGCTGCGGAAGGAACATCTCTTGCTGCGCTTCTCCTATGCCGCGGGCGATGGCGCCCGGCTGCGCGGCGGGACCGAGCTGATCGAGTGGCGCTGGCCCGGCGGCAACAAGGTGACCTGCACCGGCGCCTGACGCCCGCCACCTCGTCCCGCCAGGCCGGCCAGGCACCTGCGCCTGCCCTTCATACTGGCGCAAATATCCCCGCCGGAGGCAATCCCGGTTGACCCCAGGCACTCCGTGGCAGGCTGCGCGCCGATTTCCGCACCTGGCGCTTCGACCGGGGTGTCACACTCTCCCTGACCGAGGACACATTCCCCGACGACCCCGACAAAAGCCTCGCCACCTTCCTCGCCCGCGAAAGCTGCGAGACCGCCACCCGATAGTCCCCACGCTTTCCCCAGGCACAAAACTTTTCGAAAAGTTTTGCCAAAATCCTTCGAAGGATTTTGCTCCGGCCAATTCCTAACGCTTCCCTAACGCCCGCGACCAACCCCTTGAAATCCCAGCCATCGCCGCGCTTGTCCACCGTGGACACGATCCGCGCGCCCCGCTATCTTCCCCCCGGTCAAGACAAGAGAGGATCCCCATGCAGTGCATGCTCGGCGTGATCGGAGGATCGGGGGTCTATCAGATCGACGGCCTCGAAGGGGCCAGCTGGGTCCGGGTGAAGACCCCCTGGGGCAAGCCCTCGGACGAGGTGCTGGTCGGCCGCCTGAACGGCCTGCCCATAGCCTTCCTCCCCCGGCATGGCAGGGGCCACGTCCATACCCCCACCTCGGTCCCCTACCACGCCAACATCGACGCCCTGAAGCGCCTCGGCTGCACCGACCTCCTCGCCGTCTCCGCCGTGGGCAGCCTCCGCGAAGACTTCGCCCCCGGCCACTTCGTCCTCGTCGGCCAGTACATCGACCGCACCACCCAGCGCCCGCCTTCGTTCTTCGGCCCCGGCTGCGTCGCCCATGTCAGCCTCGCCGACCCGACCTGCCCCCGCCTCGGCGCGCTGGCCGCCCGGGCCGCGCGCGAGGCGGGCCTGACCGTCCATAGCGGGGCCACCTATCTCTCGATGGAGGGCCCGCAGTTCTCCACCCGCGCCGAAAGCCGGATGTACCGGACCTGGGGCGCCGACGTGATCGGGATGACCGGCCTTTCCGAAGCCCGCCTCGCCCGGGAAGCCGAGCTGTGCTACGCCTCCCTCGCGATGGTCACCGACTACGACTGCTGGCACGACAGCCACGGCGCGGTGGACGTGGCCCAGGTCATCGCCGTCGTCCATGCCAACGCCGCTGCCGCCCGCGGCCTCGTCGCCCGCCTGCCTGCCCTGATGGACCCCGACCGCCAGCCCTGCCCCCACGGCTGCGACCGCGCCCTCAGCCACGCAATCATGACCGCCCCCGACAAACGCGACCCCGAGCTTCTGGCCAGGCTCGACGCCATCGCGGGGCGGGTCTTGTGAGCCCGCGCGCCCTTGCCCTCCTGGCCGCGCTGCTGGCCCCCCAAGCCTCGGCCCAGGAATTCGTGACGGCGAAGGGCAAGCTGTCGGACGAGGATTTCTACCGTCTCGTCGCTTGCGCCGCACCTCCGGGCGGCGAATGCCAGAAGCCGATGGTCCGCTGGCGTGCCAAAGATGCGAAGGATCTCACCCTAGGCATCATGCAGGTCGCGGACGGGTTCCCGCCCCGGCTGCAGGCCCAGGTCGAGGACGGCCTTGACCGTGCGATTGACAAACTGAACGCGGTCGGAGCCAATCTCCGCATCAGGCATGCCAAACCGTCCGAGACTCCCGACATCAAGGTGCTCTTCCTTGACATCCCCGAAGGCGCAAGAATCACTGGCACAGGAATTGAATTCGTGGACGGATCCATCATCGGCGCTGCCACGATGACGGTCATCTGGCGTGCCAATCATACCCTGAGCAATTGCTACATCAGTTCCTCCAACAACGCCCGCCTCAGCGAGGTCTATTCCGTCATGCTGGAAGAGTTGGCCCAGTGCATGGGACTGTGGACCGACATCGGCGGCACCTACTACGAATCCCGGTCGGTCTTTTCGGAAACCAGCAACTCACGAGTAAGCTTGGGCAAGCAGGACCTGATGGCACTCCGCCGCCACTATCCATGAACTTCATTCAGGCAGTATTGTCATGGCCAAGACCGTCAAGGACTACATCCGCACCATCGTCGACTTCCCGCACGAGGGGATCCTGTTCCGCGACGTGACCACGCTCTTCGCCGATCCGCGCGGGTTCCGGATGTGCGTCGACCAGCTCCTCGCCCCCTATGCCGGGATGCGGATCGACAAGGTGGCGGGGCTGGAGGCGCGGGGCTTCATCCTGGGCGGGGCGGTGGCGCACCAGCTCTCGACCGGCTTCGTGCCGATCCGCAAGAAGGGCAAGCTGCCCGGCCAGACCATCGCCCAGGCCTACCAGCTGGAATACGGCGAGGCGGTGGTCGAGGTGCATGACGACGCGATGCAGCCGGGCGAGAAGGTGCTTCTGGTCGACGACCTCCTCGCCACCGGCGGCACGGCGGAGGCCGGTATCCGGCTGATCGAACGGCTGGGTGCCGAGGTGGTGGGCTGCGCCTTCGTGGTCGATCTGCCCGATCTTGGCGGGCGGAAGAAGCTCGAATCGCTCGGGATGGAGGTCCACGCCTTGTGCGCCTTCGAAGGGCTGTGACGCCGAACCTCCTGGCACCCCGGAGTTTTTCAAACTCCGGACCGATTTCCGCAAGGAAATCGCGCGGGCCGGGCGCAGCGGCGGGGTTGCGTTAACCGTCCTGTAAGAGAATCACTCTACACAAGGGTTTGTCAGGGCTACCCACCCTGACCGCGCTGCTACCCACAGCGTGACCTACACACCCCCAAAGCACCCCGTCGCAGGTTTCTGCGGCGGGGATGTTTCATTCCGACAGCCTCACCCCAGCACCGCCCCCGGGTTCATGATGCCGCCAGGATCCAGCGCCGCCTTGATCGCCCGCATCGCCGCCAGCTTCCCCGGATCGCCATAGCGTGCAAGGTCGGCAACCTTCAGCCTCCCCACCCCATGTTCGGCCGCGATCGACCCGCCCAGCGCATGCACCAGGTCATGCACCGCCGTCTTCACTGCGTCGCGCCGACCCTCATATTCGCCCTTCGCATGGCCCTGCGCCGGGAAGACGTTCCAGTGCAGGTTGCCATCGCCCAGATGCCCGAAGCAATTCACCCGAAACTCTCCCAGCCCCGCAATCTCCCCCGGCGCCCTGGCGATGAACCCGGGGATGGCCGACAGGGGCAGCGAGATGTCATGGCTCGACACCGCCCCCACCTTGCGGTTTGCGAGCGGGATCGTCTCGCGCAGCGCCCACAGATGCAGCGCCTGCGCCTCGGAGGTGGCTATCACCCCGTCCGTGACCAATCCCGCCTCGGCCCCGGCCTCATACAAGTTGGCCATCGTGATCTCGGGCTCCAGCCCGGCAGGCAGTTCCAGTTCCAGCAGCACAACCCAGTCGGGCACCGGGTCGAAGGGGGCCCGCAGGTCGAACCCGGTCTCGGCAAGAAAGTCGAAGCCCATCCGGCTGATCAACTCGAAGCCTGAAACCAGCCCCGCCACCCGCTCACCGCACAAGGCCAGCAGGTCCAGCGCCGCGCCGGGCGAGGGCACCGCCAGCAAGGCCACCACCCGCGCGGCGGGCTGCGGGAACAGCTTCAGGCTGGCGGCGGTGATCACCCCCAGCGTGCCCTCGGACCCGATCAGCAGGTCCCGCAGGTCATAGCCCGCGTTGTCCTTCCTGAGCCGCGTCAGGCCGCCATAGACCGTCCCGTCCGGCAAGACCGCCTCCAGCCCCAGGCAGAGGTCGCGCGCATTGCCATAGCGCAGCACCGCCGTCCCCCCGGCATTCGTCGCGAGGTTGCCGCCGATCCGGCAACTTCCCTCCGACGCCAGTGACAGCGGGAACAACCGCCCGACCCCTGCCGCATGGGCCTGCACATCGGCCAGCAGCATGCCCGCCTCGACCACCAGCGCATTCTCTTCCGGCCAGACGCCGCGCAGGGCCGTCATCCGCTCCAGCGACAGCAGAACCGGTGCGGGGCCTGACGCCATGACCTGCCCGCCGACCAGCCCGGTCCCGCCGCTGACCGGCACCACCCCCACCCGCGCTTCGGCACAGGCGCGGATCACCACCGCCACCTCCGCCGTGGTCCGGGGCCGGGCCAGCACCCCCGCCTGGCCGATCCAGCGGCCGCGGGGCTCCTCCAGATGCCGGGGCTCGGGGGCCGACAGCACCCCCTCGGGCACCAGACCCGCCAGATGGGCAACGAAACCGGGATCGCAGGGGTTCAGCATCGGCGTCTCCTTCCGCTCCTTGGTAGCCAAGGGCGGCGCGCGAGGCTAGTCCAGCCAGGCCGGTTCCAGCACCAGGATCGTCGGCTGCGACGGCAGGTCGTGCAGCGACAGCGCGACCTGCGCGCCGCCGGTCTCCACCACGGCGAACTCCGGCGCCATCTCGCGCAGGAAGGCCTGCAGGGTCTCCGGGCTGAACCAGTGCATCGGGATCACCACCGAGGCCCGGAGCCGCCGCACCACCCCCTCCATGTCGGAAAGCTGCATGGTATAGCCGCCGTCGACCGGCACCATCACCACGTCCAGCCGCCCGATCGCCGCATATTGTTCGTCCGAAGGGATCTGGTGCAGGTGGCCCAGATGGCCGATGCAAAGGCCCGCCGTCTCGAAGATGAAGATCGAGTTGCCGTCCCGCATCGCCCCCTCGCCGAAGGGCCCCCGCGTGTCGGTCGTCACGTTCCGGACCAGCATCGCGCCCAGGTCCAGCCGGTGTTCCGCCGGCCTGCCATTCTCGGGCCAGCCCTTCAGCACATGCGGGATGCGCGGATCGGGCGCGGCGGTCCAGTGCGAGGTATGGGCGTTGTTCATCGTCACCACGTCCGGCACCACATCCTGCGTGCCGAGGTAGCCGGTGTAGTCGGTCACCGCCACCGTGCCATCCGCCGTGACGATGGCAAAGCTGGCATGATCCAGGTAGCGGATCAGCACCGAACCCGGCTCCAGCCCGTCCTGCAATGCCACCGGCACCACCGAAGGCTCCGCCGCCGCCACCGCGATGCAATGCGACGGGATGCGCTCCTGCGCCAGCGCGGGCGTGGCGATCAGGGCAAGGGCAACAAGCAGGCGCATCCGTCACCTCCGGGCCATCGCGACAAGCCTAGCCCGGATCGCCCCCGACCCACCGATCACGCCTGCGCGAGTATCATCTCATGCAGCGCCGCGATGGTCCGCAGGTTCCGCGCGGTCGTCGGGGCGGGCAAGAGCTTCGGCAGCTTCTCGGCAAGCTTCGACGTGCCAAAGCCGCCCGGCGTCGACAGGGTGAACCGGCGCGGGCCGATATGCCAGCCATCGCCCGGCTCGGCCAGCGCCCGCAAGGCCGCCTCATCCGGCGTGGGGGTCTCGCGCAGGAAGATCACATGCACCAGCTTCGGCTCGGCCCCGGCAAAGGGATGATCGGTCAGCGCCGCCGCGATCTCCTCGACCGACAGCACGAAGACATCCCGCCTGAAGCCGAACCGTTCCGCAACCGCATCGCCGATCCTCGCTTCCAGCTCCGGCGCGGCGA
Source organism: Tabrizicola sp. (assembly GCF_041911175.1). Classification (GTDB taxonomy): domain Bacteria; phylum Pseudomonadota; class Alphaproteobacteria; order Rhodobacterales; family Rhodobacteraceae; genus Tabrizicola. The sequence goes on from NZ_JAYRPN010000121.1 coordinate 14,230, forward strand.
GATCGCTCTCGAACACCGCATTGCCCGACTGGATATAGGTCCGCACGGCGCCAAGCCCCATCCCGGAGAGCATGTCCCGGAACTCCGCCATCGGCAGCTTCCCCGCCCCCGAGACGTTCACCCCGCGCAGCAATGCAACCCGAACCGCCACCTTCCGCCTTTCACATTTGCCCAAATATCCCCGCCGGAGGCAGATTCCGAGCGGCTTTGCGTCCTTCACGCAAAACCGCGAGACAAAAGGAATGCGCGTCAGCGCTCAATATGACAGGCGTCCCTCACCCCACGTCGGTCCGCCCACGCCGGTCACCGCGCAGGTTGGCGTATAGCACATGGTTGCGCCAGCGCCCGTTGATCTGCAGATAGCTCTGCGCCACGCCTTCATACTTGAAGCCGCATTTCTCCAGCACCCCGCGCGAGGGCAGGTTTTCCGGCAGGCAGGCCGCTTCCAGCCGCGACAGGTCCAGCCGGGTGAAGGCGTGATGCGTCAGCGCCAGGATCGCCTCGCGCATGTAGCCCTGCCGGGCGAAGGGCGCGCCGATCCAGTAGCCGAAGGTCCCGGTCTGCGCCGGACCCCGGCGGATGTTGTCCAGGGTCAGCGCGCCCAGAAGCTGCTGGTCCGCCCGCCGGATCAAGAGCATCGGCAGCGCCTGGCCCTGCGCTTCCGCGCGCTGCGCCCAGTAGACCCGGTTGGTGAAGGCACGGCGGCTCAGATGGTCGGTCGACCAGACCGGCTCCCATTTCACCAGAAATTCGGCCGAGGCCTCGCGCACCTCGGACCATTGCCGCCAGTCGCCATGTTCCGGCAACCGCAGCGTCATCCGCTCGGTCTCGACCCGGACGCGGCGCTTCAGGCCCAGCATCAGGCGGAAAGTCCCCGCCGAACCTCGTCGATCCCCGGGGCCGCAGCAACCGGCCCATAGACCGCCAGCGCCGCCCGCGCCGCCGTCAGCTCTGCCGCGTAGCCGCGCACCGCCGCCGTATCGACCGCGTCGATCTTCGCCACCGCTTCGCTGACCGCCGGGATGCGCCCCCAGATCGACAACAGCCGCGCATTGCGTTCGGCGCGCGAGGACGGGCTTTCCAGCCCCATCAGCAGCCCGGCCCGCAGCTGCGCCCTTGCCCGCGCAACCTCGGCCTCGGTCATGTCGGCGGCGGCCCGCTTCAGCTCGTCCACCGTCAGCTGGGTCAGCTCGCCGATCTCGGCTTCCGAGGTGCCGGCATAGATCGTGACCTGCCCGGTATCCTCATAGGCCGCCGACTGGGCATAGATCGAATAGCACAACCCCCGGTCCTCGCGGATGCGCTGGAACAGCCGCGAGGACATGCCGCCCCCCATCGCGGTCGCATAGACCTGCGCGGTATAAACCTTGTCGTCGCGGTAGCCCGGTGCCTCGAACTGCAAGGCGAAATGCACCTGCTCCAGATCCTTGACCTCGCGCCGCTCGCCCCCGACGAAGCGGGCCGGTTCCACCTTCGACCCGCCGACAGCCTTCAGCCCCCCGAAGATGCGCTCGGCCGCTGCGATGATGGCGTCATGGTCCACGCCGCCCGCCGCCGACAGGATCATCTGGTCAGGACCGTAATGCGCGCCAGTGAAGCCCTCGAAATCCGCCTTCCTGAACGAGGACACCCGCTCCTCCGGCCCCAGGATCGTGCGGCCGAAGCTCTGGTCGGGGTAGCTGACTTCATGCAGCCAGTCGAAGATGATGTCATCAGGCGTGTCCAGGGCCTGACCGATCTCCTGCAGGATGACATGGCGCTCGGTCTCGATATCGGCCTTGCGGAACAGGGGGTTCAGCACGATGTCCGAAATCACGTCCAGCGCCATCAGCACATCGCCCGACAGGACCCGGGCGTAATAGGCGGTCATCTCGCGGCTGGTATAGGCGTTGATATAACCGCCCACATCCTCGATCTCTTCCGCGATCCGCAGCGCGGACCGCCGCCGCGTGCCCTTGAAGGCCATATGTTCCAGGAAATGCGCGATGCCGTTCTGCGCGGGCGTCTCGTGCCGCCCCCCGGCCTCGACCCAAAGCCCGACGCTGGCCGACTGCAACCCCGGCATCGCCTCGGTCACGATGCGGAAACCGTTCGGCAGGGTGTGCAAGCGCTGCATCAGCGGGCAATCCTTTCGCGGACCAGCGCCTGCAGCGCGGCAAGATCGTTCGGCACCCGGGTCATCCGTTCCTCGCGCTCGAAGATATCCGCCATATGCGGCGGCAGGCCGGGCCTGATCCCGGTGGCGCGCTGCACCGCATCGGGGAACTTCGCCGGATGCGCCGTGGCCAGGGTGATCATCGGGGCCAGGCCGATATGCTCTTCCGCCACCTTCACCCCCACGGCGGAATGCGGGCAGAGAAGCTCTCCGGTCGTCTTCCAGTGCCGCGCGATCACTTCCAGCGTCTCGTCCTCGGAACAGCGGCCGGAGGCAAACGTCCCCCGCAGGCTGTCAATCGCGCCCTGGCTGATGCGGAACCCGCCCGTCTTCATCTCGCCCATCAGCGCCGCCACCGCCGCGCCGTCGCGGCCATAGGCGTCGAACAGTACCCGTTCGAAGTTCGACGACACCTGAATGTCCATCGACGGGCTCATCGAGGGCTTGACCCCGTTGGTCCGGTAGTCGCCCGAGCGCAAGGCCCGGTCGAGGATGTCGTTCTGGTTCGTCGCGATCACCAGCTGGTCAATGGGCAGGCCCATCTTCTGCGCGATGTAGCCCGCGAAGATGTCGCCGAAATTGCCGGTCGGCACGGTGAAGCTGACCGCCCGGTGCGGCGCCCCCAGCGCCGTGGCGGCGTAGAAGTAATACACCACCTGCGCCAGCACGCGGGCCCAGTTGATGCTGTTCACCCCCGCCAGCCGCACCCCGTCGCGGAAGGCGAAGTCGTTGAACATGTCCTTCACGCGGGCCTGGCAATCGTCGAAGTCCCCGTCCATCGCCAGCGCATGCACGTTTGCTTCCGAGGGCGTCGTCATCTGCCGCCGCTGCACCTCGCTGACCCGGCCATGCGGGAAGAGGATGAACACATCCACATTCGCCAGCCCCCGGAACGCCTCCATCGCCGCCGACCCGGTGTCGCCGCTGGTCGCGCCGACAATGGTGATCCGCTCCCCGGTCTTGGCCAGCGCCGCCTGCATCATCTGCCCGATGAGGCTCATGGCGAAGTCCTTGAAGGCCAGCGTCGGCCCGTGGAACAGCTCCAAAAGGAAATGGTTCGACCCCAGCTGCACCATCGGCGCGCGGGCGGCGTGGTGGAAGCCTTCATAGGCCTTGGCGATCAGGCCCCGGAATTCGTCGTCCGAAAAGAACCCGCCCAGATAGGGCCGCATCACCCGGAACGCGACCTCCTCGTAAGGCGCACCCGCCAGCGCCGCGATCTCGGCGCGGGGCATCTCCGGCACCGTCTCGGGGACATAAAGCCCGCCGTCGCGCGCAAGGCCGGTCATCATCGCTTCGCCGAATCCCAGCACGGGGGCCGAACCACGGGTCGAGATATAGTTCATCGGATCGCCTTCACACCTTCCGCGTCCTGATACGCCAGAGAAGAAAGACTGTCATCCCCGCCCAGGTCGCCGCGAGCAGGAACCACTGGATCGCATAGCCCCAATGGTCGTTGGGTATACCCGACGTATCGACCGGGACCGGCGTGATCCCGTCACCAGTTGGCTTGCTGGCGACAATAAGTGTCGGTTCCGTGCCAAGCTTCGCCGCCATCGCCGGAACATCGCGGGCGAACCACAGCCCGGTCTTCACATCCGGCGGCGGGGTGAAGCTGTTGGTGTCCTGCGGCCAATGCAGGTTGCCTTCCACCTTCGCCGCATGCGGCGCCCTCGGCACCCTGCGCGCCTCCTCCGCGATGAAGCCGCGCTGCACCATGATCCGGCGCCCGCCCGGCAGATCGAAGGCCTCGATCACCAGGACCCCCGGGCTCGCCCCCGTCTGTCCCGCCAGCACCTCCAGATAGTCCCCGGTGAACCGCCCCTCGGCCCAGACCGCCTGGAACTTGTGCGGACCCTCCTCCGGCTTGTCCGGCAGCGGGATCGGCGCATTGGAAATCCGCGCCGCGATCTCGTCGAGATAGGCCCGCTTTTCCGCCATGCGACCAAGCTGCCAGAACCCGAGGCTCATCAGCACGGCCACCCCGACGATGCCCATCAGGACCGGAAAGACATAGCGGCGCATCGGCGGACCCCGGAAATGAAAGCGCAGGCCCGAAGGCCCGCGCTTGGGTTGGTCAGCGGGGAGGGATCAGCCCTGGCCCCAGACGTAGACGGCGGCAAAGAGGAACAGCCAGACCACGTCGACGAAGTGCCAGTACCAGGCGGCGGCCTCGAAGCCGACATGCTGCTCGGGGGTGAAATGCCCCTTCAGCGCGCGGATCAGGCAGACGGTCAGGAAGATCGTCCCGATGATGACGTGGAAGCCGTGGAAGCCCGTCGCCATGAAGAACGAGGCGCCATAGATGTTGCCGGCAAAGCCGAAGGCCGCGTGGCTGTATTCATAGGCCTGCAAGAGGGTGAAGACGAAGCCCAGCCCGATGGCGATGACCAGCCCGTTCACCAGGTCCTTGCGGTTGTTCTCATGCACCAGCGCGTGGTGGGCCCAGGTCGCGGCGCAGCCCGACAGAAGCAGGATCAGCGTGTTGATGAAGGGCAGGTGCCAGGGGTCGAAGGTCTCGATCCCGGCGGGGGGCCAGACACCGTCGACGGCGGGCGACTGCGGCCCCATCGGATACATGCGGTGCTTGAAGAAGGTCCAGAACCAGGCCGAGAAGAACATCACTTCCGACATGATGAACAGGATGAACCCGTAGCGCAGGCCAATGCGGACAACGGGGGTATGGTCGCCGACCTGGCCTTCGTGCACCACTTCGGACCACCAGGCGAACATGGTGTACAGCACACCCGCCAGCCCGATCAGCCCCATCCAGGGCGCCGAGCCATGCATCCACAAGACCGCGCCGAACAGCATCACGAAGCCGGACAGCGCCCCGAGAAGCGGCCAGATCGAGGGTGGCAGGATGTGGTAATCGTGGTTCTTTGCGTGGGCCATGACCGGCGTTTCCCTCGTTGTATCCCAGTTCACCGCGGCTGCGGCGTGCGTCAGTTTGTTGCTGTCGCAACGGGTGCGGCAGGTTGTTCAAGTGCTGCCTGATCTTCCGGCAGCGGGGTCTGGTGGAAGGTATAGCTGAGCGTGATCTCATGCACAAACTTCCCGTCCGGGTCGTCGACGATGGCGGGATCGACGAAGAAGCTGACCGGCATCTGCACGGTTTCGCCCGGCTGCAGCACCTGTTCCGAGAAGCAGAAGCAGTCGATCTTGGTGAAATAGCCGCCTGCGGTATCCGGGAAGACGTTGAAGCTTGCCGTGCCCGCGATCACCCGGTCGGTCGGGTTGTGCGCCTCGTAGAAGGCAAGGCCCGTCTCGCCGATGCGCAGGTCCATCGTGCGGACCACCGGCTTGAAGCTCCACGGCATGTTCTGGTCGACCGAGGCGTCGAAGCGGATCTTCACCACCTGGTCCAGGATCCTGTCCGGCGCGGCCTCCGCCCGTTGCGGCGTGCCGCCATAGCCCGTCACCGCGCAGAACCAGCTGTAGAACGGCACCGCCGCAAAGGACAGCGAGGTCATGGTGACGACCACGGCCACCAGTTGCACCAGCGTGCGGTTCTTGCCCTGAAGCCGCGGGAAGATCATGGCTGCGCGCTCCCCGCCGGGACGGATTCGGGCTGGACCACATGGTCATAGCCCTGCATCGGATCGCCGCGCTTCACCTTGACCACGGTCAGCGCGAAGACCAGCACGACGAAGGCCCCCAGCGTCAGGCCCACGCCCAGGTTCCGGCTGAACCGGCGCTTGTGCATCTCGTGTTCCGGGCGGAAGGTCATCTCACCAGCCCCCGAGACCGGCCGATTTCAGCGCCGCTTCCGCCAGGAAGGCCGCGAAATGCAGGAAGAGGTACAGCAGCGAAAACCGGAAGAAGGCTTTCTCGGCGGCATAATTGTCGGCCTGCGCCATCACCTCGTCACGCCGCCAGAGCCGCACCGCACCCAGGACGAAGCCCGCGTTCAGCACCACCGCCACCGCCAGCGTCAGCGGCCCCCCGATCTGCGTCGCCGCCGCCCCCAGCGCCACCGGAACCAGGAGGATGGTGTAGGCCAGGATATGCGCCCGCGTCGCCTTGCGGCCATGCGTCACCGTCAGCATCGGCACGCCCGCCGCGTGGTAGTCTTCCTTCATGAACAGCGCCAGCGCCCAGAAATGCGGCGGTGTCCACATGAAGATCAGCGCGAACATCAGGAAGGCCTCGACCGAGACGCTTCCCGTCGCGCAGACCCAGCCGATCATCGGCGGGAAAGCCCCTGCCGCGCCGCCGATCACGATGTTCTGCGGGGTGGAGCGTTTCAGCCACATCGAATAGACGACGGCGTAGAAGAAGATGGTGAAGGCCAGCAGCCCGGCGGCCAGCAGGTTCGTGGCCAGCCCCAGCATCACGACGCTGATCCCCGACAGGCCCAGCCCCACCGCCAGCGCCTCGCCCGCCTGGACCTTGCCCGCCGGGATCGGACGCTTCGCCGTGCGCTTCATCACCGCGTCGATATCGGCGTCCCACCACATGTTCAGCGCACCCGAGGCCCCTGCGCCCAGCGCGATGAACAGGATCGCGGTGAAGGCCACGACCGGGTGCAGCGAAACCGGCGCGACCAAGAGGCCCACCAGCGCGGTGAATACCACCAGCGACATCACGCGCGGCTTCAGAAGCTGCACATAGTCACCGAACCCCGGCTCATAGGGGGTGGCGGTCGCGCGCTGGTATGCAGAGGTATCGCTCATTCCGCTTCCGTTTCAGACAGAGGGGGCCCGACCCACGGCCAGGCCCCGCCCGAATGCACCTTGCCCGACCTCAGTCGTTCTGAGCGACCTGCGTCTCGGCCGGCACCGCGACCGAGGACAGCTGCACGTCGCCCGCCTTGGCCTTGGTCAGCCATTCGGCATAGGCCGCTTCCGACACGACCTTCACCGTGATCGGCATGTAGGCATGCATCTGGCCGCACAGTTCCGAGCACTGGCCGAAGTAGATGCCTTCCTTCTCGGGCTTGAACCACAGCGCGGCGGTCCGGCCCGGCACCGCATCCTGCATCACGCCGAATGCCGGGACTTTCCAGGAATGGATCACGTCGACAGCCGTGGTCTGCACCACGATGGTCTTGCCCACCGGCACCACCACCGCGGTATCGGTCGCCAGCAGGAACTGGTCCTTGGTGTAGCCCGCCGCCTTCAGCTGCGCCTCGACCTCGGGGGTCATCATGTTGGCGCCGCCGGTCGCGGGCGAACCGATCATGTAGCTGTCGAACGAAATGCCCTCGTCGACGTATTCGTAGCTCCAGAACCACTGGTTGCCGGTCGCCTTGATGGTCACGTCGCCTACCGGAATTTCCTGCTGCTTGAACAGGATCGGCAGCGAGAAGGCCCCGATGGTGACCAGCACCACGATCGGGATCAGCGTCCATGCCACTTCCAGCGGGCTGTTGTGGGTGAAGCGCGCCGGGGTCGGGTTGGATTTCCGGTTGAACCGCACCATCACGAAGATCAGAAGCGCGGTGACGAAGATCACGATGGCGGTGATGATGACCAGGATCATGTGATCCAGCCAGTGGATGTCCGAGGCCAGTTCCGTCGCCGCGGGCTGGAAGCCAACCCCGCCGGGCAGCGGCTGACCCACGATTTCCAACGCTTGCTGCGCAAGGGCCTGCCCGGCCACCAGCGTGGCGACCGCTGCCGCGCCAACCCCGTTCATCACTGTCGAAAGACGCATGTCGCTCATCCCGTTCACGTCGCGGCTTGCCGCCGCTGTCCAGGGATGCCGCCCAAAGGTCAGAATCCCGCTGTTTCCCAAGGCCCTCAAACCATATTAGCTTGCCCGCGACAAGCGAAACTGTCGCACCCCCGCCGCCCCGCCGGACAGACCCCGGTGCCCGGGGCGCCCGCTGCAAGGATCATCGCCCTGGCCTTTCTCAAGCTGACCCTCGTCACCTTCGGCCTGCTCTACGCCGTCGCGCTCTCCGGCATCTACGCCTTCCAGCGCGATCTCCAGTATTTCCCCACCCGCCGCGACCCTGCGCCCGCCGCCGTCGGCCTGGCGGACGTCGAGCGGGTTGCCCTGCCCACCCCCGACGGCGAAACGCTGGTCCTCTGGTTCAGCGCCCCGCAGCCCGGCCGCCCGGTGATCCTGTTCCTGCACGGCAACGCCGGAGAGATCGCCGACCGCGCCGACCGCCTCGCCTTCTACCAGTCGCAGGGCTTTGGCGTGGCCTTTCTCAGCTGGCGCGGCTACGGCGGTTCCTCCGGCTCGCCCTCCGAGCCCGGCCTCCTCACCGACGCCAAGGCCGCCTACGACCACCTCCGCGCCCTGGGCATCCCGCCCGACCGCATCGTGCTGGTCGGCGAAAGCCTCGGCACCGGCCCCGCCGTGATCACCGCCGCCGCCAACCCGGTCGCCGCCGTGATCCTCGAAGCCCCCTACACCGCCGCCGTCGACATCGCGCGGCGCGCCTACCCCTGGCTCCCGGTCGGCCTGTTGATGAAGGATCAGTACCGCTCGCGCGACCATATCGCCGCGATCCATGCGCCACTCCTGATCCTGCATGGCGAGGCCGACCGGGTGATTCCGCAAGGCTTCGGCAAGCGCCTCTTCGATCTGGCGAAGGACCCCAAGACCTTCCTCTCCCTCGGGCCCGTCGGCCATGACGCGCTCTTCTCCCCCGCCACCTGGGAGCTGGAGGCGGCCTTCATCGACCGCCTGACGCCTTGACCCTACCCGCGCGACGGCCCATCTCTGGCACGACCCCGCAGGAAAGCCCCCGATGACCGAAGCCCCCTTCCGCCCCTTCGACAGCCATCTCGACGAGACCGCCGCCCTTGCCACCCTGCGCGCGGCGACCGCCGGGGCCGATGATGGCGAGCTGTTCCTGGAACGCCGCCGGGCCGAAAGCCTCGTCCTGGACGACGGCCGCATCCGGCAGGCCACCTATGACGCCTCGCAGGGCTTCGGCCTCCGCGCCGTCCGGGGCGAGGTCGCGGGCTACGCCCATTCCACCGAAATCTCCGAAACCGCCCTCCGCCGCGCCGCCGAAACCGCCCGCCTTGCCGTGGGCGCGGGTGGCGGCACCCTCGCCCCGCCGCCGCGCGGCACCAACACGCGGCTTTATCGCCCCGACGACCCGATGGCCGACGCCGCCTTCCCGGTGAAGATCGAGCTTCTGCGCGAGATCGACGCCTATGCCCGCGCCCTCGACCCCCGCGTGGTGCAGGTCTCCGCCGCGCTTTCCGCCAGCTTGCAAGAGGTGGAAATCCTTCGCCCCGAAGGCACCCGCCTGACCGACATCCGCCCGATGGCCCGGATCAACGTGAGCGTCATGATCGAGGAGAACGGTCGCCGCGAACAGGGCGGCATGGGCCAGGGCGGTCGCCACGGCCTTGCGGCCCTCATGTCCCCCGACAGCTGGAAGCCGATGATCGCCGAAGCCCTGCGCATCGCCCGGGTCAACCTTGGCGCGGTCGAGGCCCCGGCGGGCGGGATGGACGTCGTCCTCGGCCCCGGCTGGCCCGGCATCCTCTTGCATGAAGCCATCGGTCACGGGCTGGAGGGCGACTTCAACCGCAAGGAAACCTCGGCCTTCGCGGGGCTCATGGGGCAACAGATCGCCTCGAAAGGCGTCACTGTCCTTGATGACGGCACAATCCCCGACCGCCGTGGCTCCATTTCCATCGACGACGAGGGCACGCCCTCGGGCAAGAACGTGCTGATCGAGGACGGCGTTCTGGTGGGCTACATGCAGGACCGCCAGAATGCGCGCCTCATGGGGGTCGCCCCCACCGGCAACGGGCGGCGCGAAAGCTTCGCCCATATCCCGATGCCCCGGATGACCAACACCTACATGCTGGCGGGCAAGGACGACCCCGCCGGGATCGTCGCCTCCCTGAAAGACGGCATCTACGCCGTGGGCTTCGGCGGCGGGCAGGTCGACATCACCTCCGGCAAGTTCGTGTTCAGCTGCACCGAGGCTTACCGGGTGCGGAATGGTGTGATCGGCGAAGCGGTGAAGGGCGCGACCCTGATCGGCGACGGGGCGACCGCGCTGAAGGGCATCCGGGCCATCGGCAACGACCTGCAACTCGACCCCGGCATCGGCAACTGCGGCAAGGCCGGGCAGTGGGTGCCAGTCGGCGTGGGCCAGCCGACGCTTCTGATCCAGGGCCTCACGGTCGGGGGGCAGAAGGCATGAGCGACGACATCCGGGCCGCCCCCTCGGGCAAGGCCGCGATCTTCGGCGCACTGACCGTCGTCGCATTCAGCATCCTGGCCGGATCGACCGTGTTCTTCCACTATCAGGAAGGCTGGGCCTGGATTGATGCCTGGTTTTTCACCGTCACCACCGTCTCCACCGTGGGCTACGGCAATCTGGTTCCGGCGACCGATCTGGGCAAGATCGCCACGACAGTGCTGATCTTCTGCGGCATCGGCATCTTCGGTCTGGCGGCAACCCAGGTCGCCGACCAGCTTGTCAGCCGTCGCATCCACCTGCGCGACCGCCACCAGGACAATTCGCGCTGATCAGCGCCCGAACTTGCCCTTCAAGGCATCCGAAAAGGCATTTCCCCCGCCCTGCGGCCCCGACTGCATCGGCCCCCGGACCGGCTTTCCCGCCGCTGGTCCCCGCTCCCGCGCCTGATCCTTCGCGCTTGCCCCGCCGTCCGACTTCATCGTCAGCCCGATCCGCTTGCGGGGCACATCGACCTCCACCACCCGGACCTTGACCACGTCGCCCGCCTTCACCACCGCATGCGGGTCCTTCACGAATGTGTCCGACAGCTGGCTCACATGCACCAGCCCGTCCTGATGCACGCCGATATCCACGAAGGCCCCGAAGGCCGCGACGTTCGTCACCGTGCCCTCCAGCACCATCCCGGGCCGCAGGTCGGTGATCTCCTCCACCCCTTCGGTAAAGGTCGCCGTCTTGAAGCTGGGCCGCGGGTCCCGGCCCGGCTTTTCCAGTTCCGCCAGAATGTCCTTCACCGTCGGCAGCCCGAAGCGTTCCTCCACGAAAGCCGCCGGGTTCAGCTTCTTCAGCGCCGCCCCGTCGCCCATCAGGCTGCGAATATCCCGCCCGCAGGCCGCGACGATCTTCCGCGCCACGTCATAGGCTTCCGGGTGGACCGACGAGGCATCCAGCGGCTCCTTCCCCCCGGTGATCCGCAGGAACCCCGCCGCCTGTTCAAAGGCCTTCGGCCCGAGCCGCGCGACCTTCAGCAGCTCCTTCCGCGTGGCAAAGGGCCCGTTGGCATCGCGATGCGCGACGATGGCCTCGGCCAGTCCCGGCCCCACCCCCGATACCCGCGCCAACAAGGGTGCCGAGGCGGTGTTCAAATCCACCCCCACCCCGTTCACCGCATCCTCCACCACAGCGTCCAGCGACTTCGCCAGCCGGTGCTGGTCCACGTCATGCTGGTATTGCCCGACGCCAATCGCCTTCGGCTCGATCTTCACCAGCTCCGCCAGTGGGTCCTGCAACCTGCGCGCAATCGAAACCGCCCCGCGCAAGCTGACATCCAGCTCCGGGAACTCCCGCGCCGCCAGTTCCGAGGCCGAATAGACCGAGGCGCCCGCCTCGGAGACCACGACCTTCACCGGCTTCTCCGCCCCGCCGGGCAGCAGCGCCAGAAGATCCGCCACCAGCTTTTCCGTCTCGCGACTGGCGGTCCCGTTGCCGATGGCGATCAGCTTCACCCCGTGCTGCCCGATCGCCTTCGCAATCGCCACCTGCGCACCGCGCAGGTCGTTCTTCGGCTGGAACGGATAGACCGTATCCGTCGCCACCAGCTTCCCCGTCCCGTCCACCACCGCGACCTTGACCCCGGTGCGGATGCCGGGATCCAGCCCCATCGTCGCCTTGCCCCCGGCAGGAGCCGCCAAGAGCAAGTCCTTCAGGTTCCGCGCGAAAACCCGGATCGCCTCGGCCTCTGCCGCCTCGCGCAGCTCCGCCATCAGGTCCAGCGTCAGCGAGGTCTTCAGCTTCACCCGCCAGGCCCAGGCCGCCGCCTCGCGCAGCCACCTGTCGCCCGGCCCGCTGCCGCCAGCCCCCACCGCCGCGCCGCAGGCCCGCTCCGCCGGGCTCTCCCCGCGAGGCGCCTCGGCGTCGACCTCCAGGTCCAGCACCAGCACTTCCTCGTTCCGCCCCCGGAACATCGCCAGCGCCCGGTGGCTCGGCACCCGCAGGAACTCCTCGCTATGCGCGAAATAGTCGGAAAACTTGGCCCCCACCGCCTCTTTCCCCGCCACCACCTTCGCCGCCAGCTTGCCCGCCTTGCGCATGTGGTCGCGCAGCCGTCCCAGCAGCGAGGCGTCCTCCGACAACCCCTCCGCCACGATGTCCCGCGCGCCGTCCAGCGCGGCCTTGGCATCCGGGAAGCCTTCCGACAGGAACCCCGCCGCGAAAACGACAGGATCGACAGACCGATCCGCCAGGATCGCCTCCACCAGCCCCTGCAACCCCGCCTCGCGCGCGATCATCGCCTTGGTCCGGCGCTTCGGCTTGAAGGGCAGGTAGATGTCCTCCAGCTCCGCCTTGGTCCCCGCCCCGGCAATCGCCTTGGCCAGCGCGTCCGTCATCTTCCCCTGTTCGGTGATCGAGGCGACAATCGCCCCCCGTCGCGCCTCCAGCTCGCGCAGATAGCCCAACCGCTCTTCCAGTTTGCGCAGCTGGGTATCGTCCAGGCCCCCGGTCACTTCCTTCCGGTAGCGCGCGATGAAGGGCACCGTCGCGCCGCCGTCCAGCAACTCCACCGCCGACGATACCTGAGCGGGCGTCGCGCCGATTTCCGTGGCGATCAGGCGGGGGATCAGGGTCAGGCTCATGCGAATCCTCGTCTCTCGGGGCGGGCACCTTAGCCCCGCCCCCGGACCGGGGAAACCCCGTCAGCCGGTAATCCGCCAGACCCGCAAAGCCTGGTCCTTGATCCGCCCCTGCAAGGCGCCCCCCAGCCACCAAAGCGCCGCCATCACCGCCAGAAGCACCGCCGCCCAAGGCCAGATCTCGCGATACAGCGCCCAGAGCGGATCGAAGGACAAGCGCAGTGCCGAGGCCCAGGCCAGCCCGATGGCCTTGGCCCCGGACCACAGGTTCGCCCAGAGCGGCAGGTCCAGCCGGTGCAGCAGCGGCAGGGCCACGAACAGCACCGCAAAGGCGATCAGCGCCCGGTTCGCCTTCACCCGCCCGCCGATCAGCCGCCGCGCCTTCTGGTCGAACTCCGCCGTCCGCTCCATCGGCGCCGGGCCGCAGGTGTCATAGCTCGCGGGTCCATCGCAGACGCTCGCCCGCTCCGGCAACAGAAGCGGCGCATAGCCATCGGCCCCGGTCCTGATCTTCTGCAACACCGAACGGTGCAGCACCGGCGCGCCCCGACCGTTTTCCTTCTCCGCCGGCTTCGGACGAGGCGCATAGCGATAGCTCGCCGCCAGCCCCCCGCGGGAATCGTGGATCAGCGCCCGGGGATAGCGCCGACGGGCGAAGGCCTCCCGCGCCCCTTCGGCAAACCGCAGCCCCTCGCTCTCCGCCGCCTCCATGATCCACAGAAGCGGGTCCATCGCCATCGCATCGTCGGGATAGCCGCCGCCCACGTCGGAATGCACCCCGGCAAACCAGGTCTCGCGCACCCGCGTCGGCGCCTCGTCGGTGCCCGCATCGCTCTGGTCGAACTGCAACGGGTGGAAGGTCTTGCGCTCGTCGTCCAGCGCCAGGACGTGATCGGCCCGGACGACGATCTTCGCGCAGACCCGGTTGCGGAAGAGGATCGGCCAGATCAGCCAGCTCCACAACTCGCGCAGGCCCGCGAAGGGAAAACCGTAGGCCTCAACCGTATCGAAAAGACCCATGTAGCGGATGCAGACCGCGCCGCCCCGCTGGCCCTCGGGCAGATCCCCCTCCAGCGCCGGGCGCAAGCGCGGGTCGCGCGCGGCCAGCACCTCGGCATGGGTCGGCTGGCGGCAGAGCCGCCGCTTCGCAGAGATCGCCCGGTCGCGCAGCCAGCGCAGCGCCCCGATCCAGGGCGCCATCTTCAATCCCCCGTCCCACAGCGGCGCCGTGCTGGCGCGGTAAGCCTCCCAGGCCCGCGCCGCATTGCGCTTCATCTCGGCATCGGTGACGGCCCGGCCCGCGATCTCCAGCGGCATCAGCCCCTGCCAGCGCAGCATTCCCGCCAGCGTGCGGACGGTGAAGGCCCCGCGCGAGAAGCCGAAGAGATAGATCTCGTCCCCCGGCTGCCAGTTCCAGCACAGGAAGCGGTACAGCTTGCGCACGTTCGATGGCACCCCGATCCCGGTCGCCCCGTCGATCACCCGCAGCACCCGGTTCGCCGAGGTCCCCACCCCCGGAATATAGCGCGCCAGTTGCAGCTCGATCGGCGTGCGCCCCGATTTCTCGGTCTTGTCCAGCGCGTTGTACAGCCGCCAGACATTCGATTCCTGGGTGGTGAAACTGTTCCCCGTGCCATCGGCGAAGATCACGATCTTCCTGCCGCGCGTGGGCGGGGTGAGGGGCGGAGTGGTGACAGGTTCGGCGGACATGCAAACCTCCGGCGCAATGGGACCAAGGCAAAGCACTATTGGCGGCACGAACCGCCGGAATACGCAAAGCATGGCACAAAGCCGCCCACCCGCAAAGTGCGGCGCGCCTGACCATCGAAGGGGGGATGGTACCGCCTCCCCGGCTCGAACGGGGGACCCCCAGATCCACAATCTGGTGCTCTAACCAACTGAGCTAAGGCGGCACTTGGGCGCGATTTAGCCCCCCTCCCCCCCGAATGCAAGGGCCTTTGCCATGTGCGGCGCCACGGTTTTTCCTTGCGCCCCGCCCCGCCGCCCGCTACCCGGACCTTCACAGCCGGAGCACCATCATGGGCATCAACTCTCCCAGCGACATTGCCGCCAACATCCAGATCGGCCCAACCGACGAGGGCATGGTCCGCATCTATGTCGAGGCGGAAGGCGGCGTCGAACTGCCGCTCGACTTCGACCCGGAAGAGGCCGAGGAAATCGCCGAGGAGCTGCGCGCCGCCGCCGAAGCCGCCCGCGCGATGGGGTCGAAGCCTGCGCCGAAGCCGAAGAAGCGCTGACCCCGACCAAGGGCGCCCAAATCTTTTCGAAAAGATTTGCCAAATTTCTTCGAAGAAATTTGCTCTTCGCCCCCCGGTTGACCCTGCCTTCGCCGACCGGCACCATACTGCCGCACGACCCCGGAGGATTCGTCCATGCCCCCTGACGGACCCGCACCCCTCTCCGACGATGACGACGACGATGCGGGCGACTGGGGTCCCTTCGGCAAGCCCTTGTTCGACGACCCCTCCGCCCGCGCCCTCTCCCGCGTGGGCGTGGTCGACGTGGGCTCGAACTCGGTCCGGATGGTGGTCTTCGACGGGGCGGCGCGATCCCCGGCCTATTTCTACAACGAAAAGATCATGTGCGGCCTTGGCAAGGGCCTCGCCCAGACCGGGCACCTGCATCCCGAAGGCAAGGCCCGCGCCCTGTCGGCGCTGAAGCGGTTTTCCATTCTGGCCAAGGGCATGAACATTGCCCCCTTCACCGTCGTCGCCACCGCCGCCACGCGCGAGGCGACGGACGGCGCCGACTTCCAGGCCCAGGTCCTGCGCGAGACCGGCCTCAAGCTCCACGTCATCGACGGCCCCGAGGAGGCGCGGCTCTCCGCGCAAGGCGTCCTTCTCGGCTGGCCCGAGGCGCGCGGCATCGTCTGCGACATCGGCGGCAACTCGATGGAACTGGCCCGCATCGGCGAGGGCCGAGTCGGCAAGCGCGTCTCGACGCCCCTCGGCCCGTTCCGCCTGCAACAGGTGTCGAACGACGCGAAGAAGCGCAAGACGCATATCGACGCCATCCTCGAAACCGCGGCGAAGGAACTCAAGCCGGATGGCGACCGCATCTATCTTGTCGGCGGCAGTTGGCGGGTCATCGCGCGGCTCGACATGGAGCGGCGGAACTACCCGCTGACCGTGCTGCACGAATACCGCATGACCCCGCAGGGCCTGCTCGACACGCTCGACTGGCTGGCCACCACCGACCTTGCCGCGCTCCGCGGCCGCACCGGCACCAGTGCCGAACGGATGGAGCTTGTCCCCCTCGCCTGCGAGGTCCTGCGCGAGATCATCCGCATCCTGAAACCCTCGGAGATCGACGTCTCGGCCTACGGCATCCGCGAGGGGCTGCTCTACGAACAGATGCCAGACCGGCTCCGCGCTCGCGACCCGCTGATCGAGGCCGCGCGGATGACCGAACTGACCCAGGCCCGCATCCCCGGCTTCGGCAAGAAGCTCTTCACCTTCCTCGAACCGCTGTTCAAGGGCGCGACGCCGGAACGCCTGCGCCTGATCAAGGCCGCCTGCCTTCTGCACGACACCACCTGGCGCGCCCACCCCGACTACCGGGCCGAGGCCTGTTTCGACAACGCCACCCGCGCGAACCTTGGCGGGCTCGACCATCCGGGCCGGGTCTTCCTCGGCCTCGCGCTCCTCCACCGCTACAAGAACAGCCGCGCGGGCAGCCGGATGGAACCCTTGTTCCGCCTGCTGACGGAAACCGACATCCAGGAGGCCGAGGCGCTCGGCAAAGCCATGCGCTTCGGCGCCATGTTCTCGATCGGCGACCCCTCCGAAGCAGGCGAACTGCGCTGGAACCCGAAGAAGCGCCAATTGACCCTCGCCCTCACCGAAGAAGGCGTCGGCCTGTTCGGCGAGGTCGCGCAGGCCCGCTTCGCCGCCCTCGCGCTTGCCTTGAAGGCAACAACCAAGGTCACGATGCAGGCCCCCGCATGACCCTCGCTCTCGACCATATCGCCATTTCCGCCGAAACGCTGGAGGCCGGGGCCGACTGGGTCGAAATGGCCCTCGGCGTCCCCCTGGCGGGCGGCGGCAAGCATCCGCACATGGGCACGCACAACCGGCTCCTTTCCCTTGGCGATCTCTACCTTGAAGTCATCGCCACCGATCCCAAGGCCCCGCGCCCCGGCCAGCCCCGCTGGTTCGATCTCGACGCTTTCCGCGGCCCGCCGCGCCTGACCAACTGGATCTGCCGCACCGACGATCTTGACGCCGCCCTCGCCGCCGCCCCCCAAGGCACCGGCACCGCAACCGACCTGCAACGCGGCGACTACCGCTGGCGCTTCGCCGTGCCCGCCACCGGCAAGCTGCCCTTCGACGACCGCTACCCCGCCCTCATCCAGTGGCAGGGCGAGCTTCACCCCGCGAAATCGCTCCGCGACCACGGCATCCGGCTGACCGCGCTGGAAATCACCCACCCGCAGGCCCCCGCCCTGCGCCGCGCCCTGCAAGGCCTGTCGGACCCCCGGGTCGTCATCGGGCTTGGCCCCTACCATGCCCTCCGCGCGACGTTCGACACCCCGCAAGGCCCCCGCGTCCTGACATGATCCGCCCCGCCCGGGCCGCCGACGCCCCCGCGCTCGCCGCGCTTCTGAACCACTGGATCGTCAACACCGCGATCACCTTCAACCCGGTTCCGAAGACCGAGGCCGACATCCTTGCAATGATCGCCGACAAGGCCGCCGCCGGCCACGCCTTCCTGGTCGCCGAAGACGCAGGAACCATCGTCGGCCAGGCCAGCTACGGCCAGTTCCGCGGCGGCCAGGGCTACAGGACCTGCATGGAGCATTCGATCTCCCTCCTCTCCAACACCCCGCGCAAGGGCCTTGGCCACACGCTTCTCACCGCCATCGAGGACCACGCCCGCACCCAAGGCGCGCACCAGATGATCGCCGGCGTCTCGGGCGAGAATGCCGAGGGCCAGGCCTTCCACGCCCGCATGGGCTATGCCCATATCGCCACCATCCCGGAAGCAGGCTTCAAGTTCGGCCGCTTCATGGACCTTGTGCTGATGCGGAAATTTCTCTGACATCCGCCACCCGTCCGGCTAAGGTCGCCCCATGTCGATCTGGACCCGCATCGCCGACGCCCTCGCCGCTCTCGTCAAGGGCGAGCAGCTGTCTGCCGTCTTCGACAGGCTGCGCAACAGCCCCGCGCCCGAACAGAGCATCGGCTTCACCATCGCCGTCCTCGCCCTCGGCGCCAAGATGGCCAAGGCCGATGGCACCGTCACCCGCGACGAAGTCACCGCCTTCCGCCGCATCTTCACCTTCCCGGAGGGGGAAGAGGACCATGCCGCCCGGGTCTACAACCTTGCCCGGCAGGACGTGGCGGGCTTCGACACCTATGCCCGCAAGATCGCCCGCCTCTTCAACCCCGATGGCCACCGCATCTGCGCCGACGACCACCATGTCCTGGTCGACATCCTGGAAACCCTGTTCCAGATCGCCATCGCCGACGGCACCTACCACCCCGGCGAGGATGCCTTCCTGAAACATGTCGCCGATGAATTCGGCCTCGACGACCGCTGCTTCAATATCGTCCGCTCCCGCCTTGTCGAAGGCGCCCCGCGCGACCCCTATGACGTGCTGGGCCTGCCCCGCGACGCCTCGAAGGATCAGGCCCGCAAGGCCTGGCGCGACCTCGTCCGCGACACCCATCCCGATGTGCTGCATTCCCGCGGCATCCCGCCCGAGGCGATGAAACTGGCCGAGCGCCGCCTGCAACTGATCAACGAAGCCTGGCGCGAGATCAGCGCCCGGGAAGCCGCATGAGCAGGACCGGCCTCCGCCTCGCCACCTACAATGTCGAGTGGTTCAACGCCCTTTTCGACAACAATGGCCGCATGCTGGACGATGCCGAACCCTCGACCCGCTACAAGATCACGCGCGGCGAACAGCTTGCCGCGCTGGCCATCGTCTTCACCGCGCTTGACGCCGACGGCATCACCATCATCGAGGCGCCCGACACCAACGGCCACCGTTCCACCGTCAAGGCGCTGGAGAATTTCGCCCATTCCGTCGGCCTCCGCGCCCGCAAGGCCATCATCGGCTTTCCCTCGGAAACCGAACAGGAAATCGCCTTCCTCTACGATCCCGACCGCCTGACCGCCCACCACGACCCGCAGGGCCGTCCCTCCACCACGCAAGGCTCGCACGACGCGCCGCGTTTCGACACCACCTTCCGCTACGACCTCGACGCCGACAATGTCGAGGAAACCATCCGCTTCTCCAAACCCCCGCTGGAACTTGCCCTGACCACCTCCGGCGGCACCCTCCTGCGGCTGATCGGCGTCCATGCCAAGTCGAAGAACCCCCACGGCGCCATCGGCCGCGAGGCGCAGATAAGGCTGTCCATCGAAAACCGCCGCAAGCAGCTGGCCCAGTGCCTCTGGCTCCGGCAACGGGTCGACGGCCACCTGACCGCGGGCGACAGCCTCCTCGTGATGGGCGACTTCAACGACGGCCCCGGCATCGACGAATTCGAGAAGCTCTTCGGCCATTCCGGGATCGAGATCGTGCTCGGCACCACGCTCGACCCGGCGATGCGCCTCACCGATCCGCATGCCAACATGGCGCTGCAATCCAAACTCAGCATCTGCCCCACGTCCGCGCGCTTCTACCTCGCCCCGCAGAAGCGCTATTTCGAGGCGCTGCTGGATTTCATCATGGTTTCGCCCGACCTTGTCGCCAGGAACCCCGACTGGCGCATCTGGCACCCGTTCAACGAACCCCATGTCATCGAAGTCCCTGAACTGCGCGAGGCGCTGTTGCAGGCTTCGGACCATTTCCCCGTGACCATCGACATTCCAGATGTGAATTGAAATCGCGGGGTTCCGTCCCCATATTCGGGACATGCGGCTGCTTTTCGCCCTCTGCCTCGTCGCTGCCCCGGCCCTGGCCGAGGACGCTCCCGCCCAGCCCAAGGCGGAAGACGACGGCTTCAGCCTGATGGAAGAGGGCATGAAGCTCGTCATGCGCGGCATGATAAGCGAGATGCAACCCACGCTGGACGAAATGGGCAAGGCGCTGCAAGAGATGGAGCCGCATCTGAGGGAGCTGGGGCCGAAACTCCAGCAACTCATCGCGCTGATCGACGACGTCAAGAACTACGACGCGCCGGTCATGCTGCCGAACGGCGACATCCTGATCCGCCGCAACGCGCCGCTGGTGCCGAAGCCCGACGCCCTGCCTGAGCCTGGCCCGAACGGCGAGATCGAGCTTTAGCAACCCTCCTCGTTCGCCTTCGGCTCGTCGTCGGCATGACCCGCGACGAGAAACGAAGTGCACGACGAGTCCCCGCCGCAAGACCCGAGCCGCCAGATCGACCTCTGACCGTTCCATGCTAGCATCGCCCCGTTTTCAGGAGCGACTCACATGCGCATTTGGCTTTTCCTCTTGTGCCTCTGGCCCATCGCCGCCTTTGCCGAAGCGACCGACGATTTCTACACCGCCCCCGCCAACCCCCTGAACCTGACCCTCGCGCTGGAAGACGACAGTGCCGAGACCGCGATCCTCGGACCGGACGGCGGCAAGCTGAAGCTGAAGAACGCCGCCGGGGACAGCTTCGTCCTGACCTTCCCCGAAGGCGCGCTTCTGACCGACACCCGTATCACCGCCACCCCCATCGCCACCACCTCCGGCCTGCCCGAGGGCGCGGGCGCGATCACCGGCCTCGTCCTGAAACCCGACGGGCTGGAACTTGCCGCCACCGCCACGCTGGAAATCACCCCGAAGGCCTCGATCCCGCCGGAAGGCCGCCTTCACTGGGGCTTCTACGAAGATGGCTCCGACGCCTTCCTGCACATCCCCCTCCAGGGCACCGACAGCATCATCCTCCCCATCGACCACTTCTCCGGCGCGGGTGTCAGCTTCGCCGACCGGGCCAACCTGCAACTTGACCGCTGGCGCCAGCAACGCGCCGAGGATCGGCTCTCCACCCGCGTCGCCGAGCTGATCCGGGAATCCGCCGCCGAGGCCAAGGCGACGGGCGAGGATGACACCGCCAAGGGCCGCGAGGCGGGCGAGATCATGAAGGGCGAAGTGACCCGCATGGTCCTCTCCGGCTGGCTGAAACTCGCCGCCAGCCCCGCCGCCGATTGCGCGACCGTCGAGGCCGCCACCCGCTCGATCAACGCCATCGACAAGCAGCGCCAACTGCTTGGCATCAGCGAGTCCGTCGCCGATGGCGAGGTGATGCGCCAACTTTTCGACCGCTACTGGGCGGTGTGTTTTCCCGAAAAGGTGAAGATCTGCCAATCGACCGGCGACCTGCCCCAGCTGGCCGCCTTCGGCCTGGCCTATGACCGCCAGCGCCAGCTTGTCGGGATCAGCGGCGAAGCCGTCGCCGACCCGGCCCGCTCCGCCGAGTTGCGCGCCGCGATGGAGGCTTGCGGTCGCTACAAGCTGACTGTCAACGCTTCGGGCCAGTGGAAGGACAATGCCGGAGTCTATGGCACGACAGCCTACAAGATCGAGGTGCCGATCCGCTTGCAGTTCACCAATCCCGACCTTCTGACCTACACGCTGGAAGGCGAAGGCCCGCCCACCGCGCAAAGCGTCACCTTCGTCGACTACGCCTGCTGGAAGCTCGACAGCTCGCACGGCGGCGCTCCGATGCTCGCCCGGCTGCAAAGCCTGGAATTCCGCGACGACCACACGCCCTTGCGCGTCGAGCTTAAGCTGCGCGCCGCCGAGGTGATGGCCGTCATCACCTGCCCGACCAACCGCTTCAGGAAGACCATCGAGAACGACGTCGCCTGGGTGGTCTGGGCCGTCGCCCACCGCAAGGACCGGGTGGGTCGCGGCTTCGGGCTGAAGACCATGAAGGCCGGGTCGCATCCGAAGATCTTCACCTATTCCTGGGAGGGGAAAGGCGAGGACCAAGGCACCACCGCCAGCGACACCACCGCGCTGACGCTGGAACATATCGGGGGGTGAGCGGCGCGACGGAGGTTAAGATTTCCTGAACGACCGCGCACAACCCATTGATATAATTGGCCCTGAAAAACTGTCCACCGTGGACAGCCTATCCCCGCGCCACCCGGATCAGGTCCAGGATCTCCTTCGCCGCCGCCGGAATATTCGTCCCCGGCCCGAAGATCGCCTTCACCCCCGCCCCTTTCAGGAAGTCATAGTCCTGCTGCGGAATGACCCCCCCGCAGATCACCAGGATATCCCCGGCGCCACGCTCCTTCAGCACCTCGATCAGCTTCGGCGCCAGCGTCTTGTGCCCCGCCGCCTGGCTGGAAATCCCGATCACATGCACGTCGTTGTCGATCGCATCCTGCGCCGCCTCCTCGGGCGTCTGGAAGAGCGGCCCCACATCCACATCGAAGCCGATGTCGGCGAAGGCGGTGGCGATCACCTTCGCCCCCCGGTCATGCCCGTCCTGGCCCATCTTCACGACCAGCATCCGCGGCCGCCGCCCCTCGGCCTCGGCAAAGGCCTCCACATCGCGCTGGATCGCTTCGAACCCCGCGTCGCCCTCATAGGCCGCGCCATAGACCCCCGCGAGGGTCTTCACCTCGGCCCGATGCCGCCCGAACACCTTTTCCATCGCGCTCGAAATCTCCCCGACCGAAGCCCGCGCCCGGGCCGCCTCCACCGCCGCTTCAAGCAGGTTGCCGCCCTCCGACGCCCGCCGCGTCAACTCCGCCAGCGCCGCCTGGCACCTATCCTCGTCCCGCGACCCGCGAACCGATTTCAACCGCGCGACCTGAGCCTCGCGGACGGCGATGTTGTCGATGTCCAGGATGTCGATCGCATCCTCGCGGTCCTTGCGGTACTTGTTGACCCCGACGATCACCTCCTCGCCCCGGTCGATCATCGCCTGCCGCCGCGCCGCCGATTCCTCGATCCGCAGCTTCGGCATCCCCGAGGCCACCGCCTTGGTCATGCCGCCCATCGCCTCGACTTCCTCGATCAGCTTCCAGGCCGCCTCGGCCAGCTCGGCCGTCAGGCTCTCCACATAGTAGGACCCCGCCAGCGGATCGACGACATGGGTGATCCCCGTCTCCTCCTGCAAGACCAGCTGCGTGTTCCGCGCAATCCGCGCCGCGAATTCCGTCGGCAAGGCAATCGCCTCGTCCAGCGCGTTGGTGTGCAGGGACTGCGTTCCCCCCAGCACCGCCGCCATCGCCTCATAGGCGGTGCGGATCACGTTGTTGTAGGGGTCCTGCTCCTGCAAGGACACGCCCGAGGTCTGGCAATGGGTCCGCAGCATCAGGCTGGAGGTCTTCTTCGCCCCGAACCCGCTCATGATCCGGTGCCACAGCATCCGCGCGGCGCGGAGCTTCGCGACCTCCATGAAGAAGTTCATCCCGATGGCGAAGAAGAACGACAGCCTTCCGGCGAAATCATCGACGTCCATCCCCCGCGCAATCGCGGCCTGCACATATTCCTTGCCGTCCGCCAGCGTGAAGGCCAGCTCTTGCACCAGGTTCGCGCCGGCCTCCTGCATGTGATAGCCCGAGATCGAGATCGAGTTGAACTTCGGCATCTCGGCGGAGGTGTATTCGATGATGTCGGCGATGATCCGCATCGAGGGTTCGGGCGGATAGATGTAGGTGTTCCGCACCATGAATTCCTTCAGGATGTCGTTCTGGATCGTCCCCGACAGGTCCTTGCGGCTGACCCCCTGCTCTTCCCCCGCCACGATGAAGCTCGCGAGGATCGGGATCACCGCCCCGTTCATCGTCATGGACACGCTGATCTTTTCCAGCGGAATGCCGTCGAAGAGGACCTTCATGTCCTCGACCGAGTCGATCGCGACCCCCGCCTTGCCCACATCCCCCACCACGCGCGGATGGTCGCTGTCATAGCCCCGGTGCGTCGCGAGGTCGAAGGCCACCGACACCCCCTGCTGCCCGCCCGCCAAGGCCTTGCGGTAAAAGGCGTTCGACTCCTCGGCGGTCGAGAACCCGGCATACTGCCGGATCGTCCAGGGTCGCCCGGCATACATCGTCGCCCGCACCCCCCGCGTGAAGGGCGCGACGCCCGGCAATTCGCCCATCTGCGGCAGGCCCGTCACATCCGCCGCCGTATAGAGCGGCTTCACGGTGATCCCCTCCAGCGTCTGCCAGTTCAGCGCCTCCGGGCCCTTGCCCTTCAACTCATTCGAGGCCAGCGCCTCCCATGCCTTCAGGTCCGTCATCACTCTCTCCATTCCGCGCCGATCAGGCGCTTGGGCTTTTGCCGAAGGCCGCCTATATCAAGGCGATGAAAGCCGTTGCCCGTCGTCCGTTCCTTGCCGTCCTGGCCCTGGCCATACCGGCGCTATTCTCCAGTCCGGCCCGCGCCGAAGAGGTCATCGCCTTCACTCCGGTTGCCGCTGCCGACGTGGTCGAAAGCGATCTGCTCTACGTCCTTCGCCCGGTGATCGTCTTCGCCGATTCCCCCAACGACCCCGCCTTCATCCGGCAGATCGAGCTTCTGTCGCGATATCATGCCGACCTCGCGGCGCGGGACGTGATCCTGATCCTCGACACCGACCCGGCGAACCCCTCGGCCTTGCGCAAGAAGCTGCGCCCGCGCGGGTTCTCGCTGGTGCTGATGGACAAGGACTGGAAACCCTCGATCCGCAAACCCCTGCCCTGGGACGGACGCGAGATCATCAACTCCATCGACAAGATGCCCATCGCGCGGACCGAAGCGCTGGAGCGGAACCCGGCGGGGCGGTAGGGCGGAGTTTTCGAAAACTCCGCACCGGAACCTTTGAAGGTTCCGGGCCGATTTCTTCGAAGAAATCGAGCCTGGCCCGACCGGCGCGCCATCACTCGAACTCCATGATGACGTCATCCACCTTCAGGCTCGCCCCGGCGCTGGCCTTGATGGTCTTGACCACGCCCTTGCGCTCGGCCTTCAGGATGTTCTCCATCTTCATCGCCTCGACGGTGGCCAGCGCCTGGCCCTCCTGCACCTCCTGCCCCTCCTCGACCGCGATCTTCACGATCAGGCCCGGCATCGGGCAGAGCAGGTATTTCGAGGTATCCGGCGGCGCTTTCTCCAGCATCAGCCCGGCGAGTTCCCTCTGCCGCGGGGTCTGCACCCGCACCTTCAGGTCCGCCCCCCGAAGCCGCATGCGGAAGCCCATTGGCACCTTGCCGACCTTGATCACCAGCGGCTCGCCCCCGACCATCAGCCGGGCCAGAGGCTGGCCCGGAGTCCAGTCACTGGTCACCCGCAGGTCGGTGCCGTCCTCGAAGACCACGGTCGAGCCCTCATGGTCGGCCCGGATCGTCACAGGCCAGCTTTCACCCTGCAGCGTCACCACCCAGTCGTCGCCGACCCGGCGGGTGTGGTTGTCCATCGTGCCGGAAATCCGCGTCCGCCGGATTTCCGCCACCCGGTTCATCGCCGCCGCCGCCGCCGCGACCCGGCGCAAGAGCGAGGCGTCCAGCACCGCCCCGGTGAAGCCGCCCTCATATTCCTCGGCGATGAAGGCGGTGGTGATGTGGCCAGTGGTGAAGCGCGGGTGGTCCATCACGGCGGAACAGAACGGCAGGTTGTGGCCGATCCCCTCCACCTCGAACGTGTCCAGCGCCAGCCGCATCTCCTCGATGGCATCGGCGCGCGTCGGGCCCCAGGTGCAGAGCTTGGCGATCATCGGGTCGTAGAACATGCTGATCTCGCCGCCCTCGTAGACGCCGGTATCGTTGCGCACGACCCCACCGCGCGCGGTTTGCCCCTCGACCGGGGGCCGGTAGCGCGTCAGCCGCCCGATGGAGGGCAGGAAGTTGCGATAGGGGTCCTCGGCGTAAAGGCGGGATTCCATCGCCCAGCCGTGGACCTTCAGGTCAGACTGCTGGAACGGCAGCGGTTCGCCGTTCGCGACGCGGATCATCTGTTCCACCAGATCAACCCCGGTGATCAGCTCGGTCACCGGATGCTCGACCTGCAAACGGGTATTCATTTCAAGGAAGTAGAAGTTGCGGTTGCCATCGACGATGAACTCCACCGTCCCGGCGCTGGTATAGCCCACGGCCTTGGCCAAGGCGCAGGCCTGTTCGCCCATCGCCTTCCGCGTCGCTTCGTCCAGGAAGGGCGACGGAGCCTCTTCGATGACCTTCTGGTTCCGGCGCTGGATGCTGCACTCCCGCTCATGCAGGTAGACGCAGTTGCCGTGCTTGTCGGCCAGCACCTGAATTTCGATATGCCGGGGCTGGGTCACGAATTTCTCGATGAAGATGCGGTCATCGCCGAAACTCGCCGCCGCTTCGTTCTTCGAGGACTGGAACCCCTCCGCCGCCTCGGCATCGTTCCAGGCGATCCGCATCCCCTTGCCGCCGCCGCCGGCACTGGCCTTGATCATCACCGGATAGCCGATCTGGGCGCTGATCTTCACCGCCTCATCGGCGTCGGCGATCAGGCCCATGTAGCCGGGAACGGTGGAAACCCCCGCCTCCATCGCGATCTTCTTCGAGGTGATCTTGTCGCCCATCGCCTCGATGGCGGGCGACGGCGGCCCGATGAACACCACGCCTTCCGCCTCCAGCGCGGCGGCGAAGTTGCGGTTCTCCGAAAGGAAGCCATAGCCCGGATGCACCGCCTGCGCGCCGGTCTGACGGATCGCCGCCATGATCCTGTCGATCACGATATAGCTCTGCGCGGCGGGCGGCGGGCCGATATGCACCGCCTCGTCCGCCATCTGCACATGCAAGGCATTGCGGTCGGCGTCGGAATAGACCGCCACCGTCTTGATCCCCATCCTGCGCGCGGTCTTGATCACGCGGCAGGCGATCTCGCCCCGGTTGGCGATCAGGATCTTGTCAAACATCGGCTTCCCCCATCAGGCGCAAAGAAAAGGACCACCCGGGCGCGTGGCCCGGATGGTCCCTGAATGTCGTGTGACCCGCCCGCAGGCGGAGGTGTTCAGTAGCCCGAGTTGCAGGGCGGCAGGCCGACCTCGATGCCGCAGGTCGCGACGCCGGCAAGCCCGCCGATGACGGCCCCGGTAAGCATGTTGCTGTCGGTCGCGTCGGCGATGAGGGCGCCGGTTGCGGCACCGGCCACGCCGCGCGACGTGGGGTCCTGCATGCAGCCCGCAAGCGACATGGAGAGAAGGGCGAAGACGACAAGGGACTTGCGCATGGTGTACTGCCTCGTGGGTTTGTTGTTATTGCCGCAGATTCTACAGCAATATCACGCGTTTCAAAGCAGATTTTGATCCGGCGCGACCCGTCGCGGCCCCGCTTCGGCGCATCTCCGCCCAGAAGGAACGGTCCGGCCTGGGACGGGCCGGACCGCAAGGAAGGGGAAGGGTAACAACGTAGACTGCAAAGGTCATGGCACGGCTGCCCTTGACCCGCACGGAAACAATGACCCGCCGACGACCCCATTGCAAACACCGCGAAAACGCCTGCGCGCGCCTGGGCAGAACCCTGCCAAACCGGGGGAAGCGTCGGCGACTTCATGCCTAGTCCTCCTCCTCGTCCCAGTCGTCGGCCAGCGCATCGGGGGCATCCGGGGCGAAAACCTGCGGGAAGGCCGCCTCGGCCCGCTTCACGTCGATCCGCAAGAGCGCCTCATAGGACGTGGGGTCGAACGGGTCCTCGGCCGCCACCACCTCGCGTCCGAAGAGCCAGGAGAGCCGCCCGGCATCCAGGTTGCCGCGCTCGAACGGCTCTTCGCCGAAATACTGCCAGAGCGCCGCCATGAAGGCCGTATCGGCTGCCCGGTCTGCATGCTTGCGGTCCTTGAACCGCTCGCGCCGGATCAGCTTGGTCGCGCCTTCCTTCACGTTGGCGCGGCGGATGGTGAACTGGAAATCGGTTCCCGGCATCCGGCCCGGAAAGCCCCTGTGCTTCAGCATGTCGCCTGTCTCCTGTCGTTGCAGTCGACGGCACGCATAGGCGAAAGCGGCGACACGGCCCAGAGGAACCGGCGCGAAAGGCTTGCAATGTCAGAGAGATTCAGCCTGCAGACCGCGCGCTGGCGCAGGAGGCTGGGGGTTGGCGCGGGCCCGCCCTGCCGAAGCAGGCAGGCCCGCTCCGCAAGATTACTTGTACTTGCCGGTTTCCACGACTTCCGGGGTGACCGGCTCGGGGGCAACCACTTCCTTCTTGGCGCAAGCGGCGATCGCCGAGACCATAGCCAGAACCAGAACGAGACGTGCGCTCTTCGACATCCTCTAC
This sequence comes from Tabrizicola sp., assembly GCF_041911175.1. Classification (GTDB taxonomy): domain Bacteria; phylum Pseudomonadota; class Alphaproteobacteria; order Rhodobacterales; family Rhodobacteraceae; genus Tabrizicola. The sequence goes on from NZ_JAYRPN010000121.1 coordinate 42,305, forward strand.
TCCATCCTTCTTGGGGTGCTTCGGACCCCTCGCGGGCATCCGGCACCTGTTCGCTGTTTAAGGCCGATTTGGCCCGGCCCGCCGCCACCCTAACCGAAACGCGTCCGGTTTGGTATGTCGGCCAGACCAAGTTCCCGACCTGTGGCGTTCCTACATCAGCCCATTGTGCAAGGCCAGAAGGAAAATCCATATTTCGCGGTTGCATCAGAAAACCTCCCAGGCGCAGGCACCGTTTTCCGGGCGGTAGGATTCGAAGAATTGCACAACCTCAGGGGCAGCCTCGCCGAAGGGCACAGCCTCGCTGGCGAAGGAGATAACGATCTGCTGCGGCGCGGGCACCATTCCGTCGATCCGCTTGATGGCAAAGCTGTCGCACAGCGCCTGCATGTCCGCCGCCGCGGCCTCTGCATCGTCGGGCGACAGCCCGGGCGCAAGGAAGCGGAAGCGGGCCGTCGCCCCCGCAGGCCCCGGCGCGTTGGTCACGATGTCGATCAGCGAGAGCGCGCGCCCCGAAGGCACCGTCACCACCTCTCCCGGCGGAGGGTCTTCCTGGCAGGCGGCAGCCAGGGCCAGCGCGCCCAGCAAGGCAGAGAGACGAAGGACAGCTTTGTGGCGCATGGTCACAGCGGAATGTTATCGTGCTTCTTCCAGGGGTTCGCGAGCTTCTTCCCCCGCAGCGCCGCAAAGGCCCGCGCCACCCGGCGGCGGGTCGAATGCGGCATGATCACCTCGTCGACAAAGCCCTTTTCGGCGGCGACGAAGGGATTGGCGAAGCGATCCTCGTAGTCCTTGACCCGCCCACTGATCCGGTCCTTGTCGGCCAGCTCACTGCGATACAGGATCTCGACCGCGCCCTTCGCCCCCATCACCGCGATTTCCGCCGTGGGCCAGGCATAGTTGAAATCGCCGCGCAGGTGCTTGGACGCCATCACGTCATAGGCCCCGCCATAGGCCTTGCGGGTGATGACCGTGACCTTGGGCACCGTCGCCTCGCCATAGGCGAAGAGCAGCTTCGCGCCGTGCTTGATGACTCCGTCGTATTCCTGGGCCGTGCCCGGCAGGAAGCCCGGCACGTCGACGAAGGTCAGGATCGGGATCTCGAAGGCATCGCAGAAGCGGACGAAGCGCGCGGCCTTGCGGCTGGCGTCGATGTCCAGGCACCCGGCCAGCACCATCGGCTGATTGGCGACGACCCCGACCGACTGGCCTTCGATGCGGATGAAGCCGGTGATGATATTGCCCGCGTAGTCCTTCTGAATCTCGAAGAAATCGCCTTCGTCCGCGACCTTCTGGATCAATTCCTTCATGTCGTAGGGCTGGTTCGGGTTATCCGGGATCAGCGTGTCAAGGCTGGTCTCGATCCGCGAAGGATCGTCGAAGAACGGCCGGACCGGAGCCTTCTCGCGGTTCGACATCGGCAGGAAGTCGATCAGGCGGCGGGTCTCGGCCAGCGCCTCGACGTCGTTCTCATAGGCGCCATCCGCGACCGAGGACTTGCGGGTATGGGTCGAGGCCCCGCCCAGTTCTTCCGCCGTGACCTGCTCGTTCGTCACCGTCTTCACCACGTCGGGGCCGGTCACGAACATGTAGGATGTGTCCTTCACCATGAAGATGAAGTCGGTCATCGCCGGGGAATAGACCGCGCCGCCCGCGCAGGGCCCCATGATCAGGGAAATCTGCGGCACCACGCCCGAGGCCATGATGTTGCGCTGGAACACCTCGGCATAGCCGGCCAGCGAGGCGACACCTTCCTGAATCCGCGCCCCGCCGGAATCGTTGATCCCGATCACCGGCGCACCGTTCTGCAAAGCCATGTCCATGATCTTGCAGATTTTCTGCGCGTGCGTCTCGGACAGCGACCCGCCGAAGACGGTGAAGTCCTGGCTGAACACATAGACCATGCGCCCGTTGACCGTGCCCCAGCCCGTGACCACGCCATCGCCCGCCGGGCGGTCCTTCTCCATCCCGAAATCGGTGCAGCGGTGCGCGACGAACATGTCGAACTCTTCGAACGACCCCTCGTCCAGCAGCAGCTCGATCCGTTCCCGAGCCGTCAGCTTGCCCTTGGCGTGCTGCGCTTCGACCCGGCGCTCGCCGCCGCCCGCGCGGGCTGCGCCACGACGTGCCTCAAGCTCGTCCAGAATGTCCTTCATCGCGCCCTCCCCCGGCTGATGGCGCAGGCAATCTAGGCGAAGGCGGCGGTTACGAGAAGCACGAATGAGAAAATTTGCAAACCTGTTTGAAAGCCCGACATTCAAATTGCGAAATCGCAAAGGATTGGCCGTCCCGCCATCCCAGGCTATCTCACTGCAGCGCCCCAGCCCGAGGATCCCATGCCCGCCCTGCCCGTCCCCGTCGTGACCATCGGCCTGCTCATCGCCTCGAACGTCTTCATGACCTTTGCCTGGTATGGCCACCTGAAGTTCAAGTCGACGGCCCTGATCACCGTGATCCTGGTCAGCTGGGGCATCGCCTTCTTCGAATACGTCCTGCAGGTCCCCGCGAACCGCATCGGCCACGGCCATTTCTCCGCCGCCGAATTGAAGACGATCCAGGAGGTGATCACCCTTTCCGTCTTCGCCGTCTTCTCGGTCCTCTACCTGAAGGAACCGCTCGGCTGGAACCACCTGGTCGGCTTTGGCTTCATCGCCGTGGGCGCCTTCTTCATCTTCCACAAATGGACCTGAGCCGCTGGACAACGCCCCACCCCGCGCGTAGCCCTGTCCGGATGCAAGAACCCCGCTTCCTCGACCGGACCACGCCGCCGAAGATCGTCACCCTGATCCTGATGGCCGGGCTGTCCGCCCTGACCATGAACATCTTCCTGCCGTCGCTCCCCGGCATGGCGGTCTACTACGGCGTGCCCTACGGCGTGATGCAGCAGTCGGTCGCGCTCTACCTTGCGCTCTCGGCCGCGCTGCAGATCGTCATCGGCCCGATCTCCGACCGCTTCGGTCGCCGCAAGGTGCTGCTCGGGTCGCTGGTCCTCTTCCTTCTCGCCACCATCGGCACTCTCCTGGCCCCGACCGCCACCTGGTTCCTGATCTTCCGCATGGCGCAAGCTGTGATCGCCGCCGGGATGGTCCTTTCCCGCGCCGTCGTCCGCGACATGGTGGCCGACGCCCAGGCCGCCAGCATGATCGGCTATGTCACGATGGGCATGAGCCTTGTTCCGATGATCGGCCCCGTCATCGGCGGGGTGCTCGACGACCTTTACGGCTGGAAGGCGAACTTCGCGCTGCTCCTCATCCTCGGCGCTGCCACCCTCGTCCTCGTCTGGGCCGACCTGGGGGAGACCGCCGCCCTGCGCCGCGTCTCCCTGGCCGAGCAGGCCCGCACCTACCCCGCGCTCTTCGCCTCGCGCCGGTTCTGGGGCTATACGCTTTCCGCCGCCTTCGCCTCGGGCTGCTTCTACGCCTATCTCGGCGGGGCTCCTTTTGTCGGCGACAAGATCTTCGGCCTCTCGTCCACCCATGTCGGCGTCCTTTTCGCGCTGACCGCGATCGGCTATGCCGCCGGCAACTTCTTCGCCGGGCGCTATTCCGTCCGTCTCGGCATGAACCGGATGATCCTGATCGGTTGTCTCGTCACCACGGCGGGCCTTGCGGCCCTGGCACTTCTCACCGCCCTTGGCCTCTCCGGTCCCACCACCTTCTTCGGCCTGACCATCTTCATGGGCCTCGGCAACGGCATTTGCCTGCCGAATGCCAATGCCGGGCTGCTCTCCGTCCGGCCCGACCTTGCGGGCACTGCCTCGGGCCTCGGCGGGGCGATCCTGATCGGCGGCGGCGCGGCGCTGGCGGCCTTCGCGGGCGTGCTCCTCGGCCCCGGTTCCTCGGAAATGCCGCTGATCCTGCTGATGCTCGCCTCCTCTCTGGCCTCGGTCGTGGCCATCCTCTTCGTCATCCGCCGGGCGCGACAGATCGGCGCCGCCTGACTCCCCGGTTGACGGGGCTTTGCAAAGCGGTGCATGGCTTTGCAAACAGGGGGACGGACATGGCCACCCAGAAACTCTACGCCGGGGTCAAGCTGCGGGAGATTCGCGGACGGCTGGCGCTGACCCAGAAGGCCTTCGCCGACAAGCTTTCGGTCTCGTTGCCCTACCTGAACCAGATGGAGAACAACCACCGGCCCGTCTCCGCCGCCGTGGTGCTGGCGCTGGCGCAGGAATTCGGCCTCGACGTCACCGAATTGACCGTCGGCGAAAGCGAGCGCCTTGTCACCGACATGCGCGAGGCGCTGGCCGACCCGGTCTTCACCACCGCCACGCCGCCGCTCGCCGACCTGCGCCTTGCCGCCTCGAACGCCCCGGCGCTTGCCCGCGCCTTCCTCGACCTGCACCGCGCTTACCGCCAGACCCACGAACGCCTCGCCTCGCTGGACGAGGCGCTGGGGCGCGAGGATGCCTCCCTCCGCCCTTCAGCCTGGGAGGAGGTGCGGGACTTCTTCCACTATTGCGACAACTACCTCGATGCCATCGACCGCGCGGCGGAGCATTTTGCGACGTCGTCAACCATCGGAAAACCAATCGAAACTCTGGCGCAAGACCTGCTGAAGCGCGCGGGCATCAGCCTGCATTATTCGAACACCGCGCCACTCCGGCACTACGACCCCGTCGCCCGGCGGCTGGACATCTCCGCCCGCGCGCAAGGCCCATCACAGCGCTTCCAGCTTCTGCATCAGGTCGCGCTTCTCACGCAGAATGAGCTTCTGGAAGCAACCCTCGACCTGGCGCGGTTTTCCACGCCCGAGGCGCGCGATATCGCCAAGATCGGCTTGGCGAACTATTTCGCCGGGGCCGCGCTTCTGCCCTACCGCGCCTTCCTGACCGCCGCGCAGGAGGTGCGCCACGACCTCGAACGCCTCGCCGACATCTTCGGCGCCAGCATCGAACAGGTCGGCCACCGGCTTTCCACCCTGCAAAGGCCCGGCGCGAAGGGCATCCCCTTCTTCTTTGTCCGCGTCGACCAGGCGGGCACGATCACCAAGCGCCATTCCTCCACCCGGCTGCAATTCGCCCGTTTCGGTGGCGCCTGCCCCTTGTGGAACGTCCACCAGGCCTTTGAAACGCCAGGGCAATTCTTGCGCCAGCTTTGCGAGACACCGGACGGCGTGCGCTACCTTTGCCTCGCCCGCGACGTGTCGAAACCCGCCGGGGCCTTCCTCGCCCCCGTCCGCCGCTATGCCATCGGCCTCGGTTGCGAAGTGCAGCACGCGCCGCAACTGGTCTATTCCGACGGGCTCGACCTGAAAGGAAGGTTCGAGCCCATCGGCATTTCCTGCCGGATCTGCGAGCGGGTGAATTGCCACCAGCGCTCGGTCCCGCCGCTGGAAGGGCGTCTCAGGATCAACCCCAACGCCCGCGACGTCCTGCCCTACGAGATCGGCTGACCCTCGTCGTTCCCTTCGGTCCTCCTCGGGGGTGCCCGCGAGGAGACGCCGAAGGCGCACGACGAGCCGCCGCTACTTCCGCAGCGCCGAGGCGATCTGGTCCTTCAGCCGCGACCGCGCCTTGCGCAGGTGCTCTTCCTCTTCCTCGGTCAAGAGGTCCAGCCGGGTTTCCGACCGATGCACCTTGTCGTTCACCACGTCATACTCGACCAGAAGCCTGGCGAAATGCGCATCCGAAGTTTTCAGCGCGCTGATCTTCTGCCCATCGGCCGGGAATTCTTCGTGCAGGGTGTGCGGGGTGTTCGACATGCCTGTCTCCTTCTTGACTGTCCTGTGCAGTCTAGAAGCTTCGCCCGGCCGGGGCCTTGACCCTGATCAAGCGCTTGATCGAAAACCGCTTCCGGGGGGCCTACCGCTGCGCCGTGCGCCAGTTCGGGTTGATCCAGGGCTCCAGGTTCGACGCAGGCAGGGGCGTCCGGCCCAGGATATGATCCGCCGCCTTCTCGCCGGTCATGATCGACGGCCCGTTCAGGTTGCCGTTCGTCACCTGCGGGAAGATCGAGCTGTCGGCGACCCGCAGGCCTTCGACCCCGATCACCCGGCATTCGGGATCGACCACGGCCATCGGGTCCGACGCCCGCCCCATCCGGGCCGTGCCGCAGGGGTGATAGGCGCTTTCCACATGCTCGCGCAGGAAGTCGTCCAGCTCGATGTCGCTTTGGTAGCGCAGGCCCGGTTGAAGCTCGGATTTGAGGTAGGGTTTGAACGCCTCCTGCCCGAAAATTTCCCGCGTCAGGCGGATGCAGGACCGGAAATCCTCCCAGTCAGACGGATCCGACATGTAGTTGAAGCGGATCACCGGCGCGTCGGTCGGGTTGCCCGACCGCAGGGTGACGGACCCGCGTGATTTCGACCGCATCGGCCCGACATGGGCCTGGAAGCCGTGCCCCTCGGCCACCGCCTTGCCGTCGTAGCGCACGGCGATCGGCAGGAAATGATACTGGATATCCGGGTATTCCACGCCCGCTTTCGACCGGATGAAGGCGCAGGCCTCGAACTGGTTCGAGGCACCTGGCCCCTTGCCGGTCAAAAGCCACTGCGCGCCGACCCAGGCCTTGCCCCAGAGGTTCCAGTACTTGAACAGCGTCACCGGCTGGCTGGCCGCGAACTGCATGTAGATTTCCAGGTGGTCCTGCAGGTTCGCCCCCACCCCCGGGCGGTCCGCGACCACCTCGATCCCGTGCTCCTTCAGATGCGCCGCAGGCCCGATCCCCGACAGCATCAGCAGCTTGGGCGAATTGATCGACGAGGCCGCCAGGATCACCTCGCGCCCGGCCTTGATCACCTGCCGCCCCGCGCGGGTGTCGACCTCGACCCCCACCGCGCGCTTGCCCTCCATCACCACCCGCCGGGCCAGGCCGCGCACGACCTGCACGTTGCCCCCTGCCAGCGCGGGCTTCAGATAGGCATTCGCCGCCGACCAGCGCCGGCTTTTCCAGATCGTCGCCTCCATCGGGCCAAAGCCCTCTTGCTGGCGACCGTTGTAGTCGGCCGTCACGGGATAACCGGCCTGCTCGCCCGCTTCGATGAAGGCGTCGAACAGCGGGTTGTCGCGCGGCCCCCGGGTGATGTGCAGCGGCCCGTCCGAGCCGCGGAACTCCGGCCCCGACCCGCCGTGCGAGGCTTCCATCCGCTTGAAATAGGGCAGCACATCGGCATAGGACCAGCCATCCGCGCCCATCTCGGCCCAGGTGTCATAGTCGCGCGCGTGGCCCCGGACATAGACCATCCCGTTGATCGAGGACGACCCGCCGATCACCTTCCCCCTGGGCGTCGCCAGCACACGGCCTCCAAGATGCGGCTCCGGTTCCGTGGCAAAGCCCCAGTCGTAGATCCCCATGTTCATCGGGTAGCTCAAGGCCCCCGGCATCTGGATGAACGGCCCGGCGTCCGACCCGCCATGCTCGATCACCGTCACCCGCCTGCCCGCCTCGGCCAGCCGGTAGGCCATCGCGCAGCCCGCCGAGCCTGCGCCGACGATCACATAATCCGCATGCATCCCTCAGACCCCCCGCGCCAGTTCGGCTTCCAGATGGCGCAAGGCCAGAGCCACCGCCGCCGCCCCGTCCGGGGGCCCCGATTTCAGCACCTCGCGCAGGTAGAGCCCGTCGATCAGCGCCCCCAGCGATTCGGCGATTCCCTCCGCCCGCGCCCCGGCAATGGGCCGCAGCGCCGACACCAGGTTCGACCTGAGCCGCCCCTGATAGATGGCGAGCAAGCGCTTCGCCTCGGGCACCGTCTGCGCCAGAACCCAGAAGTTCAGCCAGGCCCCCACCGCCTCGCGCCGGAAGTTCCCGGGGCTGAAACTGGCCCGCAGAATCGCCCGGATCCGCCCCTCCGGCCCCTCCGCCGCCGCCAGCGCGCCCCGCACTTCCGCCCCGTAAAGCGTCATGATGTGGCGCATTGCAGCCAGGAACATCTCTTCCTTCGACCCGAAATAATGATGCGCCAGCGCCGGGGACATCCCCGCCCGCTTGGCAATCTGGCTCACCGTCACATCCAGCGACCCCGCCCTGCCGATCTCGACGATCGTGGCTTTCACCAGCGCAGCCTTGCGGATAGGCTCCATTCCAAGCTTCGGCATTTCGGTTCGGCCCCAGAAAACTCTTGCCAAACCGAGTAAGAGCGAAGTTTATTGACTCGTCAATCAACAAAAACACCGGGGAGCTGCCATGACCATCCGTTCCACCCTCCTGACCACCGCCGTGACCTTCGCGCTGGCCGGGTCCGCCTTCGCCGAAGGCTGCGACAAGATCGTCTTCTCCGACGTCGGCTGGACCGACATCACCGCAACCACCGCCGCGACCACGCTGATCCTGCAGGCGCTGGGGTATGAGACCGAGACCCAGATGCTCGCCGTCCCGGTGACCTACGAGGCGATGGCCTCGGGCGATGTCGATGTCTTCCTTGGCAACTGGATGCCGACGATGGAATCGAACATCGCCCCCTACCGCGATGCCAAGACCGTCGACACCGTGCGCACCAACCTCGAAGGGGCCAAGTACACGCTGGCCACCAACGCCAAAGGCGCCGAGCTTGGCATCAAGGATTTCGCCGACATCGCCCCCCATGCCGCCGACCTCGACAGTAAGATCTTCGGGATCGAGGCCGGGAACGACGGCAACAAGCTGATCCTCGACATGATCGACAAGGATGCCTTCGGCATGAAGGCTGCCGGGGTGGAACTGGTCGAATCCTCGGAACAGGGGATGCTGGCCGAAGTCACCCGCGCCGACAACGAGGGCAAGGCGATCGTCTTCCTCGGCTGGGAACCCCATCCGATGAACGCCAACTACAAGATGACCTACCTGACCGGCGGCGACGACTACTTCGGCCCGAACTTCGGCGGCGCGACGGTCCTCACCAACACCCGCGCAGGCTATGTCGGCGAATGCCCGAACCAGGGCAAGCTTCTGCAGAACCTCGTCTTCTCGCTGCCGATGGAGAACGAGATCATGGGCGCGATCCTGAACGACGGCACCGATCCGACCGCCGCCGCGAAGGCCTGGCTCGCCGCGCATCCCGACACCTGGAAGCCCTGGCTGGACGGCGTGACCACCAAGGATGGCGGCGATGCCGTGGCTGCGGTGGACGCTGCGCTCAAGTAAGCGAACCGGCCCCGGACCCAAGCGTCCGGGGCCTTTCGCTGCCTGAAACAGGTCCGGCGCGCGGGGAGGCGACAGAATGGACTGGCTGACAGCCTGGAAGATCCCGGTCGGGGCTTATTCCAAGATCGTGTTCGACTGGATGAAGACCCACCTGACGGTGATCTTCGACGCGATTTCCTATGTGCTCGAATCGCTGATCAGCGGGATCCTCTGGCTGCTGCAGGCTCCGCCCGCGCTGTTGATCGTCGCGCTCTTCGTGGCCCTGACCTGGGCCTTGCAGCGCAATTGGAAGGTCTGCCTCGGCATCGCGCTTGGCTGGCTTTTCGTGATCAACCAGGGCTACTGGAAGGAAACCACCGAAAGCCTGACGCTGATCATCGCCTCCTGCGCGGTCTGCCTTGGGCTTGGGGTGCCGATCGGCATTGCCGCCGCGCACCGGCCCCGGCTTTACGCCGCGATGAGCCCGATCCTCGACCTGATGCAGACGCTGCCGACCTTCGTCTACCTGATCCCGGCCATCGTCTTCTTCGGCACCGGCCTGGTCCCCGGCCTGATCGCCACGGTGATCTTCGTCCTGCCCGCGCCGATCCGGCTGACCCATCTCGGCGTCGCCTCGACCCCGACCGCGCTTCTGGAAGCCGCCACCGCCTTTGGCGCGACGCCCCGGCAGCGGCTCTGGAAGGTGGAGCTGCCCTGGGCCTGGCCGCAAATCATGGCCGGCCTCAACCAGACCATCATGCTCTCGCTCTCGATGGTCGTCATCGCCTCGATGGTGGGCGCCAAGGGGCTGGGCAACCCGGTGATGCGGGCGCTGGCCAATGTCGATGCCGCCAAGGGCTTCGAATCCGGCTTCGTCATCGTCGTCGTCGCCATCGCGCTCGACCGTATGCTGAGGGTCACGAAATGAACCGCCCCGCCGTCATCTTCGACCGTGTGTCCATCGTCTTCGGCGACCAGCCTGAACGGGCGCTGCCGCTGATGGACCAGGGCAAGACCCGCACCGAGGTGCAGCAGGCCTGCGGTCAGGTGTTGGGCGTGCATGATTGCAGCCTGACCGTGGCCGAGGGCGAAATCCTTGTCCTGATGGGGCTTTCCGGGTCCGGCAAGTCCACCCTCCTGCGCGGGGTCAACGCACTGAACCCGGTCGTGCGGGGCGAGGTGCAGATCCTCGACGGCGACAAGATGGCCTCGGTCACCAAGGCCGACCCCGAGACGCTGCGCCGCCTGCGCGCAACCCGGGTGGCGATGGTGTTCCAGCAGTTCGGGCTTCTGCCCTGGCGGACGGTGCGCGAAAACGTGGGCCTGGGGTTGGAGCTGGCGGGGATGAGCCCCGAGGCGCGCAAGCCCAAGGTCGACGCCCAGCTGGAGCTGGTGAACCTGGGCGCCTGGGCCGAGCGCAAGGTGGGCGAGCTTTCCGGGGGGATGCAGCAGCGCGTGGGGCTGGCCCGCGCCTTCGCGACCGAAGCGCCGATCCTCCTGATGGACGAGCCCTTCTCGGCGCTCGACCCGCTGATCCGAACCAAGCTGCAGGACGAGCTTCTGGACTTGCAGCGCAAGCTCAAGCGCACCATCGTTTTCGTCAGCCATGACCTCGACGAGGCGTTCAAGATCGGCAACCGCATCGCGTTGATGGAGGGCGGTCGGATCGTGCAATGTGGCACCGCGCGCGAGATCATCGCCAATCCGGTCAGCGAGTATGTTGCCGATTTCGTGGCCCACATGAACCCCTTGGGCGTGCTGACCGCGCGCGACGTGATGGAGCAGGGAACGGTTGGTGCGGGGGCGCACGAGCTGCCCGCCGAGACGCCGGTCAAGGACATCATGGACCTGATGTCGAAGGGCGTGGCCGAGCTGGTGGTGACCGACAATGGCCGCAGCCTCGGGATGGTCAGGACGGCAAGCCTGATGGCCAAGCTGATCAACCCGCGGGGCTGACGGAAAGCCGGGACCAAAAGTTTTCGAAAACTTTTGGCAAATCTTTTCGAAAAGATTTGGCCCGGCCCCACTGTGGCGCAACGGCTTCAGGCCGTCGCCTCCCCTCCCCCGCCGTGGGAAGGGGCTGGGGGTGGGGGCCTGCGATAAAGATCATAGGAAATCCCTAACGTCCGCGACCAAGTCATTGATTTCAAATGACTATAGACGTTTGTCCACCGTGGACACTTACTTCGCCGAGGCCGCCTTCTTCTTCGCCGGAGCCTTCTTCGCCGCCGTTTTCTTCGGGGCCACCTTCTTCGCCGGGGCCGCCTTCTTCGGCGCGGCCTTCTTCTTCGTCCCCGACTTCCCGGCCTTTTCCGCGATCAGGACCAGAGCCTCTTCCAGCGTGACCGCCTCCGGCTCCACCCCCTTCGGCAGGGTCGCGTTCACCTTTTCCCACTTCACATAGGGCCCGTAGCGCCCCGGCATCACCTGGACCTCACCCCCATCCGGGTGCGCCCCCAGCACCTTCAGCGGCCCCGCAGGCGCCGCCCTGCCCCGCCCGCGCGAGGCTTTCTGGGCCAGCACTTCGACCGCCCGGTTCATCCCGATGGTGAAGACCTCCTCCACCTCCGGGATGTTGGCATAGACCGGGCCATGCTTCACATAGGGCCCGAACCGCCCGATCCCCGCCTCGACCAGCACCCCGTCCTCCGGGTGCTTGCCCACCTCGCGCGGCAGCGACAGCAGCGCCAGCGCCCGCTCCAAGGTCAGCCCGTCCGGCGTCCAGCCCTTCGGCAGGCTCGCCCGGTCGGGCTTCGGCTGCGCCTCGGTCGCCTCGCCGCGCTGGACATAGGGCCCGAAGCGGCCGGCCCGCAGGGAAATCTCGACCCCGTTTTCATCCTGCCCGAGGATGCGACCGTCCGAGGCCACCGACTCGGCATCCCCCGCCAAGGGCCGCGTATACCGGCACTCCGGGTAGTTGCCGCAGCCGATGAACGCCCCCCCCGACCGCGCCGTCTTCAGGTGCAGCCGCCCGGTCCCGCAGGTCGGGCAGATGCGGGGATCGCCGCCATCTGCCCGCGGGGGATAGAGGTGGGGCGCGAGGAAGTCGTCCAGCTTTTCCAGCACCTCGCCGATCCGCAGGTCCGCCGTCTCGGCGATCGCCGCGCTGAAATCGCGCCAGAAGCGGGACAGCACGTCCTTGTAGTCGCGGTCCCCGGCAGAGACATCGTCAAGCTCGGATTCAAGGTCGGCGGTAAAGTCGTATTCCACATAGCGATGGAAGAAGTTCGACAGGAAGGCCGTCACCAGCCGCCCCTTGTCTTCCGGGAAGAGCCGGTTCTTGTCCTTCCGGACATATTCCCGGTCGACGATCGTGGTCAGGATCGAGGCATAGGTGGAAGGTCGCCCGATCCCCAATTCCTCCATCCGCTTGACCAGCGTGGCCTCGGTATAGCGCGGCGGGGGCTGGGTGAAGTGCTGGTCGGGCGTGATCGCGCCCTTCTCGACAGCCTCGCCCTGCATCACCTGCGGCAGGCGGCCTTCGTCCTCGTCCTCGTCGTCGCGGCCCTGGTCGTAGACCTTGAGATAGCCGTCAAAGAGCACCACCTGGCCGTTCGCGCGGAAGGCGACCTGACCGTCGGGCGAGGCGAGGTCGACTGCCGTCCGCTCCAGCCGGGCCGCGGCCATCTGGGAGGCGATGGTGCGCTTCCAGATCAGGTCGTAGAGCTTGCGCTGGTCGTCCTCGACCCGGATCTTCTCCGGCCCGAGGCCCATGTCGGTCGGCCGGATGCATTCATGCGCTTCCTGAGCATTCTTGGCCTTGTTCTTGTACATCCTCGGAGATTCCGGAACGTAGGTCGGCCCGAAGCGCTGCTTGATCTCGTCGCGCGCGGCCATCACCGCTTCGGGGGCCATGTCGATGCCGTCGGTCCGCATGTAGGTAATATACCCCGCCTCATAGAGGCGTTGCGCGGCGTTCATGCATTGCTTGGCGCCCATGCCGTATTTGCGGCTGGCCTCCTGCTGGAGGGTAGAGGTCATGAAGGGCGGCCAGGGGTTGCGGGTCGCGGGTTTCGATTCGACTGCGACCACCTTGAAATCGCGGGACTTTGCGGCCTGGACGGCAAGCTCGGCGGCGGTCGCGGTGGGGATGTCGAACTTGGCCAGCTTCTTGGCCCCGAGCGTGACCATCCCGGCCTCGAACTCCTGCCCGCGGGGCGTGCGGAAGACGGCTTTCACGGTCCAGTATTCCTGGGCCTTGAAGGCCTCGATCTCCATTTCCCGCTCGACGATGAGCCGCAGGCAGACCGATTGCACCCGGCCCGCCGACTTCGCGCCGGGGAGCTTGCGCCAGAGGACCGGCGAGAGGGTGAAGCCCACCAGATAGTCCAGCGCGCGGCGGGCGAGGTAGGCCTCGACCAGCGGCGTGTCGATGTCGCGGGGTTCCTTCATCGCCTTGGTCACGGCGTCCTTGGTGATGGCGTTGAAGGTGACGCGGGCGACGTTTTTGCCTTTCTTCAGGCTGCTTTGCAGGGCTTCCTTCAAGTGCCAGCTGATAGCCTCGCCCTCGCGATCGGGGTCGGTGGCGAGGATCAGGGTGTCATCGGATTTCAGCGCCTCGGCGATGGCGCGGACATGTTTCTTCGACTCGGGCGCGACCTCCCAGAGCATGTCGAAACCATGCTCGGGGTCGACGGAGCCGTCCTTGGCGGGCAAGTCGCGGACATGGCCGTAGGAGGCGAGGACGGTGAAGTCGGGGCCGAGATACTTGTTGATCGTCTTGGCCTTGGCGGGAGATTCGACGACGACGACTGGCATGTTTCCTGAAACTCCCGGCCCTGCAAATGGCGCGGCAACATGTGGGGGATGGGTGGCGGTTGTCAACCGGGGGGTAGGTAGAGACCCCGCGCGACAGGTGTCGGGGCAATGATTTCGGAGAGGTGAACGACGGGGGGCGCAACGGAAGCAAGTGTGACGGCGGGCGTCGTGCAAGCCATTGGGAACGCAGGGCTAACCGGCGGCGTTTCAGTGATTTCCGGCGTATGCCCGGCGTCTGGTTTCCGTCTGGGTTTCATACATACGCGCGTATGGCGCGGCGGGCGTTAACCAATCACGGCGAATCGGGGAGAGTCGGGGTGAACCCCGACCTACGAGACCCGCGCCAGCAATCCTCCGGGCTGGCGCGAGATGCGGCCGTCGAGTTCCAGCGTCAGCAGTTCGGGCGCAAGTTGGGCGGAGGTGACGTTCAGGTCGCGCATGAGCTGGTCTTCGGCCAGGGGGCTGGGGCCGAGGCGGTTGAGGATCATGGAGTGCAGGAGCGCCACCTCTTTCAACGGGCGCTGGGGCGCGGTGGGGCCGGGCAAGGGGGGCAGTCGCATCTCGGGCTCGGGCGTGGCCTCGGTGGGTGCGCCCAAGGCTTCCAGCACGTCCTGCGGGCTGCGGACGAGAAGCGCGCCGTCGCGGATCAGGATGTTGCAGCCCGAGGCGCGGGCGTCGAACGGGTGGCCGGGGACGGCCATCACGTCGCGGCCATAGTCGAGCGCGGCCCGGGCGGTGATCAGGCTGCCGGATTTGGCGGCGGCCTCGACCACGATGACGGCGCGGGAGAGGCCCGCGACGATGCGGTTCCTGAGCGGGAAGTGGCGGGCCTGGGGTTCAAGTCCGGGAGGGTGCTCGCTGATCCGGCAACCGTTTGCGTCGATGGCGGCGGCGAGAGTGGCGTTTTCGGCTGGATAGATCACGTCGATCCCGCCCGCCATGACGGCGATGGTGCGCCCCTCCGCCTCCAGAGCCGCCTCATGCGCAGCGGTGTCGATGCCGCGGGCAAGGCCGGAGACGACGGTGAAGCCTGCCTCGGACAGGCCAAGGCCCAGGCGACGGGCCATGCGCACCCCGAGGGAGGAGGCGTTGCGGGCGCCGACCATGCCGACGGCGGGGCGGTGCAAGAGCGAAATGTCGCCCCTGGCCCAGAGGACGGGGGGCGCATCGGGAATGTCCAGCAATGCGGCGGGATAGTCGGGCTCGCCATGCACCAGGAGCCGTGCGCCAAGCGCCTTTCCCTGTTTCAACTCGGCCTGGACGACGCCCAGCGGACAGACCTCGTACTCCGCCACTCCCGCCGCCTTCGCGATGCCGGGCAAGGCCGCCAGCGCGGCGCGCGCCGAGCCGTGTTCGGCCATGAGCCGGTGGTAGGTGACGGCCCCCACCCGGCGGGAGCGGACGAGGCGGAGCCGGTCGAGACGGTCATCCTCCGTCCGGGGGTTGGGGTGTGGGGGGGTGGAAAGCTGCCCGTCCGGCATGATGGCCCTCGCCTCGTTCGCGATTCGGAGCCTGCATGGCCAAGGTTAACGACTGCTTAATCTGCATGGAGGATTGAACCCGGCCCGGTTATTTGATCAAATAGGTGCAACGCCGCCCCGAGGCCGGATATGGAATTCTGGGGGACGCATCAGGGAGCACGACCATGCTGAACGCAGAAGTAGCCAAGCGCCGCGACGAAGCCATCTCGCGCGGGGTGGGGATGATGACCCAGATCTACGCCGACAAGGCGCTGAACAGTGAAGTCTGGGACATCGAGGGCAACCGCTACATCGACTTTGCCGCCGGGATCGCGGTGGTGAACACCGGGCATTGCCATCCGAAGGTGATGGCGGCGGTGGCGAACCAGATGACGAAGTTCACCCATACCTGCCACCAGGTGATGCCCTACGAGAATTACATCCGCCTCGCCGAACGGCTGAACGACAAGGTGCCGGGCAAGTTCAAGAAGAAGACGATCTTCGTCACCACCGGCGCCGAGGCCTGCGAGAACGCGATCAAGATCGCCCGCATCGCCACGGGCCGCGACGCGGTGATCGCCTTCGGTGGCGGCTTCCACGGCCGGACCTTCATGGGCATGGCGCTGACCGGCAAGGTCGAGCCCTACAAGAAGGGCTTCGGGTCGATGATGCCGGGGGTCTTCCATGTGCCCTTCCCGATGGGGCCGCAGGGGATTTCGACCAAGGATGCGCTGGCGGGGATCGAGAAGCTGTTCAAGGCCGACCTCGACCCGGCCCGCGTCGCCGCGATCATCTTCGAACCCGTTCAGGGCGAGGGCGGCTTCAACCCGGCGCCGACCGATCTGGTCAAGGCGATCCGCAGCTTGTGCGACCAGCATGGCATCGTGATGATCGCCGACGAGGTGCAGACGGGCTTCGCGCGGACCGGGAACCTCTTCGCGATGGAGATGCACGGGGTTGCCGCCGACCTGACGACGATGGCCAAGGGGCTGGCGGGCGGCCTGCCGCTGGCCGCCGTCACCGGCAAGGCGGAACTGATGGATGCGGCCAATCCGGGGGGCCTTGGCGGCACCTATGCCGGGAACCCCTTGGGGATCGCGGCGGCCAATGCGGTGCTGGACGTGATCGAGGAGGAAGACCTCTGCGCCCGGGCCAACGAGTTGGGCTCGCGTCTGAAGCAGCGGCTGGAGGCGATCCGGGCGACCGCGCCGGAGATCGTGGATATCCGGGGGCCGGGCTTCATGGTCGCGGTGGAATTCGCCAATCCGGGCACCAAGGAGCCCGATGCGGGCTTCACCAACCGGGTGCGGCTGGAGGCGCTGAAGCGGGGGCTGCTGCTGCTGACCTGCGGGGTCTATGGCAATGTGGTGCGTTTCCTGGCGCCGATCACCATCCCGGACGCGCATTTCGCCGAGGCGATGGACATCCTGGAAGCCTCGATCGCGGCAGCGCGGCAGGGGTAAGGCTTGGGAACCTGATGGCCGGTCCGGGGTTGTAGGCACTGCAACGGATCGGTCGAATTCCGCCCATTGCGCCTTTTTCCGGCCCCAAGCGGGGGTTTGGCCGCTACTGTCCGTCGAGAGACTCACAACCTGGAGCAGTTACATGAAACGTCTTCTTCTGACCCTTCCGATCCTGACGCTGTCGCTTGCAGCCTGCACCCCGGCCGAGCAGAACGCGGCCATCGGCGGGCTTGGCGGCGCGGCGGTTGGCGCGGCGATCTCGTCGGACAAGGACCGCACCAAGGGCGCCATCGCGGGCGCGGCGGTCGGCGTGATCGCCTCGCAGCTGATCGGGCCGGCCCCGCAGTCGGGCAAGTGCTACTACCGCGACCAGTACGGCAACAAGTACATCGCCAACTGCAACTGACCTGCACTCTGTCCCGGCCTGCCCGCGCGGGCCGGGGCCTTCGCCCTGGTGGAGGCATCCTTGCGGCGGCCCCCTTTCGGGCGCGGGGCGAAGCGGCTAGAAGGACGGCCAATCCGCACCAGGGCCGCCCATGTCCGAGTTATCCCACGGCATCGAGCTTCAGTCCGCCAGCGTGACGCTGGGCGGAAAGCGCGTGCTTGAGGGGCTGACCCTGCGGCTGACCGAGGCCCGGATCGGCGTGCTGGGGCGCAACGGGTCGGGCAAGACGACGCTGCTGCGGCTGATCGCCGGGCTGATCGCGCCGGATCAGGGCAGAGTGCGGGTGGAGGGGGCGGACCCGTTTGCCGACCGCAAGGCGGTGCTTGCTTCGCTGGGCATCCTGTTCCAGAACCCCGACCACCAGATCCTGTTCCCCACGGTCGAGGAGGAGCTGGGCTTCGGGTTGCTGCAGCAGGGGGTTGCGAAGTCCGAGGCCGCGTCGCGGGTGGCGGGGCTGCTGGCGGCAGAGGGGCGGGCGCATTGGGCGAAGGCGCCGGTGTCCACGCTGAGCCAGGGGCAGCGGCATTACCTGTGCCTCTTGGCGGTACTGCTGATGGAACCGCGCACGATCCTCTTGGACGAGCCTTTGGCGGGGCTGGACCTGCCGACGCAGGCGCGGCTGGCGCGGCGGTTCGCGGCCCTGCCGCAGCGGCTGGTGACGATCACCCATGATCCGGCGGTGCTGGTGGGGGCCGACCGGGTGCTGTGGCTGGAAGCCGGGCGGATCGTGGCGGATGGTCCTCCGGGTCAGGTGATCGCCGCCTTCACCGCCGAGATGGGCCGGATCGGAGCGCGCGATGCTGACGCTGACCTCGCCGGTTGAGACCTGGGCGCACCGCTGGCCTGCGGGGGTGAAGCTGGCGGCGCTGGCGGTGGCGACGACGGGGCTGTTCGTGGTGGGTTCGGCATGGGTGCTGGCCGGGGCATTCCTCGCGACCCTTGCGCTTTACCTGAGCGGAGGCGGGCGGTTCGCGCGGGCGGGCTTGCGTCTTCTCTGGCCGCTCTGGCCCTTCGTCCTGATCGTCGGGCTTTGGCATTGGTGGAGCCGCGACCTGTCCGGCGGCGCGGTGGTGGTCCTGCGGATGGTGACGGCGGTGGGGCTGGCGAATTTCGTCACCATGACCACGCGGCTGTCCGACATGCTTGCGGTCTTCGAGTGGCTGGCCCGGCCACTGGCGCGGGTCCTGCCGCCGCGACGACTGGCATTGGCCTTCGCGCTGGTGATCCGCTTCATCCCGGTGATGCTGGAGCGGATGGCGCTGATCCGGCAGTCATGGGCGGCCCGCTCCCCCCGTCCGGCGCGCTGGCGGGTGATGGTTCCGGCGACGCTGGCGGCATTGGACGATGCGGACCGGGTGGCCGAGGCCTTGCGGGCGCGGGGTGGCGCGGGGTAAGGGGGCGGAAACAACGGGGGACCCAATGGAACGCAACCTGACGCATATCGCCCTTTTCGCCGCGCTGATCGCCGTTCTCGGGCTGATCCCGAAGATCGACCTTGCCGGAGGCGTGCCGATCACCGCGCAATCGCTGGGGATCATGCTGTGCGGCACAGTGCTGGGGGCGAAGCGGGGCGCACTGGCGGTGCTGCTGTTCCTGGCGCTGGTGGCGGCCGGTCTGCCGCTTCTGTCGGGCGGGCGCGGCGGGATCGGGGTCTTTGCCGGGCCCTCGGTGGGGTTCCTGGTCGGCTTCCCGGTCGCAGCCTTCGTCGCGGGCTGGGTGATGGAGCGGACGACGCTGTCGCCCGCCGTCGCGGCCACGGCGGCCTCGGTGATCGGCGGGATCGGGGTGATGTATGTCTTCGGCATCGCCGGCATGGCGCTGGTGCTGGGCAAGAGCCTGTCGGAAGCGGCCTTCCTGGCCTTCGCCTTCCTGCCGGGCGATGCGATCAAGGCGGTCATCGCCGGGCTGGTGACGCAAAGCCTGTCGCGGATGCGGCCCGCCTCTCTCTTGTCGCGGGCCTGAGGGCTACCCGGACGGCGCCTCGACCAGAAGCGCCGTCCCGATCCCCCCCGCCGCCGCGATGGCGGCGAGGCCCCTGCCCTGCCGCAGCCCGTGGAAAAGCCGCACCGCGAGGATTGCGCCCGAGGCTCCGATGGGATGGCCGCGCGCCAGGCCTCCACCTGACGGGTTGACGATCTGCGGATCGAGGCCCGCCCCGTCGATCACCGCGAGGGCCTGGACGGCATAGGCCTCCATGATCTCCGCCTGCGCCAGCGCTTCGCCCCGCCAGATGCGCCGGATGGCGGCGAGGGGGGCGAGGCCGGGTTCCTCGGGGGCGCCGCCCAGCGTGGCCGCGCCAAGAAGGGCAAGGCCCCTGCCCTGCGCGATGCGGTCCGAGACGACGAGGCAGGCGGCGGCGGCATCGGCGGCGACGGCGGCGGTGGCCGCGGTGATGCTGCCGGTGAGGACCGGGGCTTTCGCCAGAAGCCGGGGGGACAGGACGCGCGGGAAGGCGTCGCGCCCGACGCCGTTCAAGGGGACGATCTCGGGCGTCAGGTCGGCGGCGAGGGCCTTGGCGTGGCTGACGGTGGCCCAGGCCTCCTGTCGCTCACGCGAGATGGTCAGGCGGCGGGCAAGGGCCTCGGCGGCCTCGGCCATGTCGGGGTCACGGTCGGGCCAGGGGGTGAAGGGGGCCTGCTCATAGGGCACGGGCGGGCCACCGTCGGGATCGGTCCTCAGGCGCAGCGGGCGGCGGGAGTAGCTTTCGACGCCTCCGGCAAGGACGATGTCGGCAGCGCCGGAATCGACCAGCGCCTTCGCCAGTAGGATCGCGTCGAGCCCGCCCGCGCATTGCCGGTCGGTGGTCAGGCCCGCGACGGTTTCGGGCAGGCCTGCGGCAAGGGCCACCCGGCGGGCGGGGTTGCCGCCAAGCCCGAGGGCGTTCGAGAGGATCACCTCGTCGACCTCGTCCGGGGCGATGCCCGCGTCGGTGAGGCAGGCTTGCAGGACCGGGGCGGCGAGGACTTCGAGCGACAGGCGCGCGAAGGCGCCGCCGCGCGGGACGACAGCGGTGCGGCGGGCTGCGATCAGGCGGGCCACAGCGATGCCTCCAGCGCCCTGAGGTCGGTCTTGCCGGAGGGGAGCATCGGCCAGTCGTCGCGCCAGATCAGGGATTTCGGGGCTTTGAGCGGGCCGAGTTCCGCGCGGAGGGCGGTGAGAATGGCGGCTTCCTGCGTTGGGTCGCCTTGCAGGAGGGCGACGAGGGTATGACCGCGCTTCGGGTCGGGCACGGGCAGGACAGCGGCGCGGGTGACGCCGGGAAGGCTGTGGAGCAGCGCCTCGATCTCTTCGGGGAAGACGTTCTGGTCGGCCACGGTAACCATCCGGCCCGCGCGGCCTTTCAGGGTGAGGTAGCCGTCCTGAAGGCTGCCGATCTCGCCCACGGAAAGCCAGCCGTCGCGCCAGCGGGTTGTGGCGGGAAGTGAATCGAGCGCTGGCGCGCAAGCCTTTTGTCTCGCCTCTGCGCGTGAAGGACGCGCAACCGGCTCGGGTGAAGGGCCTCCGGCGGGGATATTTGGGCAAATGTGAAAGGCATAGTCGAGGAAGAGGTAGGGGCTTTTGACCCAGACCTCGCCGGTCGGATCAAGTTGGAGGTCGACTCCGGGATAGCGGCGTCCGACGGAGGTCTCCGGGGTCGTTTCGTCGGCGAGGGTGATGAAGCTGGTTTCGGCGGCGCCGTAGAACTCGCGGATCTGGGCGTTCGGGGCGAGGGTGGCGAGTGCGGCGCGGAGGGCGGGGTCGAGCTTGGAGCCGCCGATCAGGATGAGGCGGAGGTCGGGGAGTGCCGCCCCCGGCCCGGCCAGCAGCCGCAGTTGGGCCGGGGTGGCGTAGAGGTGGGTGATGCAGCGGCGGGCAAGGGCCGCGCGCTGGCGGTCGGGGCGGAGGTCCGACAGGAGATGGACATGGGCGCCGAGGTGGAGACCTTCGACGGCGCCATACAGTGAGAGCGAGTGGATCAGGCGGCCAAGGACGGCGATGCGGGCGCCGGGGCCGATGCCGAGCCCGGCGTTCACGGCGAAGCTGGCGGTCCAGGAGGCTTGCGTGCGGCGGATGCGGCGGGGCTGGCTGGTGGAGCCGGAGGTCAGGGTTTCGAGGATGGGCCTGTCGTGCGGGGCGGGCGGCGGCTGGTCGGGCGCGCCGATGCGGAAGGCGGGCTGGCCGAGGGCGGCGGCGAGGCCCTGGGGGCTGTCGGGGAGGATGGCGCCGATGGGCGTTTCGTCGGACGCCGGTTCCGGTCGGCTCCCCTCCCCCGTATGGCGAGGGGTAGGGGTGGGGGGCACACCGGACGGGTCTGCGACGCCCCCCTCCCCGGCCCTCCCCACAAGGGGGAGGGAGGGCGAAACGACGATCCGCGGTTCATGTGAACGGGCGTCTGGCCGCAGGACCTCGGCCCCCGCGCCGTCGAACAGCCGGGCCTCGGGATGCCAGCGGAAGCGGTCGGTCATGCCTTCAGGATCGAGGCGATCCGGCGCAGCGCGAGGAGGTAGCCCTCGGTCCCGCAGCCCGCGATCACGCCATCGGCGCGCTGGCTGACGTAGGAATGGTGCCGGAAGGCCTCGCGCTTGTGGATGTTGGAGATGTGGACCTCGATCACCGGGCCGTCATAGGCGTTCAGCGCGTCGAGGATGGCGACAGAGGTATGCGAATAGGCGCCGGGGTTGATGATGATGGCGGCAGAGGTGCCGCGCGCCTCGTGGATCCAGTCGACCAGTTGCCCTTCGTGGTTCGATTGTAGCGCGCGGACCGTCAGGCCCAGCTCTTCGGCGAGGTCGGAGACCCTGGAGGCCACGTCGTCCAGCGTCTCGCGCCCGTAGATTTCGGGCTGGCGCAGGCCGAGGAGGTTGAGGTTCGGGCCGTTCAGGAGGGTGACGAGCTTCGGCATGTTGGGGTCCGCGACAGGGTTCGCGCGAGATTAGCCGATATGACCGGGGCGGCAACGGACAAAAAATTGGCGGCCTTCCGGGAGCCCTGCTGGGGACAGGTCGGAAGGCCGCCCAGGGAGACGACGGATGCCCCGAAGGGCTGAAATCAGGCCACTTTCTCCAGCACAATCTCGGGCAGGATGCCGAGGGCGCGGACGACTTCGCGGGTCAGGTGCGGGCGGTTCAGGGTGTAGAAATGCAGGTCCTGGACCCCGCCCTGGATCAGCCGGTCGCAGAGCGCGGTGCATTGGGTCAGCGCCAGCAACTCCTCGCGACCGTCGCGGGCGGCGGTGGTGAAGGCCTCGTCGAGCTTGGCGGGAACCTTCGTGCCGCAGCGGTTGGCAAAGCGCTTCGCGCCGTCCCAGCTGGTGATCGGCAGGATGCCGGGGATGATCGGGGCGGTGATCCCGGCCTTCACGCAGCGGTCGCGGAAGCGGAAGAAGGTGTCGGCGTCGAAGAAGAACTGGGTGATCGCCGAAGAGGCGCCCGCGTCGACCTTGCGCTTCAGCCAGGTGACATCTGCGGCACTGTCGGCGGCGTCGGGGTGCGGTTCCGGGTAGGCACCGACGCGGATCTTGAACTTGCCGCTGCGGGCCAGCTTTTCCACCAGTTCGACCGAGTTGGCGAAGCCGAGGGGGTGCGGCACGAAGCGCTGCGCGCCCTTGGGGGCATCGCCGCGCAGCGCCACGATCTCGGTCACTCCGGCGGCGGCATAGGCTTCGGCGATGGCCAGCGTCTCGGTCCGGGTGGCATCGACGCAGGTCAGGTGCGCGGCGACCTTCAGGCCGTAGTTGCGGTGGATGGTCGAGACCGCATCATGGGTGAGGGTCCGGGTCGTGCCGCCCGCGCCATAGGTCACCGAGACGAATTCCGGCTGCATCGGGGCCAGCGCCTGCGCCGTTTCCCACAGGCGGAACGAGGCGTCCAGCGACTGCGGCGGGAAGAATTCAAAGCTGATGCGGGGGGCGTTGGTCATGTCGGTCTCCTTCGATGGCCCTCTTGTGGCAGATCGCATCATGTGAGACCAATTCATAGTTCTCACGATCTTCATGAGGTTCATTCATGTACATCGAGCTGCGCCACTTGCGGACGATCCGGGCGATCCAGCAGGCCGGGGGCCTCGCGCGGGCGGCGGACATGCTGAACATGACGCAATCGGCGCTTTCCCATCAGGTGAAGGGTCTGGAGGACCAGGCCGGGATGGAGCTGTTCGTGCGGCGGTCGAAACCGATGCGGCTGTCGGCGGCAGGGGTGCGGATGCTGCGGGCGGCGGAGCGCATCCTGCCCGAGATCGACGCGATGGAGGAGGAGTTCCGTGCCTTGCGGGCGGGAAGGACGGGGCGGCTGCACATCGCCATCGAATGCCACGCCTGTTTCGACTGGCTGTTCCCGGTCTTGGAGATGTTCCGCCACGCCTGGCCCGAGATCGACGTGGATATCCGGGCGGGTCTGGCCTTCGAGGCCCTGCCCGCGCTGAACCGGGAGGATGTGGATCTGGTGATTTCGTCCGACCGGGAGCCGCCGCCGGGGATCCTGTTCAACCCCTTGTTCGACTATCACCCGACCTTCGTCGGATCGTCGCAGAACCCGCTGGCGGCGAAGGACTTCATCGCGGCAGAGGACTTCCGCGACCAGGTGCTGATCACCTATCCGGTCAGCCGCGACAAGCTGGACATCTTCACCGAGGTGCTGACCCCGGCCAAGGTGGAGCCGCGGGCGCAACGGACGGCGGAGCTGACGGCGGTGATCCTGATGCTGGTGGGATCAAACCGGGGGGTGGCGGTGCTGCCGGACTGGGTGATGCGCGAGGTGAAGACCAATGCCGACTACGTCACCCGGCCGCTGGGGCCGGAGGTGGTGACGAAGCGGATGTATGCGGCGACGCGGGAGGAGGATGCGGCCAAGCCCTACATCGCGCATTTCCTGCGGCTGGCGCGAAGCGAGCCGGTGAAGCTGCAGCGGGGGTAGAATGCTACAGGCTGGGAATGCCCCAAGTAAATGGCCACGGACTAGCCGCGACCGAGGTCAGCACGGGGAGGGGTTGTGCATAAGGAGTAATATCGAAAATCAAGGAATCTTATAAATATCATCCAGGATGATTTTCTTATTGATCCTGGATGCAGGATTGGAGTAACCTGGATCGTATCCACTTAGCAAGGAAATTTGCCATGATACCTTCGACGAACGGACTTCCCTCCCCGCTGGGAACCCTGGACGATATGCTTGACGTTGGAGACACGTCGGAAAAACCGATGAAGGTCTTCATCGGACATAACCTGGGAAACCGGACCTTCCTGATGCAGATGCCGATGCACGAGTTCTTCGGCATGTCTGAAGTGGCAAACGACCCGGGGAGGGATGGAGACACCGTTGCTCAGCGGAAGCTTGACCCTGCACATGCACTCAAACTGGCACACTACATCCTGAAGGGGCTTGCCTCGGCAGCTATTCAGCGTCGCGAGATTCTCAAGAAGGATCCCATGTCTGCGCTAAACGCCATCATGGCGGTCCTGGGCAAACAGCCGTACATGTCCGTGCAGCCTGTCGTGGTGAACATCCGTGAGTGTAATCCTCGTGGTCAGGATATTCGCGGCGATCGCATGATTGATGCCCGAACCCAGGAGACTGCCAGCTTCAAGGTCTTTCTATCGCAACGTCACGTCCTGTGGGTGGTCGACGGGCAACATCGGAGAAAAGCGATGCAGATCGTCTTCGAGTTCCTGGAGACAATGCGCAACAAGAAGACCTACCCGCGAAAGGCAGACAACCTTCTCGGCACAAAGGATGGAGAGGTTGTTTCCACCGAAGAGTTGGCGGCCTGGGAGGAGTGCTTTGAGGTTGCGCGGAGCTATTGCACCTTGCTTCTAGAGGTGCATCTCGGCCTCTCGCCCGAAGAGGAACGCCAACTTTTCCACGACCTCAATCGCCTGGGGAAGAAGGTTGACACCAATCTTGCGCTGCAATTCGACAGTTCCAACCCGATCAACCTGTTCATCAAGGAGGAACTGATCGATCATCAGGGAATGAAGGTTGTGGAGCAGGAGTCGAAGTCCTGGGAAGATGACGACGGAGGTATCAGCAGGAAGGACCTCGTCGCAGTCAACGCGCTGCTCTTCCTGAACAAGACCAACATCAATGGCGCAACGCCTGCGATGGTTCAGGGCAAACACGACCTCGCTCGTCGGTTCTGGGTAGCAGTGGATGCAATCCCTGGGTTTGGCGACCAGGGAGCCAAGTTGCAGACTATTGCTGCACAACCTGTGGTGCTCAAGGCTGCGGCAAAACTGGTGTATGATTTCGCCTTCAGCAACCGTCGCCCAGAGAGCGGGGATGACATCGTCGAAGAACTGCTGTCCCGACTGACAGACATCGACTTCAGCCATGACAACCCAATGTGGCGCTACTACGACATGTCCGATGGGGAACGTGCGGCTCATGGACTACAAACCCTCGCAGCGTATCTGCCAGACGACACGACCGGGAACCGCGATATTGGTTCTCACCAAACTGGCCTGATGCGGTTTGGCGCTAAGCACAACGACATCCATCCGATCATCGCGGACATGATCAGGTGGCGTCTAGGCCTACCTTCGCGCCGGAGGAAAGCAGAAGAAGAACTGGCTGCTTGATCTGCAGGATGACAACGAGAGATCCGGTCAAGTCCGGGTTTCTCTTCAGGTTATAGTGCTCAGGTAGCGGGCGTCAGGCGCGGATCGTGTCGGCCATCGTCTTGAAAAGCGCGTCGTTCGCCGCGATCAGCGCGCCATCCAGCGGGTCGGTCCCTTCGCGCAGGCCTTCGACCAGGCCACCGACTTCCTTCACCAGCAGGATGCCGGCAGCGATGTCCCAGGCGCTGAGTTCCCGCTCCCAATAGCCGTCGAAGCGCCCCGCCGCCACATAGGCGAGGTCGAGCGAGGCGGCCCCCCAGCGGCGCACCCCGGCGCAGGCGGGCATCAGGCGGCCAAGGTCCTTCAGCATGGCGGGCAGGGTCGATTTCGCGCCAAAGGGCACGCCGGTCGCGAACACCGCCTCATGCATGGCCCGGCGGCCCGAGACGCGCAGGCGGCGGTTGTCGTTCAGCCAGCAGCCTGAGCCCTTTTCGGCCCAGAACATCTCGTCCTTGGCCGGGTCGTAGACCACCGCCGAGACGATCTCGCCCTTGTGCTCCAGCGCGATCGACACCGCCCAGTGCGGCATCCCGTGCAGGAAGTTCGTCGTCCCGTCCAGCGGATCGACGATCCAGCGCCGGGTCGGGTCGGCGCCAGCCTGGGTGCCGGTTTCCTCGCCGATCCAGCCATAGGTCGGGCGGGCGCCCAGCAGCTCTTCCTTGATCAGGCGTTCCGCCTCGCGGTCGGCCTTGGAGACGAAATCCCCCGGCCCCTTGGTGGAGACCTGCAGGTTCTCGACCTCGCGGAAGTCCTTCACCAGGCTCCGGCCCGCCTTGCGGGCGGCCTTGATCATCAGGTTCAGGTTGGCAGAGCCTTGCATCGCATCGTTCCCGCTGGTTCAGGCGCGGTCTATAGGGTCTGGCGCGCCGGAAAGAAAGAGTGCGCGATCAGCCCCGCTCCGGTGACGAGGAGCCAGAGCGAGAAGGCAAGGTAGCCCGCGACGGTGGCCATCGCCAGAAGCGGCGCCTCGTGGCCAAGGGCGATCGACAGACCTTCGCCAAGGCCAAGGCCGATGCCCGCCACGGCAAGGACGGCGACGGCGGCGCCGACCTTGGCAAGGCGCTGGTTGCCGGACAGGGCCTGAAGCGCGGCCAGCGTGACCCAGGCGAGGGTGAGGATCTGGCCGAGATGTTCGCCGACGGCGACCCCGCCCCAGCCGTTCAGCAGGGTGAAGGCGGTTTCCAGGCCGGCCCGGGTGGCGGCGTCGGTCGCTGGGTCGGCGTGCAGCGCGGCAAGCGCGGGGACGGCGAAAACCCAGCGGAAAAGGCCGATGGCCTGGGCGATCCCGGCAAGGGCGCCCATCAGCGCCGCGGCGACGGCCAGGCCGGGGCGGCGGGTCCAGTCGGCGGTGGTCAGGGCCAGCGCAGGGGCGAAGAAGATCAAGCCGACGGCCGAGAGGGCGAAGGCGTACCAGATGAGGATCAGCTGGGTGCCTCCGGCGGCGAAGGCGTCCAGCACCTCGCCCGCCGGGCGGCGCAGGATGTCGGGGTAGTCGAAGCTGGCGGCCAGAAGCGCGAAGGGCAGGTTGAAGGCGATGGCCAGTAGAAGGGCGGCCGCACCCAGCAGGGTCCGTTGCATGTTGTCCTCGGGGTTGGGGTGTGTCACTGTGTGGTGACAAGCGTATATCACCGGTCGGTGACATACGCAATGGAGTGGTCATGCCAATGCGCGAAGCGACTGATCTGCCCCCTGCCCCGCGCCCCCGCAACCGGGACGAAACGCGGGCAGCGATCCTGGCGGCGGCGCAGGCGCTTTTGGCCGACGAGGGATTTTCTGGGTTTGGGATCAATGCCCTGGCGCGGCGGTCGGGGTTTGACAAACAGCTGATCTACCGCTATTTCGGCGGGCTCGACGGACTGGTGGATGCCCTGGGAGAGGCCTTGGCCGGATGGGTCTCCGCTCATCTGGCACCGGTTCTGGCAGGGCAGATCGGCCCGGGCTACGGCGACATGGTAGAGGCGGTGATGCTCGCCTACCTCGACGCGCTTAGGGCCGATTCGCTGATGCAGAAGCTGGTGGCCTGGGAATTGTCCGACCCCTCAGCCCAGGTGCGGCGCCTGTCGGACCAGCGGGCGCGGGCGATGGGGGAACTGGTGGCGCGGCTGCGCGGCGAGCGTCAGCCTGCGCCCGGCCTCGACGCAGCTGCGCTGAACGCGATCCTGATCGCCGCGATCCAGCACCTGGTGCTGGCGGGGGCAACCTCGGGCCGGTTCAGCGGACTGCCCCTGGCCAGCGATGCCGACTGGGACCGGGCCAGAGCGATGCTGTCGCGGATCGTCCGGACGCTGAACGCGGCCTACTGAACGATCACCACGCGCATGTTTTCCATCCCCTCGGCCTTGACCATCTCGAACAGGATCTTGGCGTTCTTCGGGTCAAGCCGGACGCAGCCGTGGCTGGCGGGTTTGCCGAGCCGCTTGATCTGGTCGGTACCGTGGATGGCATAGTTGCCGCTGTAGAAGATGGCAAAGGGCATCGGCGCGTTGTTGTAGCGGCGCGAACGGTGGTTGCGCGACAGGAACTCGGGCTCATAGGTGCCGGGGGGCGTGACGCTGCCGCGCTTGGCGGTCGAGACCGGCCAGGTGTAAAGCAGCCGACCCTCGTGGTAGACCTTCATCTCCTGCGACGTGATCGAGACATGGGCGACGATCCGTTCCGCGAGCGCAGCCCCCGGCAGCAGCATCAGGCCCATGAGAAGCGCGGCAAAATGGCGGCGCATGGAAACCTCCGAATGTGTCTATCAATCACGGGAAGTTTTCCCGCTTGCCGTCAGTAGTCAACGGAAAACCGGCGAAATTCCGGTCAGGATTCCCTTAATCGTGGCGGGTTTGGGTCAGAGCCGGGCCGGATCAGGCCGCCGCAGCGCGCCGATCATCGGGCCCCGAAGTTCGCGCAGCAGCTTGCGCTGGATCGCGGCGGGGTAGTCGGCCTGCCGGGGCGCAAGCTCGACAAAGGCACCGGGGCCGCGGATCACCTCGTCCGCGTAATAGTCGACGATGTCGGCCTCGTGCTCGCCCACCGCCAGCCCGTTCACGGTGATCCCGGTGAAATCCTCGCGCTCGTAGGTGCGGGCGACCGAGATGCCCTCGTTGTTCTGCCCGTCACCCGCCACGTCGATGACCCGGCGCTCGCAGTCCGGCGCGTCACCCATCAGGTCGAGGCCGTAGCTGAGCGCATCGCCCAGCGCGGTGGCCAGCGGGGCCTCGGGGCGCGGGGTGCGGCGGACGGCCCAGATCGCGGCGTCCAGCGCTTCGGGGCTGTCGAGGATCACCCAGGGCTGGACGAGGTCCTGATAGCCCTTGCCGGACCAGTAGTAGATCGCCAGCGCCACCTTCCCCTCGGGGCCGAAGATCGCGGTGCGAACCTCCTTGTTCGCCAGCGCGCCGGCCAGGCCGTCGGTCTGGATCACATAATCCTGCGCGTCGATGGACCGCGAGACATCCACCGCCAGCGCCAGGGCAAGGCGGCATCCGGCCCCGGCGGGGGCGGCACAGCACAGCAGAAGCAGGACCAGCCGAAACATCGCAGCCTCCCCGCCCGCGATCCTACGCCGGGCGGGGCGATCCGCAAAGCGCTCAGCGGCGGCGGCGGACGAGGGGGATGTTCGACCGCGAGGCCTCGAACCGGGTTTCCGGGTGCGGCGGGTGGCCTTCCGTCGCCTGCCAGTAGCCGCTGGCCCCGCGCCTGAGCCAGGCGGGGACGGTCAGCACCAGCCCGGCGAGGAAACCGCCGACATGCGCCCAGTAGGCGACCCCACCCGCGTCCGACGGGGTGGCGACGCCGGAGAATATCTGGATGCCCAGCCAGATGCCCAGCACGATCCAGGCCGGGATGGCGAAGATGCGGAAGAAGATGATGAAGATGAACAGCACATCGACCTTCGCCCTGGGGAAGAGCAGCAGATAGCCCCCCATCACCCCGGCGATGGCGCCCGAGGCCCCGACCATCGGCATGACCGAGCCGGGATCGGGCAGCGCCTGGCCCAGACCCGCCGCCGCCCCGCAGGCAAGGTAGAAGACCAGGAACCAGAAATGGCCCATCTGCTCTTCCAGGTTATCGCCGAAGATCCAGAGGAACAGCATGTTGCCGCCCAGATGCATCCAGCCAGCATGCAGGAACATCGAGGTGACCACGGTTTCCCACCCCGCGCCCGACATCAGCCGCGCCGGGACGAGGCCCCAGGTCATGAACAGGCGGTTCGTCTCCCACTCCGAGAGCTGCGTGAAATACCACAGGAAGACCAGCACGTTGACCGCGATCAGCGCGAAGGTGACGTAGGGGGTCTGCCCCGAGGGGTTGTGATCGCGGATCGGAAACATGGGGTGAGAGTTTCCGATCAGGTTCCCCGGGTCAAGAGCGGGCCCGAAGCGGGAAGCGATGTCGCCGCCGGATTGAACGGGTTCGCATTTGGCAGCGAGGGCCGTGACCGCTGTGGCAGGATGACGGCATAGTTTCGCGGGGTCCTGATGTTTGGTCGCTGCCTGTGCGGATCGGTCCGCTTCGAAATCGACATGCCGGTCCTGAGTTGCGTGACCTGCCACTGTGAAAGCTGCAGACGGCAGTGCTCGGCGCCGATGACGACCTATGTCGGCGTCGCGGACGGGTCCTGGCGCTGGACGCGAGGGGCGCCCAAAATCTTCAGCTCGTCGCCTGGCGTCGAGCGCGGGTTTTGCCCGGACTGCGGGACGCCCCTGTCTTTTCGGTCGCAGAAGATGTCGGGCGTCATGCACCTCTATGTTGCCGCGATGGACGACCCGGAGGCCTTCGTGCCGACGCTTCATGTGGCCATCGAAGAGAAGCTGACCTGGCTGAAACTTGCGGACGGCTTGCCGACCGTCGTCGGACCTGACTACACGAAGGCTTGAACGCTCGGACGGGTGCCGTGGGAGTGGCGACGGGCAAGGATGCCTCCCCGTCGCCTTCGTTGCTCAGGCTTCCGCCACCGCGGCCAGAAGCTGCGCATTGCCGCCCGAGGCGGTGGTGTCGATGCAGAGGTGGCGTTCCAGGTGGGTGTGGCCCGCATCGGGCGCGGCGATCAGCGGCAGGATCGGGCCTTGCCGTTTCGCCAGCGCCTGCGCGTAGGGACGGCCCGCCTCGGCCTCGCCCCACCAGAGGGCGCCGGAGAACCCTTGCAGCGTCGCCAGCGCGTCGGGGGCCAGACCGGGGGCTTCGACCGCATGACCGCCAAGCTTGCGGATGGCTTCCGCCTGTTGCAGCGCCGTGGGCCGGCCGGGGCCGAGGCAGAGGATGGGCGCGCGGGGGGTCATGGTCAGGCGGTTGGATTCGCCGGTCGGGCCGGGCATGTTCTCGGCGATTGCGGCGGTGGCGGGCCAGGGGGCGGAGAGCGCCTTGGCAACCTCGGTGCCGCTGGTCGCGGCATCGTCGGGTGTGGCAGTGGGCATCGGGGCAAGGGTGAAGCGGGTCAGGTAATGCGGCCCGCCCGCCTTGGGGCCGGTGCCCGACAGGCCCTCGCCGCCGAAGGGCTGGCTGCCCACCACCGCGCCGATCTGGTTGCGGTTGACGTAGGTGTTGCCGACCTTCAAGCCCTCGACGATGCTCTGCACCCGGTCGTCGATGCGGGAATGCAGGCCGAAGGTCAGGCCGTAGCCGGTGCCGTTGATCGTGGCGATGACGGTGTCGATCTCCGACGCCTTGAAAGTGGCGACGTGCAGGACCGGGCCGAATA
This sequence comes from Tabrizicola sp., assembly GCF_041911175.1. Taxonomy (GTDB): domain Bacteria; phylum Pseudomonadota; class Alphaproteobacteria; order Rhodobacterales; family Rhodobacteraceae; genus Tabrizicola. The sequence continues at coordinate 73,745 of NZ_JAYRPN010000121.1, forward strand.
TCTCGCGCGGCATGTCCTGGATGCCTTTGACCGAAAGGACGGTGGGGGCGATGAAGGTGCCCTGCCCCGGCGCTTTCAGGTCCTTGAGGACACGGCCCTCGGCCCGGGCGGCATCGACATAGGCGCGGATACCGGCCTGCGCCTCGGCGTCGATCACCGGGCCGATGTCGGTGGACAAAGACCACGGATCGCCCAGCGCCATGTCCTCCATCGCGCCGAACAGCATTTCGGTGACGGTATGGGCGACGTCCTCCTGCACATAGAGGCAGCGGAGCGCCGAACAGCGCTGTCCCGCCGACTGGAAGGAGGAGGCGATGATGTCGCGCACCGCTTGTTCCGGGAGTGCAGTCGAGTCCACCAGCATGGCGTTCAACCCCCCGGTTTCGGCGATCAGCGGCGCTGTCGGATCCAGATGGTCGGCCATGCTGCGGCGGATCGCCTGCGCGGTCTCGGTCGAGCCGGTGAAGGCCACGCCGTTCACCCTCGGGTCGCGGGTCAGGGCCGCGCCGACCGAGCCGTCGCCGGGCAGGAGTTGCAGGGCGGTCGGCGGCACCCCGGCGGCGAGCAGGTGGTCGACGGCAAGGGTGGCGATCAGCGGGGTCTGTTCGGCGGGTTTCGCCAGCACGGCGTTCCCGGCGGCGAGGGCCGCCCCGATCTGGCCGCAGAAAATCGCCAGCGGGAAGTTCCACGGGCTGATGCAGGCGAAGACGCCCCGCGCCGGGTGGGGCTGCTGGGTCTGGCTGGCGTAGTAGCGCAGGAAGTCCACCGCCTCGCGCAGTTCGGCGACGGCATCGGCGAGGGTCTTCCCGGCCTCACGCGCCAGAAGCGCGAAGATGCGCCCCGTATCTTCCTCCATCCGGTCGGCGGCGCGGTTCAGCACGGTCGCGCGTTCCTGCGGGGCGGCGGACCAAGGTTCGGCCAGCCGCAGCGCCGTTTCCACATCCGGCAGGCTGGCGGTGGTGACATGGCCGACCAGCGCGCCGGTGGCGGGGTTCAGGACGGCGAGTTGCGGGCCACCGACCACGCGACCGGCCAGACGCGGCGCGGCGTCGATCTGCGCCTGCAGGAAGGGCGCGCGGGCGGTCTCGATAGCGGCAAGGTCGGCAGTGTCGGTCAGGTCGAACCCCTTGGAGTTCCGCCGGGGTGCGAAGAGGGCCGGGCCGGTCGCCAGCGCGGGGCTGGGGATCGCCGCCAGCCCTTCCACCGCCGTCAGCGGGCAGGCGGCGACGGTTTCGGGGGCCACGTCCTCGTCGACGATCTGGTTGACGAAGCTGGAGTTCGCGCCGTTCTCCAAGAGCCGCCGGACGAGATAGGCCAAAAGATCGCGGTGCGCCCCGACCGGGGCGTAGATGCGGCAGCGGGTGCCCTTGTCGGTCAGGACGATGTCGTGCAGCCGCTCGCCCATCCCATGCAGCCGCTGGAATTCGTAGTCCCGCGCCGTCAGCCCCTGCGCCCCGGCCATATGCAGGATCGCGGCGACGGTATGGGCGTTGTGGGTGGCGAACTGCGGATAGATGCGGTCGGTCAGGGCCAGCAGTTTCCGGGCATTGGCGATGTAGCTGACGTCGGTCGACTGCTTGCGGGTGAAGACCGGGAAAGAGGTCAGGCCCAGCACCTGCGCCCGCTTCACCTCGGCGTCCCAATAGGCGCCTTTCACCAGCCGCACCATGATCTTGCGGTCCAGCCGTGCGGCCAGTGCGTGCAGCCAGTCGATCACCGCCCCGGCCCGCCGCCCATAGGCCTGCACCACGACGCCGAACCCGTCCCAGCCCTTCAGCGCCGGGTCCGAGAGCGTGGCCTCGATCACCTCCAGCGACAGGGCGAGGCGGTCGGCCTCCTCGGCATCGATGTTGAAGCCGAGGCCCGCCGCTTTCGCCAAGGTGGCAAGGGCACGGACGCGGGGGACCAGTTCCTCCATCACCCGCTCGCGCTTCGCCACCTCATAGCGCGGATGCAGCGCCGAAAGCTTCACCGAAATCCCCGGATTGGTGCGGATGTCGTTGCCCTTGGCCGCCCGCGCGATGGCGGTGATCGCGCGGGAATAGCTCAGGTGGTAGCGCCGCGCGTCGGCCTCGGTCCGCGCCGCCTCGCCCAGCATGTCGTAGCTGTAGGTGTAGCCGCGCGATTCCAGTTCCTCGGCCCGGTCCATCGCCTTGTCGATGGTCTCGCCCAGCACGAAGTTGCGCCCCATCTCCTTCATTGCGCGGGAAACGGCGGTGCGGATCACCGGCTCGCCCAGCCGCTTGACCGCGCCGCGCAGCGTGCCGACGATGCCCCCCTCGCGGTCGTCCAGCACCTTGCCGGTCAGCATCAGCGCCCAGGTCGAGGCGTTTACGAGGCTGGACGCCGATTTCCCCAGGTGCCGCCCCCAGTCCGAGGGCGCGATCTTGTCCTCGATCAGCGCATCCATCGTCTCGGCGTCCGGGACCCGAAGCAGCGCCTCGGCCAGACACATCAGCGCGATGCCTTCATCGGTCGACAGGCCATATTCGGCCAGGAACACCTCCATCAGCCCCGGCTTGGCGCTGGCGCGGATGCGTTTCACAAGGTCTGCGCCCTGCGCCACGATGGCCGCCCGAGCGGGCGCGTCGAGCGCGGCCCCCGCCACCAGACGCTGCACCAGCGCGGTCTCGTCGGTCAGGCTTCCGGTCTGGATGATCGACCAGGCGGACAGGGCAACATCGGCAGTCATCGGGGCACCTCTTCGTTTCGCCCAGCATATACGCAAACGCTCAGGCTGTTTTCCCGAAACTTTGGTGCTATGCAGGCGAAAGCCGACGAAATTCGGAGAATGGCAATGCCAACCGACCGCGCCGACCTCGACCGCTTCGATCTTGCCATCCTGCGCGTGTTGCAGACCGAGGGGCGGATCGCCGCCGTGGAGCTTGCCCGCCGGATCGGCCTGTCGAAATCGCCGACCCAGGCCCGGATGAAGCGGCTGGAGGAGGCGGGCATCATCACCGGCTACCGCGCGATCCTCGACCCGATCCGCATGGGCCAGGCGCATGTCGCCTTCGTCGAGGTGCGGCTCTCGGACACGCGCGAGGCGGCGCTGACCGCCTTCAACAAGGCCGTGCTGGTGGTGCCGGAAGTCGAGCAATGTCACATGATGGCATCGAGCTTCGACTACCTGCTCAAGGTCCGCACCGCCGACATCCAGTCCTACCGCCGCGTGCTGGGCGAGGTGATCAGCGCCCTGCCGCATGTGGCCTCGACCTCGACCTATGTGGCGATGGAGGCGGTGAAGGAGGTGTTCTAGGCGGGTGGTGGGATAAAACCCCACCCTACTCCTTCGGCTTGCCCGCCGGGATCGTGACCTTGGCATTGGTCGACGACACCGCGACCGGGGCCTTGGCGGCCTCTTTCTTCGGCTTCTTGGTTTCCTTGCGCTTGTTCATGCCCTTGGCCATGACCGTCCCTCCCTGCCCGGCCATGATGGCCGTGCCGCAGCCTAGGCCTGCTGCGTCGTCTTTGCACGGGCCATTTGCGCCCGGGCTTGCAAGACCCCAACCCTGCCACCAGACTGCCGCCAGCCGTGCCACAGACCGGGGGAACCGATGAGCCTTGACCGCGCCGACCTGACCGCCGCCACCCAACCCCTGAACCGGGCCCGCTCGATGCCCGCCGGGTTCTACACCGACCCCGCGATCTTCAAGGCCGAACGCGAGCGGGTGTTCCTGAAACACTGGTTCTTCCTGACCCGCGCCGAGGAATTGCCGGACCCCGGCGACTACCGCGCGTTCGACAGCCCCGGCGGCCCCATCGTGCTGATCCGGGGCAATGACGGGCAGTTGCGCTGCTTTGCCAACTACTGCCGCCACCGCGGCTCGATCCTGTTGGAAGGCAAGGGCAACGTGGGGGGCCGCATCACCTGCCCCTACCACGCCTGGAGCTACCTGAACGACGGCCGCCTCTACGGCTGCCCGGACATGAAGGACGCCGAGGGCTTCGACAAGGTGGAGAACGGGTTGGTCGCGCTGGACCTGGACGTGTGGGAGGGCTTCGTCTTCGCCCGCTTTACCCGCGAAGGGCCGTCCTTGCGCGAGCATCTGGGCGATTTCCCCGAAAGGATGGCCAGCCACAAGCTCGGGGCCATGCGGCGTACCTGGTCCGTCACGCTGGACGTGGCCTGCAACTGGAAGCTCATCCTCGAAAACGCGGTCGAGACCTATCACACCGGCATCGTCCACCGCGACACCGTGGGGGCGCAGCAGTCCCGCTCACCCGCCACGAGGGGCGACTGGATCGCCATTCAGGTGATCTCGGGCCGGTCGATCGCCACCTTGGGCAGCGACCAGCCGCCCTTCCCGCCGATCGAGGGGCTGGACGAGGAGGCGAAGCTCGGGACCTATTTCACCGTCGTCTTCCCCACGGTGCAATTCGCCGTGGCGCAGGATTGCCTGTGGTGGCTGAACACGCGACCGGTCAGCGAGAACCGCACGGTGCTGGAGGTCGGCGGCTGCTTCCCGGAAGATCGGCTGTCGCTCCCGGATTTCGAGGCCCGCGCCGAACCCTATTACGACCGCTGGGAACGCGTCGCCAAGGAAGACGTGGGCATTCTGGAAAAGCAGCAGCGTGCGCTTGCCTCGGCGCTTTACCGGCCCGGGCCCCTGTCCTGGCGCGATGACATGGTGCAGGCGATGGGCGTCTGGGTGCTGGACCGGCTGGGACTTTGACCGGGCGGCTCGTCGTGCGCCTTCGGCTTCTCCTCGCTGGAGAGCTGTCCGAGCGAGGAGTGCCCGAAGGGCTTCGACGAGCGGCCCGTCACCCCTGCGGCGTCATCGCCTTCCTTTGCCGGGCGCGTTCCAGCCCCAGCTGCCGCTCGCGCCAGATGATCAATATCCCCGCCGCCACGATCAGCGCGGCACCCGCCAGCATCGGCAGGGTCGGCACCTCGGCGAAGACGAAATAGCCGATCCCCAGCGCGAAGATCATCGAGGCATAGTCGAAGGGCGCCACCAGCGACGCATCCGCCTCGCGGTAGCTGGAGGTGAGCAGGATCTGCCCGACCCCGCCCAGCAGCCCCGCCGCGACCAGGATCGCCGTCTCGCCCGGTGTGGGCCAGACCCAGCCGAAGGGGATGGTGATCAGCGACAGCGCCGTCGCGGTCAGCGAGAAGTAGAAGACGATGGCCGCCGTCGGTTCGGTATTGACCAGCCGCCGCACGAAGACCTGCGCCAGTGAGGCGAAGACCGCGCCGCCCAGCACGACCATCGCCCCGAAGGCCTCCAGATAGCCCGCCGCGTCGCCCGACAGCACCGTGAGACGCGGGTAGACCACGATCATCACCCCCACCATGCCCATCGCCACCGCGCTGATGCGGAAAAGGCGGACCTCCTCGCCCAGGAACATCGCGGCGAAGACCACGGTCAGGATCGGCGCGGCATAGCCGATGGCCGTCACCTCCGGCAGCGGCAGGTAGCCGAGCCCCGCAAAGCCGAAGCCCATCGCCAGCGTGCCCATCAGCCCGCGCCAGAAATGCCCGAAGGGGTTCGCCGTCTTCAGCCCGCCCGGCAACTCGCGCCGGACCGCCAGCCAGACGAAGATCACCGGGATCGCGAAGAACGACCGGAAGAACACCGTCTGCCCCGCCGGAACGTGGTCGGCGGTCGCCTTGATCATCGAGGCCATGACGATGAAGACCAGCACGGAGGCAAGCTTGAAGGCGATGCCGCGAAGGGGGCGCATGGAAGGTTCCGCAAAGGTCACGGCCACTAGACGCCGCATGAGGTTTCAGGTTCCCTGATCCGAAAGGAGAATGCCATGCCGAAAGCACCGCTTGCCGACAGAATCGATCAGGGCCGCGGTCTGGTGCCCGCCGATCTGGTGCTGAAGGGGGGAAGGGTCTTCGACCTGATCACCGGCGATCTGGTTGCAACCGACGTGGCGATCTGCGGCGATACCATCGTGGGGGTGTTCGGGAGTTACTCGGGGCGGCGGGAGATCGACGTGTCGGGCCGCGTACTGGTGCCGGGGTTCATCGACACCCACCTGCATGTGGAAAGCTCGCTGGTGACGCCGCACGAATTCGACCGCTGCGTCACCCCGCGCGGCGTGACCACCGCGATCTGCGACCCGCACGAGATCGCGAATGTCTGCGGGATCAAGGGCATCCGGTTCTTCCTTGAGTCGGCGTCGCAACTGGTGATGGACCTGCGGGTGCAGCTGTCGTCCTGCGTGCCCTCGACCCATATGGAGACGACCGGGGCCCGGCTGTCGGCTGCCGATCTGGTGCCCTTCATGGACCATCCGAAGGTGATCGGGCTGGCGGAGTTCATGAACTATCCCGGCGTGCTGATGAAGGACGCGGGCTGCCTGGAGAAGCTGGAGGCCTTCGAGGGCCGCCACATCGACGGCCACGCACCGCTTTTGCGGGGGAACGACCTGAACGGATATCTCTCGGCGGGAATACGGACCGAGCATGAGGCGACCACCTACGACGAGGGGCTGGAAAAGCTGCGCAAGGGGATGCGGGTCTTGATCCGGGAAGGCTCGGTGTCGAAGGATCTGCACGCGCTGGTGGGGCTTTTGACGGAGCGGTTCTCGCCCTACCTCTGCCTCTGCACCGATGACCGCAATCCGCTGGATATCGGCGAGCACGGGCACCTCGACTACATGATCCGCACGGCGATTGCCCTCGGCGCGCCGCCGCTGGCGGTCTACCGGGCGGCCTCGCTGTCGGCGGCGGAGGCCTTCGGGCTGAAGGATCGCGGGCTGATCGCGCCGGGCAAGCGGGCCGACATCGCGGTGATCGACTCGCTGGAAGGCTGTCATGCGAGCCTCGTGCTGGCGGGGGGCGTGGTGGCGGATGACGCGGCCTTCGCAGGGCGGGCCGGGACCGAACCGGTGGCGCGGGGGTCGGTGAAGTCGGCCAGGATCGAGGCGGGGCATTTCCGCACCGGGGGCAACCGGGTGGAGACGCCGGTGATCGGCATCCTGCCGGGCAAGATCATCACCGAGCACCTGAGTTTCGACATCGCGCCGCAGGACGGGGACAAGCGACCGGACCTGACCCGCGACCTGGTGAAGATCGCGGTGATCGAGCGGCACGGGATGAACGGCAACCAGGCGACGGGGTTCGTCAGGGGGTTCGGGTTGCAGAAGGGGGCCATCGGGTCGACAGTCTGCCACGACCACCACAACATCGCGGTGGTGGGGGCGGAGTACGAGGACATGGCGGTCGCGGCGAACCGGCTTGTCGAGATCGAGGGCGGCTTCGTGGTGGTGGAAGGCGGGCGGGTGCTGGCCGAGCTGGCGCTGCCGGTGGCGGGGCTGATGAGCCTCCGGTCCTTCGAGGAGGTGCGGGAGGAGCTGGTGGCCTTGCGGGCGGCGGCGGCCTCGCTGGGGGTGGTGCTGGAGGAACCGTTCCTGCAGCTGGCCTTCCTGGCCCTGCCGGTGATCCCGCATCTGAAGATCACCGATATGGGGATGGTGGATGTGGACCGGTTCGAGGTGATCCCCTGAAACTGTCCACGGTGGACATTTCCGGATTTCCTTTTTTCTACATATATTTGACCGCGGACGTTAGGAATTTGGTAACCTGCACGACAGTAGGTTGGTGAGGGCGATGCTTTGTGGTTTTCTGTCGGACTCTTCCTCGCCAAGGGAGCGTCCGATGGAAAGCCCTGCAGTCACCGCCCTCACGCAACGCCTACTGCCGCGGGTGGGGGTGAGCAAGTCCCGGACCGAGACGCTC
>NZ_JAYRPN010000122.1:0-51861 GCF_041911175.1 Tabrizicola sp.
GGATCGAGGCCTCGTCCGACTGGTCGCAGGGGATATGGGTGACGCCCGGCAGGGCTGGGCCGGGGCGGCGTGACAGGGCGAAGACGCGCGCACCCGTCGCCGACAGGTGGCGCGTCAGGCAGAGGCCGAGGCCCCGCGCCGCGCCGGTGACGACGAAGGCGCCGTCAGTGGCGGTGGGTGCGGTAGCGGTGCTCGATCCGGGCGACGAGGCTGGCGGCGATGAGGGTGAGGAAGACATAGACGATGGCCACCGTGTTGTAGGGCGCGAAGGTGAGGAAGGTCGCGGACTGGAACTCGCGCATCCGCTGGGTCAGGTCGCGGATCGACAGGATCGACAGCAGCGAGGTGTCCTTCAGGATCGCGATGAATTCGTTGCCCATCGGCGGGATCACGATGCGGAAGGCTTGCGGCAGGATCACCTGGCGGGCGGTCTGCCAGCGGGAAAGACCCAGCGAGCGGGCGGCCTCGACCTGGCCGCGGGGGACGGCCTGGATGCCCGCGCGGAAGATTTCGGCCATGTAGGCGGAATAGGCGATGGCCATCGCGGTGATGCCGCGCAACAGGTTCGGCGGGTCAAGTAAGCCGCCGGTCGAGGATTTCAGCACCCCGGCGAGTGGTAGGCCGATGTAGAGGATGATCACCAGCATCGGGATGCCGCGCAGGGTGTCGATCAGGAACTCGGCGGCGATGGAGAGCGGATGGCGCTGGTAGATGAAGCCGCAGGCGGCGAGGAGGCCAAGCGCGATGCCGAGGACAAGGGCGGTGGTGGCCAGGTTGGCGCGGGCGTCGGGCAGGACCTCGGTCTGCCAGAAGACCAGGTCGGGCGGGGCCAGCGCGGTGGGCACGACGGCGCCGGAGAGCTTTCCGGAGCGGACCTGGGCCACGGCATCCTCGGGCTGGACCACGGTCTTCAGCTTCGGCTCGCCCTCGGGCGCGCCGGGGTAGCTGCCGGAGCGGATTTCGGCGACAAGCTGGCCGGGGGTGCCTGCGGTGATGCCGATGGTGCCGGAGGGTTGGCCGATCAGCGACAGGGCAAGGCGGGGTTGCAAGAGCTGCCAGGCGGCAAGGCTGAGGGCGGCGAGGGCAAGCGCGGTGAAGATCGCCAGCGTATGCCGTCCGCGGCCGAGTTGCAGCAGGCCGACCCAGACAAGGGCCAGGATGGCGGCGAGGATATAGGCGGTGACCCCGGCGCGGATGGCGACGGCAAGGCCGGTGGCAAAGCCGAGATGGGCGTAGAGCAGCAGCCAGGCGAGGCCGATCCCGTCGATCATGAGCAGGAGGCGGCGGGCGAGGGTCGAGCCGGTGCGCAGGAAGGTCACCAGCAGGGCGGTGTTGGCGAAGGTCAGGGCAAGGGCGGCCAGTCCGGCGATGCGGCTGGTGGCGGCGAAGGCGGCGTCGGTCAAGAGGCGGGGGGCCTGGCCCTTGACCACGAGGGCCGAGGTGGTGGCGTCGACGGCATTGGCGACGGTGGAGGCGAGGAAGGGTTGGCCGAGGGGCGTGAGCCAGAGGGCGAGGCCCGCGAGCAGGGCGGCCAGTGCGAGGGGGATGGCCAGGCTGCGCAGGAACAGGGCGGCAATCGGCGCAGCGAAGAGGGTGAGTGTCAGGAGGAAGCCGGGCAGGAAGGCGGCCGCCCCGCGCTCGACCCCGATGATCGCGGCGAGCGAGCGGGTGTAGTCGGTCGAGGTGGCGAAGAGCCAGACCAGGAACGGCAGGGCGAGGAGGAGGAGCAGGTTCGCGGGGCGCAGGCCGTCGATCCGGGTGGGGAGTTTCACGGGCGGGTCTCCTTGCGGGGCGTCAGCGCAGCAGGCGGTCGTCCTGCCGGACGATCAGCTCGGGCCGGACAAAATGGGTGAGCCGCGCCGGGTCCTCGCCTTCCAGGAGCCGCAGCATGAAGTCGGCCAGCACCCGGCTGAGCGTTTGCAGCGGGCAGAGGAAGGTGGTCAGCGGCGGATGGAAATAGGCGCTGGCGTTGATGTCGTCATAGGCGATGACCGAGGCCTCGTCGCCGATCCTGACGCCGGTTTCGTGCAGGCCGGAGAGGACGCCAAGCGCGGTGGATTCGTTGACGCAGACGAAGCCTGTCGCGGGATCGGCCAGCCAGCGCAGGGCGAGGGCGGCGGCCTTGCCATGCGCGGCGGTCAGGTCGCCGCCGACGATCAGTGCGGGGTCGGGGGCCAGCCCGGATTCGGCCAGCGCGCGGGAATAGCCGGCGATGCGGTCGCCGCTGTAGGCCAGCGAGGGATCGGGGTTCACCAGCGCGATGCGGCGGTGCCCGCCCTGCAGCAGGCGGCGGGTGGCGGCATAGGCGGCCCAGTCGCTGTCGATGTCGACGAAGGCGTGGTCGCGTGCGCTATGGCTGCGGCCGAGGGTCACGAAGGGGAAGCCGCTCTCGACCAGCAGGGCGATGCGGGGGTCGTCGTGCAGGATGCCGGAGAAGATCAGGCCGTCGGCCAGGTGGCCCTCGACGATGCTGCGGACCACGTCGATGCTGTCGGCGGTGTCGCGCACCAGATGCACGGCGATGCGGTAGGGCGAGCCTTCCAGCCCCTCGGCGATCCCGGCCAGGATCTCGGCATGTTCGACGCCGTCCCATTCATGGCTTTTCGCCACCGACAGCGGCATGAGGACGGCGATCTGGTAGGACTTGCCGGTGCGCAGCGAGCGGCCCTTGAGCGAGACCTGATAGCCCACCTGTTCCGCCGCCGCGACGATCGCCGCGCGCGTCGGTTCGGTGACCACCGGCGAATTGCGCAGCGCCTTGGAGATGGTGGCGATGGAGAAGCCGGTCATCTCGGACAGGGTCTTGATGGTGGGGCGCGGGCGCATTTTACCTCATCGGGTAGCGGGAAGCGCGCTCAGCTGCGGGCACGCAGGACCTCACGATAGCAGAGGGCGGAGAGCTTGGGGCTGCGTTTCAGGGTTTCCAGGTCGACATGGACGATGCCGAAGGGGGTGGTGTAGCCGTAGGCCCATTCGAAATTGTCGATCAGGGTCCAGGCGAAATAGGCCTTGACCGGCACGCCCTTCCGGCGGGCGCGGTCCAGTTCGGCGATGTGGTCGATGTAATAGGCGGCGCGCTGGCGGTCGTGGATCAGCCCGTCCGCCTCGGGGGTTTCGGGCCGGGTCGCCATGCCGCTTTCCGAGATGTGGATGGCTTTCGGCGCGTAATCGCGGTGGACATACATCAGGATGTCGTGGAGGCAGGGCGGGTAGATCTCGTAGCCGACCGCAGTGTAGTCGCCGGGCGGGTTGACCCGGGCGAAGTTCAACGGCGGCAGGTCGCTGCCGGCCTGCATGACCGAGCGGCGGTAGATGTTGACGCCGAGGTAGTCGACCGGGGCGGAGATGGCGGCAAGGTCGCCGTCGCGGATGTCGGGAAGCTGGTCGTGGCAGAGGGTCAGCAGTTCCTCGGGGTAGCGGCCCTTGAAGACGGCATCGAGATAGAAGCGGTTCTGCGCCAGTTCGAAATGGCGGGCGGCGGTCACGTCCTCGGGCTTCTGGGAGGCGGGTTCGACCACGTTCAGGTCGAGGACGATGCCCACCTCGGCCCCCGGCGCGGCGGCGCGGATGCGGGGGACCGAGAGGCCGTGGGCAAGAAGGGCATGGTGGCTGGCGGCAAGCCCGCCTTTCACGCCGTCCGACAGGCCGGGCGCATCCTCGCCACTGGCGTGGCCGGACCAGCAGAAGGTCCAGGGTTCGTTGAGGGTGGTCCAGTGCTTCACCCGGTCGCCGAAGTGACGGGCCATCGCCTCGGCATGGTCGGCGAGGCGGTGGGCGGTGTCGCGGTTGTACCAGCCGCCCCTGTCCTGCAGGGCCTGCGGCAGGTCCCAGTGGTAGAGGGGGAGGTAGGGGGTGATCCCGGCCTTGAGAAGCCCGTCGATCAGCCGGTCATAGAAGGCGATGCCCTTGGGGTTCATCGCGCCTTGCCCCTCGGGCTGGACGCGGGACCAGGCGATGGAGAAGCGGTAGGCGTCGAGCTGAAGCTCCTGCATCAGGCGGATGTCGTCGGGCCAAAGGTGGTAATGGTCGCAGGCCACGCCGCCCGAGGAGCCGTCGATGATCACGCCGGGCTTGCGGCAGAAGCGGTCCCAGATGCTTTCGCCCTTGCCGTCGGCGTCCCACGCCCCCTCGATCTGGTAGGCCGCAGTCGCGCCGCCAAACACGAAGTCGCGGGGCAAATGCAGCGCGCGGGCGCGGGCGAGGAGGTCGTCGGAAGCATGGTCGAGCATTGGGGTGGTCCTTGGGTAGGTATGGTTCGGGCGCCCCCCACCCCCATCCCCTCCCCACGAGGGGGAGGGGGGGCGCGGGGTGGCAGAGGGTTATTCGGCGGTCCAGTATTTCGCGATCAGCGCGTCCAGCGTGCCATCGGCCTTGATCGCCGCGAGGCCCTCGTTGAAGGCGGCCACCTTGTCGCTGCCCTTCTGGAACACCAGCCCCAGCGGGTCGGCCTTGAGGTCGCGGATGGTGACGACCAGCTCGCCGGCGAACTCGGCCTCGTAAGCCCCGGCATTGGCGCCGTTGATCACCACGCCATCCACGTCGCCGTTGCGCAGCGCGAGGACCGAGCCGTTGAAGGTATCATAGGCCTGGACATTGTCCTTGCCCGCGATCTCCTCGGCGGTGGCGGCGTCGGTGGTGTTCGACTGCGCCGACAGCTTGTGCGCGCCGGATTTGAAGTCATCGACCGTCAGCGCGGCATTCTCGGCGCGGACCAGGATCGCCTGGCCGTTGACGATGTAGGGGTCCGAGAAGTCCATCACCGCCTGGCGTTCCTCGGTGATCGAGACGCCCGAGGCGACCAGATCGAACTGGCCTTCCTGCAGCGCGGTGAAGATGCCGTCCCAGCCGGTCGTGACGAATTCGGCCTTGCAGTTGATCTTCGCGCAGATGGCATTCACCACATCGACGTCGAAGCCGGTGATGGCGCCGGTGGCGGGGTCGATGAACTCCATCGGCGGCGAGGTGGTGTCGGAGCCGACTTTCAGCGTGACGCCGCCAAGGTCGGCAGCCTGAAGCGCGGTGCCGAGGGAAAGGGCGGCGAGCAGGGACAGGAAGGTGGACTTCATTCGGGTTTCCTCCGGTTGGGTCAGTTGGGCAGGGTGGACAGGGCGATTTCGGTTTCCGTGAGCAGGATCGCGGCCTCGGCGGGGCCGAAGACGAGGGGCGGCTTGATCTTCAGCACGTTGTCGTCCGGCCCGTCGGTCGAGGCGAGGATGCCGCGCAGGCGGAGTGTATCGACGATGTGGTCGGCAGCCTCTGGTGCCGGGGTGCGGGCGTCGCGGTCGGTGACGAGTTCGACGCCGATGAAAAGGCCCATTCCACGCACCTCGCCGATCACCGGGAAGCGGCGGGCGAGGTCGCGGTAGCCCTGCATCAGCGCCTCGCCGGTGGTGACGGCTTTGGCCGGCAGGTCTTCGGCCTCGATCACGTCGAGGACGGCGTGGCCGACGGCCATCGAGACCGGGTTGCCGCCGAAGGAGTTGAAATACTCCATCCCGTTGGCGAATTTCGTGGCCAGCGCGGGCGTGGTGACGACCGCGGCAAGCGGATGCCCGTTGCCGATCGGCTTGCCGAGGACGACGATGTCGGGCACCACCTCTTGCGTGGCAAAGCCCCAGAAGGCCGGGCCGATGCGCCCGAAACCGCATTGCACCTCGTCGGCGATGCAGATCCCGCCGCGGGCGCGGATGCGGGCGTAGACCTCGCGCAGGTAGCCCGGTGGCAGGATCACCTGACCGCCGACGCCCGAGAGGGATTCCGCGATGAAGGTCGCGGCGCCGGAGCCGGTGCGGGCCGTGATCGCGTCAAGGCAGCGGTCGATGTCGGCGGCATAGGCCGGGCCGGAACCCGCGCCCCGGTGCGGACCACGGTAGGGGTCGGGGAAGGTTGCGATCTGCACGAAATCGGGCTGCGGGAAGCCGCCCTTGCGCTTGAACTTGTAGGGGCTGATTTCCACCGTGCCGCCGGAATTGCCGTGGTAGGCCCAGTCCAGCACCACGGTATCCTTCTTCCCCAAGGCCGTGCGGGCGATGCGCAGCGCCAGTTCGTTCGCCTCGGTGCCGGAGTTGACGAAGGTCACGACCTTGAGGTCGCCCGGCATGGTCGCGGCGATCCGTTCCGCAAGGCGGGGCATCGCATCGTGCAGGTAGCGGGTGTTGGTGTTGAGTTCGGCGGCCTGCCGGGCCAGCGCCTGAACCACATGCGGGTGGCAATGACCGACATGGGTGATGTTGTTCACCGTGTCCAGATAGCGCCGCCCGGTATGGTCAATCAGCCAGGGGCCCCGGCCCCGGACGATCTTCAGCTTCTCGCGGTAGGAGACCGAGAGGGAGCGCCCGATGACCTGCTGGCGGCGGGCGAGCAGGGTTTCGGGCGGCTCGGGGTCGATCTGGAAGCTTTCCGGTTCCAGGCGGAGAAGGAGGTTCGCATCCGGGCTGATGTCGGCCCAGACCTCCCACAGGCTGTCATGGCCCACGCCGAAGAAGTTGCCCTGCTGGGTGAGGAGGCTGGTGATCACCTGCAAATGCAGATGCGGCGCCCAGCCGCCGTTCTCGTGCCAGTCGCCAAGATGGGCGATCAGGTCCCCGGCGTTGATCGCCTGGCCGGGTTGGCAGAGGCTGGGCAGCGAGCCGCCAAGATGGCCGTAAAGGGTGAAGAACGGGCGGCCTTTCGCCGTCTCGTGCCGCAGGATCAGCGTATGGCCATAGTCCAGCGGATCGGCGTTGTAGGTGACGCTTTCGACTGTGCCGTCCATTGGCGCGTGGATCGCGGTTCCGGCGGGGGCGAAGATGTCGATGCCAAGGTGGCGGGTCCGGCGCTCGGGACTGGCGGCGTCGGCGAACTGGGCGGAGGTGTAGACCGAGCGCTTCTCGCCGTAGAGGCCGAAGCCGAGGAAGGGGAGGTCCGGCGGCAGGTTTGCGGGCCGCTGCGACGCCATCCAGATGTCGAAGGCGCGGTCGGAGAAGGCGGGCATGTCGGCCCGGCTGCCGTCGGTCGGCAAAGCGATGCGGGCGGCGCGGCGGGGATCGAGGGCAAGGATCGGGCGCAGGTCGCGTACAGCAAGATCGGCGGCAACTTCGGATGCGCCGGGGACCGCCTCGAACCCGGCGGCCTTGCGGCAGAGGGCGATCATGAAGGCGGGGTCGATCTGGTCCAGCCGCTCCAGAAGCGCAAAGGCCGGGGCCTGCGAGATCAGCAGGTAGTCGTTTTCCGGGTGCAGTTTCGACTGGCGCGAGGAGAGGCAGACCGAACAGACAAGCCGCATCCGCATCAGGTCGAAGATCAGATCGGCTTCGTCTTCGGTCAGCGGGAATTCCGACGCGAAGCCGGTGATGAGGGCGCGGGTGGCGGCGTAAAGGTCGGGCGTGTCGAGCAGCGCATAGGCCAGCGTGATCGCCAGCTCGTTGACCGTGCGGCCATGACACATGTCGCCGAAGTCGATCAGCCCGGCGATGCGGGTCGGGTCGGTGGCGTCGGTGATCACGTTCCAGTCGTTCGCGTCCTGATGCAGCACCGAAGCCCGCAGGCCGGGAAGGCGCGGCAGGACCTGCGCCTCGTAGCGGATGAAAAGCCTTTTCACCATGTCGCCGCGTGCAGGGTCGGCGATGTCTTCGGCGTGGTCCTTGAGCTGGATCACATGGTCCAGCGACCAGGGAAACTCCGGGCGGAAGGCCTGGGCGTGGCCGAAGCCCTGCATCGACCGGGTGAGGGTGCCCATGAAGCGGCCGAGGTTCGTGAGTTGCTCAAGCGAGCGCGGCGCTTCGGCCAGGGGCGTGCCGCCGATCCATGTCACCAGTCGCATCGCGGCGGGCTGGCCATTCACGCTGACTGTGGCACGGTCAGCGCCGGTGAGGGTCGGCACCACGCGGGGAATGCCGGGCTGGCCCACGCGGGCGAGCTGCAGCATCGTGGCGTTTTGCAGGTCGATCTGACCGGGGTCTTCCGCCGGGTTGGCGATCTTCAGGACGTATTCCCCATCGTCGCAGACCAGGCGCGCATTCTGGTCGCGCTCGGAGGGCAGGGGGCGGATGGTGCCCTGCTTGCCGAAATGCTGCGTGGCGAGGGCGGCAAGGTCCTCGGGCGAGAAGGCGGGATTGCCGGTGGTGAAGGCGGTCATGCGAGGGGTCCTTGGTCGGTCCGGGCCAGCCAGGCCGCGAGGGTCAGGTAGACGGCGGAAGTCCAGGCGAAAGCGCGGTCGCGCAGGCCCTGGCCGGTGAGGGCGTCGAAGTTTTCCGCCATGCCCGAGGTTTCGCAGAGGCGGCAGAAACGGCGGGCGATGTCGGCGGCAAGGTCGGGGCGGCCTTGCCGGTTGAGGCCGTCCCAGACGAGCATCGTCGTCGGCGCCCAGATCGGCCCGCGCCAGTAGCCGTCGGCTTCATAAAGCGGGCTTTGCGGGCGTTCGGTGGCGGGGCCCCAGTCGGTGATCCAGCCTTGGGTCAGGCGGGTGATCAGGCGGGTGGCCATGTCTTGCGGCAGGCGCGGGCCGAGGAGGAGGGGCATGAAGCCGATCAGGCTGTCGTCGCTGCGCAGGCGGTCGGGATCGGAAGCAAGCCGGGTGCCGAAGGTCTGGCCGGTCCAGAGGGTCATCAGGAGCGTGGTCAGCTTCTCGGCCTCACCCTGCCAATGCCCGGCGCGGGCGGGGTCGAGGCGGGCGAGACAGTCGCAGGTCAGGATCAGGAAGGTGGGCAGATCGGGCGAGATCACCGGCCCGCCCTCGGCGAAGAAGCTGGCGTTGTCCCAGCCGGAATCGTTGCCGTGGAAGTAGGCGGGAAGGCTGTGCGCGTCCTTCCGGGCATGGGTCAGCCAGTAGGACAGTTGCCGCTCCAGCCAGAGGACCAATGCGGCGCGGCGGGGTTCGGTCAGCCAGTCGGGCTGGTCCCCGATCAGCCGCAGGATCGCCCAGCCGTGGACCGGGGGCTTGGTGAAGGCGAAGCTCGCCTCGCGGTCGTTGACGAAATCGGGGAGGAGGCCAGAGGGGTGCTGGTGGTCGTAGATCGCGGCGAACTGGTCGAAGGCAAGGCTCGGGTCCATCGCCGCGACGCCGAGGGCCGAGAAGGCGTTGTCCCAGGACCAGATGTTGATCATGTGGTTCTTCGACATGAAGACGGCGGGTCGGGTCAGGGCGCCGGAGGCGGGGACGGTGTTGGCCCAGAGCAGGTAGGCGGCGAGAGTGCGTGCCTCAGGCTGGCCGCCCAAGGGCGGGCGGGACAGCCAGCCCGCGAAGTCGGCGGCGGTGCCGGTGCGGGCCTGATCGAAGGTTTCCTGCGACGCGGCGGGCGGGACGGCGGGGAAGAGGTCGATGGTGCCCTCGAACCCGCTGTTGCCGCCGAAGACCATCGCCACATTGTCCGCGTGATCGCGCCGCCAGTCGCCGGTGACCCGCACGACGCCCTTGGTCACACGCGGCAGGAGCCGGGTGTTCTCATAGGCCGCGACCAGGCAATGCGTGCCTTGCGGGGTCTGGTAGGCGTAATCGTAGCGCGAGCCTTCCAGCGCGAAGCTGACGCTTGCCCCCTGCCCGCGCAGATGCAGCCGCTCGCCTGCGCCGATGGTGAACTCCACCCGCCCCGCAGCGGTTTCGGCGGTCAGCAGGTCCGGGGCAAGGGTCCAGACCACAGGCCCCTCGCCAACCGTGATCCGGCAGAGCCGCCCGAGCGACGGCTTCAGGTCGCCGCCTTTGACCAGCCGCAGCCAGACCTGCCCCTCCATCGTGGAGAGCGTCAGGAACCGGCCAAAGCGGCTGAACGGGATATGGGCGAAGTCGAACATCAGCCCTTCACCGACGAGCCGAGCGCGTTGTCCATGATGTAGCGCTGGACGAAGAAGAACAGCAGCAGGGGCGGCAGGCAGAGGACCACGGTGATCGCGGCAATGGCGATGTTGTCCACGTCATGCCGCCCCTGGAAAAGGCCGAGACCCAGCGGCAGCGTGTATTTCGTCTGGTCGTTCAGATAGATCAGCGGCCCCAGGTAATCGTTCCAGGCGTTCATGAAGTGGAAGGTGCCGACCAGCACCAGCCCCGGCAGCATCAGCGGCAGGTGGATGCGCCAGTAAAGCTGCCAGGCATTCGCGCCGTCCATCCGGGCAGCCTCGTCGATCTCCATCGGCACGGTCATGATGTACTGGCGGAGGAGGAAGATGAAGAAGGCCTCGCCGAACCAGGCCGGAATGATCAGGGGTTTCAGGGTGTTGATCCAGCCCAGGAGGTTGAACTCCATGTAGAGCGGGATCATCTTCACGTCCCAGGGGATCATCATCGTGGCGAGCAAAAGGACGAAGATCGGGTCGCGGCCGGGAAAGCGGAAGCGGGCGAAGCCGAAGGCCACCAGCGAGGAGGAGAAGACCTGGCCCACGGTCGACACTGCCACGACGGTCGTCGAATTCCACAGATAGGTGCCGAAGGGCTGCTTGGCCCAGCTTTCCGGGAAGTTCGCCCAGCGCCAGTCTTCTGGCCAGAAAACGGGCGGCCAGGCGACCAGCTCGGCCTCGGTCTTGACGGCGGTCAGCAGGGTCCAGAGGAAGGGCGCGACGAAGAGGGCCGAGAGGAAGATCAGCGCGCCGTAGGTCAGCGTCCTAACCATTGCCGCCCCCCTTCACTTCGCCTTCGTAATGCACCCAGGCGGCGGAATATTTCAGGACCAGCATGCTGAGGGTCAGGATGATCAGGAACATCACCCAGCTCATCGCGGCGGCATAGCCCATGTCGTGAAACTTGAAGGCGTTGTCATAGATGTACATCGCGAAGAAATAGGTGGAGTTGAGCGGCCCGCCCTTGGTGAGAAGAAGCGCGATGGTCAGTTGCTGAAAGGCCGAGATCAGCGAGGTGATGAAGGTGAAAAGCAGCATCGGCGACAGCATCGGCAGAGTGATGTAGACCGTCTGCGCCCAGGCCGGCACGCCGGAGATGCGGGCGGCCTCATACAGCTCCTTCGGGATGGATTGCAGCCCGGCGAGCAGGATCAGCATCGTGCCGCCCAGACCCCAGAGCGAGGCGATGATGATCGACAGGATCGACCAGTTCGGATCGCCCAGCCAGTTCGGCCCGTCGACGCCGAGCACGGAGAGACCATAGTTCAAGAGGCCGTAATCCTTGGAGTAGATCCATTTCCAGATCATCACCAAGGCCACGCCCGAAATGATCGAGGGCAGGTAGAAGGCGGTGCGGAACAGCGCCGTGCCGCGCACCTTGACGTTCAGAAGCACGGCCAGAAGGAAGGACAGAAGAATGTTCAGCGGCACGAAGATCGCCGCGAATTTCACCGTGACGCCAAGGCTTTGCCAGAACTTCGGGTCCTGCGTCAGCATCACGCGGTAGTTGTCGAGGCCGACGAAGCGGCGTTCCCCCACCACCGGCCAGTCATGCAGGCTCATCACCAGCGAGAAGACCATCGGGCCGAGGGTGAAGGCGAGAAAGCCGATTATCCACGGAGAGATGAAGAGCCACGGCGCAAGATTGGGCCGGCGTCGGGAGGAAAACCGTCGGGCGTTGGGCATGGCGGTGACCTTCACTCTCCGTGGACCCCGGTCCCTAGTTCAGGAACCGGGCAGAGGCGGCGACCGCCTCATCCAGATGGGCCTTGGCATTGCCCTGATCGACCATCGTGGCCTCGATCGCGGTGGCGAGGTTGGCCTGGATCTGGCCCCAGTCCGGGTTCTTCAGGAAGGCGTTGGTCTCGCGGTTCGAGACGGCCAGCATGTCGAAGAAGGGCTTGGTGATCGGGTCGGTCGCAAGGCCCAGCTTCTCGGCCACCGAGGTACGGATCGGCAGGTCGTTCGTCCGCATCTCCACCGCTTCGGGGGTCGAGAAGAACTTGACGAATTTCCACGCCAGCTCCGGGTCCTTCGCATTGGCCGAGATCGACAGGCCCGAGGCGCCGATCACCGAATGCACCGGCTTCGCACCAAAGGCGGGCAGCGGGGCCACGCCGTAGTTGATGCCGGACTCATCAATGCCGGTCTTCGACCACATCGCCGACTGGAACATGGCGATCTTGCCCGCCTTGAACAGGGCGGAGCCGGGGGTATCGTCGCCGATGTTCAGCGCCACGGCTTCCTCGGTCTTGATCATGTCGGCGAACATCGTGAGGACTTCCACCGCCTCGGGGCTGTTCATGTAGCCCTCCAGTGTCTTGCCGTCGTCCGAGATGTATTTGGTGCCGTTCGACCAGAAGAACTGCTCGAAATCGAACGGGTCGGGCTTGGCATCGACGGCGAAACCATAGGTCTTCGTCTCGGCATTGCGGAACTTCGCGGCGTCAGTGCGCAGATCGGCCCAGGTCCAGCCCGCGACGGGTTCCGGCACCCCGGCGGCGGCGAACATGTCCTTGTTGTAGAACACGACCTGCGTGGTGAAGCCGATCGGCATCGCATAGGTCTTGCCGTCGATCTTCGAGATGTTCATCAGCCCGGCGGGAATGTCGTCGAGGTTCAGTTCCGCCGCATCGCGGGCGATCAGGTCGTCCAGCGGCAGCAGCGCGTCCTTGTAGGCCGGGAAGTTCCACATGTACATCAGGTCGGGCGCGTCACCGGCCCCCATCGCGGCCGTCAGCTTGTCGTCGAACCCGTCGCCGTACAGCTCGATCTGCACCTTCACGCCGGGGTTCGCTTCCTCGAACTTCGTCGCGATGGCCTGGTTGATGGCGATGCTCTCGGGGTCGGTGTTCCAGGTGGCAAAGCGCAGGACCTGGTCCTCGGCGTAAGCGCCGCCGGGCAGGGCCAGGATCGTGGCCGCCAGAAGCGCGCGTCTGGTGATCTTCATCGGTCTTCCTCCCTATGGTCGGGCCGGTTCCGCCGGTCCCTCTGAGTCGTTGATCAATGCTGCCGTCGCCGCGTCCAGCCGCCGGGGCAGGGACTTGCCCGCAGCGTCGAAGACATGCGCGTCGGCGGGCGGGATGCGCAGCCGCACAGTGTCGCGGGCGCGGGCCGAATGGGTGCCGTCGGTGATGACGACGACGCTGCCGCCGGTGTCGAGGTCGATGTGCAGGTGGTTTTCCGTCCCCAGCCGTTCGGCCAGGCGGATGGTGCCGGAAAGCTGGCCGTCCGGCGCGATTTCCAGCCGGTCGGGGCGGACGCCAAGGGTCACGCGGCCCGAAAGGGCTGGGGCGGCGGTGGCGACGGTCAGGCTGCCGCCCATGACCGAGAGGGTCAGGCTGTCGGCAGTCTGGCCGGTGACATCGGCGGGCAGGAAATTCATCTGCGGGCTGCCGATGAAACCCGCCACGAACAGGTTCGCCGGGCGGTGGAACAGCTCCAGCGGGCGGCCGACCTGGGCGACATGGCCCTTGTCCAGCACGACGACCAGGTCGGACAGGGTCATCGCCTCGACCTGGTCATGGGTGACATAGATCATCGTCACCCCCAGCCGGTCATGCAGCGCCGCGAGTTCCGCGCGCATGGTCACGCGCAGGCTGGCGTCGAGGTTCGACAGCGGTTCGTCCAGCAGGAACAGCTGCGGCTGCCGGGTGATCGCGCGCCCGATGGCGACGCGCTGGCGCTGCCCGCCCGACAGCTGGCGCGGCTTGCGGTCGAGAAGCTCGGTGATGCGCAGGGTCTCGGCGGCGTTCCGGACGCGGGCGTCGATTTCCGCGCGCGGCATCCCGTTCAGCGCCAGGCCGAAGGCCATGTTCTTGCGCACGGTCATATGCGGGTAAAGCGCGTAGTTCTGGAACACCATCGCGATGTCCCGTCTGGCCGAGGGCAGGTCGGTGATGTCACGCGCGCCAAGCTGGATGCCGCCTTGGGTCAGCTCTTCCAGACCTGCGATGCAGCGCAACAGGGTGGACTTGCCGCAGCCCGAGGGGCCGAGGAAGCTGACGAAGGCACCGTCGGGAATGTCGAGGTCGATACCCTTCAGGATCTCGACCGCGCCGAAGGATTTCCGCAGTCCGGTGACCCGCAGTTCCGCCAAGCCCCACCCTCCCCAGAATCGCGGCCTGAGGAGAGGCTATACGTTTTTATTTCGTATGAAAACGTTTTTATTTCGCGTCGTCGGCCACTCTAGGACGATTTTTCCGGCAGTCGGCTTCTGGTCAGCGTCCTGGCAATTGCCCGTCCCGGGGTCGGACCACGGCCTTGATCAGCTCTTCCCTGTCGTTGGCGAGCGCGGCGAAGCGGTCGGGCAGGTCGGCCAGCGCCAGTTCTGCCGACAAAAGCGCATCCGTGTCGATCCGGCCGTCGCGGATCGCGGCCATCACCCGCCTGAAATCCGCCTCAACCGCATTGCGGCTGCCGATGATCCGCGCCTCGCGCTTGTGGAATTCGGCATCCTCGAAGCTGATGCGGTCCTTGACCACGCTGACCAGAACATAGGTCGACCCGTGCGCGAGAAGCGGGAAACCGGCCTCGATGGCTTTCGCGCTGCCGGTGGCATCGAAGACGATGTCGAACCCGTCGGCCAGATCACCCCGAAGCAGCGTCGCGGGATCCGAATGCAGGCGGTCGAAGCCGAACTTCGCCCGCGCCTGCTCAAGCCGCCGGGTGCTGAGGTCAAGCAGATGGACCTCGGCCCCCGCCAACCGGGCGAAGAGCGCAGTGCCAAGGCCGATGGGCCCTGCCCCGGTGACCAGAACCCGGTCGCCTGCCTGCACATCCGAACGCGTAACGGCATGGGCTCCGATGGCCAGAAACTCGACCATCGCCGCCTGGATCTCCGTCAGCCCGTCCGCCGGATAGACATTGCCCGCCGGGATCGCGATCCGGGCGCAGAGCCCGCCGTCGCGATGCACCCCAAGCACCTGGATGGCGCTGCAGCAGTTCGGCTTGCCGCGGTTGCAGGCCCGGCATGTGCCGCAGGAAACGTAAGGATTGACGACCACCAGCGTCCCGGCGGCAAGCGCGCCGACAGGCGCCACCAGCCGACCCGAAAGCTCATGCCCGATCACCCTCGGGTAGTCGAGGAACGGGTGCTTGCCCGCGAAGATGTGGTAGTCGGTGCCGCAGATGCCGACAGCTGCGATGTCGACCAGGACCCAGCCTTCCGGGGCCGTCTCGGTCAGCGGGACCTCGCGCAACTCGAACACTCCCGGTTCGACGCAGGTTCCGGCCAGCATCCTGCCAGCGCTCATTGCCGCACCCCGGTGGTCCGGGGGCTCCAGCCCTCGGGAAGCGCGCCCTTGATGATGAGGCTCAGGATATCGTCCTTGCTGACCGTCTCGATCCGGTGGGACCCGACACAGACGCCCCGGTTCATCACGACCACGCGGTCGCACAGGTCGAAGACGTCGTGCAGGTCGTGGCTGATCAGGAAGATCCCCACGCCTTCCTGGCGCAGCTGCTTGATCAATTCGCCCACCATCGCTGTTTCCGCCGGGCCAAGCGCCGCGGTCGGCTCGTCCATGATCAGGCATCTGACATTGAAATGGATCGCCCGCGCAATGGCGATGACCTGCCGCTGGCCGCCCGACAGCTTCGAGACCGGGTCGGCCAGGTTGCGGAAGTTCGGGTTCAGCCGCGCCAGAACCCGCCGCGTCTCCTCCAGCATCCGCCGGTCGTCCAGATTGCCCCAGCGGGTCCGTAGCTCGCGCCCGAGGAACAGGTTCGCCGGCGCGTCCAGATGGTCGGCAAGGGCCAGCGTCTGATAGATCGTCTCGATGCCGTGGTCGCGTGCGTCCTGCGGCGAGGCGATCTCGGCCCGCCGACCGCCGACGCGGATTTCCCCGGCGCTTGGCGGCATCGCCCCCGACAGGATCCGCATGAGGCAGGACTTGCCCGCGCCGTTGTGGCCCAGAACCCCCACGACCTCGCCCGGGAACAGGTCCACCGAAACGCCGTTGACGGCCTGCACGCCACCGAAGTGTTTCTCGATGCCGATCATTTCCACCAACGGCGCCATGCTCTGGTTCCCTGCTGTCAGTTGAAAGACGGGGCGACGGTGAGGTGCCGCCGCCCCGGAACGCTCTTAGTACAGGACGTTCCTGGCTTCCGGGCTGTCGATGTTGTCCTTGGTAACATAGACGACACCTGTGTCGATCGTGGCTTCGACCGATTTCCCCCCGATCAGGTCGGCCACAGCCTTCACGCCCATCTCGCCCATCGCGAACGACCCCTGCACCAGCGTGGCGTTCAGGGTGCCGTCCTTGACCATCGCCTGCAGGTCCTCGTTGCCGTCGAAGCCGATCGCCGCGATCTGCCCCGCCTTGCCCGCCTGCTGCAGCGCGCGGCCCATGCCAACCGCCGTCGGCTCGTTGGCGCCGAAGATGCCCTTCAGGTCGGGGTTCGCGGTCAGGACGTCCGTGGTCTGGTTCAGCGCGGTGGCCATCTGCGATTGCGAGTAGAACGGCCCGACGATCTCGATCTTCGAGTTCGCCTTGATCTGGTCGACAAAGCAGCCGACCCGTCCAACTTCGGAGCCGACGCCCGCCACATAGGACATCACGGCAACCTTGCCCTCGCCGCCGGTCAGCTTGATCATGTTGTCGGCGGCCATCTTGCCCGCAGCGCAGTTGTCGGTCGCGAGGAAGGTCTGGTAGGTGCCCGCCGCCGCATCGCCAAGCGCCGAGTCGATGATGGCAACCGCGATGCCCGCATCATTGGCGCGCTTGACCGCCGGAGCCAGCGCATCCGGGTCCGACGGGGCCAGCACGATGCCCTTCACGCCGCGGTTCACCGCGTTGTCGACCAGGTTCACCTCGTCGGCGACGGCGGATTCCGCCGCCGGGCCGTCGAAGGTCATGGTCAGCCCGGTGCCCTCGATCGCCGTCGAGGCGCCCTTGTTCACGTTCTGCCAGAAGTTCGAGTTCGTCGTCTTGACGATGACGGCGATCTCGTCGGCCATCGCGCCCGCCGGAAGCGCCATGACGGCGCCGAGTGCGAGCAGGGCCTTGAATGTCGGTTTCATGTCTCTCTCTCCCTTGGTGGACTTTTGTTGGTCGGGTCGGCTCACCTGCGGCTTCGCATCTGGTCGATGTAGACGGCCAGGATGACGACGAAACCGATGATGATCTGCTGGATGAATGCCGAGACCCCGGCCATGTTCAGGCCGTTTCTCAGCACTCCGATGATGAAGGCGCCGATCATGGTGCCCGAGATGCCGCCCACGCCGCCCATCAGCGAGGCGCCCCCGATCACCGAGGCGGCGATGGCGTCAAGCTCGTACATCACGCCCTCGTTCGGCTGGGCGGTGACAAGGCGCGACATCAGGACATTGCCCGCAAGACCGGCCAGCGCGCCCGACATGACATAGGCGGCGATCTTCGTGCGCTCGACATCCACGCCGGACAGCCGCGCGGCCTCCTCGTTCGAGCCGGTGGCATAGAGGTGGCGGCCAAGCGCGCGGCGGCCAAGCAGGAAGGCGGCGGTGATGGCGACGACGGCAAGCAGGATCGCCGGATAGGGGATGCCGGGGAAGATCACCTTCGACAGCCCGTTCGGCTGCTTCTCGACCATGCGGAACAGTGCGCCGTTGCCCAGCCGCCCGAAGGCCTCGCCCAGTTGCGAGATCGGGGCTGCCCCGGTCAGTTGCAGCGCGGTGCCGCGGGCGATCAGCATCATGCCAAGCGTCGCCACGAAGGGGGTGATCCGCATCCTCGTGATCACAAGGCCATTGGCCAGCCCGCAGGCCGCGCCGACCAGGACCCCCGCCGACATGGCCAGCGGCACCGGCGTCCCGGCCTTGACCAGCATCCCCGTCACGGTACCCGACAACGCCAGCACCGAGCCCACGCTGAGGTCGATGCCGCCGGTGATGATGACCATCGTCATGCCGATGCCGAGAAGCCCGATGACCGAGGTCTGCAACAGCACCGTCAGCCCGTTGTTCACCGTCAGGAACGCCGCATTGCCGAAGGCGAAGACGCCGATCAGCAGCGCCAGCGTGGCAAGCGCCGAAAGCTTGTGCAGGCCCTCGGTGTTCAGGGCTGGCAGCACGCGGCGGAAGGCTTCGGTCGGGAGGGGCGCCATGTCGGCTCTCTGTTGGTCTACTATTATTAAATACTTCATTGACGGCCACAGGCGGACCTGTCAAATGTTTTTAATCATTGTCGACAATGCAGCTTTCCCGATGCCGGGATCGACAGGACAGGGAACGTCATGGCCCGGACCGACGAGAGATTTCGCGAAGCTTTCAATGCCTTGCTGGACTATTGCGCCACCCTGGCACCGGGCGAGCAACTGCCTGCCGAACTGCCGCTTGCCGCGCATCTGGATGTCAGCCGCACCGTTGTCCGAACCGCGCTGGATCGTTTGCAGGCCGATGGAATCATCCGCTGGGACGGCCGCGACAAGACGCTGCTGCGCCAACCGGGGGCGGCGGACCGGCTGGTGATCGAGGCCGGGCAGATTTCGGCCGAGGAGCTGGAACGTCAGTTCCTGGACTGGGTGCTGCGCTTCGACGTGCCGCCGGGAACGCCGCTCAACGTGACCGAGCTGGCCCGCAAGTTCCGCGTTCCCGCCTATGGCCTGCAGGAATTCCTCGCCTCGCTCAGCCGGTTCGGGCTGGTACGCCGCCGCCCCAAGGGCGGCTGGGAGCTGGTGGGCTTCACTCGCGACTTCGCGGTCGAGCTATCAGACTTCCGCATGACGCTGGAGCTGAACGCGGTGACGCATCTGGTCGCCCTGCCCGCCGACCATGCCATCTGGCCCCGTCTCAAGGAGCTTGAGGCCGAGCATCGCCAGCTGGCCGACCATCTCGACTCCCGCTTCCACGACTTCTCGCTTTTGGACGAACGCTTCCACACCGCCATCGGCAGCGTCGTGCAGAACCGCTTCGTGAACGAGTTCCAGAAGGTGATCGCGCTGGTCTTCCACTATCACTACCAATGGGACAAGACCGACGAGCGCGAGCGTAACAAGGCCGCCATTGACGAACATCTGCGGCTGATCGATGCCTTGAACCGGCGGAACGAAGTCGAGGCGCTGGCCGCCGCGCGCGATCACCTGCGCACGTCGAAACAGACGCTTTTGTCCTCATTGCGCAGCAACGCGCTGGCCTAAACCTCTTGCAAGGCAGAGTCAGCCGATGCTGGCCAGGGCGCTTCAGCCGCGTCGAGGTTGCGGTCCAGCGACGACGCCTTTGCCGTGCCGATCAGGACGGAAGCCGCCTGCGGATGGGTCAGCGCAAAGCGCAGGGCCGCCGTTGCGAGATCGACGCCCGCCGCCTGCGCCCGGTCCTGCAGCCGGGTCGCGCGGGCAAGGATCTCCGGCGAGGCGGGCGCATAGTCGAAATGCGCGCCCGGTCGCGGCCCGGTGGCAAGAATGCCCGAATTGAAGATGCCGCCCAGCACCAGGCTTGTCCCCCGTGCCCGGCACAGCGGCACCAGTTCCGCCTCGGCGGTCCGGTCAAGCAGCGTCAGCCGACCGGCGAGCAGAATGACGTCGATCTCGGCCTCGGCCATCACCTCAAGGCAGACCTCGTTCTCGTTCACTCCAAGGCCGAAGGCGCCGATCCGCCCCCCGGCCTTCAGCGCCCGCAGCCGGTCCAGCCCGCAGCCCAGCAGATCGCCCATGTGGCGGGCATGGTCCGCGCCATGCGTGACCTGCCCGATGTCATGGACATAGAGGATATCGATGAACCGCGTGCCAAGCCGGTCGCAGCTTTGCTCGAAGGCCGCCTCGATCCCGTCTCCGGTGTAGTCGTAGCGCACGGCATTCGGCAGCGGCGCGATGAAGCCGTCGGCCTCGGCAAGCTCGGAACCGGGCGACAGAAGCCGCCCGACCTTGGTCGAAATTGCATACAGGCTACGGTCGCGGCCCTTCAGGAACCGGCCCAGCCGCGCCTCGGACAGCCCGCGTCCATAGTGCGGGGCGGTATCGAAATAGCGGATGCCGCGGTCCCAGGCCCGTTGCAGCACGGCCTGGGCGTCGGCCTCGGCGATCCGGCGATAGAGGTTGCCAAGGCCCGAGCAGCCGAAGGAAAGCCGGGTGACCTCAACGGAAGTCCGCCCGATGTGATTGCGCCTCATGCCCCGGCCCCGGTCATGGCGATCACCCTGCGCAGACGCGGTTGTGGGGCGATCACGTCCAGGCTGTCGCCCCAGTCGACAAAGGCCGCGATGCGCCGGCGCACCTTCTCGGCATGGTTCTGTGCGATGTCTGACAGCCGATGCGCGAGGTAGGGATTGGCGAAGCGGTCCATCGTGGTCGCGACATAGCTTCGCGCCTCGTCCGCCTGGCGTGCCGCCGCAAAGACCGGCAGGACCTCTTCGTCGAAAAGGCTTTCCAGATCGGCGCGAACCGCCGGTGTTGCCAGTTCGTCACGCACCAGCGCCGAGGCCCTGCCCCCCCGCGCCAGCCAATTTGCCACCAGATAGCTGTGGCCAAGATTGAGGATATGGAGCTTCAGCCGCTCGATCCGGGTCAGGTCGGCAACCACCTGCATCTCAGGATGGCGACAGGGCAGGACAAGGCCGGGGCAGGCCTCAATCGCCCAGAGCGCATAGGGTTCGGCAACCGCGCCCGCCGGGTCGAGCGGCTCGGACACGATGCGGTCGACCAGCGAATTGGCAAAGCACACCTGCCCGGCGACCCAACCGGCAAAATCGGCACCAAGCGGTGCCGCAAGCCGCAGCACCCGGGCCCGAAGCTGATCACCATTGCGTGCGACCAGCTCGGTCGGCATCACCACGATGCTGCGGCCCCCGGCCCGGAACCGCGCCAGCAGAAGCTGCGTCAGCTTTGCCGGATAGGACATGCCCTGCCGGAACTCCGCCGCACTGTCATCAGCCGAGGTGAGCCAGCCCGCATCGCCGGTGTTCGACAGGATCACTTCGGCCTCTTCCGCCGCGATCCGCGCGATCTCCGGCCAGTCGGTCCCGGTCGACAGCGCGCGGGCGACGGACCTGACCTGCACGATGCGCGAAACCGTGCTGCCACTCTCGATGCCCTCGACCCGAACCGGAAAGCCGCCGGGCGACGCCAGCGCCGCAAGCCGCCCGCTCCGTCCGGCATCGCCGCTGGATTGCACGACGGTGACCGGCCCAAGCGCCTCGCCCCGCGCCAGCGCCTCCGAGATGAACAGGTCGGCATGGGCCTGAAGGAACCGGCTGGTGCCGAATTGCAGGATCGGGGTGATTGACATGGCGTCCTCCGCAGCGATACGGTTCTTAATGATAACATACATTCTGTCAAGCGGCAGGGATTGCGGCCAGTGGGGGGACGGATGCTGCGACTTCTGTGCATGGGCGAGGCGATGGCGGAACTGCGCAAGACCGGCGATGGTTTCGCCGTGGGCTTCGCGGGCGACACCTTCAACACCGCCGTCTACTGCCGCCGCCTGCTGTCCCAGGACGACGCGGTCGGCTACCTGACCCGCGTCGGCACCGACCCCTTGTCGGACGGCTTCCTCGCGCTGGCCAGGGCCGAGGGCATCGACACCACGCGGATCGGGCGCGAGGCGGCGCATAACTTCGGCATCTATTCGGTGCAGACCGATGCGGCGGGCGAACGGTCGTTCCACTACTGGCGCGATGCCTCTGCCGCCCGGCAACTGTTCGGTTCCGCTGACGATCTTGCCGTGCTGGACGGGGCGGAAATCCTGTATCTCTCGGCCATCACCCTTGCCATCATCGCACCCGCCGCACGCGAGGCGCTGATCGCCCGGCTGGCCGAGTTGCGCGGCCAGGGTCGGCGCATTGTCTTCGATTCCAACTACCGCCCCCGGCTCTGGCCCGATGCGAAGACCGCGCGCGACTGGACCGGACGGATGTGGCGGATCGCCGACATCGCCCTGCCCTCGGCCGACGACGAACGCGCACTGTTCGACGATGCTGACGATGCGGCGGTGCTGTCGCGGCTGCGCGGTTGGGGCTGCCGGTCAGGCGCGCTGAAGCGCGGCGCCGCCGGGCCGGTTGCCCTGGATGAACGGCTTGCTGGCGGGCATTTCCCCCCGGCCAGCCGCGTTGTCGACACGACGGCGGCGGGCGACAGCTTCAACGGCGCCTACCTTGCCGCGCTGCTGCAGGGTCAGGACGAGGCCACCGCGCTGGACTGGGGTCACCGTATGGCCTGCGAGGTCATCGGCCAGCCCGGCGCCATTATCGCCCGAACGCCGGACTGAACGCCCCGGCGCTGGCCGGACATTGCCGCAGCCCCCTGGCTTGCCGCCTTCCCTGCCTTTCTTGCATGGATTTCATCTGCTTGCACAAGGGCTCGAAAACTATTTGACTAAACATGCAGTATAATTAATGCTCACTCCACCGACTCCACGAAAGATTCGTGCGCGGTCGGCGCCCGGTTCGTTCGAAAGGGAATGCGCAGTTGCCGACAGAAGCCTCCGCCATCGAAGTGCGCGCCGTGTCGAAGGTGTTCGGCGCGGGGCAGTCGGCCTTCACCGCGCTGGACGCCGTTTCCATCGACATCCGCGCGAACGAATTCTTCACGCTGCTCGGGCCCTCGGGCTGCGGCAAGACCACGCTGCTGCGCCTGATCGCCGGGTTCGAATATCCGACCGACGGGGAAATCCTGCTCTCCGGCAAGGATATCGCGCTGCTGCCGCCCTATGACCGCCCGGTCAACACGGTGTTTCAAAGCTACGCCCTGTTCCCGCACCTGAGCGTCGCCCGCAACATCGGCTTCGGGCTGGAGATGCAGGGCCGCCCCAAGGCCGAGATCGCCGCCCGGGTCGACGAGATGCTGCGCCTTGTCCACATGGAGGAGATGCGCAACCGCCGGACCAGCGACATTTCGGGTGGGCAGCAACAGCGGGTGGCTCTCGCGCGCGCCCTTGCTCCGGCGCCCAAGGTGCTGCTGCTGGACGAGCCGCTCTCGGCGCTGGACTACAAGCTGCGCAAGGAGATGCAGATCGAGCTGAAGCGGTTGCAGCATGAAACCGGCATCACCTTCATCTTCGTGACCCATGATCAGGAAGAGGCGCTGACCATGTCGGACCGCATCGCGGTCATGTCGCGGGGCCGGGTGTTGCAGGTCGGCTCCCCGCAGGAGATCTACGACAGCCCGCGCGTGCGCTTCGTCGCCGACTTCATCGGCGAAGCCAATTTCCTGGACGGTCGGGTGGTGCACAATGCGGCCGGACAGGCCCGCCTTGCCCTGCCCTGCGGCGCCGAGATCGACACCATCCTGCCCGACGGCATGGCGCCGGATGGCGAGGTGACGGCGATGATCCGGCCCGAACATGCCGAAATCGTCAGCGACGGCGGCCCCTGCGACCTGGAGGGGACGCTGGAAAACGTCGTCTACTTCGGCACCGACACGCATTTCCACGTCCGTCTGAAGGGCGGGCTTCCCTTCGTCGTGCGGCTTCAGAACGGCCCTTCCTCCGCCACCCGCCTGACACCCGGCACCCATGTCGGGGTGAAGATCGACGAGGCCGCCGCCAAAGTGCTGAGGGACTGAGATGGGCCGCGCTGCCGAAATCGCCGCCGAGGCCGCCCGCCGCGATATCCGCACCCGCTGGTGGATGTCGGCCCCGGCGCTGGTCATCATCCTTCTGGCCGCCATCCTGCCGCTGTTCGTCGTCGTGATGTATTCGGTGATGGTCAAGGGCGACTATGGCGACGTGAAATACTGGCAGTTCTCGGGCGAGGGCTGGTTCAGCGTCTTCTTCGAACGCGACATGTTCGACAATTCGCTTTCGCTGGCCGATGCCCATGTCAGCATCCTGTGGCGGTCGGTGAAGCTGTCCATCCTGACCACGCTGGTCTCGCTTCTGGTGGGGTTTCCCACCGCCTATTTCATCGCCACGCAGGACCGCACGAAGCGCGACCTGTGGCTGTTCCTGATCACCATCCCGTTCTGGACCAACCTGTTGATCCGCACCTTCGCGATCCAGGAGGTGTTCCGCAACGAAGGCGTGCTGAACAGCGCGCTGCTCTGGACAGGCGTGATCGACAAGCCGATCCAGATCATGTTCACCGAATCCGCGATCATGCTGGGCATGGTCTATGTCTACCTGCCGCTGATGGTGCTGCCGCTTTACGCCAGCCTGGAAAAGTTCGATTTCCGCCTCGCCGAAGCGGCCTCCGACCTTTACGCCAGGCCGCGCCGGGTGCTGTTCCGCGTCATCCTGCCGATGGTGCGACCGGGGATCATTGCCGGGTCGATCCTCGTTTTCATCCCCTCGCTTGGCGCCTATGTCACCCCCCGGCTGCTGGGCGGCGGGAAAAGCCTGATGCTGGGAAACCTGATCGAGCTGCAATTCGGCCAGGGCCGCAACTGGCCGCTTGGGTCGGCGCTGTCGATCACCCTGACGGCGATGGTGATGCTGGTCCTGATCGTCTACGTCCGCGCCACCTCGAAGACCGGAGACATGCGGCATGGCTAAACGCTTCTCCGTCCGGCGACAGCGCGGCTTCACCTTCATCGCGCTCGCCTGCTTCTTCCTGCTGTATCTGCCGATCGCGACGATGGTGGTCTATGCCTTCAACGCGGGCACCACGCTGGGCGACTGGCAGGGCTTCTCGTTCCGCTGGTTCACGTCGATCTGGCAGAACGATGCAATCGTCGACGCCACGATCCGCTCGCTGACCATCGCCCCCATCGCCGCGCTGGTCGCCACGGTCACCGCGACGATGGCGGCGCTGGCGACCACAAGGACCGCGCCCTACCGGGGCATGATGCTGAAATACTCGCTGATCAACCAGCCGCTGATGGTGCCGGAAATCGTCACGGCGGTCGCGCTGCTGGTGGTGTTCTCGCGCATCAAGATCTGGACCGGCTATTCCGGCATCGGCTACCTGATCGCCGCCCACAGCGCCTTCTGCATTCCCTTCGCCTTCCTGCCGATCCGGGCGCGGCTGGAGACGATGGACCTGACGCTGGAACGCGCCGCGGCCGACCTTTACGCCCGGCCCTGGATGGCCTTCCGCCGGGTCACGCTGCCGCTTCTTTGGCCCGGCATCCTTGCAGGCTTCATGCTGGCCTTCGTGGTGTCGCTGGATGATGTGGTCATCACCGAATTCATCAAGTCCGCCGGGCAGGAAACCCTGCCGACCTACATGCTGGGCCGCCTGCGCCGCACCATCACCCCGGAAATCAACGCGATCTCGACCGTGTTCCTTAGCCTGTCGGTGGTGATCGTCACCCTGTTCTTTTTCGCCAGCCGCAAGAAGGACTGACCCGTCCTGCACCCCAACCGAAAGGAAGACCTCATGCGAATTCTCGTCGCCGCCGCTGCCTCCAGCGTGGTCCTTCTGCCCTTCGCCGCCCAGGCCGAAGGCGTGCTGAACATCTTCAACTGGGGCGAATACACCAACCCCGACCTGATCAGGAAGTTCGAGGAGACCTATGACGTCAAGGTGACGATCACCGACTACGACTCGAACGACACCGCGCTGGCCAAGGTGCGCCAGGGCGGCACCGATTTCGACATCGTGGTGCCATCCTCGACCTTCATGCAGATCTGGATCGACGAGGGGCTTTTGCTGGAAACCCGCCCCGACCAGATGGAGAACTTCAAGAACGTCGATCCGCGCTGGGTCGACGTGGCCTTCGATCCCGGCCGCCACTATTCGGTGCCGTGGCAATGGGGAACTACCGGCGTTGTGGTCGATACCTCGGTCTATGCCGGCGATCCGAACACTTCGGCGATCTTCCTCGATCCGCCGGAAGAACTGGTGGGCAAGATCAACGTCTATCCGGAAATGGGCGATGTGATCGACCTGGCGGTCCACTACTTCGGCGGCGAGTCCTGCACGGCGGACATGGAGGTGCTGCGCAAGGTCCGCGACAAGCTGGTCGAGGCCAAGCCGAAATGGGTGGCGATGGATTACGCCAGCATCGAGAAATATGTGCAGGGCGACTATGCCGCCGGCATCAGCTGGAGCGGCGCCTCGCTGCGGGTGCGGCTGGAGGCCCCCCGTTTCGTCCACGGCTATCCGAAGGAAGGCTATCCGATCTGGATGGACAACGTGGCCGTGCTGAAGGACGCGCCGAACGCCGAGAACGCCAAGCTGTTCCAGAACTTCATCATGGACCCGGAGAATGCGGCGTTGATCTCCGCCTATGCCCGCTATGCCAATGGCATCGTGGGGTCAGCGCCCTATATGCCCGCCGACATGCAGGATGCCCCGGAAATCAACGTCCCGGCCGAATTCCTGGACATGGGGTCGTTCACCCCGGCCTGCCCGCCGGAGGTGACCGAGCTTTACACGAAGATCTGGACCGACGTGCTGAAGTAACCCGCAACCCCTGCCCTGACCCTGACTGCCGGTGGCCATCGTGCCACCGGACGGGGGCGACATGCCGCCCGGTCCTCAACCTACGGAGCTTTCGATGAGCGATCCCGACCTGATCTACCTGCCCGCGCATGAGGCGCTGCGCCGTTTCAAGGCCCGCGAACTGTCGCCGGTCGAGCTGATGGAGGCGACGATCCGGCGCGCCGAGGCGCTGAAATCCTCGGTCAACGCGCTGACCTTCACCCATTTCGACGAAGCGATGGACAAGGCCCGCAAGGCCGAGGCGAAATATGCCCGCGGCGCCCGCACTCGCGCGCTGGAGGGCCTGCCGGTCGGCATCAAGGACGAAAGCGAGATCGCGGGCAAGCCGACCTCGTCGGGGTCGCTGATCTTCAAGGACAATGTCGCGACCCAGACCTCGACGATGAACGCGCGGATCATGGCGGCGGGTGGCATCGTCCACGCCCGCACCGCGACGCCGGAATTCTCCTGCGCCGGAACCACCTGGACACGGGCTTGGGGGGTGACGCGCAACCCGTGGAACCGCGACTTCACCCCCGGCGGGTCGTCCGGCGGGGCGGGGGCATCGCTGGCCTCGGGCACCTCGTCGATTGCCACCGGCTCGGACATCGGCGGCTCGATCCGCATTCCGGCCTCGGCCTGCGGCGTGGTGGGCTACAAGCCGCCCTATGGCCGCAACCCCGACGACCCGCCGTTCAACCTGGATTTCTTCTGCCACACCGGGCCGATGGCGCGAACAGTCAGGGACACGATCCTGCTCCAGAACGTGATGTGCGGCCCCAGCCCCTTGGACATCGCCACCCTGCGCCCCAAATTGCGGCTGCCCTTGGACTACAAGCCGATCAAGGGCTGGAAGATCGCGTACTCGCTCGACCTCGGCCTGTTCGAGATCGACCCCGACGTGCGCCGCAACACTCTGGCCGCGCTCGACGTGTTCCGCGAGCTTGGCGCCACCGTCGAGGAGGTTGATCTGCGCTGGCCGTCCTCCACCCTTGCCGCCGGGATGGGCTATCTGAACCACCTCTTCGGCGCCTACCTGTCCACCCTGCTGGACGAGCATGGCGACGAGATGACCACCTATGCCCGGAAATTCGCCGAAGACGGGCGGGAGTCGAAGGCGATTGATTTCGTCCACAGCCTGGAAGTCATCGCCGGGATGTATGAGAGCTTCGGGCCGATGATGGAAAAGCATGACGTCTTCATCTGCCCGACCAATGCCCTGCCCGCCGTGCCTGCCGATTTCGACCAGACGACCGGCACGGTAAGGATCAACGGCAAGGTGGTCGATCCCACGCTCGGCTGGGCGATGACCACGCCGTTCAACATGCTCAGCCGTTGCCCGGTCCTGTCGGTGCCCTCGGGCCACGCGAAGAATGGCGTGCCGACCGGCATCCAGATTGTCGGGCGCAGCTATTCCGACGCCGACGTGTTCCGCGCCGCGCTGGCCTATGAGACGGCGCAGGGCGGCTGGTTTGGCGACGCCTCACGACGGCCGGTGCTGTAGGGCGGCGTTGACGGGGCTGGTCGCGCGGCCAATAACCACGAGGGGCTGACGGGTTGGACAAGGCGATGGCGCAGAAGGCGATGACGGTGGAACAGGAGGCGGCGCCCGGCCCGAAGGCGGACGGTCGTCGCCAGCGTGGCACCGCCAGCGCGCAGCGAATCATTGACGCGACCATCCGGCTGATCGCCGACGAAGGCCTCGGCGGGATGACCATGCAGCGGATCGCCCAAAGCATCGGCTCGTCGAACTCGCTGGTGGTCTTTCACTTCGGCAGCAAGGAAAACCTGCTGCGCGCCGTGATCCAGCACCTGAGCGACCAGTTTGACCAGATGTGGCGGCAGATGGTGAACGCGCCGGGGCTGACGGCTGAACAGCGCGTGCTGGGCGCCATCGACTGCGCGCGCCACTTCAGCCGCCAGCACCCCGACTGGGTGGCGGTCTGGGTCATGGTCGGCGGCGACCGCCAGACCATGCAGATCGACCGGGCGATCAGCGCGCCGAACGACCTGGCCTATACCGCCCAGGTCCGGGCGCTGCTGGCGGAAATCGCCGAGAGCGGCGGCTATGCCGGGGCCGATCCCGACATCCTCTCCGCCGGCTTGAACTATCTGGTGCAGGGCGCCTGGTACTGGGACAACGCCTTTCCCGACGCCAAGGCCTCGGACGCGATGCACAAGACGGCGCTGATGCTGCTAGCCTATGCCTTTCCCCGGCATTTCCAGCCGGGGTGACGCCACGGATATCGGCGACCAGGTCCAGGCTACCTGTGGTGGTATCCAGAGAGCGATTTCGTGACGGCATGGACGGTCCGCGCGTCACAGTCGTCGCGGACGCGCGCCACGAACCCCGGAAGCGTGCCGGTTTCCAGCAGCCGGCCAAGACGGCTTTTGCCCGCTGACCATCCGGATCTCGCTGGTCGAGAGCCTGCGCCTCGCCTGAGGGCCACCGGCACGGGCAAGCCCTGCGACGACACCGGCGCAATCCCGCAGCGGGCGGAAACGCTTCGTCACCCGGTTCCGCACAAGTTCCGCCTGCAACGTGGTTCTGGAGGCACCTACTGCGCGCTCTCGCCGATTGCCCCCACCGGACGCAGCACGATCTCGGTCGCGTTTCGCACCGTCAGCACCAGACCCGGCAACAGCCCCACACGCGCCCGCGCATCGGCCGTGAAGGAATCGGCAATCCCGATGAGCCCACCGAACAGCTTCAGCAGCGCCGGGTTCTCGCCCAGGTTCAGGTGCCCGGTCCCCGTCGCATAGGCCGACGTGTCCAGATAGATCACGTTCAGGTCGGCGATCTTCCCCACGCCGTCGATGTTGCCCAGCCGGTCCCCCGTTCCCGACAGCGTCGCCGAGATGTTCAGCACCCGGTCGCGCGAACTGCCGAAGATCACGAAGGGCTGCGGCAAGGTGCCGATATCCTTCGCCTGCGCCCGGAACACGTCCAGGTCCAGGTCCGGCGCGATCAGCACCACGCCCTTGATCCGATCCAGCGCATGCGGCCCACCCGTCAAGGCCATCTGCCGCAGCGCCTCCATCGTCAGGAACGCCCCCATCGAATGCGCGACGATGATGATGTCCTTCGCCCCGGCATCCTCGACCTCGTCCAGCAGCGTCACGAAGCCCGACCGCGCGAACAGGACCGAATCCCGATCGTAGACATAGCCCAGCGCCGACCCGCGCGAGGGCCAGGCGTAGTGCACCGCCACCCCCGGCACTTGCAGGTCGTGGTGCATCTGCGCCACCCGGTAGACGCCTTCGGCCATCGTGTTGTTGAAGCCGTGGACATAGACCACCGCGTCGCGCTGCCCCCGCAGCTTCATCGCCGCCCGCAGGGCCGTGCTGAACTCGTCCCCCGAGGCAAAGTCGCGCTGGTCCAGCGTCAGGAAATCCCGCTTGCCATCCGGCTTCCGCGACCTTGGCGGCCAGTTCACCTCGCCCGGCTCGCGGTCGGTCGGGATCGCGATGTCATAGCGCAGGAAACTCGGCTCGCCCGCCCGGGCGAAATCGAAGGCCCCGCCCTCCTTCATCCGCGTGGTGCCGACGAAGATCGTCTCCGGCGTTCCCCCCGCCAATCCCGAGGGTGCCATCGTGAAATCCCCCCGCGCCGCGCAGCCCGCCAGCACCAGAACCAACATAAGCTTGCGCACCGGCATCTCCCTCTTTCCGCGACCCTTGCCCGACCCCCCGGCAGCGTCAACCCGATGCCGACTGTGGACAGCGGACCTCTGCCACAGCTACCCTTCCAGGGTCACGGAAGGAGCCTCCGATGAAACTCACCGGCAAGACCGCCCTCGTCACCGGCGGCAATCGTGGCATCGGGCTTGCCACCGTCCGCGCCCTGGCCGAAGCCGGGGCGACGGTCCACTTCACCGCCCGCACCGCCGCCAACCTCGCCGCCGCCCAGCGCGACCTGGGCGAGATCCGGGCCACCGGCCACCACGCCAACCTGACCGACCGCATCGCGATGGCCACGCTCCTCGACCAGGGCTTCGACATCCTGGTCAACAACGCCGCCGTCATCGCCCCCATCGGCCGCATCCTCGACATCTCGGCCGAGGATTGGGCGACAAGCATCGACATCAACCTCACCTCCGCCTTCCACGCCACCCAACGCGCGCTGGCCCACATGGTTGCGCAAGGCGG
Source organism: Tabrizicola sp. (assembly GCF_041911175.1). Taxonomy (GTDB): domain Bacteria; phylum Pseudomonadota; class Alphaproteobacteria; order Rhodobacterales; family Rhodobacteraceae; genus Tabrizicola. The sequence continues at coordinate 30,234 of NZ_JAYRPN010000122.1, forward strand.
CGGCACCATCGTCAACATTTCCTCCGGCGCCGCCCATCGGCCACAGGAAGGCTGGTCCGCCTATTGCGCCGGCAAGGCGGGCCTGGCCATGCTGACCCGCTCGGTCCATCTGGAGTATGGCACGCAGGGCATCCGTATCTTCGGCTTCGCCCCCGGCGTTGTCGACACCGACATGCAGGTCGCCATCCGCGCTTCGGGGATAAACCCGGTCTCGAAGCTTCCCCGCGAAAGCCTGGCCCCCGCAAGCGAGCCTGCCCGCGCCATCGCCTGGCTCTGCACCCCCGCGGCCGATGCACTTGCGGGGCAAGAGCTTGACGTGCGCAACCCCGACCTGCGCGCCGCCGTGGGATTGCCGCCCATCTGACGTAGCTACAACCTGTAGTTACATGTATCTACACGCACTCTCGCGATCGACACATTCAAGCCCTTGATCCGAAAGGTCTCCATGCGCTCCGCTGCTCTTGCCCCCAGCCTGATTGCTCTCGGCCTGATCGGCGCGCCCGCTCTCGCCGGCCCGTCGCTGCAAGACGCGGTTTCCGGCCTCGACCTCTTTCCTTGTGCGCTCTCCAGCCTGTCCTGCACCACGCTCACCGTCCCCCTCGACCACCGCGCCAACGACCCGACCCAGACGCTTCAGATCACCTTCGCCCTGTCCTTCGCGACCGAGGAAAGCCGTGGCATCCTCTTCTACTTCGTCGGCGGTCCCGGCGGCTCCGGCCTTGCCTCGGCGGAAGGCTACCTGTCCTCCTTCGATCCCACCCTGGTCGAGAACATGGACATCGTCTTCGTCGACCAGCGCGGCACCGGCCCGGTGCACGGCCTCGCCTGCCCCAAGGCCCAGGCGGCCTTCGACATCGCCCCCGCGCCGCTGTCGGACCCGGACGCCATTCTCGCCACCGCGAAGACCTATGTCGCCGACTGCACCGCCGAGCTTGACGCCGACGCGCTCCTTGCCGTGGTGAACACCGACCAGGCCATCCGCGACTCCGAGCTGTTCCGCCAGAAGATCGGTTCGCCGAAAGTCTGGCTCTATGGCGAAAGCTACGGCACCCAGCTGGTGCAGGCCTATGCCACCCAGTTCCCCACCGCCGTGAAGGGCGTGATCGTCGATGGCGTGGTCGATCTTTCGCTGACCACTGAACAGTTCTACCGCCGCTATACCCTCGCTGCGGAAAAGCTCCTCGCCGAATCCTTCGCTCTCTGTGCCACGATCCCGGCCTGCCACGCCGATATCCCCGGCGATGCGGCGCAGGTCTACGACGACCTCGCCGCCCGGGTCGCCGCCGCCCCCGTTCCGGTGCCATACATTCTCGCCGATGGCAGCACGGTCCAGCGTCACCTGACCACCGGCCTCCTCGAAGCCAGTGCGTTCAACTCCCTCTACTCTCCCGAAGGCCGGGCCGAGTTCCTGCGTGCCCTCGCCGCCGCCGGGCGCGGGAACCTGATCCCCCTGCTGCAACTCGGCTTTTTCAACATGTACATCGACCCCGAAACCGAAATCGGGATGGAGGACCCCGGCTGGTTCGGTGCTGCCTTCTACGCCATCACCTGCACCGATTACGGCAGTGGCAGCGGCACCCCCGATGAACGAGCGTACCGCATCTTCGACGAGGCGAAAGCCCTCGCGCCCGAAGCGCCCCGGCTTCTCCGCTCCTACTTCCTGGAACGCGTCGCCTGCGCCTACTGGCCGCATCAGGGCTCCGACACCCGCCCCGCACCCTATGCCGGTGGCGACTTCCCCACCCTTGTCCTGAATGGCGACCATGACCCGATCACCCCGATCACGATGGCCAGGTCCGTCCTCGACAGCGCCCGGAACGCCTATGGCGTCTTCATGCGCGGCGGCCCGCATGTGATCTGGGGCCGCGGTCTCGCCTGTCCCGACACCATCGTCCAGGCGCTCCTCTACGACGGCACCCTGCCGGTAGCCCGCGAACAGCTGTGCGACCAGGACCCGATCGGCGATTACACGCCGCTGACCCTTACCGACCCGGCGCAGCTGGCCGACCCCTTCACCGTGGCCCGCGCGGTCGAGGTCGAGCTGCTGAACTACATCCCGCTCGCGGCCTGGGACGGCGAGCAGCCCACCAGCTTCGGTTGCCCGCTTGGCGGCACGCTCACCGCCACGCCCACCGAACCCGGCACCGACTTCATCTTTGCCGATTGCCGCTTCTGGCCCGATCTTGCATTCAGCGGCACCGGGGTCGAGCTGTCGATGGGCCACCCCGATGATGGCATCACCCTGACACTCGGCTTCACCGGCGCGGCAAGGGGCGACCTCACCTACCTCCACCGCACCGCCGATGAGGCCTACAGCCTGACCGGCAGCTGGAACGGCAAGGCAGCAATGTTGCCCCGGTGAAAAGTTAACCGGGAGTAAACCGCCCCCGGTAACTCGTTGATTCCACTCGGTCGAAAAATCTGTCCACCGTGGACAGCTACTTGGCCACCCTTGCATTCCGGCTCGCGATCAGCCGCAGCCGCAGGGCGTTCAGCCGGATGAAGCCTTCCGCATCCTTCTGGTCATAGGCCCCGGCATCCTCCTCGAAGGTGACGTGCTTCTCGGAATAAAGGCTCTCCTCCGACCAGCGCGCCACCGTCACCGCCCGGCCCTTGTACAGCTTGACCCGCACCGTCCCGCTGACATGTTCCTGGGTCTTGTCGATCAGCGCCTGCAGCGCCTCCCGCTCGGGGCTGAACCAGAACCCGTTGTAGATCAGCTCGGCATAGCGCGGCATGATCGAATCCTTCAGGTGCCCCGCCCCCGCATCCAGCGTGATCTGCTCGATCCCCCGGTGCGCCTCCAGCAGAATGGTCCCGCCCGGCGTCTCGTAGACCCCGCGCGACTTCATCCCGACGAAGCGGTTCTCCACCAGGTCCAGCACGCCGACGCCATGCCTGGCGCCGATCTCGTTCAGCTTGGTCAGGATCGTCGCCGGGCTCATCGCCTCGCCATTGATCGCCACCGCATCGCCCTTCTCGAAGGTGATCTCCACCATCTCGGCCTGATCGGGGGCTTCCTCCACCGGCACCACCCTTTGCAGGACGTAGTTCGGGAATTCCTCCGCCGGATTCTCCAGCACGCGGCCCTCGGACGAGGTATGCAAGAGGTTCGCATCCACCGAGAACGGCGCCTCGCCCCGCTTGTCCTTGGCGATCGGAATCTGGTTCGCCTCGGCGAATTCCAGAAGCTTGGTGCGCGAGGTCAGGTCCCACAGCCGCCACGGCGCGATGACCTTGATGCCTGGGTCCAGCGCCGCCGCCGACAGCTCGAACCGCACCTGATCATTGCCCTTGCCCGTCGCCCCATGCGCCACCGCATCGGCCCCGGTCTCATGCGCGATCCGCACCAGATGCTGCGAAATCAGCGGGCGCGCGATGGAGGTGCCAAGCAGATACAGCCCCTCATACAGCGCATTCGCCCGGAACATCGGGAACACGAAGTCCCGCACGAATTCCTCGCGCACGTCGACGATGTGGATGTTCTCCGGCTTGATCCCCATCAGCAGAGCCTTCTGCCGCGCCGGTTCCAGCTCCTCGCCCTGGCCCAGATCGGCGGTGAAGGTCACCACCTCGCAGCCGTATTCCGTCTGCAACCATTTCAGGATGATCGAGGTATCGAGGCCGCCCGAATAGGCAAGCACGACTTTCTTGGGCTTCAGCATCGGGAAGGCTCCACTGTCAGTTTCGCTGGCGCTTAATCCCAAACGCCCGCAAGGGCAAGCAATGCCCTGTGCCCCTTACAATCCCGGCATACCAAGGCATTCCTTGCCTTGTCTCCTGCCTTCCGGCATCTCACCCCCATGACACAGTTCAGCACCGCCGCCCGCCAAGCCACCGCCGCCCTGCGCGAGCTGTTCCCCGAGACGCCCCTGCAGCGGAACGACTTCCTTTCCGCCCGCTACGACGCCGAGATATGGCTCAAGCGCGAGGACCTGACCCCGGTCCGCAGCTACAAGCTGCGCGGGGCCTTCAACGCCATGCGCAAGGTCCGCGCGAAAAAGCCGGACCAGCACCAGTTCGTCTGTGCCAGTGCGGGCAACCATGCGCAGGGGGTGGCCTTCGCCTGTCGGCATTTCGGGGTCGAGGGCGTGATCTTCATGCCGGTCACCACGCCGCAGCAGAAGATCGACAAGACCCGGGTCTTCGGCGGCGACAACGTGCGGATCGAGTTGACGGGCGACTATTTCGACCAGACCCTCGCCGCGGCGCAAGCCTGGTGCGCCGAACGGCAAGCACATTTCCTGTCACCCTTCGACGACCCCGATGTGATCGAGGGGCAGTCCTCGGTCGCGGTGGAGATGCTGGAACAGCTTGGCCGCGCACCCGATCTGGTGGTGCTGCCGGTGGGCGGCGGCGGGCTTGCCTCAGGCGTGACCGGGTATCTGCGCGAGGTTGCTCCCCAGACGGACTTCCGTTTCGTCGAGCCTTCGGGCGGGGCCAGTCTCTCCGCCGCACTTCTGGAAGGTGCGCCGACAAAACTCCCCAAGATCAACAGCTTCGTCGATGGCGCCGCCGTGGCCCGGATTGGTGACAACACCTTCCGCATGCTGTCCTGGGTCGACCGCGCCGACGTGCTGCTGGCGCCCGAGGACCGGATCTGCGTGACCATGCTGGAGATGCTGAACCACGAAGGCATCGTGCTGGAACCCGCAGGCGCGCTGTCGGTCGATGTCCTGCCCGAGCTTTCCGAGGACATCCGCGGCAAGACCGTGGTCTGCGTTACTTCCGGCGGCAACTTCGATTTCGAGCGTCTGCCCGAGGTCAAGGAACGTGCGCAACGCTACGCGGGCCTGAAGAAATACTTCATCCTGCGCATGCCCCAGCGCCCGGGTGCCCTGCGTGAATTCCTGAATCTGCTCGGCCCGGAGGACGACATCACCCGGTTCGAATACCTGAAGAAATCCGCCCGCAACTTCGGCTCGGTCCTGATCGGGATCGAGACCAAATCCGCCGACGGCTTCGCCCGGTTCACCGCCCGGATGGATGACGCCGGACTTGCCTTCCGCGACATCACCAATGACGAGGCGCTGTCCGAGTTCCTGATCTAGGCCGCCCCCGCCTGATCCGCCGAAAGCCCGCCCAGAAGGCTGGCCCGCGACGCCCGCCAGATCGCCGCGACCTGCGCCGTGTCCACCGTGGCCCCCTGCCCGGCGGCGGCCCTGCGCTCGCCCTCCTGGCAGATCGCCGCCAGGTCCGAGAGCCCCAGGTTCAACGCGCTGCCCTTCAGGAAATGCAGCTGGCCCTCCACCTCGTCGGGAGCTAGGCCCGCCATCAAGGCGCATACCGCGCCTTCCGCTTCGTCCAGGAACATGTCGGCGACCTCGACAAAGCCATCGGCGCCGATCTCCTCCTTCAGTTCCGCAACCCGTTTCCAGTCGATCATGGTCCACACCCGCTAACCACCCAAGGCCACAGTTTGCCGCCATCGCCGTTAACAATTCGTGGCCAGGCACCCGCGAAGCGACAGGCATTTTAGCTTTCACCACTCGTTAAGACCTCGCGCGCAGCTTGGCCGCAACGGAGGTCAGTCGTGCTTGCCAGTGTCATGAGGGTGGAAGACGGAATGCAGGCGATCGCACTGCCGCGTCATGTGCTGGTCGTCGACGACAGTCGCGCGCAGCGGCACATGGTGTCCATGCAGCTGCGGCGCTGGGGCTACCGCGTCACCGAATGCGAATCCGCCCTTGTCGCGCTGGACCTGTGCCAGCTGTCGGATATCGACATCATCATCAGCGACTGGATGATGCCGGGCATGACCGGCCTGGAATTCTGCCGCAAATTCCGTGGCTTGGGACGGGAAAGCTATGGCTATTTCGTCCTCCTCACCTCCAAGTCGGAAAAGACCGAAATCGCCGACGGGCTGGAGGCCGGGGCCGATGACTTCCTGACCAAGCCCGTCGCCTCGAACGAACTGCGCGCCCGTCTGCGCGCGGGGGAGCGGATGCTTGCCATGCAGGCCGAACTGCTGGCCAAGAACAAGGTCATCGTCTCGACCCTCGTCGAATTGCAGAAGCTCTATGATTCGCTGGACCGTGACCTGATCGAGGCACGGAAGCTGCAACAGACCCTGATCCGTGACCGGGTCCGCGATTACGGCTGGGCGCGCGTTTCCCTGATCCTGCGCAATTCGGGCCGGGTCGGCGGCGATCTCGTCGGCAGCTTCCGGGCGGATGACGACCGGGTGGTGGTCTATTCGATCGACGTCTCCGGCCACGGCGTCGCCTCGGCGATGATGACGGCGCGGCTGGCGGGGTTCCTGACCGGATCGTCGCCCGAACAGAACCTGGCGTTCCAGACCGGACCGGAGGGGGATCACATCCTGCTGCCGCCCGCCGCCGTTGTCGAACGCTTCAACCATCTGATGCTCGAGGAAATCCAGGCGGAACAGTACTTCACGATGGTCTTCGCGGTGATCGACCGGCGCTCGGGCAGGCTTGATCTCGTGCAGGCCGGCCATCCGCACCCGATGCTGATCCGCGCCGACGGCGGGGTGCAGCGGCTTGGCAACGGCGGCCTTCCCGTCGGCCTGATCGCCGGGGCGGGATTCGAATCCGTCACCGTGCAGATCAGGCCCGGCGACCGGCTGGTTCTCGTCTCGGACGGGTTCACCGAATGCCCCCTCCCGAACGGGCAGGATTTCGGCGAGGACGGGTTGACCGAAAGCCTGCGCGCCTCGTCCCACCTCTCCGGTTCCGACCTGCTGGAGGCGATGGTCTGGGATCTGGCCCGCGCGGCAGGGACCGAATCCTTCCCCGACGATGTTTCGGGGATCGTTCTGGATCTTCTACCGCAGGAAGCGGGCCAGCATTGCCCGGTCGCCAGCGTTGCCCAGCCGGGTCAGCGCCTCTTCGACGGGTAGCCAGACGGCGGTATGCCCTGGCTCAGATGGCGGGCCCAGCCGCATCACCGGCTGCGCCAGATAGACCGTGCACAGCTTTTCCGCCCAGATCGCGTATTCCGGCATGAAGGCGAAGCGCCGGAACGCCCCCAACCGCCGCGTCACCGCGATCTTCCAGCCGGTTTCCTCATAGACTTCCCGGTGCAGCGCGGGGATCGGCTGCTCGCCCTTGTCGATCCCGCCCCCCGGCAGCTGGAACTCCGGCACCGGGGCCGCCTGATGCGTCGCCAGGAGATGATCCCCGTCCAGCAGGATCGCATAGACCCCCGGCCGCCGGGTATATCGCTGTCCGGCCTTCACCGGCTCGCCATAGCGTCGGATCATGTTGCCCCTTGGACCTGCGGTTGCTCTGCCTATATAGGCGCGATATGCCAGCACTGGCACCATCAGGAAATCCCCTATGTCCACCGGAACGCAGATCGCCTGGGACGATTCCGTCCTGCCATTCCAACTCGACGCCTCGGGCATCCGTGGCCGCATCGCGCGGCTGGACGGCGTGCTCGACCAGGTTCTGAAGCAGCATGCCTATCCCTCGGTGATCGAGGCGCTGGTGGCCGAAACGGCGGTTCTAACCGCGCTGATCGGCCAGGCCATCAAGCTGCGCTGGAAGCTGTCGCTGCAGGTCCGCGGCAAAGGCCCCGCCCGCCTGATCGCGACCGACTACTATGGTCCGACCGAGGAAGGCGGACCCGCCCGCATGCGCGCCTATGCCAGCTTCGACGCCGACCGGCTTGACCCGAACGCCGACCCGTTTTCTCAGATTGGCGAGGGCTACTTCGCGGTCATGATCGACCAGGGCGAGGGGACCTTGCCCTACCAGGGCTTCACCCCCATCGCGGGCGGCTCACTGTCCGCCTGCGCCGAGACCTATTTCGCCCAGTCGGAACAGATCCCGACCCGCTTCCAGCTTGCCTACGGCGAAAGCGCCGAGCCGGGCCGTCCGCTGCACTGGCGCGCGGGGGGCATCATGCTGCAGCACATGCCTGCCGTGGGGGGCGTGGCCGCCGAACAGGGCAGCGGCGAAGGTGGACTTCTCACCCATGCCGACATTCTTGGCGGCGCGGAATCGGAAGACTGGAACCGCGCGAACGTCCTTCTCGACACGGTGGAGGAGCTGGAGATGATCGGCCCGTCCGTCCCGCCGACCGACCTGCTGGTGCGCCTGTTCCACGAGGAAGGCCCCCGCGTGTTCGACGCCCAGCCGGTGCGCTTCGGTTGTTCCTGCAGCGAAGACAAGGTGCGCAGCACCATGTCGATCTACAGCCAGAAGGACATCGCGAAGATGACGACCGAAGCCGGGATCGTCACCGCCGATTGCCAGTTCTGCGGCGCGCATTACGAGCTGGACCCGAAGACCCTGGGGTTCGAGGGCAAGCATGGTTGAACTGGCGCTGCTGCGAAGCGCCGTCCAGCTGGCGTCTTCGGGCGAGACGTCGGATTTCGACCTGAACCCCTCCGTCCAACTGCCGCCGGGCCGCAAGCTGCGCCCGGCGGCGGTGCTTCTGGCCTTCCAGCCGGGCAAGGGCGTCTGGCTGACCAAGCGGTCCTCGCACCTGAAGCATCATCCCGGCCAGATCGCCTTTCCGGGTGGCAAGCTTGACCCGACCGACGCCAGCCTGGAAGCCGCCGCCCTGCGCGAGACGCAGGAGGAGATCGGCCTGCCGCCCGAACATGTGCATATCCTCGGCACCCTGCCGCCGCATGAGACCGTGACCGGCTTTCTGGTGACGCCCTTCGTCGGTCATGTGTATCGTGACTTCACCGCCCGGCCCGAAGCGGGCGAGGTGGAAGAGGCCTTCACCGTGCCGTTGCATCACCTGATCGACCCGGCGAACTATCACATCCAGTCGCGGCGTTGGCAGGGACAGCTTCGGCGCTACTACACCGTGCCCTGGGGCCCCTATTACATCTGGGGTGCCACAGCCCGCATGCTCTACGGTCTTGCCGCAAAGGCGCCGGTGTCATGAAGCTGACCGGCGGTTGGATCGACCATCCCGGCACCCAGGCGCTTTGTGCCGCGTTGGAAGCGGCGGGGTTCCGGGCGCTCTTCGTCGGCGGCTGCGTGCGCAACGATCTGCTGCGAGAGCCGGTCAGCGACATCGACATTGCCACCGATGCGACGCCCAAAACAGTCTCTGACATTGCCCAAAGCGCCGGTTTCAAGGTTGTCCCGACCGGGATCGACCACGGCACGGTGACGGTCGTGGCAGAGGGCGAGCCGCACGAAGTCACCACCTTCCGCCGCGACGTCGAAACCGATGGCCGCCGCGCGGTAGTGGCCTTCTCAACCCGCATCGAGGAAGACGCGCAGCGCCGCGACTTCACGATGAACGCGCTCTATGCCGACCGGGGGGGCAGGGTGATCGACCCGCTGCATGGCCTGCCCGATCTGCAAGCCCGCCGTGTCCGCTTTGTCGGCGATGCCGAAACCCGCATCCGTGAGGACTACCTCCGCATCCTCCGCTTCTTCCGCTTCCACGCCGCCTATGGCGACCCGGAGGGTGGCCTCGACCCCGAAGGCCTCGCCGCCTGTGCCGCGTTTTCCGCCGGGTTAGAGACGATTTCCCGCGAACGCATCACCGCCGAGCTGAGAAAGCTCCTAAGCACGCGCGACCCCGCCCCTTCCATCGCCGCGATGGCGCAATCGGGCGTGCTAACCAGCATCCTGCCCGGCGCCGATCCCCGCACGCTGGCTCCGCTGGTCCATCTCGACCAGGCCGAACCCCCGCGCTGGCTCCGCCGCCTTGCCGTCCTCGGCGGCGACAATGAAAGGTTGCGGCTCTCCAAATCCGAAGCGCGCGACCTCGCCAGCCTCCGATCCGCCCTCGGCTCGACCGAGACCCCCGCTGCGCTGGGCTGGCGCCTTGGCGAACCTTTGGCCACCGACGCGATCCTCGCCCGTGCCGCCAGCTTTGGCAGCTACCCGCCCGAAGACTGGCAGGCTGAGGCCCGTCGCGGCGCTCACGCCCGCTTCCCCGTCACCGCCGCCGACCTGATGCCCGCCCTGCAAGGTGAGGCTCTCGGCGCCCGGCTGAAGGCGCTGGAATCCCGCTGGCTCGCCTCGAACCTCACCCTTGCAAAGGACGCCCTGCTGAAAGGGGCGTGACAATCCGCCGCGACTCAGCTACGGAAGACCCACCCAAGGACGGAGACCAGCATGGAACACGGGATCTCATTTCAGCTCGCCTGAGCCGACCGATCCCGTCGTGGCGGTCGCCTGACAGGCACCGCGTCACCCCATCGCTGCATCCTACTTCGGGTCTTCCCCCATGTTCCGCTTCCTTGAAAACCTCGTCGATCCCTATCAGCCCTATGCCGAACTGGACGCCCCGCCCAGAAAGCTCTGGCCCTTCCTGCGCGACTATGTCCGCGCCTTCCGCAAGGTCTTCGCCGTCACCGCGGTCTTTTCCATCGGCAACGGTGTCCTCGACATCGGGCTGATCTGGTACCTCGGCCGCCTCGTCGACCTGATGACCGGCCAGACCCCGCAGGCCTTCCTCGCCGCGCATTGGGTCGAAATCTGCGTCGTCGCCTTCGTCGTGGTCTTCGTCCGTCCCCTCGTGGCGGGCGGGGCCGTGGGCCTGCTTCACAACACGATCCTGACGAACTTCGGCACCATGATGCGCTGGCGGGCACACCGCCACGTCTTGCGTCAGCCGGTCGGCTGGTTCGAAAGCGATTTCGCCGGCCGCATCGCCAACCGGATCATGCAGGCCCCGCCCGCCGCCGGGGACGCGGTGTTCCAGGTCTTCGACATGGCCGCCTTCGCCTGCACCACCTTCGTCGGCGCGCTCCTGATGCTCGCCGATGCCGACCCGCGCCTGATGATCCCGCTTCTCCTCTGGCTGGTCGGCTACATCGCCCTGATGCGCTGGACCATCCGCCGCGCCGGTCCCGCCGCCACGGCGTCAAGCGAAGCCCGCAGCGCTGTCACCGGCCGCGTGGTGGACAGCTACACCAACATCCATTCGGTCAAGCTCTTCGCCCATCAAGGCAGCGAACTCGACTACGCAAAAGAAGCCATCGAGACCGCCCGCAACGCCTTCCAGCGCGAGATGCGGATCGTCACCAAGATGGACATCGCGCTGACCACGTTGAACGGGCTGATGATCCTCGGCGTCGCGGGCCTGGCCATGTGGCTCTGGACCCACAACCTTGCGACCGTGGGCGTCGTCGCCGCTGCCGTGGCCCTGGTCCTGCGGCTGCATTCGATGACCTACTGGATCATGTGGGCCTCGACCCAGCTGGTGCAGAACCTCGGCACCCTTGCCGAAGGGATGGAGACCATCGCCCAGCCCGTCACCCTGACCGACAAGCCGGGCGCCAAACCCCTGCACTTCAAGCAGGGCCTGATCGAGCTGAAGCAGATCAGCCACCACTATGGCCGTGGTTTCGGCGGCTTGCAGAACGTGTCGCTGACCATCCGCCCGGGTGAGAAGATCGGCGTCGTCGGGCGGTCCGGCGCGGGGAAATCCACGCTGGTCAAGCTGATGCTGCGCTTCTACGACACCGAATCCGGCGCGATCCTGATCGACGGCCAGAACATCGCCGACGTGACGCAGGAAAGCCTGCGCCTGAAGATCGGCATGGTGCAGCAGGATTCGTCGCTCCTCCACCGCTCGGTCCGCGACAACATCCTGTATGGTCGCCCCGACGCCACCGAAGCGATGATGATCGCCGCCGCGCAGAAGGCCGAGGCGCATGACTTCATCCTGACGCTGGAAGACCCGCAGGGCCGCACCGGCTATGATGCCCATGTCGGCGAACGCGGGGTGAAACTGTCGGGCGGCCAGCGCCAGCGCGTCGCCATCGCCCGGGTGATCCTGAAGGACGCGCCGGTCCTGATCCTGGACGAGGCGACCAGCGCGCTGGATTCCGAGGCGGAAGCCGCCATCCAGGGCGCGCTTTACGGCGTGATGGCGGGCAAGACGGTGATCGCCATCGCCCACCGCCTGTCGACCATCGCCGCGATGGACCGGATCGTGGTGCTGGAGGACGGCCAGGTGGTCGAGGACGGCCCGCATGCCGAACTGCTGCGGAAGAACGGCCTCTACGCCCGGTTCTGGGCGCGGCAGTCGGGTGGCTTCATCGGGCTGGAGGAAGACGCAGCGGAATAGGAACCCCGCCCCGGGCTTGATCCGGGGCCTCCATCGACAGCAGGAGGTCCCGGATCAAGTCCGGGACCGGCCTACTCCGAAGCTCCACTCTTGCCCTTTCCCGCCCACAGGCCTACCTCTCCCTCATGAGCGCCCTTCAAAGCCTCGGCTCCCTCATCGACGCCTTCCGCCCCGCCGACGGCCCCCCGCCACAACGGCTGGGCCGCTTCATGCGCTGGTCGCTGGCCGGGTCCTGGCCGATGCTCGTCGTCGCAGGCATCCTCTCCTCGCTTGCCGGCGTGACCGAGGTCGTCTCGGCCCTGATCCTCGGCTGGGTGATCGACGCCGCCGTGAACTCGGGCCCGACCGACTTCTTCGGCCAGCACTGGACCCTGATCCTGTGGTTCCTGGGCTTCTACCTGATCCTGCGCCCGCTGGCCTTTGCCGTCTCCTCCGCATCGAACAGCATCATCGTCGGGCCGAACGTGCTGCCGCTGGTCCTGTCGCGCCTGCACCGCTGGACGCTGGGCCAGGCCGTCACCTTCTTCGACAACGACTTCGCCGGTCGCATCGCGCAAAAGCAGATGCAGGCCGCCCGCGCCGTCACCGACGTGGCGACCGAGGTGATCAACACCGTCTGTTTCGCGCTGGCCTCCGTCATCGGCTCGGTCGCTTTCCTTCTGGCCGTCGATGCCAAGGCCGCGGTGGCCCTGATGGTCTGGCTGGTCGCCTATGTCTTCCTGATCCGCTTCTTCCTGCCGGTGATCCGCAAGAACTCCGCCGCCCGTGCCTCCTCGCGCGCGATGGTTTCTGGGCAGGTCGTCGATACGATCACCAACATCAAGACGGTGAAGCTTTTCGCCCATGCCGCCTTCGAGGACCGCGTCGCCATCGACGCGATGGAGGTCTTCCGCGACCGCAGTCTTGAATTCGGCGTCATCTCCACCTGGTTCCGTCTGGCACTGATGCTGTTGGCCGGCGTCCTTCCGGTCGTCCTGATCGGCGGGGCCGTCCTCTTGTGGCAACAGGGTGCGGCCACGGCGGGCGACATCGCCGCCTCGGGTGCCATCGCGCTGCGGATCGCGCAGATGTCGGGCTGGGTCAGCTTCACGCTGATGTCGATCTATACTTCGGTCGGCGAGGTCGAGGACGGCATGCGCACCCTTTCCGTCCCGCATACCCTGACCGATGCCCCCGATGCCGTGACCCTGCCCCGCGTGCAGGGGGAAATCCGCTTCGATGACGTGACCTTCGCCTATGGCCGCGAGAGGGGCGGGGTCCGCGGCATCGACCTGACCATCCGCGCGGGTGAGAAGCTGGCCATTGTCGGGGCTTCTGGGGCGGGGAAATCCTCGCTCGTCTCGCTGCTTCTGCGGCTTTACGACCCCGAACAGGGCCGGATCACGGTGGATGGCCACGACCTGCGGGCCGTGACGCAGGAATCTTTGCGCAAGCAGATCGGCATGGTCACGCAGGAAACCGCGATGTTCAATCGTAGCGCGCGCGACAATATCGCCTACGGCCGACCTGAAGCCTCGGAGGCAGAGATCATCGCCGCCGCCCGCGCCGCCGAGGCGGACGAATTCATCGCCCATATGCTCGACCACCAGGGCCGCAAGGGCTACGACGCCTTCCTTGGCGAACGCGGGGTCAAGCTTTCCGGCGGCCAGCGCCAGCGCATCGCCCTGGCCCGGGCCTTCCTCAAGGATGCGCCGATCCTGGTGCTGGACGAGGCGACCTCGGCCCTGGACTCCGAGGTCGAGGCTTCGATCCAGGAAGCGCTGGGCCGGGTGATGCAGGGCAAGACCGTGCTGGCCATCGCCCACCGCCTGTCCACCATCGCCGCGATGGACCGGATCATCGTGATGGACCGGGGCCGGATCGTCGAACAGGGCACCCATGCCGAGCTGTTGGCACTGGACGGCCTTTACGCCCGCTACTGGAACCGGCAGTCTGGCGGCTTCATCGACACCGAAGACGAAGCGGAAGCGGCAGAGTGATCGTCACCATCGAACGGCTGGGCCATCTGGGTCACGGCATCGCGCCCGGCCCGATCTACGTCCCCGGCACCCTGCCCGGCGAGGTGGTCGAGGGCACGCAAGAAGGCGACCGTCTGCTCGACCCGAAGATCGTCACCCCCTCGCCCAACCGGGTGAAACCCCCCTGCCGCCACGCCCGCGCCTGCGGCGGCTGCCAGTTGCAACACGCCTCGGACACCTTCGTCGCCGCGTGGAAGCAGGAGGTCGTCCAGAACGCCCTGGCCGGACAAGGGCTGACCGCCGAGTTTCTTCCGCTGGTGACGTCGCCGTCAAATTCCCGCCGCCGCGCCACGCTTTCCGCCCGCCGCACCAAGTCCGGCGTGCTGATGGGCTTCCACGCCCGCGCCTCCGACACCATCGCCGAAATCCCCGACTGCCAGCTCCTCCACCCTGGTATCCTCGCCGCTTTTCCCGGCTTGCAGGCGCTGGTCATGGCCGGAGGGTCGCGCACGACCGAACTCTCGCTACAGGTGACGCTGACCCGCGGCGGCCCGGATGTTGTGGTCACCGGCGGCAAACCCCTCGACGCCGCCCTGCGCATGGACCTCGCCCGTCTGGTCGAAACCCATGCCTTCTCCCGCCTCACCTGGGACGGCGAGACCGTCGCCCTGCGCGACCGCCCGGCGCTGACGATGGGCCGGGCCAGTGTCGCTCCCCCCGCCGGGGCCTTCCTGCAAGCCACCACCGAAGGCGAGGCCGCTCTCCTCCACGCCGTCCGGCAGGCCCTCGGCCCGCAGAAGCGCGTGGTTGATCTCTTCTCCGGCATCGGCACCTTCACCCTTCCCCTCGCCGAAGCGATGGAAGTCCACGCCGTCGAAGGCGACGCCGCGATGACCAAGGCCCTCGACCTTGCCGCCCGCACCACTCCCAACCTCCACCGCATCTCCACCGAAACGCGCGATCTCTTCCGCCGCCCGCTGGAACCTGACGAACTGCTCAGCTTCAGCGGAGCCGTCATCGACCCCCCGCGCGCCGGGGCCGAGGCGCAGACCGACCGCCTGGCGCAGTCGAAGATCCCGGTGATCGCCGCCGTCTCCTGCAACCCCGTCACCTTCGCCCGCGACGCCCGCACCCTCACGGACAAAGGCTACCGGCTCGACTGGGTCCAGGTCGTCGACCAGTTCCGCTGGTCCACCCACATCGAGCTTGTCGCACGCCTCTCCCGCTGACATTTCCGTGAACCCTGCGCCCCGCCAGCCGACTAGGCAAACCCGGCCCTTTCCTGTATTCATTGGAAAAAACAGGCAGACTACAGGCGGACACGGGCAATGCGGCTTTTCGGTTGGTTGGCGATCCTCGTCGCGGTGATCGGGCTTTCGGGCTGCGACTCGAAATTCAAGCGTTACAACGGCCCCGAAGTCACCCAGGTCCAGGTCCACAAGGCCGACCGCAAGATGTATCTCTTCCACAACGACAAGGTGTTGAAGGCCTACGACATCGGCCTCGGCTTCGCCCCCGTCGGCCACAAGCAGTTCGAGGGCGACGGCAAGACACCCGAGGGCCAGTATTTCATCAGCCACAAGAACCCGGATTCGCAGTACCACCTCTCGCTCGGCATCTCCTACCCGAATGCAACCGACATCGCCTTCGCCGAGGCCGAAGGCAAATCCCCCGGCGGCGACATCTTCATCCACGGCGGCCCGAATACCCGCGTCTCGAAACGCGACTGGACATGGGGCTGCATCGCGCTGACCGACAAGGAGATCGAGCGGGTCTACTCGATGGTCAAGCCGGGAACCCCGGTCTTCATCCTGCCCTGACCCGGACACATGAAAAAGGGGCCCGAAGGCCCCTTGATCCACGCTGTTTCCCGGGCTTATGCCCCGGTCAGCATCGTCCACCAGATCTTGCCACCCGGCTCCTGGAACCAGGCAAAGCCCAGTTTGGTCGCCAGCGGGTCCATGATCACGTTGCGGGTATCGCCCTGCGCCATCCAGGACGACAGCGTTTCCAGCTCGGTCTCGTAGGTCTCCGAGATGTTCTCGCCCAGAAGCCGCCCGGTGAACCCGCTGCGCTGCACCCGAACCAGCGGCGACGAGCCATCCGACCCAAAATGCCAGGGCCGGTTCTGCACCGACATGTCACGCGAATGTGTTTCGGCAGCGGCGTTCAGCGTCGCGTCGAAGGCCACCGGCGGCAGCGATTTGGCCGCGCGCAGGGTGTTCATCGAATCGAGGAAGCGGAACGAAACCTCGCGCGCATCCTTGATCTTGTAGACGCGCGGCAGGGGTTTGCCGTCGGCACCAACCGTCGGAGCGCTTGTCGAAGCACAGGCTGCAAGGGCCAGGACCGCGCCCTGAGCAAGGAAAATGCGTCTATCCATTCCGTCCACCAGTTCGTAGCCGCCCGACGCGACCGTTCGGCCCTTCCTTAGCCGAAGCTTGCGACGGGTTCAAACAGGCTTCTGCCCCTCGGCGGATGCCGACAGAAAGTTGATCTCCGCCGCTGCCGACAGGCGCTTGCCGATTGATCGCTGCTGACAGGTGTTTGATTTGCGGCGGGTCGCGAAAACCGCTATAGGCCGCCCAAACACGGTCTTTGAGGAGTTTCAGCCATGTCGAACGGCCCCGTCAGCCGCCGCGCGGTTCTGGGTGCAGCAGTGGGCGTTGCCGGAATGGCGGCGCTTCCGGCCTTCGCGCAGGACAACAGCACCGAATTTTCCGAACCTGCCACCTCGGTGCGCAACAACATCTCCAGCTTCCGCATGCTGCAGTGGCAGGACTACTTCGACAACACCCGCAACGGCGCGATCCTGGCCGACACCACCTCGCGCGCGCTGCATTTCTGGTCGGAAGACCAGTCGATCTACCGGCTCTACCCCACCTCGGTCCCCCTGACCGATGATCTGAAGCGCCTCGGCGTCACCTCGGTGATCCAGAAGGTCGAGAATCCGACCTGGCGTCCGACGGCGTCCATGCTGGCACGCCACCCGGAATGGCCCTCCGTCGTGGAAGGCGGGGCACCGGACAATCCGCTTGGCGTCCGCGCGCTTTATCTCGGCTGGCCCGCCTACCGGATCCACGGCACCCACGACACCCGCAAGATCGGCCGTCGCTCCTCCAGCGGCTGCATCGGGCTTTACAACGAACATATCCTGGAACTTTACGGATACGCCAAGGTCGGCACCCAGGTCCGGCTGATCTGACCCTCTGCCACCGCGCTGAAATAGGACCGCAGGCCAGTTGGCGCTGCGGTCTTTTTCATTCCGCTTCCAGAACCTTGCATGGCCCGGCCTCACACCCATACTGGCTTGGGAGCGCGCGCCTTCGCGCGACCTTTGACGACTTGTGAAAGGGTGATCATGCCAAGAACCGCTCTCGCTTGCCTGAACACGCCCGCGCTGGTGCTGGATGAAGCAAGGATGATGCGCAACATCCAGCGACTCGCCGACCGGGCACGGACCTTGAACGTCACGCTTCGGCCGCATCTCAAGACGGCAAAGTCGACGGATGTCGCAAGCCGCGTCTTTGGCTCCGCGACAGGGCCGATCACGGTTTCGACCCTCGCCGAAGCCGAAACGTTCCATGCAGCCGGTTACACCGACATCCTGTATGCAGTCGGGATCGCTCCCGCAAAGGTCGCGCGGGTTGCGGCATTGCGGGCGGCAGGATGTGATCTGAAGGTTATTCTGGACAGTGCCGCACAAGCACAGGCCGCTGCCGAAGCAGGCATTCCGGCGCTGATCGAAATCGACAGCGACGGTCATCGCGGCGGTGTTTCTCCCGATGCTGCCGTGCTGATCGAAATTGGGCAAATCCTTCATCGCGCCAAGGTTCTCATGGGAGTGATGACCCATGCGGGCGAAAGCTACACGGTATGCGGTGCCGAGGCCCATGCCGCCTTTGCCGAACGCGAGCGCGCCGCCTGTGTCCAGGCCGCCGAGGCCTTGCGCGCCGCCGGATTGCCCTGCCCGATCATCAGTGTCGGCTCCACACCGACGGCCCATGCCGCCCGTGACCTTTCCGGCGTCACCGAACTCCGAGCTGGCGTCTACATGTTCTTCGATCTGGTGATGGCCGGGATCGGGGTCTGCTCCCTCGATGACATCGCGCTTTCGGTTCTGACCAGCGTCATCGGGCACCAGCCGGACAAGGGCTGGATCCTGATCGATGCCGGATGGATGGCAATGTCGCGTGACCGCGGCACATCGGCCCAGCGGATCGACCAGGGCTATGGGGTCGTCTGCGACAGCAATGGGCTGCCATACCCCGACCTGATCGTGACCGGATGCAATCAGGAGCATGGCGTGGTCAGTTTTCGCCCCGGTGCCGCTGGGCCTTTGCCCGATCTTTCGGTGGGGACGCTGCTGCGGATCCTCCCCAATCATGCCTGCGCGACGGCGGCCCAGTTCGACCACTACAACGTGCTTCCCGAAGACGGCGGATCGCTGCGGACCTGGTCCCGATTCAGGGGATGGTGACTTTGGTTCGGCGGAGGCCAAGGCCACGGACTGTCGCAGGCCGTCGGTCCGTGGTACCTGCCCGCCCGTCCCGCCGACTTCTGCGCAAACAATCGGTCCGTCCAGACTAGCAGGTTAAGAATTGGTAAGTGTCCGTGGTTAAGTTAATGTATATATTT
Source organism: Tabrizicola sp. (assembly GCF_041911175.1). Taxonomy (GTDB): domain Bacteria; phylum Pseudomonadota; class Alphaproteobacteria; order Rhodobacterales; family Rhodobacteraceae; genus Tabrizicola. The sequence continues at coordinate 48,848 of NZ_JAYRPN010000122.1, forward strand.
ATAAAATAGAAAATGTCCACTGTGGACACATCACCCCTTCCGCCTCACCCACCCCCCCAGATTCTCCTCGATCACCGCCACCAGGGCCGCGATATGGGCGGGCTGGTCGTTCAGGCAGGGGACGTAGGTGAAGACCTCGCCCCCCGCATGCAGGAAGGCCTCGCGGATTTCCCCGTTGATCTCCTCCAGCGTCTCGATGCAGTCGGCCGAGAAAGCCGGGGCCATCACCGCGATCCGTTTCTTCCCCGCCTTCGCCAGCGCCGCCACATGCTGCACCGTGTAGGGCCGCAGCCATTCCTCGCGCCCGAAGACCGACTGGAAGCTGGTGTCGATCGACCCGGCCTCCCACCCCAGCCTCTCCCGCAGCAGCCGCGAGGTTTTCTGGCACTGGCAATGGTAGGGATCGCCCTCCATCAGGTAGCGTTTCGGCATCCCGTGGTAAGAGGCCACCAGCACGTCCGGCCGGTGGTCGAGCTTCGCATAGGCCGCCTCCACTGACCCCGCCAGCGCGTCGATGTAGAGCGGGTGGTTGAAGTATTCCGCGACGGTCCGCGCCGCAGGCTGCCGCTTTTCCTGCATCAGGGCACGGAAGAACTGGTCGTTCGCGGTCGCCGAGGTTGCCCCGGCGTAGTGGGGATAGAGCGGGAAGAACAGGATCTTCTCGCAGCCCGCTGCGACCATCGCCTTCACCCTGGCCTCGGTCGACGGGTTGCCGTAGCGCATGCAGAAGTCGACCATCACCTCCGCCCCGTGCTTTTCGGCCAGCGCCGCCGCAATCGCCGCCGTCTGGGCCTTGGTGATGGTCAGGAGCGGGCTCTCGTTCCGCTGCTCGTCCCAGATCAGCTTGTAATTCGCCCCGGAGGTGAAGGGCCGCTTCGACAGGATCACCAGCTGCAACAGCGGCTGCCATTTCCAGCTCGGGTAGTCCACCACCCGCTTGTCCGAGAGAAACTCGCTCAGATAGCGCCGCATCGACCAGTAGTCATAGGCGTCCGGCGTCCCGAGATTGGCCAGCAGCACCCCGACCCGTGGCTTGCCGACGGGGGGATGGTCGGCGGGGGCATGGGCGAGGCGGCCCTGGCCGGGGGGGACGGGGGTCTTTGATCCCTGCATGGCGGTTCTTCCCAATGGTTCAGGGCGGGACATAAGCGTTGGACGGGCGGGGTCAACCGTCTTTGGGCAGCGGCTTCTCCGGCACGCCCAGGGCATCGGCCAGCCGGGCACGGGCTGAGCCCGGCCGCAGGGGCTGCTGCTGGCTTTCGTGCGGGGTCCAGCCGGTCAGGAAGACCAGCTCGACCGTCGCCTTCAGCCGACCCTCCGGCGTACTGTAGCTACTGGCGTATATACGCGCGGCCTCGGTCAGGACTGCGCGGCGGGTGAAGCGGCGCAGGCGGGCGGCAAGCGCATTGCTTTCGCCTGCGGCGCGGAGGTCGGACAAAAGGCCAGAGAAGCTGCGATACTCAACGGTTTGCACAAGGTTGTCCGCAACCGGAAGCGCGAAGCCGGCACGCTGCATCAAGGCCCCGAGGTCGCGGATTTCGCCCATCGGCAACACGCGGGGGGACAGGCCGCCGGTCACAGTTGCTTCGGCTTCGGCCAGCGAGGCACGAAGCTCTTGCAGGCTGCGCCCACCGGGGAGGACCACAAGACACAGGCCGTCCGGTCGCAGGGCGCGGCGGCACTGGACAAGCTGGCCGATGGGGTCGTTGGCCCAGTGCAGAGACATCGCGTGCACGACAAGATCGTGGGCGTTTGGTTCCAGAGCGATCAGATCGTCGTCGGCAACCACCTCCATCGGGGCCAAATCACCGAAAATCCCGGGAAAACCTGTCACCACGGCAGGCGCGGTAAACGTTCTGTTAACCTCTTCGAGTCTCTCCTGAAGGTCGGCCAGGGCAAGGCGATGCAGGAACAGCGCCTCGTCATGGCCGGGCAGGCTTCGGGCGCGGGCGCGGTGGCGGGTCAGCGCCGCACGGTCGGTCAGGGTCATCGGCTGGGTCATCGGGCGGAGATTAGGAGGGAAGGATGGGAATGCAAGGCGCGCTGCACATCCTGTACCCACCGCAATGCATTTCCTGCACCGCCCCGGTGCAATCCGACTTCGGCCTTTGTGCCGAGTGCTGGCGGGAGACCCCCTTTGTTTCCGGCCTTGTCTGCGACCGGTGCGGCGTGCCTTTGCCGGGACAGGACAGTGCAGAACGGGTGCTCTGCGACGACTGCATGACCATTGCCCGACCCTGGGACCGCGGACGTGCGGCGCTGATGTATCGCGACAACGGGCGGCGGCTGGTGCTGGCGCTGAAGCATGGCGACCGGATGGACCTGGCCCGCCCGGCCTCGACCTGGATGCTGAAGGCGGCGCAGCCGATCCTGCAACCGGACATGCTGGCCGTGCCGGTGCCGCTGCACTGGATGCGGCTGTTCCGGCGACGGTTCAACCAGGCGGCGCTTCTGTCCCGCGCTATCGCCAAATCCGCCGGGCTGGACCATTGCCCGGATGCGCTGGCCCGCAAACGCTCCACCGGCAGCCAGGAGGGCAAGACCCGCGACGCCCGCTTTGCCAACCTGGTTGGGGCCTTTGCCGTACCGAAAGCGCGGGAAAAGCGGGTGGCGGGGCGGGACATCCTGCTGGTCGACGATGTGATGACCTCGGGCGCGACCTTTGCCGCCGCGACCGAGGCGCTGCTGGCGGCGGGGGCGCGGTCCGTCACGGTCCTGTGTCTGGCGCGCGTTGCGAAAGACGGCTGAGGCTCTATAGTCCGGGCACGAAAGAGGTGCCCGATGCGTCCGGTCGAAATCTACACCACTCCCTTCTGCGGCTACTGCGCGATGGCCAAGCGGCTTCTGGACCGCAAGGGCGTCGCCTACCGCGAGATCGACGTCAGCGCCGACCCTGCCTTGCGCGCCGCGATGGTGCAGCGGGCGAACGGGCGGCGGACCGTGCCGCAGATCTTCATCGGGACCACCCATGTCGGGGGATCGGACGACCTGCATGCGCTGGACCATGCGGGCAA
>NZ_JAYRPN010000123.1:0-51302 GCF_041911175.1 Tabrizicola sp.
CGTCCGCAGGTCATCCGCCGGGTCGGCGACCGAGCGCAGCCAGTCCAGCCCGCTGTCCGAGGGCGGCACGATCCGCGCCAGGTCGCCGTCATAGGCCCGCGCCTTCAGCGTCTCGGCCCGGCGCGCGGTGATCGCCAGCACCGGCGCCCCGAAGCCGCGCAGGTCGGCCAGTCGCGCCGCGTCCAGCGTCTCCACCGCCGCCACCAGCGCCGCGCCCTCCGCCCCGCACAGCACCACCGGCACCCCCATGCGCAGGTCGGCACGGGCGCGGGTCAGGCGTTCGGGGATGGACAGGCTCAGGACCATGCCCCTGCATACCCGGCGGATGACGGAATTGAAACATTGCCCGCAGAACCGACACGTCCGCGTGAGCATTTCGTAGCAATGGTTGCGGGATTCGTGAACGCGGCGCATCTGATCGTCATCAGCAAGGGAGGCACCTATGGCCGGACTGCGGAAGATCCTGCTCGTCGACGACGACGACGACCTGCGCGAAGCGCTCAGCGAGCAGCTGGTGATGACCGAGGATTTCGACGTGTTCGAAGCGCGGAACGGCGCCGAGGGCATGGAGAAGGTCAAGGCTGCGCTTTACGACCTCGTGATCCTCGACGTGGGCCTGCCCGACACCGACGGGCGCGAACTGTGCCGCCGGATGCGCAAGCAGGGCGTCAAATGCCCGATCCTGATGCTGACCGGGCACGACACCGACAGCGACACGATCCTTGGCCTCGACGCCGGCGCGAACGACTATGTGACCAAGCCCTTCAAGTTCCCGGTCCTGCTGGCCCGCATCCGCGCGCAGTTGCGGACGCATGAACAGTCGGAAGACGCGGTGTTCCAGCTGGGTCCCTATACCTTCAAGCCCGCCCAGAAGATGCTGGTCGACGAGCGCGACAAGAAGATCCGGCTGACCGAGAAGGAAACCAACATCCTGAAATACCTCTACCGCTCGACCAGCGGCGTCGTGGCGCGGGATGTCCTTCTGCACGAGGTCTGGGGCTACAACGCGGGCGTGACGACGCACACGCTGGAGACCCACATCTATCGCCTGCGCCAGAAGATCGAGCCCGATCCCTCGAACGCACGGCTCTTGGTCACGGAAAGCGGCGGATATCGGCTGGTGGCCTAGGAACAAGAGCGGATTTGGGCGGTTGCTGCTTCGGGTGATTGCGACCGCCTTGCAACAACCACGAAATCTTGCCGCCTAGGGCTTATTGTTGCCGGATTCACTTGCTACCTTTTTCACATGCACGGGTTGTGCAGCAAGTTCCCCTTGTCGCGTCGGGGTTATGGCGCGGCATCCTCCCTGTTGGACCTGGCCGGGCTTCTTGCCCGGCCTTTTTTTGCGCCCGCCGGATTTTCCCCGATCCCCGGAAAGGCCGGACGAAAAGCCATCGACAGGACCCGTCTCCGCCATGCGCTTTGCACAATTGGTCCGCTAGAACCGCCCGCAACCGCAGGCTGTCTGCGGCCCTGAAATCGGAGACGCCATGCGCATCGCTCTTGCCGCCACCCTCATCCTTGCCGCCACGCCCGTCCTGGCCGAAGACCTGGTCTTCACCCTGGTCAACGACAGCTCGCACACCATCACCGAGATGTATGTCTCGCCCACGGGCGTCGATCAGTGGGGCGAGAATATCCTGACCGTCGATGCGGTCGACCCCGGCGTTTCGGGGGACGTGACCATCGCCGACGGCTCGGATGTCTGCGACTATGACCTGCGCTTCGTCTCGGCCGAGGGGGGCGAGGCCGAGCAGACCCAGAACCTGTGCGACCTGGCGACCTTCACCGTCACCGACTGACCGGGCTTGAGACTTGCGGCGGCGGGCCTTACGGTCCACCGCCGCAGCAGGAGCCCGCCCATGTCCTTCACCCTCGCCACCTGGAACATCAACTCGGTCCGCCTGCGCGAGGCGCTGGTTTCGCGGCTGATGACGGAAGAGACGCCCGACATCCTGTGCCTGCAGGAATGCAAATGCCCGGTCGAACTGATCCCGCTGGAAGGCTTCCGGGCGCTTGGCTACACCCATGTCGTCGCGCGGGGGCAGAAGGGCTACAACGGCGTCGCGATCCTGTCGAAACTGCCGATGGTGGACGCGGGCGGGCACGACTTCGCGACGCTGGGCCATGCGCGGCATGTCGCGGCCAGGCTGGAGAACGGCGTCACCATCCACAACTTCTACGTCCCGGCGGGCGGCGACATCCCCGACCGCGCGCAGAACGTGAAGTTCGGCCAGAAGCTCGACTTCCTGACCCACATGCGCGACCACTTCCGCGCCGAGACGCCGGAGAAGGCGATCCTGGTCGGCGACCTGAACATCGCCCCGCGCGAGGATGACGTCTGGGACCACAAGGCGCTGCTGAAGATCGTCAGCCATACCCCCATCGAGGTGGCCCATCTGGGCGAGACGATGGAAAGCGGGCGCTGGCAGGACATCACCCGGCAGGACATCCCCGAGGGTCGGCTCTACAGCTGGTGGAGCTACCGCAGCCCCGACTGGGACGCCGCCGACAAGGGCCGCAGGCTGGACCATATCTGGGCCACCCCCGACATCTCCAACGCCGCCTCGGGCAGCCGCATCCTGCGCCCGGTGCGGGGGTGGGAGCAGCCAAGCGACCACGTCCCGGTTTTCGCGACATTCGATCTATAGGGTGACTTCCGCCATTTGCCGTGCTATGCTTCGGCAAATGGCGGAGACCGCGATGACCAACACAGTCCGGAAACAGACCCCCCCGGCCCCCGGCTTTGCCGAACAGGCGGTCGCCTTCACCTCTTTCAAGGCACTGGAAAAGGGCATCCCCGCCGCCTGGGCCCGGTCGCTCGAATCGCAGGGCCTGACCCGCGAGGACATCCGCCGCATCATCCCCGACCGCACGCTCGACCGCCGCATCGCCGCCGGAGAGAACCTGAAGATCGAGGAAGCCGATGGCCTTGCCCGTTTGCTGCGCGTGGTCAAGGCCGCGCGCGACCTGTTCGAGAACGACAAGAACGCCGACACCTTCCTGCGCAGCCCCAACCCCGCTCTGGGGGATCGCATTCCGATCCATATGGCGCAGACCGACATCGGCGCGCGGGAGGTCGAGACGATCATCGGCAGGCTGGCGCACGGGATTTTCTGACAAGTGCGGCTTTGGCGTTTGACCGGGGCGGACTTTCTTCCAGGCCTGGATGGAGAAGGCTCAAGGATTTGGGGCGGTACCTGGAACAGCCCCGGCCTGCCGATGGTATATCTTTCGTCCTCCCTGGCGCTTTCCGCGCTTGAGGTTCTCGTCAATCTGGCACCCCATCAACGCAGGCGCGGAGAGTTGCCTACCTATGTCGCTGTTGCGCTCGATGTCGATGAGGGAGCGATTGCCGACCCCGGCTTTCCATCCCGACAAGATGTTGCAGTGTCGCAAGCCATTGGCGACGCCTGGCTCCGGTCCACGTCCAGCCTCGGCCTTTCCGTCCCCAGCCGCGTGATCCCGCTGGAGCGGAACGTCCTCCTCAACCCCCGCCATCCCGCGATGGCCGAAGTCACAGTCGCCCTGACCGAGCCCTTCGTCTTCGATGATCGCCTGAGCTACTGACCTGCGACCAGTGCCCCCAGCACCGCCTTGGCGCTGTCGCTGTCCCATTCGGCATCGCCGATCAGCCGGGCCACTTCCTGCCCCTCTGGGTTCAGGATCACCGTCACCGGCAGGCCCATCACGCCCATCGCATGCGCCAGCTGCGACTGCGGGTCACGCAGGATCGGCAGGGCCTTCACCCCGGCCTCCTCGAAGAACCGCCGGATCCCCTCCACCGCGTTGCGCCCGGTCGCCACCGGGACCACCGCCAGCTCCGGCATCGCGGCCTGCAACCTTTCCAAGGACGGCATCTCGCGGCGGCAGGGGGCGCACCATGTCGCCCAGAAGTTCAGGACCACCCATTTGCCCTTGTAATCCGCCAGCGCATGTTCGCCGTCCTCGGCGTCCAGCAGCACCGCTTCGGGCACCGCGACCGGTTCCCCAAGCAGCATCAGCTTCTTCATGTCGCCCTCGCGGAGGGCCGAAACATCCGCCGCCGCCGGATTTGCACCAAGCATCAAGGCCGTATAAAGGACGACCAGCAATTTCCGCACGTTTCCCACCCTCGAAAGCCCAATCATGTCCAACGCCCGCACCCCAAAATCCGCCAACACCATGTGGGGCGGGCGCTTTGCCGAAGGTCCCAGCGCGATCATGACGGCAATCAACGCCTCGATCGGCTTCGACCAGCGGCTCTACGCCCAGGACATCGCGGGCAGCCGGGCTCATGCGGCGATGCTGGCCGCGCAGGGCATCATCACCGATACCGATGCCAAGGCGATTGGGGAAGGCCTGCTCGCGATCTTGTCAGAGATCGAGGCGGGAAAGTTCCCCTTCACGCCCGACCTGGAAGACATCCACCTGAACATCGAGGCCCGGCTGACCGAGCGCATCGGCGAGGCCGGGAAGCGCCTGCACACCGGCCGCAGCCGGAACGACCAGGTGGCGGTGGACTTCCGGCTCTGGGTCCGCGACCAGTGCGACCAGGCCATCGCCGGGCTGACCGGATTGATGCAGGCCTTCCTGAGCCAAGCCGAAGCCGGGGCCGACTGGGTGATGCCTGGCTTCACCCATCTGCAGACCGCCCAGCCCGTGACCTGGGGCCATCACATGCTGGCCTATGTCGAGATGTTCGCCCGTGACCGCTCGCGCTTTGCAGACGCCCGCAAGCGGATGAACGAATGCCCCCTCGGTGCCGCCGCGCTGGCCGGGACCAGCTTCCCCCTCGACCGGCACATGACGGCCAAGGCGCTCGGCTTCGACCGCCCCACCGCGAACAGTTTGGACAGCGTGAGCGACCGCGATTTCGCGCTGGAGTTCCTGTCGGCCGCCTCGATCTGCGCCATGCACCTTTCCCGCTTCGCCGAAGAGCTGGTGATCTGGTCCTCCGCCCAGTTCCGCTTCGTCCGGCTCAGCGACCGCTGGACCACCGGCAGCAGCATCATGCCGCAGAAGAAGAACCCCGACGCGGCAGAGCTTCTGCGCGCCAAGCTGGGCCGCATCCTCGGGGCCACGGTGGCGCTTTTCACCATCATGAAGGGCCTGGCGCTGACCTATTCCAAGGACATGCAGGAGGACAAGGAACAGGTCTTCGACGCCGCCGACAGCCTGATGCTGGGCCTTGCCGCGATGACCGGCATGGTCAGTGACATGACCGCCAACCGCGACACCCTGAAGGCCGCCGCCGCCTCCGGCTTCTCCACCGCGACCGACCTTGCCGACTGGCTGGTGAAGGCCCTGAACCTGCCCTTCCGCGAGGCGCATCACGTCACCGGCGCGCTGGTTGCGCTGGCCGAGGCCAAGAGCTGCGACCTGCCCGACCTGTCGATCGGCGAGATGACCGGCGTCCACCCCGGCATCACCCAGGATATCTACTCCGTCCTCGGCGTCGAGAATTCCGTGCGCAGCCGCACCTCCTATGGCGGCACCGCCCCGGATCAGGTCCGCGCCCAGATCGCCCGCTGGCGCGAAAGTCTCGGATAGCACGCGGCAAGCCCTACCTTGCCCGCCACGGCCCGCGATGCCACCCTTGGCGTCGCCCCTGACGAAAGGATGCCCATGCCCCGCCTTCTCCTCCTCGCCTGCCTGACCCTTGCCGCCTGCGGCGCCGACGGCCCGCCCGAGACGCCGAAGAAACCCGCGAACCCTGGCATCACCATGTCGGGCGAGGTCGGCGTCGGGGTCGTTTCGAACTAACGCTCCGCCCAAAGGGTGAATTGCGCCGCGCCGCATGTCTGCTATACGCGACAGGGGCTTAAGGGGCTGCGCATGGACCATTTCCTGTACCGCAACGGAACGCTGCACGCCGAAGGCGTCGCGATCCCCGACATCGCTGCCGCCGTCGGTACGCCGTTCTACGTCTACTCCACCGCCACCCTGACCCGGCATTACAAGCTTTTCACCGAGGCGCTGACGCCGCTGCCCCACCTTGTCTGCTTCGCCATCAAGTCGCTGTCGAATGTCGCGGTCCTCAAGACCCTCGGCAACCTCGGCGCGGGGATGGACGTGGTCTCGGGCGGCGAATACCTGCGGGCGAAAGCGGCAGGCGTCCCCGGCAATCGCATCGTCTTCTCCGGCGTCGGCAAGACGCGCGAGGAAATGCGGCTGGCCCTCACCGGCGGCATCCGCCAGTTCAACGTGGAATCGGAACCCGAGCTGCGGGCGCTGTCCGAAGTCGCAACCAGCCTCGGCCTCACCGCCCCCATCGCCATCCGCGTCAACCCCGACGTCGACGCCCGGACCCACGAAAAGATCGCCACGGGGAAAAAGGAAAACAAGTTCGGCATCCCGATCGCCCGCGCCTCCGAGGTCTATGCCGAAGCCGCAAAGCTCCCCGGCCTGCAAGTCGTCGGGATCGACGTCCACATCGGTTCCCAGCTGACCGAGCTGGAACCCTTCGAGCAGGCCTATCTCAAGGTCGCCGACCTGACCCATCGCCTGCGCTCCGAAGGCCACACGATCACAAGGCTCGACCTTGGTGGCGGGCTTGGCATCCCCTACCAGCGCTCGAACGAAGCCCCGCCGCTGCCCACCGACTACGGCGCCCTGATCAAGCGCACCGTCGGCGACCTTGGCTGCGAGATCGAGATCGAACCCGGCCGCCTGATCTCCGGCAATGCGGGTCTCCTGATCGCCAGCATCATCTACGTCAAGAACGGCGAGGGCCGCGATTTCCTGATCCTCGACGCCGCGATGAACGACCTCGTCCGCCCCTCGATGTACGGCGCGCACCACGACATCATCCCCGTCGCCGAACCCCCCGTCGCAGCGCCCACGCAGGAATTCGACGTCGTCGGCCCGGTCTGCGAGACCGGCGACACTTTCGCCAAGGGCCGCGACCTGCCGCTGGTCGGCGAAGGCGACCTTGTGGCCTTCCGCAGCGCGGGGGCCTATGGCGCGGTGATGGCGTCGGAATACAATACTCGGCCCCTCATCCCCGAGGTGCTAGTGAACGGGGATCACTTCGCTGTCATCCGGGCGCGACCAAGCGTTGACGAAATCCTCAACCGCGATAGCATTCCCTCGTGGCTGTGACGCTGGGTCCGGTCGCAGGCAGGTGAGATGACCGGAAAGACGCCAGAACCGCCGCTGCAGTCGCTCGTCTGGCCCATGCGGCTGACGCTGGCGGGGCTGTGGGCGGAGCGTCTGGCCCGCGCCTTCTGGCCGCTGTGGTCGCTGGTGCTGATCACCCTCGCCGCGCTGGCCTTCGGCCTGCAGGACCTTGGCCCGCTGCGCTATGCCCAGGCCGCCGGGGCCGTCCTCGGCCTCGCCGCCCTTGCCCTGCTTGCCCTTGGCCTGAAGCGTTTCCGCAAGCCCACGGCGATGGACGCGCTCGACCGGCTGGACGCCACCATGCCGGGCCGCCCCATCGCCGCGCTGCGTGACACGCAAGCGATCGGCTTGGGCGACCCCGCCTCGCTTGCGGTCTGGCGCGCGCATCGGGAGCGGATGGCTGAGCGCGCCGCCGGGGCCCGCCCCGTCCAGCCCGACCTGCGCCTGTCCTCCCGCGACCGCTTCTCGCTGCGCTACGTCGCGCTGACCGCCTTCGTCATGGCCGCGCTCTTCGGGTCGTTCTGGAAGGCCGGGACCGGTGCGGGCCTGACCCCCGGCGCTGCCGTCGCCATGCCCGGCGGCCCCAGCTGGGAGGCCTGGGCCCAGCCCCCGGCCTATACCGGCAAGCCCTCGCTCTACCTGAACGACATCACCGACCCCAAGCTGGACCTGCCCACCGGCACCCGGTTGCAGATCCGCCTCTATGGGCCGGAGGGTGACCTTTCCGTCACCCAGACCATCGCCGACGTCCCGAAGCCCGAACCGGCCCCCGCCCCGGATGCCAAGGCCACGCCCGCCGCGGTGCCGAACGCGATGAAGGGCGTCTATGACCTGACCGTCACCCGCTCGGGCGACCTCGCCATCGACGGCCCCGGCGGTCGCGAATGGCAGATCACCGCACTGCCCGACGCAGCCCCGACCGTCGAAGTCTCGGGCGACATGACGCGCGAGGCGGACGGGCGTTTCAAGCAGTCGATCAAGGCCAGCGACGACTACGGCGTCACTGCCGCCCATGTGACCATCGCGCTGGACATGGCCAGGGTCGACCGCCGCCACGGCTTGAAAGTCGACCCCGAAGCGGTGGAGCCGGTGGTTCTCGACATTCCGCTGCCCCGCAAAGGCAAGCGCACCGAGCTGACCGCCACGCTGGTCGACGACCTGTCGAAACACGTCTTCGCCAACCTGCCGGTGACGATGACCTTCACCGTCGCCGACGCGGGCGGCAACGAAGGCAGCTCTGCGCCTTACAACGTCACCCTGCACGGCAAGCGCTTCTTCGACCCGCTGGCGGCGGCCCTGATCGAGATGCGGCGCGACATCCTGTGGAACCGCGTCAACGCCCCGCGCGCGGTCGAACTTCTGAAAGCCGTCACCAACCGCCCGGAAGGCTTCATCCGCCACGACCGCGCCTTCCTGCACCTGCGCGTGCTGATGCGCAGCCTCGAGGCGCAAGAGGCCGCGCTGACCACCGAAAGTCGCGACAAGATTGCCGAAGAGCTGTGGAAGATCGCCCTGATGGTCGAGGAGGGCAACCTGCAGGACGCCTTCGACCGCCTGCAACGCGCGCAGGACCGGTTGGACGAAGCGATCAAGAATGGCGCCTCGCCCGAGGAAATCGACCAGCTGATGAAGGAAATGCAGCAGGCTCTGAACGACTACATGCGCGAGTTGGCCGAAGAATCGCAGCGCAACCCCGACCAGCAGCAGTCGCAGATGATGCAGGGCCAGATGATGTCGGGCGACCAGCTGAAGGAGATGCTCGACAAGCTCCAGCAGCTGATGGAGGAGGGCAAGACCGCCGAAGCCGCCGAGCTGATGGAACAGCTGCGCCAGCTGATGCAGAACATGCAGGTGGTGCAGGGCCAGCAGGGTCAGGGCCAGGGTGGGCCGGGACAAAAGGGGATGCAGGGCCTGGGCGACACTTTGCGCGACCAGCAGGACCTGTCCGACGATGCCTTCCGCGACCTGCAGGGCGTCCCGCGTCCCGGCCAGGAACAGGGACAGGATCAGGGGCAGGGTCAGGAGCAAGGGCAGGACCAGGGGCAGGGGAACCAGCAGGGCGACCAGTTCGGCCAGGACCAGACCGATCAGGGCCAGGGCGATGGCGACCAGGGTTCACTCTCCGACCGCCAGCGCGGCCTGCGCGAGCGGCTGAACCAGCTGCAAAGTGGCGATCTGCCCGGCGACGGCAGCGAAAAGGGCGAGGCCGGGCGCCGCGATCTCGACCGTGCCGGACGCGCGATGGAAGAGGCGGAGAACGCGCTTCGTGACGGCGATCTCTCGGGCGCGCTCGACCGTCAGGCCGAAGCGATGGAAGCGCTGCGCGACGGGATGCAGAACCTGGGCGAGGCGCTGGCGGACGAGCAACGGCAGAACCGCGACGGCCAGGGCGGCGAACGCGACTATGGTTCCGCCGACCCGAACGGCACCGACCCGCTTGGCCGCCGCCCCGGCGAAACCGCGCGCATCGGCTCGGACCAGAACATGGTGCAGAACGACCCCGACACCCGCGCACAGGAACTGCTGGACGAAATCCGCCGCCGGTCCGGCGAGTTGACCCGCCCGCTGGAGGAACTCGACTACCTCAAGCGCCTGTTGCAGATGTTCTGAGGCCGAGGCTCCCGCAAAGCCGCAACCCGGCCTTCAAGCCCCGACACAGCCCTTTCACCTGGCCCCAAATATCCCCGCCGGAGGCAAACCCGAGCCGTTGCGCGTCCTTCACGCGCAAAAGGCGAGACAAAAGGCTTGCGCGTCAGCGCTCGATTTACGAACCGCCCCGTCCCGAGAGACGCCGAACATGAAGACCGCCGCCACCGCAAGCGCCTCCCCTCCCCCTGGTGGGGAGGGGCCGGGGGTGGGGGGCATCCGGAAAAGCCTCAACCGGGTCAACTGCACATGCCCCAGTTCTTAAGATTCGGTAAACGTCCGCAACCAACCCATTGATTTCAAACGTCTCGAAATTCTGTCCACCGTGGACACCCGCCAGCCTTGCGGCCCCCCTGAAACCGCGCCACTCTCCCGCCATGACCAGCCAGACCCGCCTGACCAGCCTCGACATCGCCCGCACCCTGGCCGTGGTCTGCATGGTGATCTTCCACTTCACCTTCGACCTCGCCCTCTTCGGCCACATCGACCCCGGCACCATGAGCCAGCCCTTCTGGTACTATTTCGCCCGGATGATCGCCGGCAGCTTCCTCTTCCTCTCCGGCATCGGCCTCTGGCTCGCCCACGGCCGCGGCATCCGCTGGCCCGCCTTCTGGCGCCGCTGGGCGATGATCGCCGCCGCCGCCCTGCTGATCACGACGGCAAGCATCTGGCTCGTCCCCGGCGGCCCGATCTGGTTCGGCATCCTGCACGCGATGGCCGCGACCGCCCTGATCGGCCTCCTCACCCTGCGCCTGCCCTGGCCCGTCACCCTCGCCATCGCGCTCCTCATCTTCGCCGCCGCCTGGGGCCCGCACTTCCCGACGCTGGACCCGCTGTGGCTGGTCTGGACCGGCCTCGCCGAAACCCGCCCGATGATGGGCGACTACGTCCCCCTCATCCCCTGGACCGCCCCCGCCCTTGCGGGCCTCGCCTTCGCCAAGGCTGTCAGGCTGGACCAATGGCATGGCACCCAGCCGTCCCGCCTCACCCACACCCTCACTTTCCCCGGCCGCCATTCCCTGATCATCTACCTCCTCCACCAGCCGATCCTCTTCGGTCTCTTCAACGCCTGGGCCTGGGCCCATTCCTGACGCTTCCCCTTCCTGCCGCTTTCCGCTAATCCGGGCCCAACTCTAGGAGCCCGCCGATGAAGTTCACCCTGTCCTGGCTGAAAGATCACCTCGACACCGAGGCCAGCGTCGATGCCATCGCCGAGGCGCTGACCGACCTTGGCCTCGAAGTCGAAGGCGTCGAGGACCCGACGGCGCAACTTGGGGCCTTCCGCATCTGCCGGGTGATCGAGGCCGTCCAGCACCCCAACGCCGACCGTCTCCGCGTCTGCCGGGTGGAGACCTGGCCCGACGGGCCCGGTGGCCGGACCGAGGAAGTCCAGGTCGTTTGCGGCGCGCCCAATGCCAGGACCGGCCTCGTCGGCGTCTTCGCCCCGCCCGGCACCCATGTCCCCGGCACCGGGGTCGACCTGAAACCCGGCAACATCCGTGGCGTCGACTCCAACGGCATGCTCTGCTCCGAACGCGAGCTGATGCTGTCGGACAACCACGACGGCATCATCGAACTGCCCGCCGACGCGCCGATGGGGGTCCGCTACATCGACTGGAAGGGCCTGAACGACCCGGTGATCGAGATCAAGGTCACCCCCAACCGCCCCGATGCGCTGGGTATCCACGGCATCGCCCGCGATCTGGCGGCGCGCGGCCTCGGCAAGCTGAAGCCGGTCACCGCGACGCCGGTCAAGGGCAGCTTCGCCACCCCCATCGGCATCCACATCGACCCCGCTCTCAAAGCCAAAGGCTGCCCCCACTTCGCCGGCCGCCTGATCCGGGGCGTGAAGAACGGCCCCTCGCCCGACTGGATGCAGGCGCGGCTCAAGGGCATCGGGTTGCGTCCGATCTCGGCGCTGGTGGACATCACCAACTACTTCACCTTCGGCCTGAACCGCCCCTTGCACGTCTTCGACGCCGCCAAGGTGAAGGGCGACCTGCACATCCGCCCCGCCCGCGACGGCGAGACGCTGCTGGCGCTGGACGGCAAGACCTACACCTTGAACCCCTCCCAGATGGTGATCGCCGATGACCACGGCCCGGAATCGCTGGCCGGGATCATGGGCGGCGAGGCCTCGGGCTGCACGCCCGAGACGACCGACGTCTTCCTGGAAAGCGCGTGGTGGGACCCGATCACCATCGCCGCGACGGGCCGTGCGCTGAAGATCAACTCCGACGCCCGCTACCGTTTCGAGCGCGGCGTGGACCCGGCCTTCACCCTGCCGGGGCTGGAACTGGCGACCCGGATGATCCTCGATCTTTGCGGCGGCGAGGCCGGGACCGTGGTGCAGGACGGCGCCCCCATCGACCCGACCCGCAGCTACCGGCTGGACCCGGCCCGCGTGGTCAGCCTCGTCGGGATGGAGATCCCGGAAACCACCCAGCGCGCCACGCTGGAGGCTCTGGGCTTCACCCTCAACGGCAACGACGTGACCCCCCCGACCTGGCGGCCCGATGTGCTGGGCGATGCCGACCTGATCGAGGAAGTCGCCCGTATCGCCAGCCTGACCAAGCTGCAAGGCGCGCCGATGGCCCGCGCCCTACCCGGCGTGCCGCGTCCGATCCTGACGCCCTTGCAGGTGCGCGAACGCACCACCCGCCGCACCATCGCGGCGCTCGGCTACAACGAATGCGTGACCTACAGCTTCATCGACGCCAAATCCGCAAGCCTGTTCGGTGGCGGCTCCGAAGCCGTGCGGGTCGAAAACCCGATCTCGTCGGAAATGACGCATCTGCGCCCCGACCTCCTGCCCGGCCTTCTCGCCGCGGCGGCGCGGAACCAGGCGCGCGGCTTCATGGACCTGTCCCTGTTCGAGATCGGCCCGGTGTTCCACGGCGGTGAGCCGGGCGACCAGCACCTGCAAGCCACCGGCCTTCTGGTCGGGGCCGCTGCCCAACGCGACCCGCACGGCTCGCGCCGGATGATCGACGTGTTCGACGCCAAGGCCGATGCCGAAGCGGTTCTGGCGGCGCTGGGTGCGCCTTCCCGCGTGCAGATCAGCCGCAAGGTCGCCCAGTGGTGGCACCCCGGTCGCTCGGGCGTGATCGGTCTTGGCCCGAACACGATGGCCACCTTCGGCGAGGTTCACCCCCGCATCCTGCAGGCGATGGACGTCAAAGGCCCGGCGGTGGCCTTCACCGTTCTGATCGCCAATATCCCCGCGCCCAAGGTCAAGACCCCGACCCGCCCGGCGCTGGCGATCAGCGACCTGCAAGCGGTGGAGCGTGACTTCGCCTTTGTCGTCGACAAGGGCGTCGAGGCCCTGACCGCGGTCAACGCCGCGCAAGGGGCGGACAAGGCGCTGATCGAAAGCGTCCGCGTCTTCGACCAGTTCACCGGCGAGAAGGCCGAGGCGCAGATGGGTGCGGGCAAGAAGAGCATCGCGCTGACCGTCCGCCTGCAACCGCAAGACAAGACCCTGACCGAAGCCGAGATCGACGCCGTATCGGCGAAGATCATCGAGAAGGTCACGAAGGCGACTGGCGGTTCCCTGCGAGCCTGACGACACAGCCGAAGGGTCTAAGATCTTTCGCGAAAGATTTTAGACCCTTCAACCGTTTAGCGCTTCGCTCGCCAGGTGTTCAGCCAGGCTCCGATCCGCCCGAAGAACCCTCGCGCTTCCTTCCGCGCCGCGTCCACCCGCTGCCCCGCCGCGTCGAACGTCTCGCCCACATCGGCCAGGGCCGGATCGACCATGCGCTCGCGGAACTGAAGCCACATCTTGCGGATCATGAAGATCAGGAAGACCAAGACCACCAGCAGGATGATGTTGACCCAGGGGATGATCGTCACGTCCGGCCCGGCGACCGGGTAGATGTTCACCGCGTTCGGGAAGGCCGAGAACAGCGGGATGCGCCAGCCGTAATGCGTGATGACCACCCATTGCGGCGCGGCAGAGGTGGACTTCAGGTTCGCCGCCTCGGCCTGAAGCGTCGCGCTGTCCCATTTGAAATAGGGCGGCCAGAACCAGCCGGTATCCTCGTTGCGGTAGACCATCACGTCGCCATCATCGAAGGCCGCATCGATGAAGCGGATGTCGCGCTCTGTGTTTGTCTCGGCCCCGGTGCCGGTATCCTCGATCGAATAGAAGATCCAGTTGCCGCCGATGTGGGTGATCCGGTTCGAGGTCTCGGTGATCCGCACCACGTCATGCTGCGGCAGGGTGTAGTGCAGGAACAGCCCGACGATCAGCACCACCAGGATGCGGATGCCCCATTTGATCTTGGTCCACATGGGTTCACCCTTTCAGTGCCAGTTGATGAAATAGATCGTGACCAGAAAGCCGATGGTCGGAATGATATAGATAAGCCAGAGCAGCCGCTTTTTCAGCCCCTTGTCGTAATGCACCATCCCGGCCTCGATGAAGGCCGACCGTTCCTCGACCGTCTGCCCCTCGCGCGCGGGGTCGGTGTCCCATTCCTTCTCCAGCTTCTCGCGCCTGACGCTGCGCGAGTAGATGCCGGTGACGAAGTAGACAATCGTCAGCCCGACATACATCAGGAACGCAAGCCGCAGCCAACCCATCTAGCGTCTCCCTCCCCAGGGGCCCACCACCGGCCCCCGCCCTGCCGTCCGCGCCGGTTTCGGCCCCTCCGCCATCTGCGGGCGGTGCAATTCGTCCATGCTTGGCTCCGGCCCGAACAGCGCCGTCCGCGCGCCCTCCCGGTCCACCTGATACTCCCGCGCCAGGAAATCCGCCACATAGGTCTGCTTGCGGTCGCTCCAGGTCTTGTACTGGGCGTAGAACAGCTCCTTGTGGGTGATGAACATCTGCCGCACGTCCATCGGCGAAAGCTCGGACAGAAGCATGTTCACCAGGTCGCGGTCCGGCCCCGCCTTGCCCCGAAGCGTGTAGAAATAGGCCGGATGCTCGGAGGTGATCTTCGGCCAGGCGCCCCCCGCCTCGACCCAGCGCAGAAGGTCCGCCAGCCCCAGAAACTCCTGCGGCAAGGCGCTTCCCAGCTTGTAGGCCACCTTCCGCAGCTCCGTCCGCCTTGCGTCGCCAACCTCGATCCCCAGCCGGTCGGCCGCATCGACCAGGATGAAGTCCATCTTCTGCCGCAGGATCGAGGCCGCATCCGCCCCCCGCGCCTGCACGATGGGCTCGGTCAACCCGTTCCGCTCCAGCCAGTCGGCGATCTGGTTGCGGTGGGTCAGGTCCATCACCTGCGCCACCGGCACCTCGCCCAGCGAATGCCAGTCGAGGCTGGAAATCGCCGCCGGATAGCGCACGCCCTGAAAGATGTAGACCCCGCCGAAGAAGCTGGTCCAGAAATTCGCCTGTGCGAAGGTCATCGCCGGCAGCGCGATCGGCACCCGCGTCACGTCGCCGGTCTTCTTCGCCAGGGTGATCATCTCCGCCACCAGCACATCATCGCGCCACCCGTCCGGCTCCTGCCGGAAGCGCTCGATCAGCTTCGCGAGCTTCTCCGCATCCGCCACATGCCCGCCGATGGTGTCCGCCTCGACCGTCACCTGCCGGATGTCGAAGAGGCGCGCGGGCGTGTCCACCGCATAGACCGAGTTCTGCAACTCACCCGCCACCGCATCCCGCGCCGTCAGCGCGAAAAGCTGCGCCTCGTTTGTCTCGATGAACTGCGTCAGGATCCCCCGGCTGGTGGAGAACTTGATGTTCAGCAGCGGCGCATCCTTCTGCGCCGTGGTCAGCAGGATGAACTGCCGGTTCGCCCCGTTGGGGTTGAGGTAGAGGTCGTCCTGAAGCTCATCCCCGATCTCGGGCGAATAGCCGCTGAGGTCGATGTGGAAATCGTCGAGCTTGGTGGTCTTGCCGGTCAGATGCTTGAGCGCCCGGTTGTAGCGTTCGACAAGGGCCGGAGAAGAGACCTCGATCAGGTTCCCGAACATGAGGCCGCGTTGGATGAGGCGTTTCATGGCGTGCTCCCTTCCTGCCGGGTGCCCCCCACCCCCAACCCCTCCCCACCGGGGGGAGGGGAGGCTCCAGGCTCGTCCGTTCCGCGCAACACCAACCGTCCCGCGCCTCCCTCCCCCTGCGTGGGGGAGGGCTGGGGTGGGGGGGCGCCAGCCATAGGCGAAGCCGCCAGCCCTTGAAGCGCACCGCCAACCCCAAGCGCCTCCCCTCCCCCCCGTGGGGAGAGGTTGGGGGTGGGGGGCACCCGCTCAGCCAAGGACCCCCCGCCTGCCGCATCCAGCACCAACTGCATCACCCCCTCGATATTCCCCGAAACCTCCGAATTCCAGAACCGCAGCACCTGAAACCCCTGAGACGCCAACCACTCATCCCGCCACTGATCCCTCTCACCGCCATGCCCGCCGCCGTCGATCTCGATCACCACCCGCCGACCCAGATCAGCAAAATCCGCGATGAACGGCCCGATGGGCGCCTGCCGCCGGAAGTGTAGCCCCAGCATCCGGTTCAATTCCCTGAGCTTCGCCCAGACCTTCCGCTCCTGCGGCGTCATATCTGCCCGCAGCTTCCGCGCCCGCTGGCGGGTGATCGGGTGAATGCCGGTCATGCGTCGCGCCTCACGCCCGAGGCCCCCACCCCAACCCTCCCCACAAAGGGGGAGGGAGGGCCAAGCCGCCCGGCAGCAGCACCAACGCCAACCGCAGAAACGCCTCCCCTCCCCCTTGTGGGGAGGGAATGGGGGTGGGAGCCGGGGAGACGCGATCAATAATGTTCTTCATTTCGCGAGTTCACGCACCAGATCGCCCAACGTGTTGCGAAGCCTGCCAAAGAAGATTTGAACCTCTCGCTCGTCAAAGAGATCGCCAAAAGGAAACCTCTCTTCCTTGACTAGATAGTTGGAACTCAAGTCTCTGATAGCTTCTGAGCCATCGGGGTCACTAGTATCCCGGTGGTCAGAAATTGCTTTCTCTAACTTGGTCAAGAAGTAGCCGTCTAGAGGTTGTAAGTCCTCCCGTTCCCCGCAAAGCATTGCTATCTTGTGAAGCGACGCGTCGACCTCTAGCTCGGCATGGAGCAGTTCTCGCCAAAAAGACCTAAGTCTCTTTTCCTCACGCAAGAACTTCTCTTTCCCCTCAACAACTGTACTACCGTCTGGGTCGTCGCTGTTTAGAAGTGGATAAGTGTTGCTTCGAAGTAATGCTTCGATGTGAGCGGCTCGGTCCATTACTTCAGAACAAGCTTGAAGAAGACTTGCGACAAACGCGGCTTTGGTCTGCGCATCGACTGCCTTTCGTCGCGAGAACATCACCCCTTCCCCTCCAGATACCTTCTCTTCGCCTCTTCCGTCCGGCCGAAGTCGCGCACCATCGCCTCGATGGCCACCTCGTCCGACTTGTCGGCATACCTGAACTCAGAATCCGCGTAGCGGTTGATCTCCTGGATCACCATCTCCACCGTGATCGGCGTCATCAGCCCCCGGATCATCGCCAGCTTCTCGTCGTAGCCCTTGAACAGGAACAGGTCCGGCTCCGCCATCCATTCGTCCGGCAGTTCGAAGTCCATCGCCCGGACCTTCACCGCATCGGTGATGTTCTTGATCGCGCGGCCCGTGAAGCGTTCATCCGCCTGCTGGATCGCCTTGAGATAGGCCCCAATCTTCGCCAGCGTATCCAGCGGCCCGATGTCGGAGGCCACCCGGTCCCAGACCTTCAGCAGCCCCTCCTCATGCGGCTTCGCATAGCCCTCGAACGAAGCCGCCACCGCCTTCCTGATCTCCTGCGCGGCGAACAGCTCATGCTCGCCAACCGGAATGGAATGGTTCTTCCCCAGCAGAAGCGAGAGGATGTCGATGTAGTCCTCCCGGCTTTGCGGCCCATCCACCAGGAACCGCGCCCCGGCCCGTTGCCGCAAGGCATCGTCCACATTCTCCGGGTAGTTCGAGAACATCCCGAAGGTGCAGTTCCCCCGCACCACCGTCCCTGCGCCCGCGAAGGCCTGCATGAAGACCGCCGTCACCTCCTGCTGGCCCGCACTGGACTGCCGGTCCCCCCGCTTGCCCGCCACCTGGTCGATGTCGTCGATGGTGCCGAAGCCGATCACCGAAGGATCAATCACCGCGTCGATGAAGGCCTTGGCGTTCTGCCCCGACTTGCCCTGATAGCTGTCGATCTGGTCGATGGAGAAGTTCTGGTAGCGGAACGGATAGCCCGCCACCCTGCAATAGCCGTCCAGGAGGCCCGCCATCATCTGAATGAGCGTGGTCTTCCCCGTCCCCGGCTTGCCGTCCCCCATGAAGGTGAAGATGAACCCGCCGAGTTCCGCGAACGGGTTCAGACGGCGCTCGAAGTCATAGGCCATCAGCATCTTCGCCAGCCGCAGGCTCTGGTACTTTGCGATGTGGTTGCCCACCACCTCCTCCGGCTTCTTGAAGGCCATCGCGATGGACCCACCCTTCGCCGCCTTGGCTGGCTTGAACCCGGCAATCGTCAGCCCGTCCGCCTCCACCTTCCACGACCCGGCGGTGAACACCGAAGTCCGCGCCCCGTTCTCCGCCCGGATCTGCACCTTCTTCATCAGCGCTTCGGCGAAGGCCGACACCACCGCCACCAGCTTCGCATCATCGCTCGCCAGCGCCCCTATGTCCTGGTCCAGCTCCCACAAAGCCCCCTGCAACGCCAGCGGAGCGTTGTCGGTCAAGACCTCCTCCACCTCGCCCAGTTCCACCGTCCCCGGCCCGACATGCGGTGCGATCAAGTAAGCGAGTGCATTGCCGAAGGTGAACAGCACCACCAGCGCCTCGCCCTGCAACAATTCGCCGAACTCCGCCCGCTTCGGCTCGGGTACCCGGCCTTCAAGGTTGGCCTTCTTCAACTCCGCCAGCCCCGACTGCGCCGAGAAGGTCTCGCCCATCGCCAGCGCAATCGCCAGCGCCCGTCGCAGCGCATTCAGCACCGCCGCCTGCACCGGCGAGACCAACCCGTCGGACAGCCCCTCCACCCGCTCGGAAAGCCGCACCCCGCCGGGCCGTGCCGTCGACCGCGTCGCCATCCCGGCAACGGTCGAGCGGAACATCGGTCGCGTCCCGATCCCCGGCGACCGCTCCGCCACCGAGGCCACGACCAAAGGCTTCGCCAGCCGCGGCGCGTGATCAAAGCCGAAGACCATCCCCAAGGCCGCCTCGTACTGCGCCCGGATCGTCTCTTCCTTCAGCTCCATCGTGTCGCGCGTGCTCATGAAACCCTCATTTTCTGTCTGAAAATATCCCGGGGTCCAGGGCAGCGCCCCGGGGGCTTCCCCGGATCACAACGTCGGGATCAACCGCCCCCCGGCCCCCACGACGAACTTCCGCAGCCCCTGCAATCCCTTCGGGTTCTGCTCCGCCAGCACCTGATACGGCTTCTCCGGCAGGATGATCATCCGCTCCTGCCGCGTACATCCCAGCTCAGCCCCCGCCACCGGGTCCAGCTTGTAGACCTGCCGCCCGACGGTCGAGAACCAGCCGTCCTTCACCTCTTCCTCGCGGTCGCTGACCAGATCCTCCACCGTCCAGACCAGCGCCCAGTCCTCGCCCTCCGGCGCCTTTGCGCCCTCCAGCACCTTGGAGATCGGCCCCGATTGCAGGGTGAACCCCGCCGAATACATCGGCCCCAGGATGATCCGCCGCAGCCGCTTCGGGTGCAAATCGGGGAAATCCTTGTCGAAGCCCGTGGCAATGGTCAGAAGCTTCAACCCGCCGATCGCCTGCGCCATCAGCGCGTGCTGCACTTCGGGCCAGCGATAGGCGTCGTTCGGCAGGGGCTTCTTGCCGCTGTCCTCGACGTCCATCAGGTAGACCACCGGCAGGTTGACCCCGGTGTCCCAGACCGCCCAATGCACCAGGAAATGCCGCCTTTCGCCCAGATCCTCGATCCACTGCGCATCCGGGTCGTTCCGCGCCCAGAAGATGCCCCCCGCCGCCAGCGCCTCGTAGTAGTACCGCTGCGACAAGGCGAATTGCAGCGCGGTGGGGATCGTCTGCTCGCCGACGATCTGCCGGATCATCCGGTCCTTCAGCTCGGCTTCCGAGGGCATCCCGGCCAGATGCTTCTCCGCCTGCTGGGCGTCGACGGCCATCGTCATCAGCTCCTGCGCCACCGGGAAGCCGCTCTCGTGCCGGTCGATGGTCAGCTTCGGTGCCCCTTCGCCCCGCCCGGTCATCAGGTACTTGTGGTTCAGCGCCCGGAACGTCCCCGAGATGGCCGCCAGGTATTTCCCCAGCACCCGCGCCTCGGTCCGCGTGAGCTTGCCCTCCGCCTCCACTTCCGCCGCCACCCGGCCGAGATAGCTGGTGATCCCGTCGAACTTGGCGAAGTAGCGCCGGGCGGTGAGCGTGTCGTACAGCTCGGCATGGTCCGAGGTGAGGACGTCTTTGACGGATGCTTCAGTCATCTATGACTTGCCCGAGTGGATCGAGGTGATAGGCCCACTGAAACCAGCCGCCGATGGGCTTGGGTTGCAAATGCAGACCCAATCGACCAGTTCGCACCATGCGCCTACCAAGCAAGCGATGAACGGCCAGCAGAAAACATGCCGCTGCTCCAAGACCAAGCATGTCGCTCAAATGCGGACCGCGTGGGAACGGGCGACCCGGATAGAAGACCTCCGGCATCAGAAATGCTCCACCCAGGGCCAGCCCAAGAAGCGACAGGCCGAGACCGATCACCCGCAACTGAGACCCTCTGAAGGTCATCCTCCATACGCGTTCTTGTCGTGCTTCTCGACAATCGCCGCGAACCGCCGGGCAAACCGCTCATCCGCCTTCGCCTTCTGCTCCAGGATGGCCCTTGCAAAGACCATGTTGGCCTCATGCGCTTCCAGCATATCGGCCATCTTGTCGTTGGTCGCCGCCCCGATGGCCGCCATCGCGGTCTGCGCCTCCTGGTCGGTCTTCACCCCGATCTCGTTGATCCGGTGCGCCACGTCCTGCTGCTGCGCCGTCTTCAACGAAGAGGTCAGCGCGTCATACAGCACCACCCGCTGCTTGGTATCGGTCTGCAGCTTGTTGATCAGCACCAGTTGCGTCGCCGCCTGGTTCTGCAAGCTGTCGACCCAGGTCTTGCCCTTCTCGATATACCGCTCCAGCGTCTGGCTTTTCGCCAGCTTCACCTGCTCGTCCTGCACCAGCGCGTTGTATTTCGCGTTCAGCGTCGCCAGTTCCGTTTCCAGCTTGGTCCGCGCCGCCGCGTCCTGCTCGACGGAAATCTTGTTCTCCAGCTCGATGATCCGCGGGTCCATCGCCGCCACCTCGGCCCGGACCGCCTGCAAGGCGCCAACCGTTTCTTCCCGCTCGGTCAGGGTCCCGGCAAGGTTGCCCTCTACCCGGCCGCGCTGGTTGGTCAGCACGTCGAGTTGCCCCTGCAGCAGCTTCACGATCACGTCCGATTTCGAGATCAGGTCCTGCAGCTTGTCATCGACCGAGGCCGAGCGCATCCGCTCCTGCCGCATCGACTCCGCCTTGGCCGAGGAGAAGATCCCGATGAAACTCTCCATCCCGGTCTTCGTGCGCATCTCGTCGAAGTCCTTCGAGAACCCCGCCGTCACGTCGTCCAGCCCCATGATCAGCTCGGCGATGTTGGCGTTCATCAGGTCGGTGTGCTTGTGCACATCCTCCAGCGTGGCGTTCTCCACGTCCAGCTCGGCGCCCTGGTCCAGCTTCGATCGCGCCGCCTCGATCCGGCTGGTGATGGCGGAAATCTTCGCCTGCGCCTCGGCCACCTGAGCCTGGCTTTCCTTGATCTGCGTTTCGAAATCGGCCATCCGACCCTCCGTTGAACCACGTTTCCATCACTTAGTGATGTAACACCCAATTACATCATCCCGGCGCCGGTTTTTCGGACGCCTCGAACGGGTCAAGTCTTGCAGCAAGTTCGAGCATCCGCCAAGTGCGGAATGGCAGGGCTGGCCGCAGCGGCGCGATGCCTCCGGCGGGGATATTTGGACAAAGATGAAGGGGTCAGACCGGAATGTTGTCGATCAGCCTGACCCCGTCGATCCAGGCCGCCGCCAGCATCCGGCGCGGGCGGCGGGGGTCGTCCGAGGGCATCAGCGTCTCGGCGTCGCGGAGTTCGATATATTCCACCCGCTCGAACCCCGCCTCGCGCATGGTCTCCGCCGCCTCGCGGATCGCCATCCGGTCGGCGTGGCCCGCCCGGATGTCGTCCGCCGCCCGGGTGATCGCGGCATAAAGCACCGGAGCCTTCGCCCGTCCCTCCGACGTCAGCCGCACGTTGCGGGACGACATCGCCAGCCCGTCCGCCTCGCGGATCGTCTCGCAGCCGACCACCTCCACCGGAACGTTCAGGTCGCGCACCAGCCGCAGCACCACCTGCAACTGCTGCCAGTCCTTCTGGCCGAAATAGCCCCGGTCGGCGAGACTCATGCCGAACAGCTTCGTCACCACCGTCGCCACGCCGTCGAAGTGACCGGGCCGCATGTAGCCTTCCAGCGGCTGCGCGACGCCCTGCATCGTCACGTTGGTGATGAAGCCCTCTGGGTAGACCTCCTCGACCGGAGGGGCAAAGATCGCATCCACCGGCACCGTGCCCAGCAACTCGCCATCCGCCTCCAGTGTCCGGGGGTATTTCTTCAGGTCATCCGGGTTGTTGAACTGCTTGGGGTTCACAAAGATCGTGGTGATCACCCGGTCGCACTCCTGACGCGCCCGCCGCGCCAGCGACAGGTGCCCGTCGTGCAGCGCCCCCATCGTCGGGACCACGCCGATCACCTCATTCTTCGCCCGCCAGCCCCGCGCCACGGCCCGCAGGTCGGCCACCGTCTTCAGGATCATTTCTTCACCGGCGCTTCGTCAGGGAAGGAATGCTCCGCCGCCGGGAAGGCACGGCTCCGCACCTCCGCCGCATAGCCGGCAATCGCCTCGTCCGCCGCCTTGCCCAGCTCGGCATAGCGCTTGACGAACTTCGGCCGGAAGTCGGTGAACAGCCCCAGCATGTCATCCACCACCAGCACCTGCCCGTCGCAAGCCGCACCCGCCCCGATCCCGATGGTCGGGATCGTCAGCGCCTTGGTAATGCGCGCCGCCAGCCCCTCCGGCACCTTCTCCAGCACGACCGAGAACGCCCCTGCCTCCTCGATTGCCCTGGCGTCGGCCATCACCTTCTCGGCCTCTTCACCCCGGCCCACCACCTTGTAGCCGCCGAACGTGTTCACCGCCTGCGGCGTGAGGCCCACATGCGCCATCACCGGCACCCCCCGCGCCGTCAGGAAGGAAATCGTCTCCGCCATATGCACCCCGCCCTCCAGCTTCACCGCCGGAGCGCCGGTTTCGGCCATCAGCCGTGCAGCATTGCGGTAGGCCTGCTGCGGGCTTTCCTCGTAGGACCCGAACGGCATGTCGATCACCGGCATCGCCTTCTGCGCGCCCCGCACCACGGCGCGGCCATGCAGGATCATCATCTCCATCGTCACGCCCAGGGTCGAGGAGAGGCCGTGGATCACCATTCCCACCGAATCCCCCACCAGCACGATGTCGCAATGCGCATCGACCAGCCGGGCCACGGGGGTGGAATAGGCGGTCAGCACCACCAGCGGCGTGCCACCCTTGCGGGCGCGGATATCGGGGGGGAGAACGGGCCGGACAGGGGACGTGGCGCTCATCGCTGGGCCTCGCAGGGTAAGTGGGGCGCTTTCGCAATCTGCCCGTCATATGGGCACAACCGCATCGCATCCGCAACATAATTGCGCCGCAGCGCAGCACCGCCGACCGCAGCGTCACGGGGTTGACCGCCCCCGCTCAACCGGCCTGAATGACGGGAAAGGAGACAGCCATGACCCTGATCCAGCGCGTCAGCCGTGACGGCACGGCACCCGAACTCGGCGGACCCGCGCCCGACCGGCTCATCTCGGGCAATCCCGTCCACTCGACCTGGAACCTGGAAGAGCGCGACGGGCTCTACGCCGGGCTCTGGCAATCGACCCCCGGCAAGTGGCGCGTCAGCTATTCCGAATGGGAATACTTCCGCATCCTGTCGGGCTATTCGATCCTCACCGGCGCGGATGGCAGCGTCACCCAGCTGCACGCAGGGGACAGCCTGATCATCCGCCCGGGCTTCGAGGGCACCTGGGAGGTCGTGCAGACCACCCTCAAGGACTATGTCATCCGGCTTTAGCCGGCTTCGGCGGTTCCGACCGTGACGCTCGCCACGCCTTCCGGCGGGGCGCATTCGTCATCGGGGATGCCCCGGCGGGCGCAGGCGGCAAGGCGCTTCTTCTCGGCCTTCTCCGCGGCAACCTTGTCACGGGCGTCCTGCTTGGCCAGCATCGCCTCGTCCTTTTCCTTCTTCGCCACGTTCTCCGGCGTGTCGGGGACCATGTGGCCATAGGCGTTCAGCATCTGCGGGCCTTCCAGCGCCAGGCTTTCCGCTTCCGTCCGCACCTTCACCCGGGTGCCATTCGGCACCTTGTTGTACAGGTCGATGGCGTCCTGGTTGAAAAGGCGAATGCAGCCCGCGCTGGTGGCATGGCCGACCGAGGCGGCGTCCGACGTGCCGTGGATGCGGAACATCGTGTCGCGCGACCCGCGGTACAGATACAGCGCCCGCGCGCCCAGGGGGTTCATCAGACCGCCCGGCAGACCGCCCGCGTAAGCCGCATACAGATCGGGCCGGGAGCGGATCATGTTGCCGGTCGGCTGCCACGACGGCCATTCCGCCTTGCGCCCCACCGCGCCCTGGCCGCGGAACGACAGGCCCTCACGGCCGACCGCGATGGGATAGCGCGTGGCCGTGCCCCCCTCGTTCACCAGGTACAGCTTGCGGGCGAAGGTATCGACAACCACCGTGCCGGGCGCTTCCGGCCCGGTATAGGCCACCTCGGTCCGGCTGTTGCCGTCCTGCAGGTATTTCGCCGGGACCGGCTCGATGAAGAACTCCCCGTCCTGCACCCCCTCGTATCCGGGAACGGCCTCGGGGGCCTTCTGCTTCGCGGTGCCCGCGCAGGCGGCAAGCAAGGGCAGGGCAAGGATCGCGACGATCCGGGCAAGGGAATGGGTCACTTTGGCAGACTCGGAGTTAGGGCAGCTTCCGCCACCTTGCGCCATGCCAGCCCGCGTGCGTCAAGCCCAAAAGCACAGGCTTTTCCGAATCTTCGCCGCCAATGCTGTCTTCGCGGCGAAATTGTAGTAGATTTCGAACCTAGGGAACCGGCAGCCCATCGCCTGCGTTCTCGTGAGGCAATTCGGGCTTGCGCCCCAATTCCGGGGCAGGAGGGGAAGAATGGAACTCACCGCACTTCTGGTCATTCTCATCATCGGCGCCATTGCCGGCTGGCTTGCCGGGCAGATCGTCGACGGCTACGGCTTCGGCCTTGTCGGCAACATCATCGTCGGCATCGTCGGCGCGCTCATCGCGGGGTTCCTGTTCCCGCGCATCGGCCTGTCGCTGGGCGGCGGCCTGCTCGGCTCGATCATCGCGGCCACGGTTGGCGCGGTGATCCTTCTGTTCCTGATACGCCTCGTCAAACGCGCCTGACCGGAAAGGGCCGGGGGATTACCCCGGCCCTTTCCTTCAGCCCACCACGTTGAACGCAGGCCCATAGGGGTAATGCGTGATGTCCTCGGGCTCGTCCTCGGTCACGACGAAGATGTCATGCTCGCGGTAGCCACCCGCCCCCGGCATTCCGTCCGGGATCGTCAGCATCGGCTCCATGCTGATCACCATTCCCGGCTCCAACACCGTGTCGATGTCCTCGCGCAGCTCCAGCGCCGCCTCCCGGCCATAGTAGTGCGACAACACCCCGAAGGAATGGCCATAGCCGAAGGTCCGGTATTGCAGCATCTGCCGCTCGGCCAGGAACTCGTTGATCTTCATGGTGATCTCGGCGCAGGACGCGCCCGGCCGCAAGAGCTTCATCCCGAATTCATGACTGTCGATATTGGTCTGCCAGACCTTCATCGAGGCATCATCCACCTCGCCCACGAACAGCGTCCGCTCCAGCGCGGTGTAGTAGCCGCTGATCATCGGGAAGCAGTTCAGGCTCAGGATGTCTCCGTGCTGCAGCTTCCGGTTCGTCACCGGGTTGTGTGCCCCGTCGGTGTTGATCCCCGACTGGAACCAGACCCAGGTGTCGCGATATTCCGCATCCGGGAAGCGCTTGGCGATCTCGCGCTCCATCGCGTCGCGGCCCGCAATCGAGACCTCCAGCTCCGTCGCCCCGACCGCAATCGCCTCGCGGATCGCATAACCGCCCACGTCGGCCACGTTCGCCCCGTGCTTGATCAGCGCGATTTCCGCCGGGGATTTCATCATCCGCTGGTGCATCGTCGCCGGGGCAATATCCATCCCGCGCTTGGGCTTCAGGAACGTGTTGAACTTCTCCGCCCGCTCCATCGTCAGATGGTCGGCTTCGCAGCCCACCGCCTTGCCGGTGCCAGTGACTGAAGCCACCGCCCGCCACATGTTGTCGCGCGCCCAGTCGGTATAGGTGATGTTGTCCGCGATCGACCGCCGCCAGGGCTGCCCCGCGTCGATCCCCGCGCTGATGGTGACGCATTCGGTCTTCGTCACCACGCAGGCATAGGGCCGCCCGAAGCTGCAATAGAGAAAGCCCGAGTAGTAGGCGACGTTGTGCATGCTGGTCAGCACCACCGCGTCCAGATCATGCAGTTCCATGATCTCGCGCAGGCCTGCCAGCCGGTCATGGTATTCCTGGTCGGCAAAGGGCAGGGCGTGCTTCTGACCGCCATTGTGAAAGCGGTACATCTCGGGGCGGTTCAACGACATTTCCAGACCTCATATCCAGGGGTCGGGCTTGCAGCCATGAGACCCCGAAAGGTCCCGGCGTACAGGACGGAAGCGCCCCCGACTTGATCGGGGGCCGCAAGCGTCGGGGCAAAGGCCCCTGTGGCGACGCCATCGCCACGGCTCCTCCCTTGCATGCGCCTTCGCGACATTTCGCGCAAGGCGCGAAACGACCCTTGCGAGGCTCGTTTGCGACCCCATGTAACAGCCTGACACATGGAATGGAGTGAAGCATGCGCTGTCCGGTAGACAACGAAACCCTGGTGATGGCCGACCGTGGCGGGGTCGAGATCGACTACTGCCCGAAATGCCGCGGCGTCTGGCTGGACCGGGGCGAGCTGGACAAGATCATCGAGCGTTCCCTCGGCGGCCCCGCCGCAGCGCCCGCGCCCACCCCGCAGCAGGCGGCCCAGAGCCACGCCGCCCCCGTCTACCAGCCCGAGCCCCGCGCCCAGTACCGCGATGACGACCGCCGCCGCGATGATGACGATGACGACTACCGCTACGGTCACAAGAAGAAGCGCCGCGAAAGCTTCCTGAGCGACCTCTTCGACTTCTGATCCCCGCTCCTCGGTGACTTCGTTCCTCGTCGCTGCCCCTCGCGACGAGAAGACGAAGTCGCGACGCAGGAGCCGCCGCCAACCCGTTTGCGCTGCCGTCCCCTCCCGGCCTATCCTGCCGCGCATGAGGAGGGCCCGATGACCGCCATCAACCTTGCCGACAAGCTCTCGACCTTCACCGCCCACTGGTCGCCCCGCATCGTGGGCAGCTTCAACGGCCATGACCTGATGGTCGTGAAGGTGCTGGGAGAATTCGTCTGGCACGACCACCCCGAGACCGACGATTTCTTCATGGTCCTCAGCGGGGAACTCACCATCGACCTCCCCGACGGTGCCGTCACCCTGAAACCCGGCGAGGTCTTCGTCGTCCCAAAAGGCGTCCAGCACCGCCCCCGCGCCGCCGTGGAAACCCATCTCCTCCTGATCGAGCCCGCGGGCACCCCGAACACCGGCGATCCGGCCACCGCCGCGACCAAGGTCCGCATCTGATGCGCCCCGCCGCACCCCGCGCCAAATTCCTTCGAAGGAATTTGCAAAACTCTTCGAAGAGTTTTGTCCAGGTCCCGACATGATGCGCCCCGGCCCCCTGAACCTGATCACCGATATCCCCGGCCTTCGCGTCGGCAATGCGCATGACCCGCTGCTCCGCTCCGGCACCACCGTGCTGACCGCCGACCGCCCCTTCGTCGCTGCCGTGCATGTCATGGGCGGCTCTCCCGGCACGCGCGAGACCGACCTCCTGTCCCCCGACCGGATGGTGCAGGACATCGACGCGATCTTCCTGTCGGGAGGTTCCGCCTTCGGCCTCGACGCAGGCCAGGGCGTCATGCAGGGCCTGCGCGACGCGGGTCGCGGCTTCGCCGTCGGCCCCGTCCGGGTTCCCATCGTGCCGGGAGCCATCGTCTTCGACCTGTTGAACGGCGGCGACAAGGACTGGACCGCCAGCCCCTACCCCACCCTCGGCCGCCGCGCCTTTGACAATGCCGCCCCCGACTTCGCCCTCGGCACGGCAGGCGCAGGCTTCGGCGCGATGACCGGCTTCCTGAAAGGCGGCCTCGGCTCGGCCTCCTCTGTTCTGCCCTCCGGCCTCACCGTCGGCGCGCTGGTCGTGGTCAACGCGCTGGGTCAGGCCAGCGTGGGAGAAACCCCGCATTTCTGGGCCGCCCCCTGGGAAGAAGGCACCGAATTCGGCGGGTTCGGTCCCGCCCCCATGCTCCCGCAGGACGCGCCCCTCCCGCGCAAGCGGCTGGGCGAGGCCACCACCATCGCCATCGTCGCCACCGACGCCACCCTGACGAAAGCACAGGCGCAGCGGATGGCGGTGGCCGCGCATGACGGCATGGCCCGCGCCCTTGTCCCCTCGCATACACCGCTGGACGGGGACCTTGTGTTCGCCGTCGCCACCGGCGGCAAACCCCTGCAGGACCCCCTGACCGACAGCTTCCAGCTGGGCCATGCCGCCGCGACCTGCCTCGCCCGCGCCATCGCAAGGGCGGTGTATCTTGCACGGTCCGAACCCGGCGACCTCCAGCCCAGCTGGCAGTCCCGCTTCGGCCCCGACCGCAGCTGACCCGGTCAGGCGGCGGGCAGCAGGATCACGTCGGCGGCGGCAAAGCTGATCTCGCTGGCAAGCCCGATCGGCGGCGGCGGCTGGTCCGGGCGGTTGAACGTGTCCAGCGCCACCATCGTGCCATCGACATCGACCGTAAGCCGGATCACCGAGCCCAGGAAATGCACCTCGGCGATGGTGGCAGGCAGCACCACCTCGCGCCCCGCCTCGCGCCCGAACCGCACCGCTTCCGGGCGCAGCGCCAGCGTGACCCGGTCGCCCTTGCCCGCCGGGATCGGCGCCTTGGCCAGCGTCACCACCTGCCCGGCCACCTCGACCGTCCCCGCCTCGGGCGACACCACCACTGCGCTCAGCGTGTTCAGCGTGCCCACGAAATTCGCGACAAAGCGGGTGTGCGGCTGGTTGTATATCTGGAACGGCGCGCCGACCTGTTCCGCGATGCCACCGTTCATCACCACGATCCGGTCCGAGATCGACATCGCCTCTTCCTGGTCATGCGTCACGAAGATCGTGGTGATCCCCAGCTCGCGCTGGATCTCGCGGATCTCGTTGCGCAGGGACACCCGGACCTTGGCATCCAGCGCCGACAGCGGCTCGTCCAGCAACAGCACCCGCGGACGCGGGGCCAGCGCGCGGGCCAGCGCCACCCGCTGTTGCTGGCCACCGGACAGCTGGAATGGAAACCGCCCGCCCATCTCGGGCAGGCCGATCAGGCGCAGCATCTCCTCCACCCGGGCGGCGCGTTCCTCGCGCGGCACGCCCTTGACCTTCAGCCCGAAGGCCACGTTGTCGGCCACCGTCATGTTCGGGAACAGCGCATAGGCCTGGAACATCATCCCGATGTTGCGCTGGTTCGGTCGCTGGCTCGTCACCTCCTGCCCGTCGATGCGGATCGCGCCCGAGGTCGGCGTCTCGAACCCCGCCACCATGCGCAGCACCGTGGTCTTGCCGCAGCCCGAAGGGCCGAGCAGCGAGATGAACTCGCCCTGCTCGATCCCCAGGCTGAAATCCTTCACCACGCGGTTGGTGCCGAAGCTCTTTTCCAGGTTGGTCAGCTCAAGGAAGGCCATCAGGCTTTTGCTCTTTCATGTTTCGAGAAGCGGGTGACAAGCTGGATCAGTCCCATGCAGCCCCAGGTGATCGCGAAGGCAATCACCGCAAGGGCAGGCGGCTCATAGGCGCGGTTCGCGCCCAGAAGCTGCATGTAGGGGCCGAAGGCCGGACGGTTCAGCAGTGCCGCCATCGTGAACTCGCCGATCACGATGGCCAGCGTCAGGAAGGCGCCCGACAGCACCGCGACCAGCACGTTCGGCAGGATGATCCGCGCCAGGATGGTGAACCAGCCCGCGCCCAGCGACTGCGCCGCTTCGGTCAGGGTGGCGACGTCGATGGTCCGCAACCCGGTGTCGACGGCACGGTACATGTAGGGCAGCGCCAGCGTGGCATAGCCCATCATCAGCAGGATGTCGGTGCCGAAGGCCGACCCGGTCAGCGGCAGCACCGACGAGGTGTTGTACAGCCGGATATAGCCGAAGACGATGACGATGGCCGGAATGACCAGCGGCAGAAGCGTGATGAACTCGATCACCGGACGCGCCTGCGGCAGCTTCAGCCGCACCCAATAGGCGGTCGGCACCACCAGCAGCACGCCGAAGACGATGGTCGCCGCCGCCAGCGTCAGCGAATAGCCGAAGGTCTCCCAGAAGCTCGGGTCCGCGAAGACCTTGCCATAGGCGTCGAAGGAATATTCCCCCCGCCGCATCTTCAGGCTGAACTCGGTCATCCCGACCAGCGGCAGAAGGAAGTAAAGGCAACCGCCGATAAAGGCTGCCCAGGCGACGAAACGCTTCATTTCAGCCACCTCTCGGACCGGGTTCGCAGCACGATGTAGATGACATTGGCCAGCCCGGTCAGCAGGATCATCCCGAAGGCCAGCGCATAGCCGAGGTTGGGGTTGCCCAGCACGTCGCCGCGGATCTGCGCGAACAGCTTGATCGGCACGATGTTCAGCTGCGGCCCGGTCAGGGCGAAGGCGGTGGCGACGGCGCCGAAGGCATTGGCGAACAGCAGCGCGAAGGTGCCCAGCAGCGAGGGGAACAGGATCGGCAAGGCGACCATGCGCCAGTACTGCCCCGCCGTCGCGCCCAGCACCTCGGCCGCCTCGCGCCATTCGCGTTTCAGCCCGTCCAGCGCCGGGATGATGATCAGGATCATCAGCGGGATCTGGAAGAAGAGGTAGGTTACGACCAGCCCCCAGAAGGACAGCAGGTTGAAGCCATAGGCGCGCAGGTTGATGCCGAACTGCGTCTTCAGCCAGATCGTCACCAGCCCCGCCGGGCCCAGCGTCGCGATGAAGGCAAAGGCCAGCGGCACGCCTGCGAAGTTCGACGCCACGCCGGAAAAGGTGAGGAGCGGGCTGCGGATGGTCTTGGGCAAGCCGCCGAAGACCACCGCTGCGGCCATCGCAAAACCTATGGCACAGCCCAGCAGCGCGGTGATCAGCGACAGCTTGATCGAGGTCCAGTAGGCGTTGCGGATCGAATCGGTGTTCAGGTCGACCAGGTTCTGCAGCGTGAAGCTGCCGTCGCCGGACTGGAACGCCCCGATCACGATCTTCATCGTCGGCAGGATCAGGAACAACAGCGCGAAGGCCACGAAGGGCAGGATGCCCAGCCATTCGACGGGCAGTCGTCGGCGCGCGGCGCGCGGAATCGTGTCTGGCATCGGTGTGTCCCCTGTCGGTCAGGCTCCCGTGGCGTCTGTCGGCCCCGGTGAGCGGACCCCGCCCCGGCATGACCGGGACGGGGCAGGAAGGTTCAGGTCACTGGACGTTGGCGCCCACGACCGAATCCCAGCCGCCGGTGACAGCGGCCTTGTTCGCGTCGACCTCGTCCAGCGTCGGGAAGTAGGCTGCTTCATAGGCGGCAGCCGGAGGCAGCGCGTCCAGCAGCTCCTGCGGGATCTTGCCGGCAGCGGCCATCGCGTTGAAACGCACCGGGTGGCAGTAGCCCTTCAGCCAGGCCAGCTGACCCTCGTCGCTGTAGAGGTATTCCATCCACAGCTTCGCCGCGTTCGGCTGCGGGGCGAAGGCGCTGATCGCCTGGACATAGACGCCCGCAAGGACGCCCGACTTCGGCACCACAACCTCGACCGGCGGGTTGCCGGCCAGCGTGTCACGCGCGGCAAGGGCGTTGTAGTCCCACATGATGACGATGGGCGTGGTGCCCTGCGCCAGCGTGCCCGCCTTGCCGATCACCGGGACGAAGTTGCCCGCGTCGTTCAGCTGCTTGAAGAAGTCGAGCCCGGCCTTGCCCGCCGCTTCGCCCGGGGCCGCCCCGGTCGACATGCCCGCGGCCAGCACCGCGAGAATCGCCTGGTTCGACGCCCGCGGGTCGCCCGCCAGGGACACCTGCCCGGCATATTCCGGCTTCAGAAGATCAGCCCAGTCCTGCGGGACGTTCTGCACCAGGTCCTTGTTCACCAGGAAGGACATCACGCCGTAGTAGTCGCCATACCAGTGGCCGTCCGCATCCTTGATGCCTTCGGGGATCTCGTCCCAGGTGGCAACCTTGTGCGCCTGGGTCAGCCCGTCGGCCTTGGCCTGCGGACCGAAGGCCAGGCCCACGTCGATCACGTCGGGCGCCTGCGGACCCTTGTTGTCCTTGTTGGCCTTGATCGCCTCGATCTCGTCGGCCGAGCCCGCATCGGGGTTCAGCTCGTTGATCTTGATCTCGGGGTATTTCGCCTTGAACCCGTCGATCACCGCGCCATAGCCGCACCAGTCATGCGGCAGCGCAACCGTCGTCAGCATGCCCTCCGCCTTGGCGGCGGTCGCGATTTCCTCGACCGTCTGGGCAGACAGCGTCGTGGTCGACAGTGCGGCCACAAGCCCCGTGGCAAGTCCAAGTGCAGTCTTCAGTTTCATCAGGCAATCCTCCGTTGTTGACCGGCCCCCCGTATCCTGTCCGCACGACGGTGATGTGACACCCCGGCAGCTCCGACGAGAGTTGGTAACCTATTGCTACAAGGCAATTGCGCAGGTTTCCAGCCTGCCCTTGGGTCCGTTGTGACACATACGAGTTTTTCGATGCGTCTCCCGCCGGACCGGGCCTTGCTTGACGGGGTGTTTGCGTCGGTCCTAACCTTTCCCGACCGCTGCCGCCCCGAGGGACGCAATGACCGAACTGCATGCCCAGGAATGGCTGAACACCGACCAGCCGCTCACGCTGGAATCGTTTCGCGGCAAGGTGCTGGCGGTCGAGGTGTTCCAGATGCTCTGCCCCGGCTGCGTCAGCCACGGCCTGCCGCAGGCCATGCGCCTGACCACCACCTTCCCGGCCGACAAGCTTGCGGTCATCGGCCTGCATTCGGTGTTCGAACACCACGCGGCGATGACCCCGGTCGCGCTGCGCGCCTTCCTGCACGAATATCGCATCCGCTTTCCGGTCGCGGTGGACCAGCCCGGCACCTCCGGTCCGCTGCCCCGCACGATGGCCGAGTGGCAGCTTGAGGGCACGCCGACCCTGATCCTCTTCGACCGCGCGGGCCAGATGCGGGCGCGGCACTTCGGTCAGGTCTCCGATCTGGCGCTGGGGGCGCAGATCATGGGGCTTTTGCTGGAAGACGCGGAATAACCGGCATGGACCTTGGCGCCGGGCCGTCCTATCCTGACCCCATGATCAGGACTGTCGCCAGCCTCCGACACCGGACGATGACCGGTTTTCCGAAAGGCAGCGTCCCACCCCGGGCGCTGGCGCGGCACCGCTGACCCTGCGTCCGGGGACACCTGAACTCCCACCCCTTCCCGTCACTTCCGGTCCGGCCCGGCGCCCGGCCATTCCATGAGGAGCGTCCCGCATGTCCAAGGCCCTTCGTCCGCAGATCACCATCGCGCAGGAAACCGTCGACCATCTGGACTCGCTGGTCCAGGGCGCTGCGGCGCGGATGCCCGAACTGGCCGACCGCCTGCTGGAAGAGCTGTCGCGCGCCCGCATCCTTCCCGCCGCCCGGATTCCCGCCGATGTCGTCGGCATCGGCAGCCGCGTCACCTGGCGCGACGAAACCACCGGGCAGGAACAGACCGCCACCCTGGTCTGGCCGGAAGAGGCCGACATCGACGCCGGACGCGCCTCGGTCCTGACCCCGATCGGGGTGGCGCTGATCGGCCTGAAGGCGGGCGCCCGGTTCCAGTGGGAAACCCGGTCGGGTGAGCATCGCAACCTGACCGTCCTGGCCGTCGGCCCCGGCAACGGCCCCGCCTGACCGGGCCGCTCAGCCCCCGCGGCCCGCCCCGCGCCTGACCGCGTCCTGCAGCACCTCGGCCAGCACGGTCGCGTTGTTGTGCTCCTCGTCCTTCGAGCCGAAGAGGAGCGTCACGACATCCGTCGCGGTCAGGGCGGCAAGCTCCGCAACAAGCGCGGGCTCGGCGGCCAGCTCGGCGCGATAGCGCTGCTCGAACTCCGCCCAGCTCTGCGGATCGGCATGGAACCAGCGCCGGAGCGCGTCGCTTGGCGCAATCTCCTTGCACCAGCGGTCCAGCCGCGCGCGATCCTTCGACACGCCGCGCGGCCAAAGCCGGTCGACCAGGATACGCTTGCCATCCGACACCCGCGCCGCGCGATAGACCCTCTTGACCCGAATCCGCTCGGCCGGGTCGTCGGGAATTGGCGGGACGGGGGGAACCGGCGGAACCGGATCAGTCATCAGCTGCCCCCCGTTTCGAAGGGTGGAAACAGCACCTCGTTCTCCAGCCGGATATGCGCGTCCAGATCGGTCAGGAACTCGCCCAGCCCGGAATAGAGCGCGGCCCAGGTCCGGCAGGCGTCCTCGGGCAAGGTGAGATCCCGGGTCAGGCGGCGGATTTCGGCGATCTCGCGGTCGTGGTCGTCATGATCCGCGCGCATCACCGCAATCGGCGCGGCGACGCCCGACCCACCGCCCCGGCGGATCGCGGGAAACAGGATCAGCTCCTCTTTCTTCATGTGCACCTCCAGAGCGCCGATCATCCGCCGCAACAGGGCGGACAGACCCTCCGGCACAGCCTCGTCGCCGAAATGCACATCCTCCACCCGTTCGGCCATAGCCGCAAGCGCGGGCAGCTGCTGGCGGTGCCGGGCATGGAACCGCTCCTCGATATGTCGGGTCAGGGCGGCGGGATCCTCGGGCAGCAGGGGCTCTGTCATCTTCTCCTCCCATCTTCGACCGCCATGTGCAGCGACCGCGCGATCCGTTCGGCCCGGTCAACCACCAGCGCCGCGCCTGCAGGCGGGCAGACCTCTGCCGCCGTCGCGCGGAACAGGTCGAGCCAGCCCTCGAAATGCGCCCATGTCACCGGCAGCCGCGCATGGGCAGGCATCGGCGCGCCATGAAAGCGCCCGGTCATCAGCGCGACCGAGGACCAGAAGTCCACCATCCGCTCCAGATGCACGGGCCAGTCGGCGATACGGTCGGCAAAGATCGGGCCCAGCACTGCGT
Source organism: Tabrizicola sp. (assembly GCF_041911175.1). Taxonomy (GTDB): domain Bacteria; phylum Pseudomonadota; class Alphaproteobacteria; order Rhodobacterales; family Rhodobacteraceae; genus Tabrizicola. Next base: position 35,095 of record NZ_JAYRPN010000123.1, read on the forward strand.
CGGCACGGACCCTGTCATAGAACCGATGCACCAGATTGCGCAGGATATCCTCGTCCAGCCCGGTCTCGGCCATCAGGGCGGCGGTGATCGCGGGGCGGGCGGATGCAATCGAAGGCGGGGGCAAGGACATGTCGTTGGTCCCGGTCTGCTTGCAATCCTGTCTAGGCCTGCTAATAAGTATTGTAAATACCTATTCATGAAGGACCGCGCGACATGCGCCTGACCTCGTTCACCGACTACGGGCTGCGGATGCTGATGCGGATGGCGGGCACGCCCGACCGGGGCTTCTCCACGGCCGAGATGGCGGGCGAATTCGGCCTGTCCCGCCACCACCTCTCCAAGATCATCCAGAGGCTCTCGCAGGCCGGCTACGTCACCACCCGGCGCGGCGGTGGCGGCGGGGCCATGCTGTCCCGCCCGGCAGGCGAGATCGGCCTGGGCCAGGTCATCCGCTTGCTTGAGCAGGGTCAGCCGTTGGTCGATTGCTTCGCAACCGATGGCGGCCACTGCTCCATTGACGGAAGCTGCCGCCTGAAGGCGCGGCTCCGCACTGCCGAGGCGGCGTTCCTGGCCGACCTCGACCGGACGACTCTGGCCGACATCGCGCTGCAACCGGATGTGGCGGCCTGAACCCGACCGCAACCAGAAGGGGCGGCGGGTCGTGCCCACGAGTCTTTACAAAACCTGAACGCCCACAGCCAAGCCATTGAAATCCAGGCCACGGCCAACCGCACCCGGCGTGGACACTACCACCGCTTCAGCGCATCCTCATCCGCGTCCTTCGCGGCCACCCATTCCGCCCCGTCGGTCGCAAACTCCTTCTTCCAGAACGGAGCCCGCGATTTCAGGTAATCCATCAGGAATTCCGCCGCCGCGAAAGCCTCCCCCCGGTGCAGCCCCGCCGTCGCGACCATCATGATCGCTTCGCCCGGCATCAGCCGCCCATGCCGGTGGATCACCAAGGCATCGACCAGCGACCAGCGGGCGACAGCCTCCTCGACCATCCCCGCAATCGCCTTCTCGGTCATGCCGGGGTAATGCTCGATCTCCATCGCCGAAAGCCTGCCGCCTTCGTCCCGCACCAGCCCGGTGAAGCTGACCACCGCCCCCGCCCCCCGGACCCCGGCTGAGAAGGCCGAAACCTCTGCCCCTGCATCGAACGCCCCGGACTGGACCGCGACCCGCATCTCAGCCCCCGGTCATCGGCGGGAAGAAGGCCACCTCGCGGACCCCCGCCAGCGGCGCATCGAAATCCGCCAGTTCCTGATCCAGCGCCACCCGCAGCGAGGACAGGTCGGCGAAGGCCGCCGCATAGCGGTCTTCCCGCGCGCGCAACTCCTCGACCAGCCCGGCGACAGTGGCCGCCCGCGTCTCGATCCGCTCGCGCGGCAGCCCGATCCGTTCCCGGACCCAGGCGAAATACAGCACCTCGATCACGTGTCTTCCCGCAGGAACGGCAGTGACTTGGTGAAATACTCCCACCCCGTGACCACCGTCAGCAGCGCCGCGATCCACATCAGCCAGAACCCCACCAGGTTCGCATAGGACGCGCAGTCCCGCTTGCCGCAGGCGCGGATCGGGTCGGCGGTTCCCGCCGTCACCGCCTCGGCATACTGTTCCGGTGTCATCCCCTGCATCGCCACGCCGTTCAGATATTCCAGCCCGGTTCCCAGGAACAGCACCGCGATCGCCAGCATCTGCGCCGTGGTCTTCCACTTCGCCAGCTTCGTCACCTTGAGCTGCCCGCTCTTCTGGCCGAGGAATTCCCGGAGGCCGCCCACGAAGACCTCGCGGAACAGGATCAGCGTCGCGGGCAGGATCAGCCAGGGGTTCATCCCGTTGTAGCCGGTGATCACCATGATCGCGATGACCACCATCGCCTTGTCGGCAATCGGGTCCAGCATCGCGCCGAACTTCGATTCCTGCTTCCACAGCCGCGCCAGATAGCCGTCGAACCAGTCGGTGATCGCGGCGCCCACGAAAAGGGTCAGCGCCAGCCAGTCGGCCCAGGGGCGGTGGAAATACAGGAACATGATCGCAACGCCGGGCGCGGCGAGCAGACGAAGCACGGTCAGCGTGTTCGGGATCGTCCAGGTCATCCCGAAGTGGTAGACCAAGGGTCCGGCAGGGGGAAGGGGGTTGTTCGCCCGGACCCTTCTCGTTCGCCTTCGGCTCCTCGTCGGAGATGCGGCCCGCGAGGAGAAGCCGAAGGCGAACGACGAGCCTTCGCTCACATCCCCTCGGGCTGGCCCACCACGACGAAGTGCAAGGCCTCGGGTTTGAAAAGCCGCGCCGCCACCCGCTTGATGTCCTCCATCGTCACCGCCTCGATCTTCGCGTTCCGCGTGGTGACATAGTCGATCGGCATCGCGTCCATCTGCATCCCCACCAGGATGCTGGCAATCGGCCCGTTGCCGTCGAATCGCAGCGGGTAAGACCCCGTCAGATAGGTCTTCGTCGCCTCCAGCTCTTCCGGGGTCACTCCATCCTTGACCAGCCGACCCCATTCCTCACGCACCACCTTGATCGCTTCGGCCACCTTGTCGTTCGAGGCCGAGAACTGGCCCAGCAGCATGTCGGCATGTTCCATGTTCACCAGATAGGTGCCGATCCCGTAGGTCAGCCCGCGCTTTTCCCGCACCTCGGTCATCAGCCGGGCGGTGAAGCGTCCGCCGCCAATCACCTCGTTCAGGATGAAGGCCGGAAAGAAATCCGGGTCGTCGCGCGGAATGCCTGCTTCCCCGAAGAACACCGTGGACTGCGGCGTCGGGAAGTCGACCACCGTCACCCCCGGCGGCAGCAGCCAGGGTGCGGTGCCCGGCTGCGGTGCGCCGGTCGCGGGCAGGTCGCCCAGAAGCCGGTCCAGAAGCTTGCCCAGCTCCTCCGCCGTGATGTCGCCGCTGGCCGCAACGAACACCCGGTCGCGCGCGATGGCTGCCTTGTGCGCCGCCACCACGTCGTCGCGGGTCAGCTTCGTGACCGTCTCGATGGTCCCGTCGCCGGTCGTCGCATAGGGATGGTCGCCGAAAGCCAGCGCGTCGAACCTTTCCGAGGCAATGGTGCCCGGGTCCTTCTCGTTCGCGCGCAGGTTCGACAACACCTGTTCCCGCACACGGGTAACCGCGTCCTGGTCGAAGCGCGGCTCGACCAGCGCCGACCGCATCAGCTCGACCGCCTGGTCGCGGTTTTCGGTCAGGAACTTGGCCGAGACCCCCACCGAATCCGCCCCGGAATCGAAGTGGATCCCCGCCGCCAGCGCATCTCGCGCCTCGGCGAAGGCCTTGCTGTCCATGTCCCCCGCGCCTTCCTCCAGCGTGGCGGCCATCAGGTTGACCACGCCCCGCTTGTCCGGCGCCTCCAGCGAGCTGCCGCCCTTGAACTGCAGCTCCAACGCGGTGAAGGGGATGTTGTGATCCTCGACCAGCCAGGCCTTGATCCCGCCGGGAGAGGTGACTTCCTGGATCGAGATTTCGGCCCGGACCGGGGCAGCCAGCAGCAGGGCCGCCGTGAAAAGCGCGCGGATCATTGCTGGACCTCCCCTTCGGTGGCAGGCACGGGGACGGGTTCGGCAGCAGGATCGGCGGCAGGGTCGCCAGCAGGCCGGGTCAGCCAGCCGGTGACGGCGTTCTTCCGGTCCAGGACCTTGTGCGCCACGGCCATCACATCCTCGGCCGTCACCGCCGACAGCGCCTCGTCCCAGGTGTCGATATCGGTCATCGTCAGGCCGACGCTCAGCTCTTGCCCATAGCGGTTGGCCAGGCTTTCCACGTCGTCGCGGGCATAGATCTCGCCCGAGCGCACCTGGGTGCGGATGCGTTCCAGCGCCGCCGGGTCCGGGCCGGTCTTCAGGAAATCCGCCAGCACCTTGTCCAGCGCCGCTTCGGCATCGGCCAGGCTCACGCCCTGAGCCGGCGTGACCGCCAGACCGAAGGTCGCATCGTCGATGCTGGTCCCGTCGTAGAAGGCCGAGGAATAGACCGCCACCTGCGTATCGAACTGCAGCGCCCGCGCCAGCACCGACGTCTGGCCGTTGCCGCCCAGAAGCTCGGCCAGAACGGTCAGCGCCGCCGCCTCGCGCTGGTTGCCGGGGTCACGCTCGGGCGCCAGGTAGGTGCGGAAGACATAGGGCTCGGACACCCGCTCGTCCTCCATCACCAGCCGACGTTCCGCGAGTTGCGGCGGCTCCTGCGGGCGGACGCGCGGGACGATCCCGTCCGAGGGTTTCAGCGGGCCATAGTACTTCTCCGCCAGTGTCTTCACCGTGTCGGGCGTCACATCCCCGGCGATGACCAGCGTCGCGTTGTTCGGGGCATAGAAGCGCTGGTAATAGGACAGCGCATCCTCGCGCGAGAGGTCGGCCATTTCCTGCCGCCAGCCGATCACCGGGATGCCGTAGGGCGAATTCAGGAACTGCGCCGCCCGCATCTGCTCCATCAACAGCGCGCCGGGATCGCTGTCCGTCCGCTGGGCGCGCTCCTCCAGGATCACCTGGCGCTCGGTCGTCACGTCCTCTTCGGTCAGGCGCAGGTTGCGCATCCGGTCGGCTTCCATCTCCATCACCATGTCCAGCCGGTCGGCGGCGATGCGCTGGAAATAGGCGGTATAGTCCCACGAGGTGAACGCGTTGTCGTCGCCCCCCTGCGCCTCGACGATGCCCGAGAACTGGTTCGGCCCCACCTTGTCGGTGCCCTTGAACATCAGGTGTTCCAGGAAATGCGCGATGCCGGAATGACCCGGCGGCTCATCCGCCGCGCCGACGCGATACCAGATCATCTGCACCACCACGGGCGCACGGTGATCCTCGATCACCACCACGTTCAAGCCGTTCTGCAGGGTGAAGGTCGTCACCGGCTCGTCGGCGACGGCAGGCAGGGCCAAGGTCAGCGCAAGGGCAAGGCCAGCGCCCAGTCGTCCGAACATCGGTGTCTCCAGGTCAGGTCTTCGGGGAAACTGCGGTGCATCGCCCGGACAATCAAGCCGGGCCGCGCCGGGGCCACGCGCTTGTTACTCTTCGCCGATCTTGCGTGGGGGTGCCGACGGCGTGCGGACGCCAAGCGCCCGCCAGCGCGCAAGCTCGGCCTGCTGATCCAGCCGCTGCTTGCGGTAGGCCTTGTAGTAGACGTTGACGTTGAACAGCCGCTCCAGCGGGCGGCCGTTGTTGTCGCGCCGCCAATCCAGGTCTTCCGCCGCCAGCGTCGCGCGAATACCGGCGTCGACACCGAAGCGCGCCGATTGGGCGTAAAGCGCCGCGTCGCTTGCCGGGATGCCCCCCGCCGCCGAGGGCTTGCCCCCCAGCGCCACCGCGGCATCGGCCTCGGGGTTCTGGTCGGTGCGGTTGAAGCCGCCGGGGGTCGGTTCCGGCAGGTCGGACAGGCTTTCCGGCATTTCCAGCGCCTTCGGCGGCACGATGGCGAATTCGTCCGGCCCCTGGCCCGCGCGCAGGTTCATCAGCTGCGGGTCGCCCTTGCCGCCGCAGGCCGCAAGCGTGACCATCGCCGCAACCGCGATGACCGCCCTGCCGTATCCTGCCTGCATGCCTGCCTCCGAACGTCTTTGACCCGTCTTAGCCTAAAGCAAAGCGGGCGTCACGGGTGTTTAGCGACGACGGCGGGCGGGTTTTCCAGCCTTCGCCTGCCCCCCGGCAAACAGCACCAGCCCCAGTGCCCCCGCGAAGATCGCGATATCGGCCACGTTGAACGCGTAGGGATTCTCGATCCCGCAGCAGGACATGTTCAGGAAATCCGCCACCGCGCCATAGGCGATTCGGTCGATGATGTTGCCAAGGGCACCGCCGACCAGCAGGCCGCCCGCCAGTTCCGCCTTCCAGTTGCCCCGCTCGCGCCGCATCCACCACACCACCCAGGCCGAGATCACCAGCGACACGGCGACCAGCCCCCAGCGCGCCAGGTCAGATCCATGCGACAAGAGGCCGAAGTTGATGCCCTGGTTCCAGGCCATGCGGAAGGTGAGGAAAGGCGGCAGCACGTCGATCTCGCCCCGGTTCAACAGGTCCAGCCCCTGCACCACCGCCAGCTTGCTCAGCTGGTCCAGCACGAAAGTGGCGACGGCGGTGATCCAGAAACGCCGCATCATCAGTGCCGGAAATGCCGCTGGCCGGTGAAGACCATCGCCAGCCCGCGTTCGTCCGCCGCAGCGATCACCTCGTCGTCGCGCATCGACCCGCCCGGCTGGATGATCGCCGTCGCGCCCGCTTCCGCCGCAGTGATGAGGCCGTCGGCGAAGGGGAAGAAGGCGTCCGAGGCGACGACCGCGCCCTTGGTCAGCGGGCCCGGCAGCCCCAGCGCCTCGGCCATGTCCTCGGCCTTGCGCGCGGCTATGCGGGTGCTATCGACGCGGCTCATCTGCCCCGCGCCGACGCCCACGGTCGCCCCGTCCTTCACATAGATGATGGCGTTCGATTTCACATGCTTCGCCACCGTCCAGGCGAACATGAGGTCGGCCATTTCCGCCTCGGTCGGCGCCCGCTTCGTCACCACCTTCAGGTCGCTGGCCGCCAGATGCCCCGCATCCCGGTCCTGCACCAGGAACCCCCCCGCCACCTGCTTGAACGCCAGGCCCTTCGCCTTCGCATCCGGCAAGGCGCCCGTGGTCAAGAGCCGCAGGTTCTTCTTCCCCGCGAACACCGCCCGCGCCTCTTCGGTCGCATCGGGGGCAATCACCACTTCGGTGAAGATCTTCACGATCTCCTCCGCCGTCGCCCCATCCAGCACCTGATTCAGCGCCACGATCCCGCCGAACGCGCTGGTCTGGTCGCAGTGGTAGGCGCGCTGATAGGCCTCCAGCAGCGTCGAGGCCGTCGCCACCCCGCAAGGATTCGCATGCTTGATGATCGCGCAGGCCGGAGCGCCCCCGGCAAACTCCGCCACCAGTTCAAACGCCGCATCGGTGTCGTTGATGTTGTTGTAGGACAGCTCCTTGCCCTGCCACTGCCGCGCCGTCGCCACGCCGGGGCGGCGCGTGCCGTCGGTGTAGAAGGCCGCCGCCTGATGCGGGTTCTCGCCATAGCGCAGCGCCTGCGCCAGCCGCCCGGCAAAGCTGCGGTAGCGCGGGTTCGGCTGGCCGATCTCCTCCGCCAGCCAGGTGGAAACCGCCGTGTCATAGGCCGCCGTCCGGGAATAGGCCGTCAGTGCCATCTTCTGCCGGAACGCCATCCCCGTCGCCCCGTCATTCGCCTTCAGCTGCGCCAAGAGGCAGTCATAGTCCAGCGGGTCCGTTACCACCGTGACAAAGCGATGGTTCTTCGCCGCCGCCCGGATCATCGCCGGGCCGCCGATGTCGATGTTCTCGATGCAGGTCGCATGATCCGCGCCCGCCGCCACCGTCTGCTCGAACGGGTAGAGATTGACGATCAAAAGGTCGATCGGCTCGATCCCGTGCGCCGCCATCGCCACCAGATGCTCGTCGTCGTCGCGCAGCGCCAGAAGCCCGCCATGCACGTTCGGGTGCAGAGTCTTGACCCGCCCGTCCATCATCTCGGGGAAGCCGGTCACCTCGGCCACGTCCCGCACCTTTAGCCCCGCCGCCCGCAACATGCCGCTGGTTCCGCCGGTCGAGATCAGCTCCACCCCGTATCCCGCCAGTGCGCGGGCCAGGTCCAGAAGCCCGGTCTTGTCGGAAACCGAAATCAGCGCGCGGCCGATGGGGACGAGGTTGGTCATCGCTGGAACCCTTCGCTTGCCCGTGGGGCCGTCAGGGGTCCACCCCCTCCAGGTCCCGGATGGCGAGCGGAGTATCCTTTGCCTTCGCCAAGGTCCAGCCCACCCGTGTCTCGAAGCCACGCGCCTCGCCCCGCAGCACGATCTGCGTGCAGGGCCGCGGGTTCAGCCGCCCGCTTTCCAGATAGGCCGAGGGCTCCAGCCGCAAGTCCGCCGGTCCGCTGTAGCGCAGGACCCAGATCTCGCCACTGCGCAGCGCCATCGACACCGCCGCCCCACCCATGTCCAGCGTTGCATCCACCTCCGGGTGCAGGTGGAATCGGATCGCGAAATGCGCACCCGCCATCGCGGTCTGGGTCATCGCATCCTCGAACCGCCGGCGCGCCTCGACCGTCATCGCGGTCAGCGCATCCACCCCGGAGAGCCGCCGCCCGTCCTGCGCCAGCGTCAGGCTGCGGCTCGCCGTCAGCCCGTGGCTGGAAAGCCAGCCGTCATGCGCCAGATACAGGTCCGTCCCCTCGGTCCCCACCGTGAGGCGCGAGCCGGTGACCTGCGCCCGATGCTCCAGCGCCTCGCCCGCCGCGCCCAGGCGCGAGGACGACACCCCCTCCATCCCCAACGTGGAATGCGAGGCCGTCGCCCGCGAGGCCCGCGCCCAGTCCGCCCCGAACCCCGCGCCCGAGCCGCAATTGACCACCAGCGCCCGCCGCCCCGAACACAGCTCGAACGCCCCGGTCGAGGCATGCGCCGTCCGCGCCGCCCGCCCGCCGGGAGGCGCCGAGGCATCGACGATGACCGAGGTCCGTCCGCCATGCAGCCGCGCATAGCCCATCGCGATGGCGGGCGTCGCCCCCGCCCGCACCCCCGCCGCCGCCAGCGCCTGGTCCAGCCGCCCTTCCGTCCCCTTGTCCCCGCCGTGGAATCGCGCCAGTTCCCCGTCCGAATGTCGCACCGCCCGCAGCGCCGGGGCGATCCGGGTGATCGCCGCCGACAGCGCCGGGGGCACCGTCAGACTGGCCTCGCTCATCGCGCTCGCCGACCAGGTCAGCAGCGTCAGCACCTCCAAGAGCTCCTCCGGGTTCCGCGTCGGGATGCCGCCCTCGGCGTCGATATCCGCCTCGCAGGCCGCCGCCAGCGCGGCTGAGGCCGGGGTCACCAGCCCCTCCATCCCGATCAGCGAAATCCCGGCATAGACCAACCCGGTCAGCGCCTCGAACCGGGGCAACCCCTCCGCCGCGCTGCGCCAGCGCTTCGAGAGGTAAGTCGCCTGCCGCGACAGCGCCGCATAGAACGCCGCCGACTGCGCCCTGTCGCGCGCCTGCAACAACAGCGTCGCGTGATGCACCCAACGGATGATCCGCCGCCCGGTCAGGTCCGGCGTCCAGCCCGGCCCCCGACCCCCGCCGAACCGCGCGATCCAGCCCCAGGTCCAGTCCTGCGCCCGCGCCTGCGCCTCTTTCGTCCCCAGCGCCGCGAGGTCGTCCAGCCAGCCGAACCCCTGCGCCTCCGCCGCGAACCCCCCTGGCGCTGCGATATCCCAAAGCGAAGCGCCCGGCGCCTCGGCCAGATGCCCGGCCAGCAGGATATTCCCCAGGATCAACTGCTTGCCGCGCGTGTAAAGCCCGATCGACCGCGGTTCCGGCTGCGACACGAAGCCGCCCGCAGGCCGCGCCCGACGCGCTGCCAACACGGCCAGCCGGTCAGCCAGCCGATCCAGTCGTTGTGACGTGGTGCGCACGTCCTGCCTCGCTCGCTTGCCCGGTTCGCCCAGGTCGTGAGCGCCGATGATAGGCAAAACCGGGTCGCTCGTCGATGATTTCGTCTTCTCCCCGCCGATCACCGACGAGAAGACGAAGTCGAGCGAGGAGGATTTGCCTGGGGGCCGTCAGGCCAGATGGTCGATCCGCCGCAACACCTGCGCCAGATGCCCGACCTGATCCAGCCAGCGCGCCAGCAGCCTCGGATCATGCGGCGCGCCATGCACCCCCGCCGGGATTTCCCGGTTCAGCACCGCCTCCACCGCCAACGACACCGGCACCGAGACCAGCCGCCCCATCGCCGTGCCGCGCACATCGCCCCAGGCATCCATCGCCCAGGTCTGGTGGAACACCGGCACGCCCTCGCGTTCCGCCTTCAGCGAGACGAACAGCACCACCCGGTCCGGCTCGCCCTCGGCATAGGAGTTGTCGCGCAGCAATTCCGCCGCCCGCGCGTTCAGCGCCGCATCGACCTCCGCCGCCGGTTTTCCCTCCAGCCCCTCGATCTCGCGGAAGATCGGCGCCCAGGCATCGGCCCAGCCGTTCAGCCGGATCGTGCCCCGGACGAAGTCCCTGACCTTCCAGTGCTTCTCGAAGCGATACTCGTCCATGAACGGATAGCTGTCGCGGTTCGGATAGACCTCGAAGCTTTCCGGCACCGGCAAGGGCGCATCATAGCGGCTGATCGCATCCCAGGGCCGCGCCACCCTGAGTTCGGTGAAGTGGCGCAGCGACCGCGAGGGCGAGCGCAGCGCCTTCAGCACCCCCGCCGGAGCCCGGCTGAACTTGTAGCGGAAGGCGTTCGGCTCCTTCGGCACCTCGCCGCAATAGCTGGTGAAGCTCAGCACGTTGTCGTTGTGATAGGCCTTGGACGCCCGATAGCGCGCCACCAGATCATGCGCCATCAGGTGGTCGATCCCGGGGTCCAGCCCCACCTCGTTGATCGACACCAGCCCCGCCTCGCGGAAGGCCTCGTCCAGCGCCCGCATCTCCGGCGCGATGTAGCTGGAGGAACAGAAGTTCGCCCCCTTCTCCAGGCACAGTCTGGCGATGCCCACATGCTTGTCGGCCGGCACCATCGACACCGCGATGTCCTGCGGCTTCAGCGCTTGCGCCAGTGCCTCCGGGCTGAACGCCCGGATATCCCGCGTCAGGTCACCGACCCCGGCCCGCGCGATCTCCACCGTGCGGTCCCAGACCGCGACCGGATGCCCCGCTCCGATCAGCCGCCGCAGCCCCGGAAGGGACAACCGCCCCGTGCCGCACCAATGGATCGTCATCTCTTCTCCTCCGCCCGGCCGACGCTCGACCGGGAATTTTCGAAAATTCATGGCCCAAATCTTTTCGAAAAGATTTGCGCCCTCTCACACGTCCGCGACGTGCCTGTCGAATTCCAGCTTCGCCCTCCCCCAGACACCCTTGTCCAGCGCGCCCAGCGTCAGCAGCGGCGGGTTCTCGGCCAGCCGCAGCGCCGGAGCGTCCCAGTCCGTCGCCCCCGCCCCCGGCCACGAACCGCTGCAAGAACACCCGCCCCGCCGGTTGCCGCTTGTAGGCACGCCCGAACATGATGAGCCGGTGCGTCAGCGGCGTCCCGTCCTTCCGCATGGTCGATCCGACCTCGTGATAGCCGATGCGCCAAACCGGCAAAACCCCGCAAACAAACCGTTTCCGGCCCTTCCCGGCTTGCAAAACCCGCCGTATCACCGCAAGTCTGCGCCATGCCTTCTGACGAGTATTGCGCATGCAGATCGACCCGACCGCATTGCCCGAGGTCCTGATCCTCACCCCCCGCCGCCTCAGCGATGCGCGTGGCTGGTTCATGGAAACCTGGAACGGCGCCCGAATGGCCGACGCCGGCCTCGACCTTCCTTTCGTGCAGGACAACCACTCCTTCTCCGCCGCCAAGGGCACGCTCCGGGGCCTGCACGTCCAGTCGCCCCCCCGCGCGCAGGACAAGCTCGTCCGCTGCTCGCGCGGCGCGATCCTCGACGTCGCGGTGGACATCCGCACCGGCTCGCCCACTTACGGCCAGCACGTCGCCGTCGAACTGACCGCCGACAACGGGCGGCAACTCTTCGTGCCGAAGGGCTTCCTGCACGGCTTCGTGACGCTCACCGCCGACACCGAAGTCCAGTACAAATGCTCCGACCTCTACTCCCCCGAGAATGACGGCGCCGTCCGCTGGGACGACCCCACCCTCGGCATCGACTGGGGCACCAGCACCCCCATCCTCTCCGACAAGGACGCCCGCGCCCCCCTCCTCGCCGACATCGGCCAACCCTTCCGCTATGGGGTGACGGAATGAAACTCCTCGTCACCGGCGGCGCCGGGTTCATCGGTTCCGCCGTCGTCCGCCTGGCCGTGTCGCGCGGCCATGAAGTCGTCAACCTCGACGCCATGACCTATGCCGCGAACGAGGCCAATGTCGCCTCCGTCGCCCGCTCCAACCTCTACAGCTTCGAACAGGCCGACATCCGCGACCGCGCCGCGCTGGACCGCATCTTCGCCCTGCACCGTCCCGACGCCGTGATGCACCTCGCCGCCGAAAGCCATGTCGACCGCTCCATCGACGGCCCTGCGGATTTCATCGAGACCAACATCACCGGCACCTTCAACCTGCTGGAGGCCGCCCGCGCCCACTGGACCCGCGCCGGGAAACCGGCAGGCTTCCGCTTCCACCACATCTCCACCGACGAGGTCTTCGGCTCGCTGGGACCGGAGGGCCAGTTCACCGAACACACCCCCTACGACCCCCGCTCGCCCTATTCCGCGTCGAAAGCCGCCTCCGACCACCTGGTCCGCGCCTGGGCCGAAACCTACGGCCTGCCCGTGGTCCTCACCAACTGCTCCAACAACTACGGCCCCTACCATTTCCCGGAAAAGCTGATCCCCGTCACCATCCTGAACGCGCTGCACGGCAAGCCCATCCCGGTCTACGGCAATGGCGAGAACATCCGCGATTGGCTCTACGTCGAGGACCACGCCGACGCCCTCCTCCTCGTCCTCCAGAAAGGCCAACTCGGCCGCAGCTACAACATCGGCGGAGAGAACGAACGCCGCAACATCGACCTCGTCCGCACCATCTGCGCGCTGCTGGACGAGATGGCCCCCAAAACCACTCCTCACGCCGACCTGATCACCTTCGTCACCGACCGCCCCGGCCACGACGTCCGCTACGCCATCGACCCCAGCCGCATCCGCGACGAACTCGGCTGGCGGCCCAGCGTGACCGTGGAAGAAGGGCTAAGACGCACCGTCCGCTGGTACTTGGACAACGAGGCATGGTGGCGCCCGCTGTTAGATCGCAAGGGGGTGGGCGAAAGGCTGGGGAAGGGCTGATGCTGACCGCCCACCTGCCCTCGGGTTATCTGCTGGCGCGCAGCTTGCCCAAGGCGATCCCGGCGCTGATGCCGGTTACTCTGATCGGCGCTGTCTTCCCCGACATCGACATGCTGTGGTTTCACTTTGTCGATGGCCGTGCCTTCCACCACCACCGCTATTGGGTGCATATCCCCGCATTCTGGGTCGCGCTCGCCGTCGTCGCGCTGCCGCTAGCCTTGTGGCTGGGCTACCTGCGCACCGCCTTGGTCTTTTTTGCTGCAATCCTCATACACCTGATGCTCGACACCATCGGCGGCGGCATCATGTGGGGCGCCCCGTTTTCCGATCACCTGTTTGAACTGGTGACAGTCCCACCCAATCACGGCCATTGGATCGTCTCATTCATGCTGCACTGGACGTTTCTGGCAGAAATCGCCATCTGGTCGGCGGCGCTGGCACTCTGGCTGCGAAGGGATCTTGCGACATGACCCTCCTGATCTTCGGCAAGACCGGCCAGGTCGCGCGCGAGCTTCAGCGCATCGCCCCCGACGCCACCTTCCTGGGCCGCGAGGACGCCAACCTCCTGAACCCCGCTGCCTGCGCCGCCGTGATCGCCGCCACGAACGCCGACGCCGTGATCAACGCCACCGCCTGGACTGCCGTCGATCAGGCCGAGACCGAGGAAGCCACCGCCACGATCGTCAACGGCGATGCCCCCGCCGCGATGGCCCGCGCCGCCGCGGCAAAGGGCCTGCCGTTCCTGCATGTCTCGACCGACTACGTCTTCGACGGCTCCGGCGACCTGCCCTTCGCGCCGGATGACCCGACCGCGCCCCTCAACGCCTATGGCCGGTCGAAGCTGGCCGGGGAACTCGGTGTCCGGGGCGCCGACGGCCCCCACCTGATCCTGCGCACCTCCTGGGTCGTCTCGGCCCACGGCGCGAATTTCGTGAAAACCATGCTCCGCCTCGGGGCTGAGCGTGAAAGCCTCAACGTCGTCGCCGACCAGATCGGCGGCCCGACCCCCGCCGCCGCGATTGCCCGGGCCCTCGTGGAAGCCGCCAGCTCGCTTCTCGACGGGGCGGAAGGTGGCACCCATCATCTTTCGGGCAGTCCCGATACCAGCTGGGCCGAGTTCGCGCGCGAGATCATGGCGCAGGCCGGGCTCACCTGCCGCATCGACGACATCCCGACCGCCGCCTATCCCACGCCCGCCCGCCGCCCGCAGAATTCCCGGCTCGATTGCAGCCTCTTCGACGCCACGTTCGGCATTTCCCGCCCGGACTGGCGGGCCGGCCTTTCCGACATTTTGAAGGAGCTTCGTCCATGACCCGCAAAGGCATCCTGCTCGCCGGGGGCACCGGCTCGCGGCTCTGGCCGATCACGCTCGGCACCTCGAAGCAGCTCTTGCCGATCTACGACAAGCCGATGGTCTACTACCCGATCTCGGTCCTGATGCTGGCCGGCATCCGCGAGATCGCGATCATCACCACGCCCGAGGACCAGCCGCAGTTCCAGCGCCTCTTGGGCGACGGCAGCCAGTGGGGCGTCGGCTTCACCTGGATCATCCAGGAAAAGCCGGAAGGCTTGGCGCAGGCCTATCTCCTGACCCGCGATTTCCTGAACGGCGCGCCCTCGGCGATGGTCTTGGGCGACAACATCTTCTTCGGCCACGGCCTGCCGGACATCCTGCTGCGGGCCTCGGCACAGGCCTCTGGCGGCACCGTCTTCGGCTATCATGTCTCGGACCCGGAACGCTATGGCGTCGCGGCTTTCGATGCCGATGGCCGCGTCACCCAGATCGTCGAAAAGCCTGCCGTGCCGCCGTCGAATTTCGCCATCACCGGCCTCTATTTCCTCGACGGTCGCGCGCCCGAGATTGCCGCCACCATCAAGCCTTCCCCGCGCGGCGAGCTGGAAATCGTCGATGTGCTGGAACATTACCGCGCCGAAGGCTCGCTCCAGGTCGAACGCATGGGGCGCGGCTTTGCCTGGCTTGATACGGGCACGCCGGGCAGCCTGCTCGACGCCGGGAACTTCGTCCGCACCCTGCAGGACCGGCAGGGCATGCAGGTCGGCTCACCGGACGAGATCGCCTTCCGTCAGGGCTGGATCGACCGTGGCGGACTGGCGGACCGGGCGAAGGTCTTCGGCAAGTCCAGCTATGGCCTGCATCTTGCGGGGGTGCTGCGGGAGTGACCCCGCCCCGGACCTGATCCGGGGCCTCCCGTCAGTCAAGGCGTTAAGAAATCCTGAACGTCCGCAACCAACCCATTGAAATCGTTCAGCCGAAATTCCTGTCCACCGTGGACAGTCAGGCAGCCTCTTCCGCCGCAGGCCGCCGGATCGCCCCCGCCGCTTCCAGCACCAGGGGCCGGAATCCCGCCTCGCCCGCATCGAGTTTCTGGAAGAACTGCCGCCGCATCCGGGGCTCCCAGAAGTCGTTGATATGCGCGGCGAGCATCGAAACCCCCTCGGCATGCGGCTTCGATTCCATGAATTTCGCGATGTCATTCGCCATGCGAACGATCTTGTCAGCCGACATGGGCCCCCTCCGTCTGCAATCTATCCGTATGCGAGAAGACCTCGAAGCGGTCCCCCTTCGCCAGCGCGACCAGGGTGATCCCCGCCCGCTCCGCCAGCTCCACCGCCGCCACCGTCGGCGCCGAGACCGCGACGATCATCGGCGCACCCAGCATGGCGACCTTCTGCACCATATCGGTCGAGACACGGCTGGTCAGCACCACCGCGCCCTCCGGCCCGATCCCCTGCCGGACCATCCCGCCCACCAGCTTGTCCAGCGCATTGTGCCGCCCCACGTCTTCGCGGGCCAGGAGAACCCGCCCGTTCCAGAACGCCGCGCCATGCACCGCCCGCGTCGCGTCATGCAGCCGTTGTTCCCCCGGAAGCGCCGCCACCGCCGCCAGCACCTGCGCGGGCGTCATCCGAAAGGCCGAGGGCGCCACCACCGGCACCTCGCGCAAGGCCTGGTCGATCGAGTCGATCCCGCAGAGCCCGCAGCCCACCGGTCCCGCCATCTTCCGACGCCGCGCCACGAGCCGCGCCTCGGCCTCCGGGCGCAGCCAGACCTGTACGTCGCAACCGCGAGGCACGGTTTCGACCTCGACCGACAGAATATCCTGCGGCCCGGCGATGCCTTCGGTCAGGGCGAAGCCTACCCCGAAATCCTCCAGATCCGCCGGGGTCGCCATCATCACCGCCTGCGTGGTCCCGTTGAACGACAGGGCAACGGCCACCTCTTCGGGCAGCACCCGGTCCCCCGGCTGAACCGAGGCACCGAACACCAGCCGGGGCGTGGCGCGTGCACCTGTCGGGGCGCCCTTCATTCCGCCGCCAGGATCCGGCGCGATTGGGCGGCCTGGGCGTTGTACTCTTCCTGCCACTCGGTCGGGCCGTTGGAGGGCGAGACCTGCACCGCCGTCACCTTGTATTC
>NZ_JAYRPN010000124.1:0-1504 GCF_041911175.1 Tabrizicola sp.
GAATGCCTCGTGCGGATGAGCCGGGGCACCGACCGCTGCGACAAGGACCTGTTCGTCAGCGGCTTCCATGCCGATGCGGTGGTGACGGCGGGACCTTTCGTCGGCCTGCCCGCCGATCTCTATGACTGGGCGGAAAAGCTCCAGGCGGAAGCCTATACCGCCACCTTCCACAAGCTGCACCAGATGACCTGCGATCTCCAGGGCGACGACGCGCACACCGAGACCTACTACTTCTTCGTCGGCTGCCTGCCGGACGGCAACAACGTGCTCGCGGGCGGTCGCTATGTCGACCGGTTCCAGCGGCGCAACGGCGTCTGGGGCATGGTGATGCGCAACAATTACGTCGAATGGACCAGCGTCGTTCCCGCGGTGGGCAGCCCGCTGGGCGAAATTCCCGGCATCGAGCTCAACGGTGTGCCGGCGCGCGACAGGAGCGATGCCTCCTACATCCGCCCGCTGGTCAACAAGCGCCCGCTCTGCAATCCTTGATTGAAGCCACAAGAGAGGAGCCAGACATGCCGCATTACAAGTTCATCGTCTTCTCGAAGCCCGTCGCGGGCAAGGAAGAGGAATACAACGACTGGTACCAGAATCGGCACCTGGGCGAAGTGGTCCAGACGCCCGGCTTCGTAGCGGCGCAGCGGTTCTCACTGTCGCATGACCTGATGGGCGACGGCAGCGCCTATCCCTACATGGCGATCTACGACATCGAGGCAGACCACTGGTCGCAGCCCTTCGCCGCCCTGCAGGACAGCGCGGGCGAGGGCGGCGGCATGTTCATGTCCGACGCCATCGACCTCAGCACGGTCAAGGCCAACGTCTACGAGGTGTTCGGCGACGAGGTGCGCAGGATCGTGTGATCTGCGGGGCGGGCTCTATCCGAAGCTTATCCAATTTCCCGTCGCCCCAGACTTGATCCAGGGTCCCGCTTGAGTCCCCCGCCACGCCCGAAGGAAGCAAGCGGGGTCCCGGGTCAAGCCCGGGAAGACGGAAAAGGAGGGAAGGAGAGGCGGCAGCTCAGGCCGGCTCCAGCTCCTTGCCCACCTCGAAGGCGATCGGCAGGCCCTGCAGCCCCCAGGTGCCGTAGAACGGCCGCCACTTGAACTCGCCGTCGAGCCGCGGGTGCCTGACCCGCTGGGCGATCAGGTGGATCGCTTCCTGCAGCATGGCGCGGGCAATGTATTGCCCCAGGCACATATGCTTACCCAGGCCGAAGGCGATGTGGCGGCGATTGGGATCGATCGGACGATCGGGATCGAAGGTCTGCGCGTCGGCCCAAGCGACCGAATCGCGGCCGGAGACCGACAGCGGCATGAACAGCATCGTGTCCTTGGGCAGCAGCACGCCGCGGTATTCGAAGTCCTGGTCGACGATCCGGCCCACGGTTCCCGGATTGAACCAGCGCAGCGCCTCCTCGATCACCTTGCGGCAATAGTCGTGGTCCGTGGCGCAGCGCTCGTAGATCTCGGGATAGTCGAGCAGGGTGTACATGGTGAAGGTCAGC
>NZ_JAYRPN010000125.1:0-31407 GCF_041911175.1 Tabrizicola sp.
CCAGCTGGTCGCCATAGCCAAGGTCGGCGATCACCTTCCGCGCCAGCCGCGCGAATGCCGCCTGGTCGGCCAGCACATGATCAAGGTTCGACAGCGTCTCCCCCGCCTGCTCCTCGACGAAGCCCCGCCACAGGTCCGCCGCATGTTCCGCCGACTTCGGCAGGGGCCGCCCGGTCGCCATCTGCCGCACCAGATAGCCCGCCGCCACCGGCAGCGGCACTTCCGAGGCCGAGGTCAACTGGCCATAGCCCTTGCGGTCGGCCTCGTTGGCGATCTTCGCGTCGATGTTCCCGGCAGTCCCCGGCATGTCGCGCGCGCCCACCGCCTCGCAGCGGGCGTTCTCCATCGCCTCGTAGATGTCCCGCGCAAGCGGCCCGGTGGGGGCATATTTCGCCGCCACCCCGTCGTCGTGATACTTCCGCCGCAGCGCGAAGGCATCCGCCGTCCCGCGTGCCAGCAACACCTCGTCCCGCGTCATCCGGCGGCTGACCTGCGGCAGGCGCACGCCTTCCTTGTTCATCCCCGAAGGATCGACCGAATAGGTCACCGCCATCTCCGGGTCATCCGCCATCGTGCGGGTGGCCTCGGCCAGGGCTTTCTTGAACGGATCGGCGGGGTTGTCGCTGGGCTTCATCATGGCGTCAGCCTAATCCGTCCGGCGAGGCTCTGCCAGATGCCAGATCGGCCAAAACCGCCACATGCACGTCCAATGCGTCGATCACCCGGTATCCGGTTTCCTGCCCGTCGAAGGCGAGGTTGAGGTCGGTCCCGGCCAGCACCACCGCCTCGGCGCCCTGATCCGCCAGCCGCTGCCCCGCGTCTAGGAACCGTGTGCGCGTGTTTCCATTGCAGACCCCGGCCACTGCCATCTCCTGATAAAGCTGGCCCAGCTCCTCGATCTCCCCCTCCAGCGCAATCGCCTTCGTCCGTCGCAATTGCCCGTAAAGCTTCGTCCGCATCACCACCCGCGTGCCCAGAAGGCCGACCGTCCCGATCCGTTCCGCCGCAAAGAACGCATCCAGCGGCGCGACCGCCGAAACCAGCGGCAGCGAGGACCGCCCGACCGTCTCGTCGAAACAGAAATGCCCGCCCAGCGAGGTGATCGCCGCGCATTCCGCCCCCGCCGCCTTCAGCCGGTCGATCAGCCGCGCATAGACCCCCGCCTGCTCCACCCGCCGGTCGGCCAGGTTGTTGGCGATCAGCTCGTGGATGTCTGCCTGCACGATGGTCAGTTCCAGCCGCGCTCCCCGCTCGGCCATCGCCGCGCAAAGCCGCTGGTAGTAGACCACCGTCGCCGCCGGTCCGATGCCGCCGATGAGGCCAATGTGCATGCGCTCTCCTCCGTCCGTTCCCGGACTTAACCACCCCGCTCCCCCGGCAGCAACCCGCTGCCGTGCGCCCCTGCACAGAACCGGCGCGGCTTTGTGGAGTTGGCAGGACACCCCTCGTCGCCAGATAAGACCGGCAACGAAAAGCAACACAATCAAGGAACGAGACCAATGGCCAACCCGAAGATCGCGATCATCGTATCGTCGACCCGCCCCACCCGCTTTGCCGACATCCCGACCCAATGGATCAAGGCGCAGGCCGAAGCCCGCGGCGACCTCGACGTCGAGGTGGTGGACCTGCGCGACTTCCCGATGCCCTTCTTCGCCGAAGTCGCCTCGAACGCCTGGGTCCCCTCGCAAGACCCCGCCGCCGTCGCCTGGCAGAAGAAGATCGGTGAGTTCGACGGCTACATCTTCGTCGTCGCCGAATACAACCGGTCGATCACCGGGGTGCTGAAGAACGCGCTGGACCAGGCCTATGTCGAATGGGCGCGGAAGCCCTTCGGCGCCATCGCCTACGGCTCGATGGGCGGCGCCAACGCGCTTGGCCACCTGCAGAACATCGGCGTGGAGCTTCAGATGGTCCCCACCCGCGCCAACGCCCGCATCGGCGGCGGCGATTTCTTCAAGGTCCACCCCGGCTTCGGCGGCACCGGCAACCTCGCCGACATCGAAGGCTCCATCGGCCCCTCGACCAAGGCGATGCTGGATGACCTGGTCTGGTGGGCCAAGGCGACCAAAGCCGCGCGGGGCTGAGGCCGAAATCCTGCTCGCGACGGCCAGAGGTCTTGCCTGGCCGTCGCTTCCCGACAGATTGACTTTCAGAATTTTCTCTACTTATATACACACAAATCCTGTGCGCCGATGATCCTCACCAACAGCAAAGACATCCTTTCCCGCCTGCAAGCCGAGGGATGGTCGCTGGTGTCGGTTAAGGGCTCGCACCACAAGTTCCGCAGACACGGCCAGACGCTTGTCGTGCCGCATCCGAAGAAAGACCTGCCGCTTGGCACCGCGCGCAGCATCGCCAAAGCCGCCGGGTGGCTGAAGGAGCCGCGATGAAGACCTATCTCGCCCTTGTCCACAAGGAACCCGACAGCGCATATGGGCTGGCGTTCCCCGACCTCCCCGGCTGCTTCGCCGCCGCGGATGCCGAGGGCGACATCCTGCGCAATGCGGTGGAAGCCCTTGAGCTTTGGTTCGAAGACGCCGCCCCCGTCCCCCCGCGCGGACCCGAGGCGATTGCAGCCGAGGTCGCCACCGATCTGGCCCAGGGCGCCTTCCTGATCGCCGTGCCGCTGGTCCAGCCCGCCTCGCGGCAGAAGCGGGTGAACATCAGCCTGGATGCAGCCACCCTCGACGCCATCGACACGGCGGCAGAGGGGCTTGGCCTGACGCGGTCAGGCTTCCTCGCAATGGCCGCGCTGAACGAGATCAAGGGCGGGCATTAAGCCCCTCACTTCATCGCCATCGACGCCGCGCTCTCCGGCAGCTCCTCGGCGAAGCAGCGCTGGTAGAACTCAGCCACCGTCTGCCGCTCCAGCTCGTCGCATTTGTTCAGGAAGGTCAGCCGGAAGGCATAGCCCACGTTGCGGAAGATCTCGGCGTTCTGCGCCCAGTTCAGCACCGTCCGGGGGCTCATCACCGTGGACAGGTCGCCGTTCATGAAGGCCGTCCGCGTCAGGTCCGCCACGGTGACCATTTGCGAAATCGTCTTCCGCCCCTTGTCCGTGTTGTAATGCGGGTTCTTCGCCAGCACGATCGCCGTCTCGGCGTCATGCGACAGATAGTTCAGCGTCGCCACCAGCGACCAGCGGTCCATCTGCGCCTGGTTGATCTGCTGGACCCCGTGGTAAAGCCCCGTCGTGTCCCCCAGGCCAACCGTGTTCGAGGTCGCGAACAGCCGGAAGCACGGATGCGGCGTGATGATCTCGTTCTGGTCCAGAAGCGTCAGCTTGCCGTCATGCTCCAGCACCCGCTGGATCACGAACATCACATCCGGCCGCCCCGCATCGTATTCGTCGAAGACGATGGCCACCGGATTGCGCAGCGCCCAGGGCAGGATGCCCTCATGGAACTCCGTCACCTGCTTGCCGTCGCGCAGCTTGATCGCGTCCTTGCCGATCAGGTCGATCCGGCTGATATGCGAATCGAGGTTGACCCGCACGCAAGGCCAGTTCAGCCGCGCCGCCACCTGCTCGATATGGGTCGATTTCCCCGTCCCGTGATAGCCCTGGATCATCACCCGGCGGTTATAGGCAAAGCCCGCGAGGATCGCCAAAGTTGTGTCCGGGTCGAACTTGTAGGTCGAATCGATCTCCGGCACCCGGTCGGTGCGCTCGGCGAAGCCCTTGACGCGCATTTCGGTGTCGATCCCGAACACATCGCGGACCGAGATTTCCTCGGTCGGTTTCATCACCTGATCCAGCATCGCCTTAACCCATCCAAAGCCGCCGACGCCCCATCGCGCCGCACCGGCCATCCTTGGAACATATCGCCGGGGGGTTCAAGGGGAAGGGCGATACCCGACCGCCCCGCGCCGGTTTTCGCCGCCGCTATTCGCGGAAGAACCGGCTGTCCTTCAGCTGGTCCCAGGCCCAGACCACTTCCTGCAAGCGTTCCTCGTCGCGCCGGTCGCCGCCGTTCATGTCGGGATGCAGGTCCTTGACCAGGGTCTTGTACTGCTTGCGGATTTCCGTCTTGGTCCAAGTGTCGCGCGCATCGAGGATCTCGATGGCCTTCCTCTCCGTCGGCGGCAGCTTGCGCGTCGCGGTCGACAGCACCTTGCCCGGGTTCTGCGTCGCCTTCTCGCCCAGCAGGGACATCGGGTCGTTCACCCCCAGCCGCGCCCAGGCATTGCCGTCGCCGATCCGGCTGAAGGGCTTGGTCTCCCGCTCCCAGACCCGGTCCTTGTCGAGGAACTTCTGGAACTCCTCGTCCGTCGTCCCCTGGAAGAAATTCCATTTCAGATTGTACTCGCGGATGTGATCCTTGCAGAACCAGAAGAACTCATCCAGCAGATCCGGCGATTTCGGCGCCCGGAAGGCGGCCTTTTCCTTGCAGCCCGGATAATCGCAGGGCTTGTCCGCTGTCTCGAACGCCCCCGACATGCCCCGCCGCCCGGTTTTCTTGCGCTTCTTGTCAGCCGCGGCGCTGAGGTTGAAATCGAAGGGCGGACGACTGGTCATGCGAAGGGGGCCTTTCCGACGGGGGTTTCCGACTCGGGGGCACAAGTCTAAGGCTTTGGCGGGAAGTTGGAAGGGGGCCTGACATGGCTGTGAAGGACGAGATCGAGGACCGCCTGACCGCCGCCTTCGCGCCGAGCGTGCTCACGGTGGTGAACGAAAGCCACCGCCACGCTGGCCACGCCGGGGATGATGGGTCCGGCGAGAGCCATTTCCACATCACCATCCGCGCCGAGGCTCTCCGCGAGATGACCCGCGTGGCGCGGCACCGGGCCGTGCAGGCGGCGCTCGGCGACCTGAACAGCCGCGTCCATGCGATCGGGTTGGATATCGGCTGACGGCGCGTATCATTGCGACTCGTAGGGTGCGCTAAAGCGCTTTAGGCCACAGACTACCGCACCAAACCGAGTTCTGCGCAGAAGTCATCTGCGCTTCTTCCGCTGTTTTGCCTCCATCTTTCGCCTTTCTTGCCGGTTCATTTGGGTTATGGGCCAACCTAAGGATGGACGCTCGAATGTGACGGTTTTAACCTCGGGAAACTCTTGGCCGTCCCAAGCCCGCTCTTTCATATTCTGTAGGACTCCCAGTTTCGTGCAATCTTCCCGAATTGCCCTTCGCTCTTCGTTGCCCCACTCCGATTGCTCGGCATAAACCAAGTCTTCAGACACGCCACGCCCCTGACCAGGTGGTTCACGTGATATGCCCACAACTCGTTCAAGATGTGGATAACGCTCTAGTAGGCCCTTCGCATATATAACAGCAGATTCTGTGCGCTTTCGGCGATACTGTTCATACCCACCTTTGGCTTCCATCCAGTCCAAGTATTTGTAGGTCTGTATGAAGAATGCCGTTCCCTTGTCTTTGGACTTGGAGCCAGGCAAAATAACTCGGAAGAATCTATCCGCAGTTTTGCCTTTCTCAAGGGCGCCCATAGCAGCTTGACCATGTGCGCGACGATAGAATCTTGGCTCAAGCGCCATATATCGAACGCCAATTTCGTTCCTACGGAGATCAAACTCATAGTCATCTATTGTTATGGAAGTACCGTCGAGCATATGGGTCGTGAACCCTTCAATGAGCATATCCCAGACATAGGAAATTTTGTCCTCATGCTTTTTTGCGATGTAGCGTGAATCGGAGGTCAGTTTCGCATATTGGTTCCGGTCAATCGTGATGGGAGGGCTCTTCCCATCAGTAACAAAATCATGGTCACCGTCTTCGTTTATTCGGATTGCGTAGTAGGCGAGCAAATTCTCCTCGCCGTGAGCTTCATGTAGTCTTCCAGATCTAATAAACTCAGCTCGCTTGACTAGGTAGTCAGTAAAGTCTCGAACCGTATCCAATTCTGCCATAACTATATCCAGCGCGACTTCGTCAAACACGTGAACAAATGAACCGTCGGGGTCAATATCTCCAAATGCGAATGGCGCAACACCACCTGCTTGATTGTTCCAGTGGGCATCCCCTTTGAGAGATGGGCGAATGATCAGGCTGCCAGAAGTGGCACCAAGGTGAATCCTGCAGGCTTTGGACGCACCCTGTGACACCAACACGCGGTGAAAGATCCTTGTCTCCGGTGGTGGAAAATCAATCGGGAAGCGTTTGGTACAATCGCGGTCAAGAAATATACGTTCAGGATACTCAGTGATCCAGCGCTCGGCGCCGTTGGCTTGCTTGGCAGAGTTCTGCACAGCTCGCCTTGCCCAACGGCACCAAGCTGTATTCAAGTCTCCTCGCGGCCACTCAATCGTCTTCTCGCTAAAAATGATTATATGATGGCCACAAACCACCAGCAGGTCACAAAGCTCCTTTCCCTCGGTGCCGCTGGTCGATCGCTGGTCCCTAAAAGGGCTGGGGTAAGACCACAGGTTCAGAAACGACTTCTCTGCCAACCTTGCCAAATAGAGTTCGGATAGAGTGACTCCCACTCCCTTGACAACTGGCGGGCGAATTTGCTCTGGTCGTTCGTCGATGCCCAAGGGTTTTGTAATCAAAGCTACCTCCAGAAGTCTGAGCTACCATAGGGGTCTGTCCAAGGGAAGCTGATCCCACGCCCTTGCACACAGCAAGCGTAGAGCGGGTGCCAACCCACCATTTCATCCAAACCCCTTCACGCGAGAAAGCGCTCACGGGAACCACCGCCACCTTTGCCGAGTTGTCCCTTCATCCACCCCGCAGAGAGACCCCGACATAGTCGGCGCCGTCGATGGTCAGGGTCACCCCTTCATCCACCCCCCCCCCCGCAGGGAGACCTCTCATGTTCCCGCACCTTCGCCTCTGGCTCCTTACCCTCTGGACCTCCTCCATCGCCGGAGCCGTCGTCATCGCAGGCCTCACCCTCGGCCACTACCGCTGGTCCACCTTCCTCTGGGCCGCTGTTGCAGGCCTTCTCATCGGCGTCCCGGCGGCTCTCCTGAACTGGGCCTATCTCCGTCCCAACCGCTTCCGCGAAGTCGGCGTGCTGGGACAGGCCCCGCCCAGCAGAAATCGGCCCTGATCGACTCGCGCCGACCCAATCCCCTTTCACCTGGCTCCAAATATCCTCGGGGGGTTTGGGGGGCGAAGCGCCCCCAACGCCGAGGAGGAGGCGCAGCCCGACGACGAGACAAAAGGACTTCGCGCGTCAGCGCTCCATTCGAAAACCGCCCCGACCAGAGCCAAGGCAAGACGTTAAAAATCCCCTAACGTCCGCGACCAACTCCTTGATTTCAAACGACCGGAAAATCTGTCCACCGTGGACACTACCCCGCCTTCACCCGCAGCCGCCAGGCATGCAGCAGGGGTTCGGTATACCCCGAAGGCTGCTCCCGCCCCTTGAAGACCAGGTCCGAGGCCGCCTGGAACGCCGCTCCCTGGAAGGCCGGGGCCATCGGCCGGTAGAGGGGGTCCCCCGCATTCTGCCGGTCCACCACCGCCGCCATCTTCCGCAGCGCCTCCATCACCTCACCCTCGCTCACCACCCCGTGATGCAGCCAGTTCGCGATGTGCTGGGCCGAGATCCGGCAAGTCGCCCGGTCCTCCATCAGCCCGACATCATTCACGTCCGGCACCTTGGAGCAGCCGACCCCCTGGTCGATCCAGCGCACCACATAGCCGAGGATGCCCTGCGCATTGTTCTCGACCTCCCGCGTGACCTGCGCCCGGTTCCACGCCTGGAAGCTCGCGAGCGGGATATCGAGGATCCCGTCCACATGCGCCCGCCGCCCCCCCTTGGCCAGCCGGGCCTGCACCGCGAAGACGTCGACCTTGTGGTAGTGGAGGGCGTGCAGAGTGGCCGCAGTGGGCGAAGGGACCCAGGCCGTGTTCGCCCCCGCGCGGGGATGGGCGATCTTCTCGTCCAGCATCGCCGCCATCAGGTCCGGCATCGCCCACATCCCCTTGCCGATCTGCGCCTTGCCCGACAGCCCGCATTCCAGCCCGATATCGACGTTCAGGTTCTCATAGGCGGTGATCCAGGACTTCCGCTTGATGAAGTCCTTCCGGCTGAACGCCCCCGCTTCCATCGAGGTGTGGATCTCGTCCCCGGTCCGGTCGAGGAAACCCGTGTTGATGAAGGCAACCCGCCCCTTCGCCGCCCGGATGCATTCCTTCAGGTTGACCGAGGTCCGCCGTTCCTCGTCCATGATCCCGAGCTTCACCGTCGCCGCAGGAAGGCCCAGCACCGTCTCGACCCGCGCCATCACTGCGTCCGCGAAACCCACTTCCTCCGGCCCGTGCATCTTCGGCTTCACCACATAGACCGACCCCAGCACCGAGTTCCGCGTCCCCTCGGCCTTCTTCAGGTCGTGCAGCGCGATGGCCACCGTCACCATCGCGTCCATCAGGCCCTCGGGCGCCTCGGACCCGTCCGGCAACAGGATCGCCGGGTTGGTCATCAGGTGGCCGACGTTCCGGACCCACATCAGCGCGCGGCCCTTGATCAGGAAGGGCCTGCCCTGCGGGTCCAGATACTCCCGGTCAGCGGCCAGGTGACGTTCGACCTTCCGCCCGCCCTTCACGAACACCTCCGAGAGCGTCCCTTTCATCAGCCCCAGCCAGTTGCGATATGCCCCGACCTTGTCCTCGGCATCGACGCAGGCGACGGAATCCTCGCAGTCCATGATCGCCGTCATCGCGCTTTCCAGCTGCACATCGGCCAGCAGCGCCTGGTCGCGCGAGCCGATGAAATGCGCGCGGTCGAAGACCAGCTCGACATGCAAGCCGTTGTTCCGCAACAAAATGGAGTCAGGAGCCTTCGGGTTGCCCCGGTAGCCGACGAACTTCTCCGGCTGTACCAGCGGCAGGTCGTCGACCAGAAGCGCGCCGTCCTTCACCACATACCGTCGCACGTCGGCATGGCTGGTGCCGGCGATGGGGAAAGCCTCGTCCAGGAACACCCGCGCCCGCGCCACCACCCGCGCGCCCCGGCCACGTTCATAGCCGCCGGAGGGCGGCAGGGAGCCCATCGCATCCGTTCCGTAGAGGCAGTCGTAGAGGCTGCCCCAGCGCGCGTTCGCCGCGTTCAGCGCGTAGCGGGCGTTCGTGACCGGGACCACCAGCTGCGGGCCGGGGACTTTGGCGACCTCGGGGTCCACGTTGGTCGTCTCGATGCTGAAAGCCGGGCCTTCGGGCAAGAGATAGCCGATCTCGGCGAGGAAGGCCTTGTAGGCGGCATGGTCATGCGGTTGCCCGCGCCGGGCGACGTGCCAGGCATCGATCTTCGCCTGCAGATCGTCCCGCTTGGCCAGAAGCGCCCGGTTCTGCGGCGCGAAATCCGCCAGCAGCGCGGCGAGACCCGACCAGAACTGCCCTGCCTCGATCCCGGTGCCCGGCAGTGCCTCATCCTCGACGAAGCGGGCGAGCACCACATCCACCTGAAGCCCCGCCCGATCCAGACGTTCCGTCATGGCAATCTCCCTTGGCCGCCGGGCCGCTTGTATGCTGTGGCACACAATAGGCGAGGGGGCCGGGCGGCGGCAAGAAAAGCCGGGGCCGAATTTCAAAGGAAGCCGAAAATCACCTTTCGCGAAAACCGGAAAGCGAAAACTTCGTCGATTGGCTAAGTTTTTCTTGCGCGACTCGGTGGCGATAGGTTACTTAGCCACATGGCTAAGCATGATCCCCACCTCGACCTGTTGTTCCATGCGCTGTCCGACCCGACCCGGCGCATGATGCTGAACCGGCTGGCCCGTGGTCCCGCACCTGTGACGGAACTGGCCGGGCCGACGGGACTTAGGCTCCCGACGATCCTGCGGCATCTTTCGGTGCTGGAGGAGGCGGGGCTGGTTGCCACACAGAAGGATGGGCGCGTCCGGTCCTGCGCCTTCCAGCCAAGGGCGATGCAACCGATGTCCGACTGGCTGGACGAGCAGCGCAAGGTCTGGGAGGCGCGGCTGGATCGGCTGGACGACTATGTGATGAACCTGATGAAGGAGCGCGAGAAATGACCACGACCCCCGACCTGGACCCCCAGCTTGACCTCGTCATCACCCGCGAGGTGAACGCCCCGCGCGAGATCCTTTACCTGTGCTGGACCACGCCCGAGCACCTTGTCCACTGGTTCGTCCCGAAGCCGCACCGGGTTGTCTCCTGCGAGCTGGACGTGCGCGTCGGCGGGGCCTGCAACACGACCTTCGACGTCGAGGGCAACGAGATGGAGAACAACGGGGTCTACCTGGAGGTTGTCCCGAACGAAAAGCTGGTCTTTACCGATGCCTACAGCGCGGGATGGAAGCCCAAGCCCGACCCGTTCATGACCGCGATCATTCATTTCGAGGACATCGGCGGCGGGCGCACCAGATACACCGCCATTGCCCGGCACCGGAATGCGGAAACCGCGAAGGCGCACAAGGACATGGGCTTCTACGACGGCTGGGGCACCGTGATCACCCAGCTGGAGAGCTATGCCCAGGGGCTGAAGCAATGAGCCGCGACCTGACCGCCGACCGTTTCGCCACCCTGACTTTCGAGCGCAAGGTCGCGGCCCCGGTGGCGACGCTCTACGCCGCCTGGACCTCTCCCGCTGCGCGGGCGGTCTGGGCCGCGCCCACCCCTGCCGTGACTGTGGAATTCCTTGAGTCGGACGCAAGGGTAGGGGGCCGCGAGGTCTCGCTCTGCAAGGTGGCGGGGCAGCCCGATATCCGGGTCGAGGCCGGGTGGCTGGACCTTGTGCCAGACGCGCGCAGCGTCGGCTACGAGGTGGTTTCGCAAGAGGGGGAAAGGAAATCTGCCGCCTTGGTGACGGCGGATTTCAACGGCGACGGCGAGCAGAGCCGGGTCGCGGTGACGGTCCAGCTTGCCTCGCTGGCCGAGGATATGGCCGAGGGCTACCGGCAGGGCTTCACCGCCGGGGTGGCGAACCTGGGCGCGGTGGCAGAACGCACGATTCTGTTCCATCGGGTGATCAAGGCCCCGGTCCCCGTGGTCTGGGGCGCCTGGATGAACGCCGACTCCTTGCCGAAATGGTGGGGGCCGGAGGGGTTTTCCTGCCGCACCAGCCGCATCGACTTGCGCGAGGGCGGCGAATGGGTCTTCGACATGATCGCGCCCGACGGGACGGTCTTCCCGAACCACCACAAATACGGCGCGGTGATCCCCGAGGCGCGGCTGGACTACACGCTGCACTGGGGCGAGAATGGGCCGAAGCATGCCGATGCCTGGGCCAGTTTCGACGATCTGGACGGCGCGACCCGGGTGACGCTGGGCATGGTGATGGCGACGGCGCAGGAATACCACGACGCCAAGGGCTTCGGCGCGGTGGAGCTGGGCCTGCAGACGCTGGGCAAGCTGGCGCGGACCGTCGGCGCCGAGTGATCAGCCCAGATACGGTGCAACGAAGGCAAGGCAGGCGGCTTTCGCCGCTTCAGGTCCGATCACATCGGGGTCCATGCATTGCTGCAGGCAGAGCCCGTCGATCAGGCAGATCAGCGACACCGCAAGGGGCCGGGCCTCGACCGTCCGCCCCCTTGCCGCCGCCAGCGCGGCAATCGCATCGCTGACCTGGGTCAGGTAGACCCGGTATTGCTGCTGGTGCTCGGCTTGCAGGGCGGGCGTCACCGCGATCTGGCCCCAGAGCGCCAGCCAGGCCGCCAAGGTGTCGCGGCTGAAGGCCTTGGGCGCGAAGACCCCGTCGATCAGCGCCATGACCCGGGTCTCGGGGGGCAGGGACGCGAGGTCGGGCACGGTGTCGCGATAAAGCTGCGCATAGACGGCGGTCAGCATCTCGGCCATCGAGCCGAAGTGGTGCAGCACCAGCCCGCGCGAGACGCCTGCCGCCTTGCAGATGCGGTCGACGGTGAAATGCAGGATGCCGCCCTCGGCCAGGCAGGCGAGACCGACGTCGATCAGCTGCGCGCGGCGGTCGTCGCTGGAAAGGCGGGTGAAGCGGGCCATCAGTTCGTCCCCATCAGTTCGTCCCCATCAGTTCGTCGGGGCCCCGCCCTCGGCCTTGCGGCGGGCGACGAAAGCCTCCAGCGCCTCGTGGATGCCTTTGTCCAGCGGCGGCTGTTCGTAATGGGCCAGCAGGTCCTTCCAGATGCGGTTGGCGCGTTGCGGCAGTTCCTCTGC
Organism: Tabrizicola sp.; assembly: GCF_041911175.1. Lineage (GTDB taxonomy): Bacteria > Pseudomonadota > Alphaproteobacteria > Rhodobacterales > Rhodobacteraceae > Tabrizicola. Next base: position 12,059 of record NZ_JAYRPN010000125.1, read on the forward strand.
CCCGCGAGCCAGCCAGGTCGGATAGCTGTCCCAATTCGACAGCATCGGCGGATGGAAGGCAGTGTCATACATCGCCATCGTCTGCGCCGTGCCGAAGAAATGCCCTCCCACCCCTGCCTCGGCGATGGCGTCGAGCGACAGGGCCTCATCGCTGACGGCAATCGGTTGGAAATAGGCCTGCATCATGCCCAGCATCTCGGCATCAAGGATCAGCTTCTCGAAGCTGGCGGTCAAGCCGCCATGCATCCAGCCCGCGCCGTGGATCACCAGATGCGCGCCCCCCATCAGGCAGCCCCAGAGCGACATCATCGACTCGTAAGCCGCCTGCGCGTCGATGGCATTGGCCGCAGTGGTGTTCGAGGACCGGAACGGCACCCCGATCCTGCGGGCAAGCTGGCCCGAGGCCTGCGCGGCCTTGGCATATTCCGGGGTTCCGAAGGCAGGCGCCCCGGTCTTCATGTCGACGTTCGAGGTGAAGCCGCCATACATCACCGGCACGCCCGGCCGCACGATCTGGGTCAGCGCCACGCCGAACATCGCCTCGGCATGTTGCAGGACCAGCGCCCCGGCCAGGCTGACCGGCGCCATCGCCCCCGCCAGCGTGAAGGGGGTGACGATGGCGACCTGGCCATGTTCGGCCAGCGTGATCAGGCCCTGGCTCATCGGGTCGTCCAGCTGCCGGGGCGAGTTGGTGTTGATCACCCCCATCATCATCGGTTGCTTTGCAAGGTCGTCGAGCGACCAGCCCATGCTCAGCGCCGCCATGTGCAGACCGTCCATCGTCCGGTCCCGCCCCAGCGCGTTCAGGTTCCAGCTTTTGTCCAGCAGGGTGATCTGGCTCAGGTAAAGATCCAGGTGCCGCGTGTTCGCAGGCAGGTCCATCGGCTCCAGCGGGCCGCCTGATTCCTGCTGGATCACGTTCAGGCTTTGGCACAGGCGCAGGAAGTCCTGCATGTCCTGCAGGGTGCCATCAAGGCGACCGCGGTCGAGATCCATCACATAGGCGGGCCCGCCGACGGAGGAGAACACCATGTCGTTGCCACCGAAGCGCAGGTCCTTGGCCCGGTTCCGCGCCGCGATGGTGAAGGTGCGGGGAACGGTCGCCAGCCGCTCTTCGATCAGCCCGGGGTCGGGATAGACCATCTGCCCCTCGACCCGCGCTCCGGCCCGGCGGAAGTGGTCGATGGCGGTGCCGTTCAGCACGCGCATGCCTTGCGTCGCCAGCAGCGCCAGCGCGGCCCGGTGGATCGCTTCCACCTGATCCTCGCTCAGCACCCTGATCGGGTCATAGCTGCGCGGCATCTGGCCGAAGGGACGTTGCGGGATGGCATTCGGGGACCGGGCAGGGCGGCGCTGGCGCATCAGAGGCTCCTTTCAGGCGCGCGCTCGCGGCGCGGGGGCAGGTCGGGCTCGCCCAGAAGCCGGGCGAAGCGGTGGGCGGAATGGACGGCATCGGCGATGGACGAAGGCGCGAGGCAATCGCCGATCCGGGTGGCTTGCGTCCCCTGTTCGGCAAGCGCGCCGGGAAGGGCGTTGTCGGGCAGGCGCCCGGTGCAGAGGATCAATGTTCCGCAGGGCAGGGGCTCCACCCGTCCGGTGTAGACGCAAGCAAGGGTCACTTCGCCGACCTCCTGTGCTTTCAACGCCTTCAGCGGATGGATCGCCACCCCCGCCTCGATCAACCGGGCTTGCAGGAAATCCTGCTCGTTGGTCAGCACCGTCCAGCTGGAGGCGACGGCGGCGGTCGTTACATAATGGATCTCATGCCCCGCAAGGGCCAGCTTCTCGGCCAGCGCCCCGGCCATGAAGTAATGCTCGTCATCATAGAACACCACCGGCCCGGTGATCCCGGCCCCCGCGAACACATCATCCGGGGTCAGCGCCAAGGGGAACTCTCCCGGCCGGATCGCATAGACACCCACCCCGTCCCGCCGCCAATGCGACCCCGTCGCCAGCACGACATGATCCGCCCCGAACTCGGCCACATCCACCGCAGCCATCCGGCTGGCCGGGAACAGCTCTACATTCGGCAGTTTCCCGATCATGTGCAGCCGCCAGTCCCGGACCCGCATCCAGGTCGCCAGGCCCGGCAACGTCGCCTCGCGCAAGAGCCGCCCGCCGAAATGGTCCGACGCCTCGGCCAAAGCCACCTCCAGCCCCCTTCGGCCCAGGGTCAGCGCCGCCTCCAGCCCCGCCGGGCCGCCGCCAATGACCAGCGCCTTCTCGCGCTTCTGGTGAACCGCGATCCGCTCCGGGTGCCAGCCGCGCCGCCATTCCTCGCCCATCGTCGGGTTCTGCGTGCAGCGCAGGCCCACGCCTTCGTTGTTCGCCGCCCGGCAGATGTTGCAGCCGATGCATTCCCGGACCTCGTCCTCGCGCCCCTCGCGGATCTTCAGCGGCAGGAACGGGTCGGCGATCGAAGGCCGCGCCGCGCCGATGAAATCCTGCACCCCGCGCCGGATCTGGGCAACCATCCGGTCGGGCGAGGTGAAACGCCCGACCGAGACCACCGGCTTCGTAGTCAGCGATTTCACGAAGGCGACGTTCTCCTCCTGGAACCCCTCGCCCGAAAACCGGGCCGACCGCGAGTCATTCCCCAAAGCCCCTGCCACGTTCACATCCCAGAGGTCCGGCAGTTCGGCCAGCAGTTCGATGATCTCACGCCCCTCGCCTTCCGAGGTGATCCCTTCCGGCCCGTGCAACTCGTCCACCGCCAGCCTGACCGCCACCGCACAGCTGTCACCCACGGCGTCCTTGGTGTCCTCGATCATCTCGCGCAGAAGCCGCGCCCGGTTCTCCAGGCTGCCGCCATAGGCGTCACCGCGATGGTTGGTCCGGCGCGAGAGGAACTGGAACGGCAGGTAGTCGTGGCCCGCATAGACATAGACGATGTCGAACCCCGCCCGCTTGGCCCGCAACGCCGCATCGCGCTGCCAGCCCCGGAAGGCGCGGATGTCCGAAAGGTCCATCGCCCGCGCCGTTGTGGGCAGGTGGTAGAGCGCAGGCTGCACATCGGGCGCGATCCCCGGCAGCCGGGTCATCCGGTTCGACGCATGCGCGCCGCCATGCCACAACTCGATCCCGGCCAGCGATCCGCGGGCATGGATCGCCTCGGCGGTCAGGGCCAGCGGCGCAATGTCGTCATCATCCCAGAGCGTCAGGAACGCGTAGGGGCTGTCGTCGGAACTGGGGTGGATCGAGCAGTATTCCGTGCAAACGACGCCCCAGCCGCCCTCGGCCTTCACCCCCCGCAGGGCCGCGCCGGACTGCGGGCGCTGCCAGCCGAAGCCGGTGGCATGCGGGGTCTGGTAGAAGCGGTTCGGCGCCGTGACCGGGCCGATGCGGACGGGCTCGAACAGGATGTCGTAGCGCAGGTCGCGGGGCATCGGGCCATCCTTGTTGAATGATCGTATAGTAAGAGTGCCGCGCCGCCTGCGTCAAGCGGTCAGAAGGGCAGGCAAAGCTGCGCGCTGTCTCGCCGCCGGGCGCCTGTTCTGCTGGTGGAGCGTTGCGCAAACCCGCCCGGAGTTTCCGCGAAGCCCACAGACAGACGCGCCTGCCGCAACCGTGTGCGGGCGTCCCGGGAGGCAGAGGCGAAATCGACGACCGGCTCCGGGTAGCGGTGGCCGAGAAGGTGCCGCGCCTCGGGCCAGCGCCAGGGTTCGTGCAGGACCGCATCCGGCACCGGGACGAGTTCCGGCAGCCAGCGCCGGGTGAAGGCGCCCGAAGGGTCGAGATCAAAGCCCAGTCGCACCGGGTTCGCAGGCCGGGGAGGAGGGTCCATCGCTACCGCTCGCAACTGCGGCCAGTAGAGCGCGGGGTCATAGTCGGTGAACGACCTCGCCAGATGGGCGCCCACGGCATCGCGGTCCAGCGCCAGGTGCCAGCACGCGACCGAGGTCACCATTGCCCGCAAAGGCGCAGGCAGCCACCCGGTCGCCCGCAGATAGCGCAGGCAGGCGTCCAGGAAGGGCAGGCCGGTTTCGCCCTGCGTCCAGGCAACCAGCCGCGTGGCATCGGTCTCACGGGAGGGGGCGGTCGGCCAAGGCCCTTCCCTCTCTGGTTGCTGCGCCTGAACGGGCTCCTCCCGCGCCGAAAGGCTGGCCTGAAAGCGCGAGAGCGACCCGCGCCACCGCCCACCCGGATGCTCGGAAATCCGGGAGGCGGTTGCCAACCGCACCTCGCGCAGCGACAATGTGCCGTGGGCGAGATGCGGTGAAAGCCGGGACGAGGCGCGTTCGGCAACAAGGGGTGAGGCCAGCGTGGTGCTGTAGGCCTCGCCCCGCTGCGCCAAGAACCTGTCCAACAGTTCCAGCCCCCGCGCGCGGCCCCCGAGCTGGCGGTGCGGGCAGGGGTCGGGGGCAAGGCGCAGGGCGCGGGCCGTGGGGATCAGGCCGGGCTCCACCCCTGCGACAGCCTGCACCTCGGGCAGCGGAAGGGCAGGGGGAAGCCGCGCCCCTTGCGGGGACATTCCCGCTGCATCCGTTTCTGTTTGCGCCACTTCGGTCCACGCGATACCCGCCCCCTGCGCCCAGCCGGCCACCCGCAGGTTTCGCGCCGCCGTCCAGGCGGTGCCCACCTCGGCATGGCTGACGATCCGGGCGATCCCATGTCGCTTGCACAAGCCTGCCAGCACCTGCACCGCATCGCCGACCCGCACCACCAGCGGCGCGCCGATCCCGGCCAGCTCTTCCCGCAGGCCCGCGAGGCTTTCCGCCACGAACTCCCATTGCCGGGCCGAGGCGTCGGGCTCTGACCAAAGCTCCGGCTCCACCACATAGACCGGCAGGACCGGCCCGATCCCCACCGCAAGGGTCAGCGCCGGATGGTCGTGGACGCGCAGGTCGCGCTTCAGCCAAACGAGAACATTCATGGAACATAGATGCATCGCCCGGCGCAGATTCGTAAAGCGGCAAACGACCGGGGCCCGCGCCCCCCTTGCGCCCCGTCCGTTTCGCCGTAGCTTCGGTCGGAAAGGGAGCGCCCAATGACCGAGCAGAAGACCGTCTACCTGGCCGACTACCAGCCTTTCAGCCACATCGTCGACAGCGTGGACCTGACCTTCCGCCTTGCCCCCGCTGCCACGCGGGTCATCGCCCGGCTGGCGCTGCGCCCGAACCCCGAACGTCCGGGCCGGAACGACCTGCGGCTGGATGGTGAGGGGCTGACGCATCTCTCCTGCACTGTCGACGGACAGCCCGTCACGCCGCAGATCGACGGGCATTCCCTGACGCTTGCCGCGAAAGACCTCCCGGACGGCCCCTTCACGCTGGACACCGAGGTCCAGATCGCGCCGGAGTCCAACACTGCGCTGGAAGGCCTGTACATGTCGAAGGGCATGTACTGCACCCAGTGCGAGGCCGAGGGCTTCCGCAAGATCACCTGGTATCCCGACCGCCCCGACGTGATGTCGCGCTTCAAGGTGCGGATCGAGGCCGACCTGCCCATCCTCTTGTCCAACGGCAACCCCACCGCCAGCGGCAAGGGCTGGGCGGAATGGGACGACCCCTGGCCGAAGCCCGCCTACCTGTTTGCGCTGGTGGCAGGTGACCTCCGCGCCCATTCCGCCGATTTCACCACCGCCTCGGGCCGCAGGGTCGCGCTCAACATCTGGGTCCGCCCCGGCGATGAGGACCGCTGCGCCTATGCGATGGACAGCCTGATCCGCTCGATGCGCTGGGACGAACAGGTCTATGGCCGCGAATACGATCTGGACGTGTTCAATATCGTCGCGGTCGATGATTTCAACATGGGCGCGATGGAGAACAAGGGGCTGAACATCTTCAACTCCCGCTACGTCCTCGCCAGCCCGGAAACCGCCACCGATGACGACTACGCCCGGATCGAGGCGATCATCGCGCATGAATATTTCCACAACTGGACCGGCAACCGCATCACCTGCCGCGACTGGTTCCAGCTCTGCCTCAAGGAAGGGCTGACCGTCTTCCGCGACCACCAGTTTTCCGGCGACATGCGATCGGCCGCCGTGCGCCGGATCGAGGATGTGGTGGCGCTGCGCGCCCGCCAGTTCCGCGAGGATGCCGGGCCGCTCGCCCATCAGGTGCGCCCCGAGAGCTTTGTCGAGATCAACAACTTCTACACCGCCACGGTCTACGAGAAGGGCGCCGAGGTCATCGGGATGCTGAAGTCGCTGGTCGGCGACGGGGGCTACAAGCGCGCTCTCGATCTCTACTTCGACCGCCATGACGGCGACGCCGCCACCATCGAGGACTGGCTCAAGGTCTTCGAGGATGCCACCGACCGCGACCTCACGCAGTTCAAGCTCTGGTATTCCGAAGCCGGAACCCCCCGCCTGAAAGTCGAGGACAGCTGGGCCGATGGCGTCTACACCCTGACCTTTACCCAGAAAAACCCGCCCACCCCCGGCCAGCCGGAAAAGCAGCCGAAGGTGATCCCGGTCAAGGTCGGCCTCCTCAACCCCAACGGCGACGAGGTGGTGCCGACGATCATGCTGGAGATGACCCGCGCCAAGCAGTCCTTCCGGTTCGAGGGGCTGGCGGCCCGTCCCGTCCCGTCGATCCTGCGCGGTTTTTCGGCCCCCGTGGTCATGGACCGCAAGCCGGTGGCGGGCGAACGCGCCTTCCTTCTGGCCCACGACACCGACCCGTTCAACAAATGGGAGGCGGGCCGTGCGCTTGCGAAAGAGGTGATGGCCGAGATGGCGCTGAAGGGCACGCCGGTCCGGTCGGACTGGCTGGACGCCGTTGCCGCGGTGACCTTCGACGCGACCCTCGACCCTGCCTTCCGCGCGCTTTGCCTGCGCCTGCCGGGCGAGGACGACCTGGCCCAGACCATCGCCGCGACGGGCCGCATCCCCGACCCCGCCAAGATCCACGCCGCCCGGCGCGAGATGGCGGGCGCGCTGGCGATCCGGCTGGGCGAGGGATTGCACAGGCTTTACAAGGACCTGGATGACAACGCCCCCTTCTCCCCTTCAGCGGATCAAGCCGGTCGCCGGGCGCTGAAGATCGCCGCGCTCCAGCTTCTGACCCGGCGCGACGGCGGCAAGCTCGCCGCCTCGGCCTTCGCCCGCGCCCGGTCGATGACCGAGGAGATCGGCGCGCTGGCCGCCCTTCTCGACGTGCATCAGGGCGAGAAGGAACTGGTCGCCTTCGCCGCCCGCTGGGGTCGCGACGCGAACGTCATGGACAAGTGGTATGCGCTGCAGATTGCCAGCGCCGAACCGGGCGAGGCGGCGGCGCTGACCGGCCGCCTGCTGGAGACCCCCGGCTTCGACTGGAAGAACCCCAACCGCTTCCGCACCGTGATCGGGGCCCTCGCCGCCAATCACGCGGGCTTCCACCACCGCTCGGGCGCGGGCTACCGACTGGTTGCCGACTGGCTGTTGAAGCTCGACCCCCTGAACCCCCAGACCGCCTCGCGCGTGTCGACGGCCTTCGAGACCTGGCCGCGTTACGATGCCACCCGCCGCAGGCTGGCACGGGCCGAGCTTGACCGGATGCTCGCCGCGCCCGGACTGTCCGGCGACCTGCGTGAAATGCTGGAACGGATGCGCGCTGCGGGCTGACCGGTCGTCAGGTCGCCTTGCAGTAGGGTTGCGCCCGGGTCCAGGCCGCCATCGCGGCCCGCTTCTCGCTGCTGCGCAGCGGCGCCCAGTCGCGCCCGATGCCAAGATTGCCGCCACCGGCCACCATGCCATCCTTGGCGACCTGCCGAGACATGATCTCGACGGCGCATTCCAGGTTGGCCTCGCCGTCCTTCAACGCACCGACCGAGGTCGCGTCGCAGCCGTAATTCGCTGCCGACCGCGGTGAAATCTGCATCAGGCCGATCCAGCGCCCACCGCCGCCCGAGGCCTTTTCGTTCCAGGTGCTTTCGTATTTCGCCACCGCCGAGAGCAGCCCCGTCCAGAAGGCGCGGCGTTCCTCGACCGAGGCTTCCGTATAGCCGGGGCACCAGGTTTCGATGTCGGCGGGAACCCGCTCGGACAGTTGCGGATCCTTGGTTGACACGGCAACCAGGGTCGATTCGGTCCACTCCGCCCCCTCGGGATGGTGGTCCCATTGCATCGGCGGAGCGACAAAGGACATCTGGTCCTTCGGTTGCGTGCTGATGCACCCCGACAGCGAAACTGCCGCAAACATTCCCAGAATCATGCCCTTGTGCATGTCGACGTCACCCGAAGATCACCGCATTTCCCTTTTTTCGCCCTGATCCGGCATCACGGTCCCGGCTGTGGCAGCCAAAACCTGCCGGAGGGCGAGTCGATGCTAGTTACACCGTCGCTGATGCATGTGAAAACCCGCACGGGTCGCGGTCAGCAAGAAGATGCCACCCTGCTTCGGCCCGCCGCGACGCCGGGGTTCGAACTCCTGGATGGCATGACGGCCGATCAGGTGCTGGCGCGACTCGACGTTCCGGTGATGCGGCTTGGCGCCGAATGCACCGAATGGCAGTGCATCCGTGACGATCATGCCGCGATGGCGGCGGCGGGGGAATGGGCCGATCTGTTCGAAGCGCTGCGCTATACCGACCAGGAACGGGTGATGGCCTCGGGCGGGCATCGCGTTGCTCCGCTGATCAGCGAAGGCATGCGCGCCGGGCTGGCTGCCGCCATCTCGCGCAAGGACTGGACCGCCGCCCTGGCCGAGATCGAAACCCTCGAAGGCCTCTACGACCGCAACCCGGATGACTATTGCGCCGCTCAGGTCGTGGCCCAAGGCCACATCGACTTTGCCAATGCCCGGCGCAAGGCCGCGCCGCAGGGCCAGCTTTCACGCGAGGTCTGGTCGGAGGGCGCGGTACATTTCGAACGCGCGGAAACCCTCGTCACCCTCTTCGACCCGATCGAGGAGATGTCGCCGCTTCTGGCCGGCACCCGCTATGGCCTGATCCCTGGGATCGAGGATGGCGCCGCGGTCAGCCGCGAATGGTATGAGGACTGGGTCGATCTCGACCCCGAGGATGCCGCCGTCCACGCCGCCCATGCCGTCGACATGCTGCCCGGTTGGCATGGTTCGCTGTCGGGTTTCGAACGTGCCGCGCGCCGGTCCGTCCGCATGACGGAAGCCGTTACCGGCAAGGCCTCCTACGCCGTGTTTCATATCGCCGCTGCCGAGGCGCTGGGCGATCTGTCGCCGACGCTCGACCTGGAATACTTCCTGGAAGCCCTGCACGACTACCAGGCCGCGACGGGCTGCCAGCATCGCGCCAACGTGGCCGCCTGCATCCTCTCGGGCATGGCGATGAACTTCCGCAAGGACGGCGCAGAGGCCGCCTACCAGCTGACCAAGACCCGCGCGGCGCTCTCGGACGTGCTGTGGAACCGCCTGCGCGAGATCCAGATGGATTGCTGGACCCGCCATACCGAAAGCCTGGCCTTCGCGATGGCCGAGGTCTTCGGCCCGGCCCTGAAGCGCGGCGCCCGCATCGTCCGGCGCGGCGAAGGGCTTGGCACCCTGGTGCGGCGCACCTGACGCCTCCCCTTGCCCTGTCGCGGCTTGCGGCCTAAACCCGGCCCCAAGGACCGCTTTCGGAGGCACCCATGCTTGATCTGACCACTACCCCTCCCGCGCCCAAGGTGATCGCCGGGGCCAAGCACGACTGGGAACTGGTCATCGGCATGGAAATCCACGCCCAGGTCTCCTCGAACGCCAAGCTCTTCTCCGGCGCCTCCACCACTTTTGGGGCGGAACCCAACTCCAACGTCGCCTTCGTCGATGCCGCGATGCCGGGGATGCTGCCGGTGATCAACGAATTCTGCGTGGAACAGGCCGTCCGCACCGGGCTGGGCCTCAAGGCGCAGATCAACCTGACCTCGGCCTTCGACCGCAAGAACTATTTCTACCCCGACCTGCCGCAGGGCTACCAGATCAGCCAGCTCTACCACCCCATCGTGGGCGAGGGCGAGGTGATCGTGGAAATGTCCCCCGGCGTTGCCCGCCGGGTGCGGATCGAACGCATCCACCTCGAACAGGACGCCGGGAAATCCATCCACGACATGGACCCGAACCTCAGCTTCGTCGATTTCAACCGCACCGGCGTGGCGCTGATGGAGATCGTCTCGCGCCCCGATATCCGGGGGCCGGAGGAGGCTGCGGCCTATGTGACGAAGCTGCGCCAGATCCTGCGCTACCTTGGCACCTGCGACGGCAACATGCAGAACGGCAACCTGCGCGCCGACGTCAACGTCTCGGTCTGCCGCCCCGGCCAGTACGAGAAATACCAGGCCACGCAGGACTTCAGCCACCTCGGCACCCGCTGCGAGATCAAGAACATGAACTCGATGCGGTTCATCCAGGCTGCCATCGACCATGAGGCCCGCCGCCAGATCGCCATCCTCGAGGATGGTGGCAAGGTCGTGCAGGAAACCCGCCTCTACGACCCCGACAAGAACGAGACCCGCTCGATGCGGTCGAAGGAAGAGGCGCATGACTACCGCTATTTCCCCGACCCCGACCTTCTGCCGCTGGAGATCGAGCAGGCCTGGGTCGACGGTATCCACGCTTCCATGCCGGAACTGCCCGACGCCAAGAAGGCCCGCTTCATGGCGGACTACGGCCTCACCGACTATGACGCCAACGTCCTGACCGCCGAACTGGACTCGGCCCGCTACTTCGACGCGGTGGCGAAGGGCCGTGACGGCAAGATGGCCGCGAACTGGGTGATCAACGAGCTGTTTGGGCGGCTGAAGAAGGAAGGCCACGACATCACCGAAAGCCCGGTTTCCGCCGCGCAGCTGGGGGGCGTCATCGACCTGATCGCCGCGGGCACGATCAGCGGCAAGATGGCCAAGGACCTGTTCGAGATCGTCTATACCGAAGGTGGCGACCCGGCGGCCATCGCCGAGGCGCGCGGCATGAAGCAGGTCACCGACACCGGCGCCATCGAGAAAGCGGTGGACGAGATCATCGCTGCGAACCCCGATCAGGTGGAAAAAGCCAAGGCCAATCCAAAGCTTGCGGGCTGGTTCACCGGCCAGGTGATCAAGGCCACCGGCGGCAAGGCCAACCCGGCCACGGTCAACGCGCTGGTCGCGGCGAAGCTGGGGCTCTGACCCCGGCTGTTGCCCAACTGGCGCGGTTCCGCCAGAAAAACTCTGTGTGATTTGCGGCAAGCCGCAGAATCCCATATGACTTTCCGCGGACAGTGCGGGAGATGCCCGATGCAGCGTTTCGAGTTCAAGGTCATTCCCGCCCCCAAACGCGGGGAAAAGGCCCGTGGCGTGAAGACCACCGAAGAGCGGTTCGCCCTCGCGCTCACCAGCCTGATGAACCAGCTTGGTGCCGAGGGGTGGGACTATGTCCGCGCCGATACCTTGCCCTGCGACGAACGGGTCGGGCTGACCGGCAGCAAGACCACCTTCCAGAACCTGCTGGTCTTCCGCCGGGTGATCGAGCCGCTGTCGGTCGTCGCCCCGGGCACCACGCGGCTTCTGTTGCAGGAACCCGTTCCCGCCACCCCGCGCCTTGGCCCGGCCGAGGCCCCGACGCCCGGCAATGCACCGGCTGTCGGCCCGGCAAAGGGCCTTGCGGCCGAGTAATCAGCCTGCGGCCTTCCGCGCCAGCGGCAGGGTTTCCTCCAGAGCATCCAGCGTTGCGTCATCGCCGAGGCTGATGCGGATGCAGCGGTCCAGCGGCGCGACCCCCGGCATGCGGATGAACACCCCCAGCCTCCCCAGTTCCGCCAGCAACTTCCGCGCGTAGTCCCCGTCGCGACCGCAGTCGATGGTCACGAAGTTGGTGGCCGAGGGCAGGGGCCGCAGCCCGTTTGCCAAGGCGATCCCCGAAAGCCGCGCCCGCGCCGCGACGGTGCGTTCCTGCACGCTTTTCAGCCAGCCCTGATCCTTTAGCGCGGCCAGAGCCCCGGCCTGCGAAATCCGCCCCATCCCGAAATGATCGCGCACCTTGTCGAAAGCCAGCGCCAGGTCCGGGTTGGTGATCGCATAGCCGACTCGCGCCCCCGCCAGCCCGTAACCCTTGGAAAACGTGCGCATCCGGATGACCTGCGGATGATCCGCCGCGATGGTTGGAACCGTTCCCAGCGGGGCAAGGTCGGCATAGGCCTCGTCCAGGATCAGGAGGCTCTGCTCGGGCAGGTTTGCCACCATCTCCTCGATCACATTGGCCGGATGGTGGCTTCCCATCGGGTTGTCGGGGTTCGCCAGGTAGATCAACCGCGCCCCGGTGGAGTTTGCGGCGGACAGAAGCGCCTCGGGATCCTCGTGGTCGCCCTTGTAGGGCACCCGTGTCAGCACCCCGCCAAAGCCCGCGACGTGGAAGTTGAAGGTCGGATAGGCGCCAAGGCTCGTCACGACCTTCGTGCCGGGGTCCAGCACCAGGCGGCAGACCAGACCCAGCAGCCCGTCGATGCCCGGACCCACCGCGATATGGCCGGGCGTCACCCCATGATGCGCTGCAAGCGCCTGTTTCAGATCGTGATTTTCCGGGTCGCCATACATCCAGGCGCCTTCGGCTGCCTCCTTCATCGCCACCACGGCGCGGGGAGAGGGGCCGAACAGCGACTCGTTCGCGCCAAGCCGCGCGCGGAAGGCAACGCCGGTTCGTCGCTCCAGCGCCTCGGGGCCGGTGAAGGGGACCGTGGAGGGAAGTTTGGCGGCGTGCGGGGTGAGAAAGCGGCTCATGGCCAGAAGGCTGGCACGGGGCGGGGGGCTTCGCAAGGGGGCCTCAGCGCAGGAATTTGCGGCGGCTCTCCTCGGCGATGGCTTGCAGCATTTCCAGCCGCGCCAGTTCCGCCTGAGCGGCCTTCCGGGCGGCTTCGTCCGTCAGGCCTGCCAGACGGGCGCGCTGCGCCGCCGCCTGCTTCTTCAAGGTGATTTCCTCGGGCAGGACGCCCGCCTCGGCCATGATCCGGAACCCCACCGCATCGCCCGGCGAGACGAAGGCGTCGCCCGGACGGTCGGGCAGGGGCTTGCCCTCGCCCTCCAGCCCCTGAAGCTGGCCCTTCAGGCGGGCCTTCTGGATCTGCCGTTCGGCCAGGCGGGAAAGCCAGGACATGCGCGTCACCTCCAGCACGAAGGTGGGGGCGACGCGGATCAGCCGCAAGCCTTCACTCGGCGGGGCCGTAGTTCACGGTCAGCTCATAGTCGGCCAGCACCGGTTCGCGCCCGAGCTTTGCGAGGTCTTCGGTCGACGGCGCAAGGCCGATCAGGCCAATGGTCAGCCCGCCCGCCGTGGCAAGGTCGCGCGCATTGTCGCACTGGTTGCATAGCGTGATCTCCTGTTTCGACGTCGGCGTCGAGACAGTCAGTTGCACGCGGATCATTCCGGCCCAGAAGCAATCCACCCCGGCGGGGCAGCGCTGGTCCTCGACGTCGGTGAAAAGCAGCGTGACGTCGGTGTCGGGGACGAGCTGCGCCTCGCCCCCTTTCAGGGTCATTTGTGGGAATATCTGCGTGGTCAGCGGCCAGGCGGCGCTGGCAAGTCCGATCACGGCAAGGGTGGCAAGGGCAAGGCGCATCACGGGTCCTTTCCGGGGCTATCATCACTCTGACGCATGTGCCCCGGAAAGGCTTGGACCGGATTTCCTTACCCCAGATCGGACAGCCGGGCCAGCGCCTCGCGGATCTTCGCCGCTTCCTCCTGCCGCGCCTCCAGGTTCGAGGTCGCCTCCATCACCACATCTTCCGGTGCGGACCTGACGAAGTTCGGGTTGTCGAGCCGCCCCTTCAGCCCGCCAATCTCCTTCGCCAGCTTGTCCAAGGCCTTCTGAAGGCGGGATTTCTCCTCGGCGATGTCGATCAGCCCGGCGAGCGGGATCGCAAAAGCCGCCCCCTCCGCCGCCACCGCGATGGACCCTTTCGGCGCGGCACCTTCGCTCACGGTCTCCACCCGCGCCAGCCGCTTGATCAGCGCCTCATTGCGCTGGAACGCCGCGCGGGCGTCGTCGGAAAGCGAGGTCGCCACCAGATCGGCCTTCAACCCCACCGGCACATGCACCTGCGCGCGGGCGGACCGGATGTCGTCGATCAGCGTGGTGACGAAGGTCATCTCGCGCATCGAGCCCGCGTCGATCAGGGTCGCGGGCAGCTCCGGCCAGTCGGTATGCACCAGCAGTTTCGCGCGCTTGGCCGTAGTGCCCCACAGCTCCTCGGTGATGAAGGGCATGAAGGGATGCAGCAGGATCATCGACTGATCCAGCACCCAGGCCATCGTCGCCCGCGTTTCCGCCGCGTCCGGTCCATCGAACAAGGGCTTGGCGAACTCGACATACCAGTCGCAGACCTTGCCCCAGACGAACTTGTACAGCGCATCGGCGGCGGTATCGAAGCGGAAGTCCTCCAGCGCCGCGTTCACCTCGGCCAGCGTCTTTGCCGTCTCGCCGATGATCCAGCGGTTCGCGGTGGCCTTGGGCGCGGGGGCCGGGCCGGTCGCATGACCCTCCCAGACCCCGTTCATCTCGGCAAAGCGGCAGGCGTTCCAGAGCTTGGTCCCGAAGTTCCGGTAGCCCGCGATCCGCTGGGTATCCAGCTTCAAGACGCCCCCCAGCGAGGCCATCGCCGCATTGGCAAACCGCAGCGCATCGGCGCCGTATTCGTCGATGATCTCCAGCGGGTCGATGACGTTGCCCAGGCTTTTGGACATCTTCTTGCCCTTGGCATCGCGGACCAGGCCGTGCAGGTAGACCGTGTGGAACGGAATGTCGTCCACCACCGCAAGCTGCATCATCATCATCCGGGCGACCCAGAAGAACAGGATGTCCTGCCCGGTCACGAGAACCGAGGTGGGAAAGTACTTCGTCAGCTCCGGCGTTTGTTCCGGCCAGCCGAGCGTCCCGATGGGCCAGAGGCCGGAGGAGAACCAGGTGTCGAGAACGTCGGGGTCGCGCCAGACCGGGTAGACCAGCCGGGTCGGGTCCTCGTCGACCTCGTAGGCGGCCAGCGAGGCCGACAGCATCTGCACAGCGGCGGCGCGGTCGGCCACCTCGACCACCCGCGCGTGGTTCAAGGGATGCGGCAGGGTTGCCAGATCGTCCAGGAACAGGGCCGAGGCCGTCGCGGCAGTCGCGGCGCAGCGATGGATCGGGTCAAGTCCGGCATGACCCTCGCCGAGGACGCGCAGCATCTCGACCGGGTCCAGCGCCTCGTCGCCCTCGTCATCGGTGAAACCCGGCGCGGCCAGGTCGATCCCATACCACACCGGAATCTGATGCCCCCACCACAGCTGGCGGCTGATGCACCAGGGCTCGATGTTCTCCAGCCAATGGTAATAGGTCTTCTCCCCGCTCGGCGGGATGATCTTCGTCGCGCCCGACCGCACCGCCTCCAGCGCCGGTTCCACGATCCGGGCGGTGTCGACGAACCACTGGTCGGTCAGCATCGGCTCGATCACCACTTTCGAGCGGTCGCCGAAGGGCTGCATGATCGGCTTGGCCTCGACGACGGGAACCCGTTCCAGGTGCTCTGCTCCGGTTTCCTTGTCGACGGACTTTTGCAGGACCGTAACCGCCAGTCCTTCGGCGCTGATCTGCTCCACCACCCGCTTGCGCGCCTCGTAGCGGTCGAGGCCGCGCAGGTCGTCCGGCACCAGGTTCAGCGCATCCACCTCCGCCTCGCTCAACGTGAAAGGCTGCTCGGCGAACCCCGGCGTCGCGTAGCCCTTGGCCACCAGCCAGGCGCGCGACATGCGCTGCGCCACTTCCGCCGCCTCGGCATAGGGCACCCCATCGGCCCGCATCTGCGCCTTGGTGTCCATCAGCCGGTAGCAGGGGATGCCTGCGCGCTTGGCCACCGCATAGTCGTTGAAGTCATGCGCCCCGGTTATCTTCACCGCGCCCGAGCCGAACGCGGGGTCCGGGTATTCGTCGGTGATGATCGGGATCAGGCGGCGGTGCTCCTTCGGTCCCACCGGAATTTCGCAAAGATGTCCGACGATTGGCGCATAACGCTCATCCGATGGATGAACCGCCACCGCGCCGTCGCCCAGCATGGTCTCGGGCCGCGTCGTGGCGATGGAGATGTAGTCCCGCGTCTCGCGGAAGGTGACGTTCCCCTCCGCGTCCTTCTCGACATATTCATAGGTCGCCCCACCGGCCAAAGGATACTTGAAGTGCCACATATGGCCCGGCACCTCGATGTTCTCGACCTCCAGGTCGGAAATCGCCGTCTCGAAATGCGGGTCCCAATTCACCAGCCGCTTGCCACGGTAGATCAGGCCCTTCTGGTGCATGTCCACGAAGACCTTGATCACCGCGTCGTGGAAGTTGCCCTCCTCGCCCGCCGGTGCCCCCGGCGCCCCGGACATGGTGAAGGCCTCGCGGTCCCAGTCGGCGCTGGCGCCCAGCCGCTGCAATTGCCCGATGATCGTGCCGCGCGACTTCTGCTTCTGCTGCCAGACGCGGGCGAGGAACGTCTCGCGCCCCATCGTGCGCCGATCCGGCTCCTGGCTTGCAGCCATCTCGCGTTCGGTCACCATCTGGGTCGCGATCCCGGCATGGTCGGTGCCCGGTTGCCAAAGCGTGTCGTCGCCTTGCATCCGGTGCCAACGGGTCAGGATGTCCTGCAGCGTGTTGTTGAACGCATGGCCCATGTGCAGGCTGCCGGTAACGTTCGGCGGCGGGATCATCACCGAGAACGCCGGGCGCCCGGCCTTCGCATTGGCCCCCGCCTTGAAGGCCTTGGCATCAAGCCAGAGCTTCGAGATCCGCGCCTCGGCCTCGGCGGCGTTGAAGGTCTTTTCCATCGGCATGGCGGTCATCCTCTCGCGTCCGTCCTGCCTTTAGCCAAAGCGCGCGGCAAGGGAAAGGCTCTCGCCGCAAGCAGCCTAGCCGGTCTTGCCGAGTGACAGGATCGGACTGAACCCGCCATAGACCATCCGCTTGCCGTCGAAGGGCATCTCGGCCATGCCCATGTCGCCGTCCTCCATCATCGAGGCAAAGGCCTTGTCCCGCGTGGCCTTGTCGGGCCAGGTCATCCAGGCGAAGACCACCGTTTCGTCCGCCTGCAAGGCGACTGCGCGGCGGAAGTCGGTCTGCTTGCCCTCGGGCACCTCGTCGCCCCAGCAGACGACCAGCCCGGTCGCGCCCTTGCCCTGGAACCAGGGCCACCATTTCTCTTCATGCGCGCGGTATTCGTCCTTGCGGGCGTTCGACACCGGGATCAGGAAACCGTCGACATAGGCCATTGTCGTCCTCCATTAGTGTTGGCGGGATGCGTGACTGTAGCACGGTTCAACCCGCCCACCCACTTTCGGCTCCCCCGCCCCGGCAGGCGGCGCAGGCTGGCTCAGACCGGAAGCCCGGCGTCGGGTTTCGGCTGGTCCATCACGATCTGGCTCTGCACGCGGGCGACCGAGGGGTTCGGCAGCAGCCGGTGGTGGATCAGATGGTTCAGCGCAGGCAGGTCGGCGCACCAGACCCTCAGCAGATAATCCGCTTCACCCGTCAGGGTCCAGCAGGCCACGACCTCGGGCAGGGTGGCGATCAGGCGCAGGAAGTCGCGTGCGGCTTCGGGCGAATGCGCCGCGAAATGCACCTGGATGAAGGCCTGGACGGTCAGGCCCAGCTTCTGCGGCGAAAGCCTTGCGCTGTAGCCCGAAATCAGCCCGTCGCCTTCCAATCGCGCGCGGCGCCGGGCGGCCTGGCTGGCCGAGAGGTTCAACAGATCACCAAGCTCTTGCGCCGTGATCTGCGCATTGGCCTGCACGGCGGCAAGCAGGCGGGAATCGGTTTCATCCGGCATGCGGGTTTCTCGCATCGTCTTCTAGTTTTTCGATGAAAATACGCAATATTTCGCAGATGCAAGCCCGTATCTGCGCGCCATCAGCAAGAGGACCGTGTCACACTCAAGGGAAGGATTTCAAACGGAGGACAAACCAATGGGCCCCTTTCCGCACAACGCTCCCCGCGCGGTGATCTCGCCCGAGAACCCCGCCGGGACCGACGGGTTCGAGTTCGTCGAATTCGCCCATCCGAACCCCGACGAATTGCGCGCGCTCTTCACCCGCATGGGCTATGCCCTTACCGCCCGGCACAAGCGCAAGGCCATCGAGCTTTGGCAACAGGGCGACATCACCTACATCCTGAACGACGAGCCCGGCAGCCATGCCCGGAAGTTCGTCGAGGAACACGGCCCCTGCGCCCCCTCGATGGGCTGGCGGGTGGCCGACGCGGGCCATGCCTTTGCCCATGCCGTGAAGAACGGCGCCACGCCGTTCGAAGGCCCGGAAAAGACCCTCGACCTGCCCGCCATCGTCGGGATCGGTGGCTCGCTGATCTATTTCACCGACCGCTACGGTGACGCGAACCCCTATGACGCCGAATTCGACTGGCTGGCATCGCCCAAGCCGAAGGGCGTGGGTTTCCACTATCTCGACCACCTGACCCACAACGTCCATCGCGGCAACATGGACACCTGGTTCGACTTCTACGGCAAGCTGTTCAACTTCCGCCAGATCCGCTTCTTCGACATCGAGGGCAAGTTCACCGGCCTCCATTCCCGCGCCCTGACCTCGCCTTGCGGCCGCATCCGCATCCCGATCAACGAGGACCGGGGCGAGACCGGGCAGATCGTCGAATACCTCAAGCGCTACAAGGGCGAGGGTATCCAGCACATCGCGGTCGGCACCGACGACATCTACGCCGCCACCGACGCCATCGCCGAGGCCGGCCTGAAGTTCATGCCGAAGCCGCCGATGGCCTATTACGAGCTGTCGAAAACCCGCGTCGTCGGGCACGAGGAGCCGCTGGACAAGCTGGCCAAGCACGGCATCCTGATCGACGGCGAGGGCGTGGTGGATGGCGGCGAAACCCGCATCCTCCTCCAGATCTTCTCGAAAACCGTGATCGGCCCGATCTTCTTCGAGTTCATCCAGAGGAAGGGTGACGACGGCTTCGGCGAGGGCAATTTCCGCGCTCTCTTCGAATCGATCGAGCAGGACCAGATCGACCGCGGTGTGTTGAAGGCGTCATAGGGACGGCGGGGTTCACCCACCCTGCCGGGCACAGGGTGGGCGCCAACCCACCCCCCATCATCCCGCCTTGCGCGCGAGGTCCAAAGCCTCGGCAAAGACCTCGGCGCCGACATGGTTCATCAGGACCAGCACCAGCCGCGCATTCAGGGCCTGGCTTTCCGCCTCGCTCAACCCCTTGTACCCGGCCAGCAGCGCCGCATAGGCGCTATCCGGATCGCGCAGGTTCGGCGTGGTGATCAGGCTCATGTCCGGTCCTCCCAGATCGCGGCGGCGGCGGTTGCGATGGCCTCGGGCGCGGCGGTCTGCCAGCGGGCGGCGACGATCTGGTCCGGGCGGATCAGGTACAGCGCCCGCGTCGCCCCCCCAAGATAGCGCGCGCGGACTTCGGGCGTCGTCTCGACGCCCAGCGTGACAAGCCCCGGCACCCGGGGGGCGGGC
>NZ_JAYRPN010000126.1:0-5206 GCF_041911175.1 Tabrizicola sp.
AACAGGGGCAGCGACAGGTCGCGCAGGCGGGCGATATGGTCCGCGCTGCCCACGACGACACCCGCCACGGTATCGGAATGGCCGGAGATGTATTTCGAGGCCGAGTGGATCACGATGTCGATCCCCAGCTCGATCGGGCGCTGGAAGACCGGGGTGGCCCAGGAATTGTCGATCATGGTCACGGTGCCATGCCGTTTCGCATGGGCCGCGACCTTGGGCAGGTTCAGCGCCTGGAAGACGACCGAGGTCGGGCTTTCCAGATAGGCGACCTTCACGCCCTGCAAGAGGTCCGGGTCCTCCTCGAAGGCGCGGAGCGGATGGTAGGTGGTCTCGATCCCGAAGGGGCGCAGGATGCGTTCCATGAAGCGGTAGCTGTCGGGATAGACGTGTTCCACGCAGGCCACCCGGTCGCCGGGGCGCAGGAAGGCCATGAGTGTGGCCGAAATCGCCCCCATGCCCGAGGCAAAGCCGACCGCAGCCTCGCCCCCTTCGGCATCGGCCATCATCGTCTCGAAGGCGGCCACGGTCGGGTTCTGCACGCGGGTGTACATCGGCGCGTTGCTCGACCCGTCCATCCGCGCCTTGAAGTCGTCGAAGCTGTCGAAGGCGAAAAGCGAGGTCTGGACGATGGGCGGCGTGATCGACCCGCCTGCACCTTCGGCGATGGCGGTCAGCCGGGTGGCAAGGTCGTCGGTGGTCTTATCCGGCATGAAGTCCTCGGGCGATCTGGATGGCGGCTTCGTCCACGTCGGACAGGATGCCGGAGATGATGGTGACGGCCTTCTCCTCGTCGCCCGCGACGATGGCTTCCGCCAGGTCGCGGTGGACGGGGATCGTCGCGGCGCCGAGCTGGGGCTGGTCGAAGGGGGCGTCGTAAAGGTCGTGGAAGGCGCGGTGGATCTGGTGGATCACCTTGGCGAACAAAGGGTTGCCGGTCGCGTCGTGAACGGCGGCATGGAACAGGCGGTCGGCGGGGCGCCAGTCCTCGCCCGCGTCGTAGACCTCCATCAGTTCCAACATCCGCAGAAGGATCCTGCGCTTCGCCGCCGGATCGGCGACACGGGTGGCGATGCGGACGGCCTCGATCTCCAGCGGGCGGCGGACGGCGAGCATCCGGCTCAGGCTGTCGGCCTCGATCTGGACGGTGAGTGGCAGGTGCAGCGACCGGGTCGAAACCTCGGCGACGATGTGCGTGCCGCCACCCTTGTTGCGGGTGATGATGCCCAGGCTTTCCCATTGCCGCAGCGCCTCGCGCACGGTGGAGCGACCGATGCCGAAGCGGCGGGCAAGCTCGACCTCGGGCGGAAGCCGGTCGCCGATGCCAAGTCCCTCCGCCTCGACCAGGGCCGCAAGAAGCTGCGCCACGTCGCGCGGGCGTCTTTGGTCCTTGACGATGGTGGCGGGAAGGACGGTCAAAAGGATCTCCGCAAGAGCTGGCTGCACGGGCATGATAATCAATGTCAGACATTATGGCAAGAATGTCTGACATAGTTATGGAAGCGAGAGTTTCGGGAGGAACCGGGCATTGGCCCTGCGCCCGTGACGCGACCCGGCCCCGGCCCTAGAAGGCGAGGCTGTCGGCCGCACCAACCCTGACCGGTTGGCCGGTGCGGCGGGACTGGATGGCAGCGAAGGCGAGGGCGAGGCTGTCGAGGTTCTCTTCCGCGCCATTTGCGGGCTCGGTGTCGTCCTCGATGGCGACAAGAAGCGCCCCCATCGCGCCGCGGAACCCGTCGTTGAACCAGGTGCCTTCCAGGCGCGGCCGGGCGACCCCTTCGGCGGTGGTGAGCGTCACGGATTGCTGGCCAAGGTCGGGCCCGTCACTCAGCAGGCTACCCTTGGTGCCCGCGATGAAGGTGGTGTCCCGTGGGCCGAAGGGGGTTGCGCCGTCGAAGACCAGCGAGGCCTGCCCGCCTTCCATCTGCACCAGCGCCTGCGCGAGGAGGGGGGCCCTGGCGGTCTGGCCGTTCGCCTTGGCGGCGGTGGCGAAGACCGAGGTTGCCCGATCCCCGGTGATGCTGCGCAGGAAGTCGAACCAGTGGATGCCGAAGTCATAGAGGATCAGGTCCTCGATCTTCTCGAACGGCGTCCCGGCGATCCAGCCGTGGTTCCAGTGGATCGAGACATGGGTGGAGATGACCTCGCCGATCAGGCCTGCCCGCACCGCCTCGCGCATGTATGCCAGGTGCGGGGCCCAGCGTCCGTTCTGGTTGACCGCCAGCTTGACGCCATTCTCGCGGGCGAGGGCGACAAGGCGGCGACCCTCGGCAAGGTCCAGCACGAAGGGTTTCTGCGACAGGACGTGCTTGCCCGCGCGGAGGGCGGCCTCGATGATCGGCAGGCGGTCGGCGGGGTGAGGGGTGATGTCGACCACGTCGATGGCGGGGTCGGCCAGCACCTCTTTCCAGCGGTCGGTGACGCGGGCCCTGGGCGCGAACTCGGCGGCCTTGGCTTCGGCTTTTTCCCGGGTGCGGTTGCAGATCGCGGCGACCTCCCACCCGGCGGTGCGGTAGGCGTCGAGATGGGCCGAGACGATGCCACCCGCGCCGATCACGCCAATCCGGGGGCGGTAGGTGCGGGGCAGGGGCGGTTGATAGGGCAAGGCGGGGGCCGCGACCTCGGCCAGCGCGACCGACTTCAGGGCATAGGTATCGGCGTCGGGTTCGCTCATGGCAGCAGCGGCAGGGTGCGTTTCTGCCGGGCCGACTCGGCAGCGGTATCGACGATGCGCTGGCCGGTCAGGCTGACAGCGGGATCGAGCGGGCCGGTCAGCGGCTCACCGCGCGCAATGCAGCCAAGGACGTATTCGATGGCGTTCCGCCCCCCCGGCGGCAGGGGGTCGGCGGGGATGGGATGCGGTTCGGGGTTGGCGCGGGTTTGGACGGTGACATGGTCGGCATAGTCCCAGGAGGCGATGGTGCCCTCGGTTCCCACCAGGATGAAGCCGCATTTCGGCTGCGGCTGGATCACCCAGGGGTCGGTGAAAGTGCCCCAGCGGGTCTCCATCTTCGACAGGCCCCTGGCGTAGCGGCAGACGACGATGGCGTGCTGGTCGACCTCGATGCCTGGCGTCTCGTCGGTGACGCAGGTCACTTCCAGCGGCGCCTCGCCACCCCGATACCACGTCCCCAGCGTGGCACCGTAGCCAAGGTAGTCGAGCAGGCTGCCACCGCCAGAGGCACGCTTGTACCACCAGGAGCTCGGCTTTTGCCGCTCCACCTCTTCCCGGGAGACTTCGATCTTGTCGGCGAGGTGGTAAAGCGGCCCCCGGTTGCCACCATAGGAATGGATCTCGATCACCTCGCCGATCATGCCTTCGTCGACCAGCCGCTTGGCGGTGACGTGGGATTCCACCCAGCGCAGCGGCCAGTTGATCGCGAGATACTTGCCGGTCGGTTTCATGGCCTCGATCATCGCGCGGGCGTCGGCGACGGAAGCGGCGAAGGGTTTCTCGACGAAGACATGCACGCCATAGGCCGCGAGGCGTTTCGTGTAGTCGGCATGGTTGGCCGTGGCGGCGCAGAGGATGGCGAGGTCGGGTTTGGCGGCCCTCATGCAGGCGTCGAAGTCGGTGAAGACGTGGTCCTCGGGGATGCCGAAGGTGTCGATGGCGCGCTGCATCGTGTTGCGGTCGGGATCGAAGATGCCCACGATTTCCGCGTCCGGGTGGTCATGCACGCAGCGCAACAGGTCGCCCATGTGCATGTGATCGAAGCTGATGCCGACGATGCGGAACTTTGCCATGAAAAGCCCTTTCAGCTGCGGTCGGTGAGCCGGATGAACAGCGCGGTGACGGCGAGGATGATGAGCCCGAAGAGGATGCGGCGCCCGCCTTCGGGAATCTGCATCAGGGTCAGCATCGAGGTCAGCACGGTCAGGATCAGCGCGCCGACGATGGTGCCGCCAAACCCGCCCCGGCCCCCGAAGATCGAGGTGCCGCCCACGACCGCCGCCGCGACCGAGGGCAGGTCGAGCGGCAGCGCCAGCGACAGCGAGGCGGTCTTGATCTGCCCCAGATACAGAAGCCCCGTCACCCCGGCGATCAGGCTCGACAGCGTGTAAAGCGCCAGATGCACCTGCCAGACCCGCACGCCGGACAGCCGCGCCGCCGCCTCGTTCGCGCCGATGGCATAGAGAAGCCGCCCGAACCCGCTGCGGCGCTGCGCCCAGATCACCAGCGCGGCGAAGGGGATGAACAGGACCAGGCTGTTCGGCAGGCCGAAACTGCGGCCCGTGCCCAGCCAGATCAGGAAGTCCGGGATCAGCACCCCGGTCGCGATGACATAGCGCTGGTAGACCAGCAGGCAGCCGGTGGCGATCAGCGCGGTGCCGAGCGTCATGATCAGCGGATGCACCCGGCAGATGGCGACGCCGAAGCCGTTGACGAGGCCGATAACCACGGCGGCGGCAAGCGCGATGGCGATGGCCGGGGGAACGCCGGTCATCGGTGCCAGGGTCGCGGTCAGGTAGGCCGCGATGGTGGCGACGGTGCCGACCGACAGGTCGATGCCCCCGGTCAGCATGGTCAGCGTCTGGCAGGCGGCGAGCATGGCCAGCGGGATGGCGAACTTGATCCTGTTGCCCGCCCAGAACATGCTGAGGACGCCGGGGTTCAACACCGCAAGGATCGCGACCAGCAGGATCAGCAGGCCGATCAGCGGCAGGAGCGGCTGGTCGACCATCAGGCGGCCGAGGCGGTTCAGCGGGGTGGGGGTATCGGTCATCGTCATGCCTTGCGCCCTCGCGTCGCCAGAACCGCGCCGAACATCACCACGGCGACCATGATCGACCCTTCGATGATCGCGGCGACGTTGGGGTCGACGGAGAGGAGGGTCAGGTCCATCCGCACGGTCCGCAGGATGAAGACGGCCAGGATCGGGCCAAGGAGGCCTCCCCTGCCCCCGCCCAGCACCACGCCGCCCAGCACCACGGCGGCGACCGAGGCGAGGAGATAGGGCCCCGGGATCGGCTCGCCGATGCCGGGGCCCATAGTGACGGAGAGGCCCCCGAGCGCGGCGAAGAGCCCGCAAAGGGCATAGGCGACGATGCGGGTCTGTCCGACGGGTACGCCAGAGCGGAAGGCGGCGAGCGGATCGGAGCCGATGGCATAGAGGCGCAGGCCGAGTTTCGAGCGGCGGATCGGCAGCCAGATCAGGGCGGTGACGGCCGCAAGGAAGATGACCCCGCGCGGAAGCCAGTCAAGGCC
>NZ_JAYRPN010000127.1:0-101423 GCF_041911175.1 Tabrizicola sp.
AGCTTCGACCTGATCGAACGCCACCCCGACGGCTGCCAGGCCTTCCTGCCGATGACCGAACACCCGTTCCTCGTCATCGTCTCGACCGGCCCGGAGGCCAAGCCGCAGGCCTTCCTGACCAGTGGCGCGCAGGGCATCAACCTGCACCGGGGCACCTGGCACGGCGTCCTCACCCCGCTTTCCGCCCCCGGCCTTTTCGCCGTGGTCGACCGCATCGGCACGACGCCGAACCTGGACGAACACCGCTACAGTGAACCCTGGACGGTCCTCGCCCCCTGACCGGGGCGACCTAACCGGAGCACGCGCAGGGGCAGCGTGCAGACGGCGCGAACAGAAAAAGCCCCAAGGGAAAAGGAAACCACCATGACCACGCATCCCGTGGACGAAGTCCTGCCACCGCCGAAGCTTTTCGCGCTCGGCCTCCAGCATGTCCTTGTGATGTATGCCGGCGCCGTCGCCGTGCCGCTGATCATCGGCCGTGCGCTGAAACTTGAACCGGCCGATGTCGCCTTCCTCATCTCGGCCGACCTTTTCGTCTGCGGCCTTGCCACCCTGATCCAGTCCTTCGGGGCAACGCAGTGGTTCGGCATCCGCTTGCCGGTGATGATGGGCGTGACCTTCGCCGCCGTCGGCCCGATGGTGGCGATGGCCAATGCCAACCCCGGCCCGGACGGTGCGCGGGCGATCTTCGGCGCGATCATGGCCGCCGGGGTGATCTCGATCCTCATCGCCCCCCTCGTCAGCCGGATGCTGCGCTTCTTCCCGCCGGTCGTCACCGGCACCATCATCCTGGTGATCGGCGTTTCCCTGATGCGGATCGGCATCAACTGGATCTTCGGCAACCCGGTCGGCCCGACCGCGCCCACGATCATCGACCCCGCCCATGCCGACTGGCTGAAAGCCGTGACCGACGGCGCCGCCGCTGGCACGATCACCGGCCTGCCGGAACTGCCCGCGAAATTCGCCGCCGCCGCGACGATGAACAACCCGGCCTACGCGCCCCTGGGCAACATCGGCATCTCGGCCATCGTGCTGCTTGCCATCCTGCTCATCGCCCGCTTCGCCAAGGGCTTCGTGGCCAACATCTCGGTCCTCCTCGGCATCATCATCGGCGGCGTCATCGCTACCCTGCTTGGCAAGATGACCTTCGCCAAGGTGGGCGAGGCCGCCTGGTTCGACGTCATCACCCCCTTCCACTTCGGGATGCCGACCTTCGACCTGGTGATGGTCGTGACCATGACCCTGGTGATGATCGTGGTGATGATCGAATCCACCGGCATGTTCCTTGCGCTCGGCGACATGACCGGCAAGCCGGTGACCCAGCGCATGCTCTCGGCAGGCCTGCGCACCGACGGCATCGGCACCCTGATCGGCGGCATCTTCAACACCTTCCCCTACACCTCCTTCTCGCAGAACGTCGGCCTTGTCGGCGTCACGGGGATCAAGAGCCGCTTCGTCTGCGTCGCCGGAGGGATCATCCTGATCATCCTCGGCCTGGTGCCGAAGATGGGCGCGCTGGTCGAATCCGTCCCCACGATGGTGCTGGGCGGTGCGGGCCTTGTGATGTTCGGCATGGTCGCCGCCACCGGCATCCGCATCCTGGCAGGTGTGGATTTCGGCAAGAACCGCAACAACCTCTTCATCGTCGCGGTCTCGCTCGGCATGGGGATGATCCCGCTGGTCGCGCCGAACTTCAAGCAGTGGATGCCGCATGACATCCACCCGCTGATCGAGAGCGGCATCCTCCTCGCCTCGGTCGCCGCGGTGTGCCTCAACGCCTTCTTCAACGGTGCTGCCGACGCGACCGAAGAGATCAAGGCCGCCGCCTCCAAGGCCGAGCACTGATCGACAGGGCCGGGGCACCAACCCCGGCCCTTTCCCCCCTGACAGCCCCCGCGCCGCCGTCTAAGGTCGGGCGAAGGCAACAGGGGCACCCCAGATGACCGAGGCCACGATCCGCGCCCGCCTCCGCGCGCTTTACGAAGGCGCGGGCGAGACAGGCGACCGTTTCCGCTACCTGCTCCTCGCCTTCGACCTTCTCACCGTGACCTGGCTCGTCGCCTCGTCCTTCTTCACCCGGGGGGCGCATCACGACCGGATCGACCTTGCCATCGGCCTCGTCTTCCTCGCCGACTTCCTGGCCCGGCTCGTGATCTCCCGCCGCCCGCTGCGCGACCTTTTCAGCTTCTGGGGCGCGGCCGATATCCTGGTGATCATCTCGCTCCTCTTTCCGATCTGGGGCGAGGGGCTCGCGTTCCTCCGCGTGCTGCGGTTGTTCCGGGTGTTTCACTCACCCCAGACGCTTGACCAGCTGCGCGAGGACATCCCCGGCTTCCGCCGCAACGAGCAGACGATCCGCGCCTCGCTCAACCTCGTGATCTTCATCTTCGCGATGACCGCGCTGGTCTACCAGACCCAGTCGGGCGCGAACGACAAGATCGGCAACTACGCCGACGCGCTCTATTTCACCGTCACCACGCTCACGACCACCGGCTTCGGCGACGTGACGCTGGTCGGCACCTCCGGCAAGCTCCTCTCGGTCGCGGTGATGATCTTCGGGATCAGCCTGTTCCTGCGGCTGATCCAGGTCGTCCTGCGGCCGTCGAAGGCGTATTTCCCCTGCCCGACCTGCGGCCTGCGCCGCCACGACCACGACGCCGTCCACTGCAAGGCCTGCGGCACCGTGCTGAACATCCCCGACGAAGGGTTGGATTAAGTCCCCTCGCCCTCGTCCTTCTTCACCTCGTAGTGGTCGAAGCTGCTGGTGAACGTCGCCGTGCCCCGCGTCGCCGCCGCCAGCGCCACGAAGAGCGCATCCTCCTGCGCCATCGGCAGCAAAAGCTGGAACACGTCCCAGCCCGCCGCACTCTCATGCGCCTCGAAGCCCAGCACCTGCCCCTTCAGCCCCGACACCAGCGGCACCAAGGCCCCCGAAAACACCGAGGGCACCTGGATCTCCACCTTCATCACCGGCTGCAACAGCACCGTGCCCACCTCGGCCAAGGCCTCGCGGATCGCCGACTTGCCCGCGGTGCGGAAGGCATGGTCCGAACTGTCCACCGCATGCGACTTGCCGTCCTTCAGCTCGACCGAGACATCCACCACCGGATGCCCCAAAGGCCCCTTCGCCAGCCCGTCGCGCGCGCCCTCCTCGACGGAAGGAATGTAGTTGCGCGGCACCGTCCCGCCCTTCACGGTTTCCGTAAAGGCAAAGCCCGCCCCCCGCGCCTCGGGGCGGATCGCCACCACCACATCGGCGAACTGCCCCGCGCCGCCGGTCTGCTTGCGGTGGCGGTGATGCACTTCCGTCCCGCGCAGGATCGTCTCGCGCAGCGCCGTCGGTACCGGGCTTTCGCCGACCGGCACCGCGAAATCGCCGCCGATCTTCGCCATCACCCGGCGCAGGTGCAACGGCCCCTGCGTCGCCAGCACCGGCCGACCGGAGCCCTCGTCCGAAGCCAGCCCCAGCGCCGGGTCGATCTCGGCCAGCCGACCCAGCGCCGCCAGCAAGCGGCTGTCGTCCTTGTCATGCCCCGGCGCGATGATCCGGCGGAAGGGCGAAGCCCCGGCCTCGCCCAGCCGCTCGCATTTGTCGCGGCTGAAGGCCTGCCCCGCCGACAGATGGTCCGATTTCACCGCCAGCCCGATCTGCCCCGCCTGAATCTGACCCAGCGGCGACTTCGCATCCAGATCGGTGATCGACCCCACATCCGAGCCGCCCAGCCGCCCGCCCCCGCCGACCGTTCCTTCCAGCGCCCGCACCAGCACCGCCTTGCCCAGATGCTTCAACTGGTCCGCCAGCGCCCCCACCGCGACGGTCCCCGCGCCAAAGCGGGCCCGCGTCGCCTCCACCCCCGGCGCGTCATGGCGCAGCGACTTCATCAGCCGGGTGATGCCATGCCCCTTGCTGGCCGAGCCGATGAAGCATTCGATCACCGCATTGTCGCGCAGCGCCTTGGCCGCGATGGCATAGACCTCTTCCGCCAGCGGCTTCTGGTCCTCGATCAGCTCTTCCATCAGGTGATCGTCCAGGTCGGCATAGCTTTCCAGAAGCTCCGCCCGCGCCGCCGCCTCGCGGTCCTTCACGCTGTCCGGCATCTCGATCATCCGGGAATGCTGGCCCTCCTCGAATTTCCAGGCCCGCTCCGACACCAGGTCGACGAAGCCGGTGATCGTGCTGCCCTCGCGGATCGGCACTTCGCGCAGGACGATGTGGTGGCGCGAATAGGCCTGAAGCGCGCTGACGATCTCGGCGATCCGGTGCTGCGCGGCGTCGATCCGGTTGATGAACAGGATCGCGGGCACCCCCAGCTCCTCGACCCGGCGGATGAAGGGCGCGGCGAGGACCGCGCTTTCCGCATCCGCAGGCACGCAGATCACCGCGATGTCGGATGCCGCCAGCGCCGCACCGACCGAGGCCAGGTTCTCCGCCCCCCCCGCCACATCCACTGCGGCCCAGTCCTCGCCCATGAAGCCGAAGGAACTCACCGTGGCGACGCCGGGCACCGTCAGCGCCTTGCCGCGCTTGTCGTCCAGGCTCGCCAGCGCCTGGACGAGCGTGGTCTTTCCGGCACCCGACGGCCCGAGGATGGTGAATAGGCGCATGTCTGTCCCCTTCGCGGTGTTGCGCATCCGGGGCCGCCTCCGGGCGGTCGCCGGTCGCTGGTCTGGGTGAAGCATGGCCCGCCGGACGCCCCCGCGTCAAATGCGGAACGGTGTCGCAGCGCGAGTTGTTGAACGCAGCGCCTTGTCCACTATAGTGGCACGATGGGACAGGATGACAGCCTCGACAAGCGGATCGGCAGCCGGATCAGGGCGGAACGCGAAAGCCGCGGCTGGTCGCTGACCGACCTGGCCGAACGCGCCACCGTCTCGCGCGCCATGATCCACAAGGTCGAACGCGGCGAAAGCAGCCCGACGGCCCAGCTTCTCGGCAAACTGTCCGGTGCCTTCGGCCTCAGCATGTCGACGCTGATGGCGCGGGCGGAACTTCAGCAGGGCCGCCTCTCGCGCCGCGCCGACCAGCCGGTCTGGACCGACCCGGAAACCGGCTATCTGCGGCGACATGTCTCGCCCCGCACCGACCTGCCGCTGGACCTCGTCGAGGTCACTCTCCTCGCGGGAACCGAGGTGGCGATGCCCGCCTCGGCCTATGCCTTCCAGCGCCAGTTGATCTGGGTGCTGGAGGGTGCGCTCGTTTTCATCGAAGGCCCGACCCGGCATGACATGCAGGCCGGGGACTGCCTTGAACTCGGCCCCCCCGTCGATTGCCTGTTCCGCAACCTCTCCGCCCTGCCCTGCCGCTATGCAGTGCTGGTCCTGCGCGGCTGATCTTGACAGATAATCCACTATAGTGGATTTATGCTCCACGATAGTACGATGGAGCGACTCGCCATGCGGATCAGGGATGCGGAAGACCGGGACTGCGCCGGAATCGCGGCGATCTACAATGATGCCGTCCTGCACACGACGGCCATCTGGAACGACAGCGTGGTCGATGCGGCCAACCGCAAGGCATGGCGGGCCGACCGGCAACGGCTTGGCTATCCGGTGCTGGTCGCGGTCGATGAGGATGACCTGGTGATTGGCTATGCCTCCTTCGGCGACTGGCGCGCCTTCGACGGCTATCGGCATACGGTGGAACATTCGGTCTATGTCCGCTCCGACCGGCGCGGCGGCGGCATCGGCAAGGCGCTGATGCTGCCGCTGATCGACCGGGCGAAGGGCATCGGCAAGCATGTCATGGTGGCGGGGATCGAATCCGGCAATACCGGGTCGATCCGCCTGCACGAAGGGCTGGGCTTCCGGCCCGCAGGGGTGCTGCACCAGGTCGGGATGAAATTCGGGCGCTGGCTCGACCTCACCTTCCTTCAGCTGATTCTGGACGACGCCCCGACCCCGCCGGGCCTGCCATGATGCCCGCGCTCACCTCGCTGCTGCTCGTCGTCGCCGGTGCCGCGCTGATCGCGCAGAACCTGATCATGGCCGGCACCAGCACCCGGGCCTCCACCCTGCTGATCCCGCTCCTTTTGAACTCCGCCGTCGGGCTGACGCTTTTGTCGCTGCTCCTCCTCTGGCAGGGCGGCGCCGCGGGCCTGCGCGAGCTGGTCGCGACCATGCGCCCCGTGACGCTGGTCCCCGGCCTCCTTGGCACCTTCTTCGTCTTCGCCAGCCTGATGGGCTACCGCACCCTCGGCGCCGCCCCGACAATCGCTCTCCTCGTCGCCAGCCAGCTGGTCGCAGGCCTTGCCGTCGATCTCTACCGCGCCGACCCGCCAAGGCTGGCGCTGACGCCGATGCTCGGGGTCGCCCTCCTCATCCTCGGCGCCTGCCTGATCCTGTTCCGCAAGGCGTGAGCGAAGGGGTCGCAGGGGCGCGTCAATCCTTGCCAAGTCGTTAACGTCCGCAAGCAAGGCATTGATTTCAAAGGGCGTGATTTTCTGTCCACCGTGGACACCTCACCCCATCCGGACCGCCATATCCAGCATCCGGTTGGAAAACCCCCACTCATTATCATACCATCCGAAGACCCGCAGCATCCCGCCCTCGGACAGCTTCGTCTCCGGGCAGGCCATCACCACCGACTCGCGCCTGGCCCGCAGGTCGGTCGAAACCAAGGGCCGATCCGTCGCCCCGATCACCCCTCCTGCCGCCCGAAAGGCCGCGTTGACCTCCTCGACCGAGGCCCGCTTCTCCGTCACCAGATGGAAGTCCACGCAGGACACGCTCGCCACCGGCACCCGCACCGCCTGCGCCACGATCCGCCTCTTGAGGTCCGGCAGCACCCCATCCAACAGCCGCGCCGCCGAGGTCGTGGTCGGCACCATCGACAAGGCCGCCGCCCGGCTCCGCGGATAGTCGGCGGCAGGCGCATCCACCGTCGGCTGGCTGCCGGTGTAGCAGTGGACGGTCGTCATCGACCCGGTCACGATCCCCCAGTTCTCATGGATCAGCTTCGCCAGCGGAGCCAGCGCATTGGTCGTGCAGGAGGCATTCGAGACGATCCGCTGGTCCCGCAGAACCCCATCGTTCGCCCCCAGCACCACCGTCACCTCCGCCGCCGAGGACGGCCCCGAGACGAGCACCCGCGAAGCCCCGGCCTTGAGCCCCCGCTCCGCTACCTCCCGCGCCTCCGCCCGCCCGGTGCATTCCATCACCAGATCGACGCCGGTCAGGTCCAGAGTGGAAAGGTCGGGCGTCCGATGCAGCGGCACCCGCCGCCCGTCGATCACCAGAGCCCCGGCTTCAAGCGCGACGCAGCTCTTCCAGGGCCCGAAGACCGAGTCGTATTCGAACAGATAGGCGCACATCTCTGGCGCGGCGATGTCGTTGATCCCGACGATCTCCAGCCCCGGCCATTTCTCCGGCGCCAGCAGATAGGCCCGCAGCACCGACCGCCCGATCCGCCCGAACCCGTTGATGAAGACCCGCATTCTGCTCTCCCGCGACCCGTCAGGCGCAGTCTCACCACGGGCTGGGTGCCGCTTCAACGCCCATCTTGTTCCCCGCACAATGCGAGGGGCGCGCCGGAGTTTTCGAAAACTCCGGTCCGATTTCTTCGAAGAAATCGGCGCCTCAGACCCCGACCTCGATCCCGAGACCCCGCTCGCGCGCCCGCTGCACCGCCACCGCCGCGACGGCGAGGTCCTGCAACCCCACCCCGGTTCCGTCGAAAAGGGTGATCTCGCTCTCCGACCGCCGCCCCGGATGCGCGCAGGTCAGCACCTCGCCCAAGGGCACGATGGCGCTGGCGTCCAGCTTCCCCGACCCAACCGCATGCTGCGCCTCGCCGATGGTGATCGACTGCGCCACTTCGTCGGTGAAAACGCTCGCGGCTGCGACCAGCGCGGGGTCGACCTCCTGCTTGCCCACCGTGTCCGTCCCCATGCAGCTGAGATGCGTGCCGGGTGAGACATGCTCCGCCATCAGGTTCGCCGCCGGGGAGGAGGTGATGGTCACGATCACCTCGGCCTCGCGCATCCGGGGCAGGTCGACCGCCTCGAAGGGGAGGCCCAGTTCGGCGGCCACGGCACCCAGCTTCGGCAGCATGTCGGGGTGCAGGTTCCAGGCGATCACCCGCTCGAACCGGCGCACCCGCGCCGCCGCGCGCAGCTGGAAGCCCGCCTGATGCCCCGCGCCGACGATGCCCAGCACATGTGCCTCCGGTCGCGCGAGCCGGTCGATGGCGATGGCGCTGGCTGCGGCGGTCCTGAGCGCCGTCAGCAGGTTTCCCCCCACCATCGCCTCGGGCCGCCCGGTGTCCGGGTCGAACAGGAAGACCGAGGACTGGTGGTTGATCATGCCCTTCGCGGCATTGCCGGGGAAATAGCCGCCCGCCTTCACCCCCAGCTGGCCACCCGCCCGGTCGAGGCCCGACTTGAACCCGTATTGCCGCCCTTCGCCCAAGGCCTCACGCACCACGGGGAAGTTGTAGGCCTCGCCCCGCGCCATCGCGGCAAAGCAGGCCTCGACGGCACGGAAGGCGTCTTCGGAGGTGACAAGCGAGGCGATCAGGGCCTCGGGAACGATGAGCATGGGTGGTTCCTTGCGACTGCTGTTGGAGCGGGGGTTTCACACCCCCGCACCCCCGTGGAGTATTTAACCCAAGAGGAAGGTCAGTAGGCCTTGCCGCGGGCCGAGACCGGCCAGACCACCTCGACCTTGCCGCCCCGCACGCCGACATACCAGTCGTGGACGTTGCAGGTCGGATCGCAATGGCCGGGGATCAGCTTCAGCTTGTCGCCGACCTTCAGCACTCCGCCCTGATCCTCGATCACCCCATGTTCATCGCTGCACTTGATGTACTTCACATCGTCGCGTCCGAAGATCACCGGCAGGCCCGAATCCACCGACTGCGCTTTCAGGCCTGCGTCGCAGATCGCCTTGTCGGCCTTCACATGGGACATGACGCTGGTCAAAATGAACAGCGCATTCTCCCATTCGCCCCGGTCGATCCGCTGGCCCTTTTCATCGAGGATACGGCCGTAGTCGGCATCCATGAAGGCGTAGCTGCCGCACTGGAGTTCGTTGTAAACCCCCGACCCGCTTTCGAAATAATACGACCCCGTACCGCCGCCCGAGACCAGTGCCGGTTTCAGGCCCACCGCTTCCAGCGCCGCGACGCAGGCCTTCACCTGGGCGATGGCGGCGTCCAGCTTGGCCTTGCGGTCCTCGTATTTGTCCATGTGCTGCATCGCGCCCTGATAGGCCTGGATGCCGGTGAACTTGAGGCCCTTGGCGGCGGCCACCGCCTTGGCGATCGCCACCACTTCCTCGGGCGTCTTCACCCCGCAGCGGCCCGCGCCGCAGTCGATCTCGACGAAGACCTCCAGCTCGGTGCCGTGCCTCACCGCCGCCGCCGACAGGTCGGCCACGTTCGCCACGTCGTCCACGCAGACGATGGTCCGCGCGCCCAGTTTCGGCAGCCGCGCCAGCCGGTCGATCTTGGCCGGATCGCGCACCTGGTTCGACACCAGCACATCTTTGATCCCGCCACGCGCGAAAACCTCGGCCTCCGACACCTTCTGGCAGCAGACCCCGACCGAGCCGCCCAGCCGCTCCTGCAGCTTGGCCACATCGACCGACTTGTGCATCTTGCCATGCACCCGGTGCCGCATCCCGTGCGCGCGGGCATAGTCGCCCATCTTGACGATGTTGCGCTCCAAGGCATCGAGATCGAGGATCAGGCAGGGCGTCTGGATGTCTGCCTCGGCCATCCCCGGCAGGGCGGGAATGTCGTAGCCCACCTCGAACTCTTCGAAATTCGTCTGCTTGTTCATGGTCTTACCCTTTCATCCAGGGGAGTTTGTCCAGATCGACGTTGCCGCCGGTGATGATGATGCCCACCCGCTTGCCGCGGAAGGCGTCGCGGTTCTTCAGGACCACCGCCAGCGGCACCGCGCTGGAGGGTTCCATCACCACCCGCAGGTGCTTCCAGGTCAGCTTCATCGCCTCGACGATCTCGTCTTCCGAGGCGGTGTAGATCTCGCTGACATGGGTCGACACGAAATGCCAGGTCAGGTCCTTCAGCGGCACCAGAAGGCCGTCGGCGATGGTCTTCGGCGCGTCGTCGGCGATGATATGCCCGGCCTTGAAGCTGCGATAGGCATCATCGGCCTGTTCCGGTTCGGCCGCGATCACCTTTGTCTCCGGGGCCAGGGTCGAGAGCGTCAGGCAGGTGCCCGAGATCATGCCGCCACCGCCGATGGGGGCCACGACCATGTCCAGCCCGCCCGTCTGTTCGATGAACTCGCGCGAACAGGTGCCCTGCCCGGCGATGACGCGCGGGTCATTGTAGGGATGCACGAAATCGCCGCCCGTCGCGGCCTGCACTTCTGCAAAGGTCGCCTCGCGAGAGGAGGTCGAGGGTTCGCATTCGGTGATCACCCCGCCATAGCGGCGCACGGTGTCCTTCTTCGCCTGCGGCGCGGTGCGCGGCATGACCACGTTGCAGGGGATGCCCCGCAGCATGGCGGCGTAAGAGAGACAGGAGGCGTGGTTGCCGCTGGAATGGGTGGCGACGCCCTTCCTCGCCTGATCCTCGGTCAGCCCGAAGACCGCATTGGTCGCGCCGCGTACCTTGAAGGCACCGGGTTCCTGGAAGTTCTCGCATTTGAAGAACAACTCTGCGCCGCTGAGGTCGTTCAGATAGTCCGAGGTGCGGACCGGCGTCTGGCGGATATGCGGGCGGATGCGGTCATGCGCGGCCAGCATGTCGTCATAGGTGGGGATATACATCTCTCGCCTCACTCCGCCGCCAGCGCCAGAGCCGGGACCGTCCCGCGATAGTAATCCTGCGCCGCCGCCACGCCCGAGCCAAGCTTCACCGGCCAGCCGAGGTCCGCCATGCACATCTCGGCGACGCAGAGGCCGGACAGCACCATCGCCTCGGTCAGCATGCCGAGATGGCCGATGCGGAAGACCTTGCCCGCCACTTCGCCCAAACCGACGCCGAAGGCCATGCCGTATTTGCCGGCAGCAAGCTGGACCAGATCGGTCCCGTTGCAGCCTTCGGGCACCCGCACCGCCGTCACCGTGTCGGAGTAGAGGTCAGCCGAGGCCGCATAGGGCGCCATGCCCCAGGCGAAGACCGCGCGGCGGACGCCCTCGGCAAGCCGGTGGTGGCGGGCGTAGACATTGTCCAGACCCTCGCTTTCCAGGAGGTCGATGGAATGCGCAAGGCCCGCGATCAGGCCGACGGCGGGGGTATAGGGATAGCCGCCCCGGGCATAGGAGGCGAGCATGTCCCTGAAATCGAAGAAGGTTCGCGGCAGCCGCGCCCCCTCCATCGCCGCCAGCGCCTTGGGCGAAACCCCAAGGATCGCCAGGCCCGCAGGCAGCATGAAACCCTTCTGGCTGCCCGCCACGGCAATATCCACGCCCCATCCGGCGAAGTCGAAGGGCATCGACGCGATCGAGGACACGCCGTCCACGAACAGCATCGCCCCGTGCCCCGCCGCATCCATCGCGGCGCGGATGCCGCCGATGTCCGACCTAACCCCCGTCGCCGTCTCGTTGTGTGTCGCCAGCACCGCCTTGATCTTGCCCTCGCGGTCGGCCTTCAGCGCCGCTTCGATGGCGGCCAGCGGCGCACCCTGGCCCCAGGGCGTCTCGATGATCTGCACATTCAGCCCGTGCCGCTGGCAGAGGTCGATCCAGCGGTGGCTGAACATGCCGAACCGCGCCGCCAGCACCGTGTCGCCGGGCGACAGCGTGTTCGTCACCGCCGCCTCCCAGCCGCCGGTCCCGGTCGAGGGGATGACGATCACCTCGCCCTGATCCATGTGCAGAACCCGCCGCACCCCCTCGACCGCCGGCTTGAACAGCCGCGCGAAGGCGGGCGAGCGGTGGTCCAGCGTCGGCATGTCGCAGGCCTTGCGGACCGAGTCCGGGATGTTGGTGGGACCCGGGATGAAGACGGGG
Source organism: Tabrizicola sp. (assembly GCF_041911175.1). Taxonomy (GTDB): domain Bacteria; phylum Pseudomonadota; class Alphaproteobacteria; order Rhodobacterales; family Rhodobacteraceae; genus Tabrizicola. Next base: position 11,923 of record NZ_JAYRPN010000127.1, read on the forward strand.
TTCTGCATGGACATCGGGCAACTCCCTGAAAGATCGCCCACAAAAGCTACGCCCCGCGACCAATGCGCGCAATTTTTTCGAAAAGATTTTTCACTGTCACAAACCCGTGCTAAACCCCAATTTCATCAACAGTTTGCGCTTTTTCACCCCCTTCGAAGGCAAATGACATGGCACAGAAACCCCGCGGCCGCCCGAAGGCGTTCAACGACAAGACCGACCAGAACACCGTGCAGGCGCTGGACCGGGGGCTGGACATCCTGACCCATGTCGCCCTGAACCCCGGCCGCACGCTGTCGGAAATCGCCGAGGACACCGGCGAGGCCATCGCCACGGTCTTCCGCGCCCTTGTCACCCTGCAAGGGCATGGCATGGTCGAGGTCGAGGAACCCGGACAGTTCTGGCACATCGGCCCCGGCGCCTTCCGCGTCGGCTCGGCCTTCCTGCGCCGGACCAAGGTGGTGGAACGCGCCCGGCAGCCGATGGACCAGCTCATGCGCGAAACCGGAGAGACCGCGAACCTTGGCATCGAGGTCAAGGACGAGGTCTTCTTCGTCGCCCAGGTCGAGACCTACGAGGCGATCCGCGCCTTCTTCCCGCCCGGCACCCGCGCGCCGATGCATTCCTCCGGCATCGGCAAGGCGCTGCTCGCCTGGTATCCCGAGGAGAAGACCCGCGGCATCTTCGCCCGGCGCGGCCTCGAGAAGTTCACCTCGCTCACCCTCACCAGCGACAGCGCCCTGCTGCGCGACCTCTCCCGCACCCGGGACCGCGGCTTTTCCATCGACGACCAGGAACGCGCCGAGGGGATGCGCTGCGTCGCCGCCCCGATCTTCAACGCACATGGCGAGCCGGTCGCGGGCCTCTCCGTCTCCGGCCCCGCCTTCCGCATGGGGCTCTCGGACGCCACCCGGATCGGCGCGCTGGTGCGGGCAGCGGCGGACCAGGTGACGGAAGCGACGGGCGGCAGCCAGCCCGAATGACGGTTTCGACATTGGCCGGTCGGTCGGGGGCCAGACGCCGCGCGCAGGCGAGATAGACAGGCGCAAACGCGAGCGAAGGACCACCAGATGCCGAAGCCCAATCTCCTGATCCTGATGGTCGACCAGTTGAACGGCACGCTCTTCCCCGATGGCCCGGCGGAGTTCCTGCACGCCCCGAACCTGAAGCGCCTCGCCGCCCGGTCAGCCCGCTTCCGGAACTGCTACACGGCATCCCCGCTCTGCGCCCCGGCGCGGGCCAGCTTCATGTCCGGCCAGTTGCCCTCCCGCACCCGCGTCTACGACAACGCCGCCGAATTCTGCTCGGACATCCCGACCTATGCCCACCACCTGCGCCGCGCCGGGTATCAGACCGCGCTTTCCGGCAAGATGCATTTCGTCGGCCCCGACCAGCTCCACGGCTTCGAGGAGCGGCTGACCACCGACATCTACCCCGCCGATTTCGGCTGGACCCCGGACTACCGCAAGCCGGGGGAGAGGATCGACTGGTGGTACCACAACCTCGGCTCCGTCACCGGCGCCGGGGTGGCCGAGATCACCAACCAGTACGAATACGACGACGACGTGGCCTTCCAGGCGGTGCAGAAGCTTTACGACCTGTCACGCGGCCAGGACCCCCGCCCCTGGGCGCTGACCGTCAGCTTCACCCACCCGCATGACCCTTTCGTCGCCCGCCGCAAATACTGGGACCTCTACGAAGGCGCCCCGGAATGCGAGCCGCCCGAACCCCTCGCCTATGACGACATGGACCCCCATTCCAAACGCCTGATGGACGCCTGCGACTGGCGCGGCATGGAGATCACCCCCGACCATATCCGCCGCGCCAAGCAGGCCTATTTCGCCAATATCAGCTACATCGACGACAAGATCGGCGAAATCCTCGCGGTGCTGGAGGCGACGAGGCAGGGGGCCGACATCATCTTCCTCTCCGACCACGGCGAGATGCTGGGCGAACACGGCCTCTGGTTCAAGATGACCTTCTTCGAAGGCTCCGCCCGCGTGCCGCTGATGATCGCCGCGCCCGAAATGCCTGCCGGGCTGGTGGAAACCCCGGTTTCTTCCATCGACCTCACCCCCACCCTCGCGGCCCTCGCAGGCATCTCGATCGAGGAAGTCGCCCCCTGGACCGAGGGCGTGAACCTGATCCCGGTGGCGAACGGCGCCCCTCGCCCGCCAGTGGCGATGGAATACGCCGCCGAAGGCACCATCACCCCGATGGTGAGCTTGCGCGACGGCGCCTGGAAATACATCCGCTGCCCCGCGGACCCGGAACTTCTCTTCGACGTGGCGAACGACCCCGGCGAACGGGTGAACCTCGCCGCCGACCCGCGCGCCGCCGAGATCCTCGCGCATTTCCGCAAGCTCGCCGACCAGCGCTGGGACCTTGCCGCCTATGACGCCCAGGTCCGCGAAAGCCAGGCCCGCCGCTGGGTGGTCTACGAGGCCCTGCGCAACGGCGCCTATTTCCCCTGGGACCACCAGCCCCTCCGCGCCGCCTCGGAACGCTACATGCGCAACCACATGGACCTGAACGTGCTGGAGGAAAACAAGCGCTTCCCCCGCGGCGAATAGCTGCCCCAGGTTCCGGCTTTCATACTGGCGCAAATATCCCCGCCGGAGGCGCACATCTGCCAGGGGCGAGCCTCAAGCCGCACCGGCCTCGCCTTTCATCTTTGCCGCAAATATCCCCGCCGGAGGCATCCGCCGCGTCCCGCAAGCGACCTGCCCGGCGCCTTTCCGCGGCAGCGCCGTCCGAGGGGCTCGATGCCCCGAGGACGGCTCCCCCGGCTCACCGCGCGTCGCGCAAGACCGCCTCGGCGCCCATCCACCCCATCAGCATCGCCGGCGCATTGGTGTTCCCGGCGATGATGTTCGGGAAGGCGCTGGCGTCGATCACCCGCAGCCCCCCCACCCCATGCACCCGCAGCCCCGCATCCACCACCGAGGTCGCCGCGTCCCGCCCCATCCGGCAAGTGCAGCTCGGATGATAGACCGTCCCCGACCGCGCGCGGAAATCCGCGATCAGCGCTTCGTCCGTCGCCACCCCCGGCCCGGGCCGCAACTCCTCCTTGATCAGCCGGGCCATCGTCGGCCCAGCCGCGATCTTCCGCAGGTATTTCACTGCGGCCAGCATCTCCTCCACGTCGTTCTCGGTGGAAAACGCGTTCGCGGTGATCACCGGATGGTCCTCCGCCCGCGCCGTCCGCAGCCGGATATGCCCCCGGCTGGTCGGGCGGCAGTTGGAGAGGCCGATCGACATCCCCGACCAGGGGTCAGGCGTCAGCAGCGGCCTTTCCCCCTCGCGCGGGATCAGCGTGGAAAACGCCTGGAAATACAGCTGCATGTTCGGCCGGTCCAGGTCCTCCCGCGTCCGGAAGAACCCCCCGCCGTGGTTGATCGACTTCGCCAGCGGCCCGCCGCCGCCAAGGAAATACTGCAACCCGGCCTTGAGCTTCCCCCACCAGGGCCTGAGTTCGTCGTTATAGGTCGGGACTTTCATCGACCAGGTGTAGTTGATCCCCTGATGGTCGCTGAGGTGATCGCCGACATTCGGGTTGTCGCGCACCACCGGAACACCCACCCCCTGCAACAGCCCCCCCGGCCCGATCCCGCTCAACTGCAACAGTTGCGGCGAGTTGATCGCCCCCCCGGCCAGGATCACCTCTCCCTTCGCCCGCAGCACATGCGTCTCGCCGCCCCGAAGGTATTCCACCCCCACCGCCCGGCCACCCTCGATCACCACCCGGCTGACCAGCGCCCCGGTCACCACCCGCAGGTTCGCCCGCTTCATTGCCGGTCGCAGAAAAGCCCGCGCCGCCGAGTTCCTCCGCGCCCCCTTGATCGTCATCTGGTAGACCCCGGCGCCTTCCTGCACCGCCCCGTTGAAATCCGGGTTCTCCGCCAGCCCCGCCTCGCCGCAGGCCGCGACATAGCTTTTCACCAGCGGATGCAACCCCGAGCGATTGGCCGAAATGAACAGCGGCCCCCCTGCCCCGCGCCACTCGTCCCCGCCCGCCTCGTTGTCCTCCATCGCCCGATAGGCCGACAGGCAGTCCTCCCAGCCCCAGCCGGGGTTCTCCCGTCCCCAGTCGTCGTAATCGGCCCGATGCCCCCGGATCCAGACCATCGCATTGATGCTGGACGACCCGCCCAAGAGCTTCCCCCGCGGCCAATGGTCCCGCGCTCCGGCGAGTCCCGGATCAGGCTCGGTCCGGTAAAGCCAGTTCACCGCCGGATCGTAGAACAGTTTCCCATAGCCCAAGGGCAACTGGACATAGAACCGCCGGTCCGTGCCCCCGGCTTCCAGCACCGTAACCCTGTGACGCCCGTTGGCCGTCAGCCGCTCGGCCAGCACGCAACCCGCCGAGCCCGCGCCCACGATGATGTAATCGGTCTCGTCCATGCCCGCCCCCCGGCCAACGCCCGCGACCCTAGCGGCGCGTCCGGCCCGGAACCGTCCGGTTTGCGACACCGGATGTCGCACCGGGATTGCCCCTCGTGCGACGCACGTCCTCGTCGCGCGCCTCCGCGAGAAGGGATGAAGTCGCAGACAAGCAGTTCCCTCAGCACGCAACCTCAAAGGTCGGAGCATATTCCACCGGGAAATTCACCGACCGCGCAATGAAGCAGACTTCGTGGATGCGGTGATGGATCGCCTCTGCCGCCGCCAGATCGGTCCCCGCCTTCACCGAGACATGCGGGCGCAAGGTCGCCTTCACGAACCGTCCCGCCCCGCCACGGCCCACTTCCCCGACGCCAAGCGGACTGTCGGAATACCCCGTCACCACGATCCCCGCATCGCTGGCATAGTGCAGATACCACAGCATGTGACAGGCCGAGAGCGCCGACAGCAGCAAGTCCTCCGGGTTCATCTTCGCCGGATTGCCGCCCAAGAGCGGATCGTTCGAGCAATGCACCACCGCCTTCCCCGGCACCGCGATGTCCCAGGTCCGGTCATAGGCCTTGTAATGCGCCGTCCCCTCGCCCCGGTTGCCGGTCCAGAGAATGCGGGTGGTGTAGTCGTGGTTGGGCATGGGGGCCTCGTTGGCGGCTTTCGTAGGGTGCGCTACAGCGCACCATCGGACGGTGCGCTGTAGCGCACCCTACCTTCCCTTCCACACCGGATCGCGCTTCTCCGCGAACGCCCTTGCCCCCTCCAGCTGGTCCTCGCTGGAATAGAGCCGGTCCACCGTCGGCAGCAGCCGCTTGCTGACCCGGTTCAGCGCGTCCTGGAAGCGCAGGTTCTCCGCCTCGCGCACCACTTCCTTGATCGCGGCATAGACCAGCGGCGGGCCGCTTTCCAGAAGCCGCGCCAAGGCCCAGGTCTTGTCCAGCAACTCCTCCGGCGCGCAGATTTCCTTGATCAGCCCCCAGCGGAACGCCTCCTCGGCATCGAACCAGCGGCCCGTCAGCAGCAGGTCCATCGCCACATGATAGGGGATGCGCTTCGGCAGCTTGATCGAGGCCGCATCCGCCACCGTGCCCGAGCGGATTTCCGGCAAAGCGAAGGTGGCATTCGAGGAACACAGGATCAGGTCAGCGGAAAGCGCCAGTTCCAGCCCGCCGCCGCAGCAGATGCCCTGCACCGCCGCGATCACCGGCTTGTTGAGGTTCGGCAGCTCCTGCAAGCCCCCGAAGCCGCCGACGCCATAGTCGCCATCCACCGCGTCGCCTTCGGCGGCGGCCTTCAGGTCCCAGCCGGGGCAGAAGAATTTCTCGCCCGCCGCACGCAGGATGCAGACGCGCAAGCTGTCGTCATCGCGGAAGTCGCGGAAGACCAGCCCCATCACCCGGCTGGTCTTCAGGCTGATCGCATTGGCCTTGGGCGCATCCAGCGTCACCTCAAGGATGGCCCCCTCGCGCCGGGTCTTCACCGGGCCTTCGGTCCGCATTTCCATCATGCTCTCCTCACCAAAGCATCCACCGCCACGGCGCCGGTTTCGCGCACGAGGACGGGGTTGATTTCGATTTCTTCCAGGCGCGGATCGGCAAGCATCAGCTCGCCAAGCCTGACCGCCATCGCGGCCACCGCGCCCATGTCGGCCCGCGGTCGCCCCCGGTAGCCGTCGAGCAGCGGCCAGAGCCGGAGGCCCTTCGCCGCCTCCAGCACCTGCGCCTCGGTCACCGGCAGGACCAGCGTCACCGTATCGGCCAGCACCTCCGCAGTGACCCCGCCCATGCCGAGGGTCAGCGTCACCCCGTAGACCGGATCGCGGCGCAGGCCGAGCAGGACTTCGCCCACCGTGCCAGTCACCATTTCCTCAACCAGATAGCCGGTCGCACCGGGCATCTCGGCCTGCCCTTCCAGCGAAGAGAGCCCCAGCCGCACCGCCCCCGCCTCGGTCTTGTGCGCGAAGCCAAGGCCCTTCAAGGCGTAGGGCGGGGTTAACCCCGCCACCGCCAGATCGGCCAGGGTCGCTCCCGTCCGCGACTTGGGCACCGCCACCCCGGCCTCGGCCAGCAGCGCCTTCCCCTCCGCTTCCGACAGCATCCGCGTCTCGCGCGGGGGCAGCGCCGGGGCGGGTCGCCAACCGGGCGTTCCGGGGGCCGTCTGCGCCGCCTTGATCGCGGCCAGCGCGGTTTCCAGCCCCAACAAGGCCGAGACGCCCTCGGCCATCATCGCCTGCACCCGCCCCTCGCCGAAGTTCTCGGCCATCGAGGCAACGGGCAGCGCAATCTTGCCGGTGGCCTTCTGCGCCGCGACAATGGCCCGGAAGGCCGGATCATAGCCCGAGGGATCACAGCGGTCGGCGCGGGGCGAGTCGATGATGTAGATGCCCGCGTCATAGGCCTCGAGCATGGCGGTGAAGACCTCGGTCGTCTTCGGCCCGTCGCCCCAGATGAAGGTATGATAGTCCAGCGGGTTGGAGATCGTGGGAATCTCCCCCAGCACGGCAAAGAGCCGGTCGTGCGTGGCTTTCGGCACGGGGGGAAAGTCGATCCCGTAGGGCGCGGCGAGGTCGGCGACGAGCCCTGCTTCTCCGCCCGAACAGGAAAGCGAGCAGAGCCGCGCGCCGATCTGCGGCCCGTGGACGTGGAAGATCTTCAGCGTCTCGACCAGCTCGGAGGGCGTGTTGACCTCGGCCACCCCGATCTGGCGCAGGAAGGCGCTGGAGGCCGCGCCCCCTCCGGCCAGAGAGGCGGTGTGGCTGGCGGCAGCGGTGCGGGAAAGTTCCGTCTTGCCCGACTTGATCGCCACCACCCCCTTGCCCATCGCCCGCGCCTTCTCGGCCAGGGCAGCGAAGGCCGGGGCATCGTCGATCCCCTCGATGTAAAGGCCGACGGCCGTGACGCGCGGATCGTCCAGCAGCGCGCCGGTCAGTTCGGCCAGCCCGACGACGGCGGCGTTGCCCAGACAGGCGACATAGGCGACCGGGAGGCCCCGCTGCTGCATCCCCAGGTTGATCACGATGTTCGAGGACTGGCTGACCAGCGCCACGCCACTCTCGACCGGCACCCCGCCATGCTGGTCGGGCCAAAGCAGCGCACCATCGAGGTAGTTGATCACGCCGTAGCAGTTCGGCCCCAGGATCGGCATGTCGCCCGCCGCGGCGACCAGCCTGTCCTGCAACCCCGGCTCGCCCGCCTCGGTCCAGCCGGAAGCGAAGCAGATCGCCCCGCCCGCACCCATCGCGGCAAGCTCGGCCACCACGTCGATGGTGGCGAAACGGTTGACGCCGACGAAGGTGGCGTCGGGGGCTTCGGGCAGGTCGGCGAGGCTGGCGTAGGCCTTGAGACCTCCAATTTCCGCCTTGGTCGGATGCACTGGCCAGACCTGGCCCTTGAACCCCATCTTGCGGCACTGCTCGATGACGTTCAGCGCCCAGCCGGCGCCGAGGACGGCGATGTGGCGCGGACGGAGGAGGCGGTCGAGGCGGCTCATGCCCGGCCTCGCTCTGCTGCATCGACCGCCGGGGGCCAGCCCCCGGACCCCCGGGATATTTGTCGACGAAGAATGAGAACACCTCGCCCCGAAGTTCGAAGCGAGGTGCCATTCCACGTCACGGTCATCGGCGTCCCCGCCTGTACCGTGTCATCAGAGTCGCGCATTAACGTTAACACGCGGTTACCGGAAACTCGAAAGACCTGCATTCTTCGTCCCTAAATATCCCGGGGGTCCGGGGGCTGGCCCCCGGTCCGACGGTTCAGCCCCCGACCGCCCTCAGCAATTCGCGGCTGATGATGTGCCGCTGGATTTCCGAGGTGCCTTCCCAGATCCGCTCGACCCGGCTGTCGCGCCAGATCCGTTCCAGCGGCAGCTCGTCCATCAACCCCATCCCGCCGTGGATCTGGATCGCCTCGTCGGCGATATGGGCCAGCACCTCGGTCGCCTTCAGCTTGGCCATCGACATGTCGGCTTCGGTCACCGTGCCCTGGTCGTATTTCCAGGCGGCTTCCCGTGTCAACAATTCCGCCGCCTTCAACTCCATCGCCATGTCGGCCAGCTTGAACGAGATCCCCTGGAACTTGCCGATCTGCTGGCCGAACTGCTTGCGCTCCGCCGCATAGGACACCGCATGGCCCAAAGCCCGCTCCGCCCGGCCAAGGCAGGTCGAGGCCACTTGCAGCCGTGTCGCGCCCAGCCAGGAATTCGCCACCTCGAAGCCCTTGTGCGGCTCTCCCAGCACGTTCGCCACTGGCACCCGGCAATCGTCGAACTCCAGCACGGCATTGGTGTAGCCGCGGTGGCTGACGTTGCGATACCCTTCCCGCACCGTGAACCCCGGCGTGCCCTTGTCGACAAAGAACGCCGTGATCAGCTTCTTCGGGCCGCGCGGGGTCTGCTCCTCGCCGCTCGCCATGAAGCAGATCGCGAAACCGGCAAGGTCGGCATGGCTGATGAAATGCTTGGTCCCGTTCAGCACCCAGTCGCCGCCGTCCTGCCGGGCCGAGGCCTTCATCCCGCGCAGGTCCGACCCTGCGCCGGGCTCGGTCATGGCGAGGCAATCCCAGGTCTCGCCCCTGATACAGGGCATCAGGTAGCGTTCGCGCTGCTCGGCATTCCCGGCCAGAAGGATGTTCGACGGCCGCGCCACGCAGGTCCAGTGCAGGGCATAATTCGCGCGGCCCAGTTCCTTTTCATAAAGGAGCCAGGAGAGCGTATCGAGCCCCGCGCCGCCGAGTTCGACCGGCATGTTCGCGGCGTAAAGCCCTGCGGCCATTGCCTTCTTCTGGATCTCCCGGATCAGTTCCAGCGGCAGGACGCCCGAGCGTTCCACCATCTGCTCATGCGGGTAAAGCTCGGTTTCGACGAAGGCGCGGGTCGTCTCGACGATCATCGCCTGTTCTTCGGTCAGCCCGAAATCCATCGTCCTATTCCTTCTTCTGGCCGACAGCGCGGCCCGCACCTTCCGGCAGGGGCAGCCCCGCATGGGCTTTGGCGACGGCTTGCAGCTTTGCCCAGACCTCGGGGGCAGCGGCGACGGTCTTGCCCGCCTGCATGTCGACGTGGAGGCAAAGCTGCTCCACCGTCGCCACGCAAGTATCGCCCTTCATGATGCGGACGAAGCTGCGGAAACGCTTTTCGTCCGCTGACAGAATCTGCAATTCGCCCCGGATATGGTCGCCCAGCTTGGCCTCGCCCAGATGGCGGATATGCGTCTCGGCGGAGTAGTAGCTGTGCCCCGCCGCCACATAATCCATCCCGGCGCCGATCATGCGCAGGAAGTTGTCCACCGTCTCCGAGTTGCAGAAATAGTAACGGCTTTCGGTCATGTGGCCGTTGTAGTCGATCCAGCCCGGCAGGACCTGCCCCTGCCACATCACCAGCGGCGCGGCCTTCGCGCCGGTGTCGAGGCCCTTCGCCACCTCGGCATGGAAGGCCGCCGCCCGGCGCTCGTCATGCTCCTTCAGCACGCGCCCTGCGCCCCAGTCACGCTCCTTCAGGCTGCGCAGGAAGCCCACGAGGTTGCGGTCGCGGATGCGTTCCAGCTCGCGGATGCCATACATGCCGGACTGCGCGTCGGACTGGCCTGCCACCAGATCGACGAGTTCGTCGTTGAACTCCGGCACGTCCATCAGCTTGGACCAGGGCCATTTCAGCGCCGGGCCGAACTGGGCCATGAAATGCTTCATCCCGGCCTCGCCCCCGGCGATGCGGTAGGTCTCGAACAGGCCCATCTGGCCCCAGCGCAGGCCGAAGCCCATGCGGATCGCCTCGTCGATCTCCTCGGTGGTGGCGATGCCGTCCTTCAGCATCCAGAGCGCCTCGCGCCAGACCGCCTCCAGGAAGCGGTTGCCGAGGAAGGCGTCGATCTCATGCCGGATCACCAGCGGGAACATCCCGATGTCCTTCATGATCTGCACGGTCTTTTCCACCGTCTCCGGCGTGTTCTTCTTGGACCCCGAAACCTCGGACAACGGCAGCAGGTAGACCGGGTTGAACGGATGCGCGACGATGATGTTCTCGGGCGCAGGTGAACCCTTCTGCAGGTCGCTGGCCTTGAACCCGCTGGTCGAGGAGCCGATCAGAACGCCGGGATTGGCCTGCTGCAACTGGGCATAGACCTTGTGCTTCAACTCGATCCGTTCGCTGACCGATTCCTGCACATATTCCGCGCCCTCGACCGCCTCGCCGATGGTGCCGTGGAAGGTCAGCTTGCCTTCCTTCGGCATCGGCACGTCGGAAAGCGCGGGCAGCGCGGCGCGGGCGTTGGCCAGCACCTCGGCGATCTTGCGCTCCGCCTGCGGGTCGGGATCGAAGACCCCCACGTCCCAGCCGTTCAGAAGGAACCGCGCGGCCCAGCCGCCGCCGATAACCCCGCCCCCGATGATTGCCGCCTTGCGCGCCATTTTCTTCCCCTCAGTCAATGCAGATGCCGACCCTCTGGCCGGATTCGTCCAGGAACTCGAAGCAGCCGAACATCGGCGTGACCGGAGAGCAGGTCCGCGTATCGGCCAGACACATGCCCTCGCAGTCGGATTTCTTGGTGCAGGCCTTGCCCGCGTCCGCTTCCGGCAGGAAGCAGACCTCGTCCGGCAAAAGCCCGCCGCGCCCGACCCTGCCGCCCTGCATCAGGCATTCCGCCCGCTCGGCCTTGGTCAGCGGCTTGCCCTGCGGCCCGGAGGGTGGCTTTTCAACACAAGCCACCAAGGCCAGCGTTGCAATCAGCCAGACGATCCTCCCTTCGCCACCGGCGCCCGCTTCTCCAGCTTCAGCTTCGCCCGCACTTCCGCCGGGGTGATCACTCGGGCGCCCATGTTCTCGATGATGGTCGTGGCGCGCTCCACCAGCTGCGCGTTGGTCGCCAGCACGCCCTTGTCGAGCCAGAGGTTGTCCTCCAGCCCCACCCGAACGTTGCCACCCGCGAGCGTCGCCGCTGCCACATAGGCCATCTCGTTCCGGCCCAGACCGAAGGCGCTGAAATGCCAGCCCGCGGGCACGTTGTTCACCATCGCCATGAAGGTGTTCAGATCGTCCGGCGCGCCCCACGGCACGCCCATGCAGAGCTGCACCAGCACCGGCTCCGGGATCACGCCTTCCTTGACCAGCTCCTTCGCCAGCCACAGATGCCCGGTGTCAAACGCCTCGATCTCGATCCGCACACCCGCCGCCGCCATCCTGCGGCCCATGTCGCGCAGCATCCCCGGCGTGTTGACCATCACATAGTCGGCTTCGTTGAAGTTCATCGTGCCACAGTCGAGCGTGCAGATCTCCGGCAGGCATTCGACGATATGCGCCACCCGCTCTGCCGCGCCGCACATGTCGGAGTGGGCCGCCATCCGGTCCATCTGTTCGGTGCCGTCGAACATCATGTCGCCGCCCATCCCGGCGGTCAGGTTCAGCACCACGTCGGTGTCGCTGTCGCGGATGCGGTCGGTGACTTCGCGGTAGTATTCCAGCTTGCGCGAGGGCTTCCCCGTCTCCGGGTCCCGCACATGGCAATGCACCACCGCCGCCCCCGCCTTGGCCGCGGCAATGGCGCTTTCGGCGATCTGCTTCGGGCTGCGCGGAACATGCGGCGAGCGGTCCTGCGTGCCGCCCGAGCCGGTGACGGCGCAGGTGATGAAGACTTCCTTGTTCATGTTCAGCGGCATGGTGGCCTCCCCCGATGTGCTGCCCCACCATAGCCCGCTTGCCAGCCCGCGCTTTGCAGATTACGAAATCTGCATGACGGAAAATGCCATCTTCCAACCCTCGCGCGATCCCCTGACCATCGCGCTCCTCGTCCTGCCGCAAGCCTCGATCCTCGAAGTCGCCTCCGCCCTCGACCCCCTGCGCAACGCCAACCGCCAGCTTGGGCACGAGGCCTACCGCTGGCGTGTGGTTTCCCCCGACGGCACCCCCGTTCCCCTGACCTGCGGCATCGAACTGCCCTCCTCCGGCCCCCTCGCCCACGCCGTCGGAGCCGAAGCGCTGATCACCGTCGCCGGCTACCGCCTCGCCGAAGTCGCCACCCGCCCGCTGATCCACGACCTCCGCCGCATCGCCCCCCGCTTCGGGTTGGTCGGCGGCATCGACGCCGCGCCCTGGGTGCTGGCGCGGGCGGGGCTGCTCGACGGCTACCGTGCGACCGTCCACTGGGAAGACCTCGAAGACCTTGCCGCCAGCCATCCCGACATCGACGTCGTCCCCGACCGCTTCGTGATCGACCGCAACCGGGTGACCATCTCCGGTGCCGCCCCCGCCGCCGATTTCATGCTGCACCTGATCCGCGCGCGCCACGGGGCCGCTTTGGCCCGGCAGGTCGCCGCCAGCTTCCTCGCCACCGTCCGCAACGGCCATGAGCCCCAGATCGCCGAGGCCCGCGACCCCGCGCTCGACCCCCGGGTCGCACAGGCGCTGGCGCGGATGGAGGCGCGGATCGACCTGCCGGAGACGGCGGCGGAGACGGCGGAAGCCGTCGGCCTCTCCCCCCGCCGCCTGGAATCGCTGTTCCGCGCCGCGCTGGGGACCACCCCCGCCGCCCATGCGCTTGACCTGCGCCTGCAAGCCGCCCGCCGGATGCTGACCGACACGACGCATCCGCTTGCCGATGTCGCCCTGCGCACCGGCTTTTCCAGCCCCTCGACCCTGTCACGCGCCTTCCGCGCCAGGTTCGGCCAGCCGCCCGGCGCGCTCCGCCGCTAGGGTTCAGGCCGCATCGTCGTCAAAGCTGCCATGCTCCTGCGCCACCTTCCGCAAGGGTGTCAGCGCCACCAGCGTGAAGACCGTCGCAAGGCTGAGGATCACCGCGATGTCGAGCTGGCCATAGCCCACCGCCGCCCCCATCGCCCCCGTGGCCCACAGGCTTGCCGCCGTCGCCGTGCCCTTGGCCCGGTCGCCCTGCTTCAGGATCGCCCCGCCGCCGACAAAACCGATCCCGGTGATCAGCCCCTCCAGGATGCGCGAATGCTGTTCCGATCCGGCCCCCAGCACCTCGATGGCGATCATCACGAAGCCACAGGCCGCCATCGACACCAGCGGAAAGGTGCGCAACCCCGCGCTGCGCTCCTCGCGTTCGCGGTTCCAGCCGATCGGCAGCGCCAGCAGATAGGCGACCACCAGCGAGATGAGATGCGACAGCGCTTCCTCGGAATTCCAGGTCTCGAACAGCTCCACTCACGCCTCCACGGGATCACGCCGGTTCCAGCAAACCCCGCCCCTTCAGAAGCGGTTCCACCCCCGGCATCCGGCCCCGGAACTTCAGATACAGCGCCTCGGCATCCTCGGACCCGCCCGCCGACAGGATGAACTCCTCCAGCCGGGCGGCGGTTGCCGGGTCGAAGGCATCCCCGGTCTCCTCGAAGGCCGCGAAGGCATCGGCATCCATCACTTCCGACCACATATAGCTGTAATAGCCGCTGGAATAGCCGTCGCCGCTGAACACATGCGCGAAATGCGGGGTGGCGTGGCGCATCCGGATCGCGCGGGGCATCCCCAGGGTTTCCAGCACCTCCGCCTGCTTCTGCATCGGGTCGGCAGGAGGGGCGCCGGTGTGGAACTCCAGGTCGACCATCGCGCTGGCCACGAATTCCACCGTGGCGAAGCCCTGGTCATAGGTCCCCGCATCCAGCAGCCGCTGCAACATGTCGGCGGGCATCGGCTCTCCGGTCTGGAAATGTTTCGCATGCGCCTCCAGCACTTCGGGCACCTCCAGCCAGTGTTCGTAAAGCTGGCTCGGCAGTTCCACGAAGTCCCGCGCGACCGATGTGCCGCTGATGAAGCCGTAGGTCACATCCGACAGCATCTGGTGCAGCGCATGGCCGAATTCGTGGAACAGCGTCCGCGCATCGTCATAGGACAAGAGGCACGGGTCGCCCTTGGCGAAGTTGCAGACGTTGACGACCACGGGCCGCTGCTCGCCGCCGAGCTTCCGCTGCCCCCGGATCGCCGAACACCAGGCGCCCGACCGTTTGGACCCGCGCGCGAAATAGTCGCCAAGAAAGACCGCAACATGGGCGCCGCCCCGCGTCACCTCCCAGCCCCGCACGTCGGGGTGATAGAACGGCCCGTCGATCTCGCGGAACTCCAGATGGAAAAGCCGCGTCGCACAGTCGAACATCGCGCCCAGCATGGCGTCAAGCGACAGGTAGGGCTTCAGCGCCGCCTCATCCAGGTCGTGCTCGGCCTTGCGCCGCTTCTCGCTGTAATAGCGCCAGTCCCAGGGCTCCAGCGGGCCAGTGAACCCGTCCGCCTTCAGCATGGCCTCCAGCACCGCCCCGTCCGCCACCGCCTTGGCCCGCGCCGGTTGCCAGACCCGCATCAACAGGTCGCGCACCGCCTGCGGCATCTTCGCCATCTCGGGTTCCAGCTTGAAGGCGGCGAAATCCGCGTAGCCCAGGAGATGCGCCCGCTCCGCCCGCAGCGCAAGGATTTCCGCCGCAATCGCCCGGTTGTCGGTCGCCCCGCCATTGGCCCCGCGCGCGACCCAGGCCTCATAGGCCTTCTCGCGCAAGACCCGGTTCGGCGAGAATTGCAGGACCGGCACGATGAGCGAGCGGTTCAGCGTGACCACCGGTCCCAGCCCCTTTTCCGCTCCCGCCCCGCGCGCTGCATCCTGCACGAAGCCCGGCAGCGCCGCCAGATCGGCCTCGGATAATTCCATGACCCAGGTCCGCTCGTCCGCCAGCAGGTTCTGCCCGAACTGCGTGCCAAGAACCGCCAGCCGCGCCTTGACGGCGGTCAGGCGCTCGGCCTCCGCCCCCTCCAGCGCCGCGCCGGAGCGGACAAACATCTGCCGGTAAAGCTCCAGCACGCGGGCCTGTTCCGGGGTCAGTCCCAACCCCTCGCGCCCCTGCCACAAAGCCTCGATCTTCGACCAAAGCGCCTTGTTGTTGGTCACTTCGCTGGAAAAGGCCGACATCTTCGGCGCCAGATCCCGCATCAGCGCCTCGCGCGCGTCCGTGCTGTCGGCCCCCGCCAGATTGTAGAACACCCCCGACACCCGGTCGAGATCGCCCTCCGCCAGTTCCAGCGCCTCGATCACCTCCGGGAACGATGCCCCCGGGCCCTCGGCAATCGCCTGGATCGCCGCCCGGGCGCGCACCAGCGCTTCATCGAAGGCGGGCCCGAAATCCTCGTCCCGGATGCGGGCGAAGGGCGGCAGGCCGAACGGCGTATCCCACTTGTCCAGAAGCACGCTCATCGGAAATCTCCTTTGCCCGGAAAGCTAGGCGCGCCCTTTCCGAAGGTCCACCCATGCTCTTTCACATTTGCCCAAATATCCTCCGGGGGTTTGGGGGTGGAAAACCCCCAAGCGACCGAGGAGGAGGCGAAGCCCGACGACGAGACAAAAGGTCTTCGCGCGCCAGCGCTCAATTCACGAAGCGTCCCGCCCGCGCGACCGCATCCGGGTCTCGAACCGGCGAAGGAGGAGCGACAAGCCGATGGTCATCACCAGATAGAGGAAGGCCGCCACGTTATAGGTCTCGAAATAGCGGAAGTTCCCCGCCGCCGTGACCTTGGCCAACTGCGCCACATCGGTAACCCCCAGCACCGCCACCAACGAGCTGTCTTTCACCATTGCCACAAAATCGTTGCCGAGAGGCGGCAGGATCAGCCGGAAGGCTTGCGGAAATCGAACATGCCGGAACCTCTGCCAGCCGTTCAGCCCCAGCGCCATCGCCGCCTCGACCTGGCCCTTGTCCACCGCTTGCAGGCCCGCCCGGAAGATCTCGGCCAGGAAGGCCGAATAGGCCAGCATCAGCGCCAGCACCGCCCGGTACAGCAGCGGCACGTCCCGCGTGCGCACCAGATCGGCGCCGCCCATCCAGTTCACCGCCGCGACCACCGCCGGCACCAGCACGAAGGCCACATACAGAAGCAGCACGATGATCGGCACGCCCCGCATCACCTCGATGTAAAGCCGCGCCGCCTGCCGCAGGACGATGCGCTTCGACATCCCCATCACCGCCAGCCCCAGCCCGATGGCGCAGGCCCCCAGATAGGCCACCACCGCCACCAGAAGCGTGACCGCCAGCCCCTTCGACAGCACCCTGAGCGCCCCGGCATAGACCTCGTCCGACAGCATCTCGTACAGAAGCCAGAGGCCGGTGACCGCAAGGATCACCAGCCACCAGGGAAAGTCCTTCTCGGGTTCGGCGTTGGGGGTCATCAGGGTGCCCCCGGATCAGACCCCGGGGGCGGCCTTTCACTCGCCCATCTTGTAGTCGACGAACCACTTCTGGTTCAGCGCATCCAGCGTGCCGTCCGCCTTCATGCTGGCAATCGCCGCATTGACCGGTGCCACCAGCTCGGACCCTTTCGGGAAGATGAAGCCGAAATCCTCCGAGGCCAGCGGCTCGCCCACGATCTTCAACCCGCCGTTCGAGGCCGCGACATAGCCGTTCGCCGCCGTCGAATCCGACAGCGTCAGGTCCACGTCGCCCGCCTTCAGCGCCTCGAGCCCCGCGCCGAAGGTCTCGAACTTGATGATCCGGGGGTTTTCCTCGTTGCCGTCCAGGATGTTGTAGACCGCCGCATAGAAGGGCGAGGTCCCCGGCTGGGCCGAGATCAGCAGTTCCGGGATCGCCGCAAACGACGCGGCATCGGTGAACCGGCTCTCATCCCCGCGCACGATCATCAGCATCTCGGACCGCATGTAGGGATCGGAGAAATCGACCTTTTCCTTGCGCTCGTCCTTGATGGTGATGCCGGTCATCCCGATGTCGTACTGGCCCTCCGACACCGCCGGGATCATCGCGTCCCAGCTGGTGTTCTCGTATTTCACCACCATGTTCAGCCGCTTGGCGATTTCCGCCATCGCGTCATATTCCCAGCCCACCGCCGCGCCGGACTTGTCCAGGAACTGCAGCGGCGGATAGGCGTTTTCGGTCACGACCACGACTTCCTTGCCCGCGAGGTCGGGCAGGTCCTGCGCCAGGGCGGGCGCGGCAAGCGTGGCAAGGCCCAGAAGGGCGGCAGCGGTCAGTTTCATCGGTCAGGCTCCCGTTGGTTTTGCCCGACTATGCCGACAGGCCGCCCCGCTTGCAACCCGGCCCCGCCCTGTGCACCCCCGCACCGACGGCCCGCCGAATGCAGAGTTGCGCGAACCCGTCACCTCCCTCACCTTCATCGCAACAAGGGAGGCCCCGATGACCCGCATGCCCACCTATTTCATCAGCCACGGCGGCGGTCCCTGGCCCTGGATGCCCGACTGGCGCGCGATGTTCGCCAACCTCGAAGCCAGCTTCACCCAGATGGTCAAGGACCTGCCCGAACGCCCGAAGGCGATCCTGATGATCTCCGGCCATTGGGAGGACGACAGCTTCGCCGTCATGACCAGTGCGAACCCGCCGATGGTCTATGACTACCACGGCTTCCCGGCCCATACCTTCCAGATCAAATACCCTGCCCCGGGCGCCCCCGACCTCGCCCGAAAAGCCGCCGACCTGATCGCGGCGGCAGGCCTCCCCGTCCGGCTCGACCCCAACCAGGGCTTCGACCACGGCTGCTTCGTCCCGGCCTATGTCATGTATCCCGACGCATCCGTCCCGGTCTTCCAGGTCTCGCTTCGCAAGGGCTACAGCCCCGCCGAGCACTTCGCCCTTGGCCGCGCCCTCGCCCCCCTGCGCGATGAGGGCGTGCTGATCGTCGGCTCTGGCCTCTCCTACCACAACCTCCGCCTCTTCGGGCCGCAAGCGAAAGTCCCGTCCGAGGCGTTCGACGCCTGGCTCGCCGAGACGATGGCCGCCGCGCCCGCCGACCGCACGAACCGGCTGATCCACTGGGAAGACGCCCCCTACGCCCGAGTGTGCCACGCGCAGGAAGACCATTTCGTCCCACTCTTCGCGGCGCTTGGTGCGGCAGAGGGCGAACCGGCCCAAATGGTCTACCACGACACCGACCTCTTCGGCGGCGTCACCGCGTCAAGCTACCGGATGGGCTGACAAGCCAGGCGAAATCCCCTCCCGCCCCGGCAGGGTGATGCCACCACCCTGCGCCTTGCACCTGTGCAAGTACTCCCGGCGGAGGCACCTTGCGCTTTCCCCCGGGCCTGGCGCGACCTGACCCCTTCCCCGCGCCCCGATTCCGGTCCACCCTCCCGGCAAAGGAGCCTCCGATGGACCCCGCAACCCTCACCGCCGCTGCCCTTGCCGCCATGATCCGCGCCCGTCAGCTTTCGGCAGAGGAGGCAACCCGCGCCACCCTCGCCCGGATCGACCGGCTGAACCCCGGCCTCAATGCCATCGTCCAGCGTCGCGACGAAGACGCGCTGAGCGAGGCCCGCGCCCTCGACACCCGGATCGCCAAAGGCGAGGACCCCGGCCCCCTTGCGGGTGTCCCCGTTACCGTCAAGGTCAACATCGACCAGGCGGGCTTCGCCACCACCAACGGCTTGCGCATCCAGCAGGACCTGATCGCGCAGGAAGACAGCCCGCCCGTCGCGAACCTCCGCCGCGCCGGGGCGGTGATCGTCGGACGCACCAACACGCCCGCCTTCTCGCTCCGCTGGTTCACCCGCAACTCGCTGCACGGCTCAACGAAGAACCCCGCCTTCCCCGCCCTCACTCCAGGCGGCTCCTCCGGCGGCGCGGCCTCCGCCACCGCCGCAGGCCTCGGCGCCATCGGCCACGGCACCGACATCGCCGGGTCGATCCGCTATCCCGCCTATGCCTGCGGCATCCACGGCCTCCGCCCCGGCCTCGGCCGCGTCCCCGCCTTCAACGCCACCGCCGGGGACCGCCTGATCGGCGGGCAGTTGATGGCCGTCTCTGGCCCCCTCGCCCGCTCCGCCGCCGACCTGCGCCTCGGCCTCACCGCGCTCTCGCAGCCCGACAAGCGCGACCCCTGGTGGACCCCCGCCATCCCCACGCCTTATGCCAAGCGCGCCGCCCTCGCCCTCACTCCCGACGGCCTCGACACCGACCCGGCGATCCAGGACGCCCTGACCGCCGCCGCCCGCAGCCTCGAAGCAGCAGGCTGGGAAATCGGCACCCCCGCCCTCCCCCCGTTCCGCGAGGCGATGGAGTTGCAACTCACCCTCTGGCTCTCCGAATTCGGCCTCGGCGGCGCCGATGCCGTGGCCCGCGAGGCCGACCCCGACGCCAGCTTCGTCCACCGCGAACTGACGAAACTCGCCCCCGCGCCGACGCTGGAAAGCTTCATGAGGGCGCTGCAATCCCGCGCCCGACTTGCCCGGCTCTGGCGCGGCTTCTTCGCCGACTGGCCGGTCCTCCTGACCCCGGTCTCCGCCCGCCTGCCCTTCCTCGATCACTACGACACCACGTCGCCGCAGGCTTTCGCCGAAGTGATCGAGGCTCAGATGCCCCAGATCGCGCCCCCGTTCATGGGCCTCCCCGGCCTGACCGTCACCACGGGCCGCATCCAGACTCACCCCATCGGCATCCAGCTCCTCGCCGACCGAGGACGCGAGGACATTCTCCTCGACCTGGCCGACCTTCTCGCCCCGGAGATCCTCGCCGTGACCCCGTAGGTCGGGGTTCACCCCGACTCTCTTTCGAACGTAGGGTACGCTACAGCGCACCGATACGATGCATCCGCTCAAGGCCGTCGGATGAAGTCGCCCATGTGAACTCTTGGGTAGAACGGCGCTTCAGCCTCAGTCTCACTCTCCAGGGTCCAAGACCACTCCGCTTCCGTAGTGCGGGTGCCAACCCACCATGCCAAAAAGTTAACCAATCCTGAACGCCCGCAAGCAAGCCATTGAAATCAAATGCCCGAAAAATCTGTCCACCGTGGACACCGCTCACTGCCGCCCGCCGCAGACCTCGCAGTCCGCCCGTTTCTTCACCCCGATCACCCGGGCCTCCATGTAAAGCCCGTCGAAGATCATGAGCCGCCCCGCCAGCCCCTCCCCCGCCCCGGCGACCCACTTGACCGCCTCCATCGCCATGATGGAGCCGATGACCCCCGGCAGCGGTGCCGCCACCCCCGCCTCGGCGCAGGTCGGCACCAGACCGGGGGCAGGCTTCACCGGGAAGACGCAGGCATAGCACGGCCCCCCACTTGCGGGGTCGAACAGCGACACCTGCCCCTCCCACTGCGTGATCGCCCCGCTGATCAAGGGCACCCCGGCGGCAACGCAGGCCCGGTTGACCAGATAGCGGGTGTCGAAATCGTCGGTCCCGTCCAGCACCAGATCGTAGTCCCGGACCAGATCGACCGCGATCTCCCCGGTCAGCCGCCGATGATAGGGCCTGACCTCGACGAACGGGTTCAGCGCCCGCATCGCGGCCTCCGCCGAGAAGACCTTCGGCATCCCGATCCGCCCGTCGCTGTGGATCACCTGCCGCTGCAGGTTCGACCCCTCCACCATATCATCGTCGATCACCCCGATCACCCCCACCCCCGCCGCCGCGAGGTACAGCAGGACCGGAGACCCCAGCCCCCCCGCCCCCACGACCAGCACCTTCGCCGCCTTCAGTCGCTTCTGCCCCGGCCCCCCGATCTCTCTCAGGATGATGTGGCGGGCATAGCGATCCAGCTCCGCCTCGCGGAAGGCTCCCGTCGGGGGCGCTTCCACCGGAACCTTCCGCCGCCGCAGGAACCGCACCGCCTCGCCATAGAGGATGGCAGCCCCCCCGATCAGCGCGAAGATGATCCAGAAGTTGCGCCAGCCGACCGCGTCGTCACCGGCAGGACCGTAGATCGAGACTAGGAAGACGATCCCCCAAGCCCCGGCCATCAGCGCATAGGTCTTCCGGCGCGGCCAACCCCGATGCCAGCCGAGGATCGCGATCACCGGGAAGGCGAGAATCCCGAACTTGCTGATGAAGACCATCCAGCCCATCCTCAGCCCCGCGCCGCCCCGAAACCGGTCGACCCGAACCCGCCCGCCCCCCGCGCCGTCTCGTCCAGCGCTTCCACCACCGTGAAGCCCGCCTGCACCACCGGCGCCACCACCGCCTGCGCCACCCGGTCGCCGTGCCGCACCGTGTAGGGTTCGGTCCCGAGGTTGATCAGCGACACCCCGAGCGGCCCGCGATAATCGCTGTCGATGGTGCCGGGCGTGTTCGGCAGTGTGATCCCGTGCTTCGACGCCAGCCCCGACCGGGGCCGCACCTGCATCTCATAGCCCTCCGGGATCGCCACCCGGATCCCCGTCGGACAGATCGCCCGCTGCATCGGCGCCAGCACCAGCCCCGTCTCGCGCCCTTCGGGCGGAAAGTTCGCGCAAAGGTCCGCCCCCGCCGCCCCCGCCGTCTGGTAGGCCGGCAAGGGCAGGTTCCGGTCGGCCCAGTCCTCCCACAGCACCTGCACCACAGGACCCATCGCCCGCCCTTTCATCTTTGCCCAAATATCCCCGCCGGAGGCTCCGCCAGCAGCCCCTAGCGCAACGCCTCGGCAATCCGCGCCGCCAGCTTCCGCGCCACCTCGTCCTTGCGCATCCGGGGCCATTCCTCCGCCCCCGCCTCGGAAATCAGCACGACCGCATTCTCCGCCCCGCCCATGATCCCCGTCGCCGGGGACACATCGTTCGCCACGATCCAGTCGCAGCCCTTGCGCGCCCGCTTGGCGGTGGCATGGGCGACGACATCCGTCGTCTCGGCCGCAAAGCCCACCACCAGCCGGGGTCGCATCGGCCCCTTCGAGACGGTCGCCAGAATGTCCGGGTTCTCGGCGAAGTCCAGCGCCGGGGCCTTGCCGGAGCCATCCTTCTTCAGCTTCTGGCCGCTCGCATTGGCCACCCGCCAATCCGCCACCGCCGCCGCCATCACCGCCGCATCCGCAGGGAGCGCCGCCTCCACCGCCAAAGCCATCTCGCGCGCAGTTTCCACCCGGACCACCGTCACGCCGGCTGGGGGCGGAACGGTCGCCGGGCCGGTCACGAAGGTCACCTTTGCCCCCAGATCGCGCAGCGCGGCGGCCAGCGCCGTGCCCTGCGCACCGGAAGAGCGGTTGGCGATATAGCGCACGGGATCAATGGGTTCATGGGTCGGGCCTGACGTCACCAGCACATGCCTGCCTGCAAGGAGACCCTTGCCAAGAGCCGCCTCGACAGCCGCGACGATCTCCAGCGGTTCGGCCATGCGCCCCTCGCCCGCCTCGCCGCTTTCCGCCATCTCGCCGCGACCCGGCCCGACGAACCGAACCCCGTCCGCCAGAAGCTGCGCCTGGTTGCGCCGGGTCGCCGGATGCGCCCACATCCGCGGGTTCATCGCCGGGGCCATCAGCACCGGCTTGTCGGTCGCCAAGAGGACCGCACTGGCCAGATCGCCCGCCAACCCCTGCGCCAGCTTCGCCATCAGGTCCGCCGTCGCCGGGGCCACCACGATCAGGTCGGCCTCGCGCGCGAGCCGGATATGGCCCACGTCCTGCTCGTCCTGCCGGTCGAACAGATCGGTGAAGACATGATCCGCCGTCAGCGCCCCCACCGACAGCGGCGTGACGAACTGCTGCGCCGCCGCCGTCATCACCGCCCGAACCGAGGCTCCGCGCTCGCGCAGACGCCGGATCAGGTCCAGCGCCTTGTAGGCCGCGATGCCGCCGCCGATGATCAGAAGAATGCGCTTGTCCGCCAGCATCGGCAGGTCCTCCGTCAAGGCCTGCCGTCAGGTGTAGGGTCCGCCGGGGGCAAACTCAACACCCCGCACCGGCTTTCATACTGGCCCAAATATCCCCGCGCGGCGCGCACTGCGGAGCCAACCGCGACGGCGCGCAGGCGACCTGAAAGGCTTGCGCGTCAGCGCTCGATTCGAAAGTCGTCCGAACCCGGAGATCAGGCAAGGAAATGGTGCAGCTCGCGCGACTGACCTTCCAGCGACCGGCGCATCTTGGCGAAGGCCGCCGCTTCCAGCTGGCGCACCCGCTCTTTCGACAGGCCCAGCTCTGCGCCGAGGCTTTCCAGCGTCCGCCCCTCGTGCTTCAGCTTGCGCTCGGCCACGATGTAGCGTTCACGCGGGTTCAAGCCCAGAAGCGCCTGCGCCAGCCAACTGCGCAGCAGGTCCGCGTCATGCGCGCCCGCCACTGCCTCGGCCGCCTGGACGCTTTCGTCCTCCAGCGCGTCGATCCATTCGTGGCCATCCTCGGCCGCGCCCTGCATCGCGTTCAGCGAATAGTCCGAGCCCGAAAGCCGTCCCTCCATCATCTCGACATCGGCCAGAGGAACCCCCAGTTCCTCGGCGACCCGCTGGCGCAGCCTGGTCTGGTCCAGGGGTTCGCCGCGTTCAGCCGCCTCGCGCTCCAGCTTCGCCTGCACCCGGCGCAGGTTGAAGAACAACGACTTTTGGCTGGAGGTCGACCCCGTCCGCACCATCGACCAGTTGCGCATCACATAGTCCTGGATGCCCGCCTTGATCCACCAGACCGCATAGGTGGAAAACCGCACGCCCCGGTCGGGATCGAACTTGTCGGCGGCCTTCATCAGCCCGAGACTGGCCTCCTGGATCAGGTCGTTCATCGGCGCGCCATAGCGGCGGAAGCGGGCGGCCATGCTGATCGCCAGCCGCATGTAGGCCGTGATCAGCCGGTGCAGCGCCCGTTCGTCGCGGGCATCGCGCCAGGCCCGCGCCAGCCGGGCTTCGGTCTCGGCATCCAGCAGTTCTGCCTTCCGCGCTTGGCTCGCGACGTTCGGGCCGATATATCCGTCCAGTGCCATGACCACCTCCAGATCTTCCCGCTTCGGCGGCAACGCCTGCCGCTCTTGCTTCTACGAGGCCCGCCCGTGACCGGATCACTTCCGCCCCTTGCCCTCGTCGTCGGCGGCGCCCGGTCCGGCAAGTCCGCCTTCGCCGAAGCTCTCGTCACCGCCTCCGCCCGGCCCCGGCGCTACATCGCCACCGCCGAAGCCTGGGACGACGAGATGCGCGACCGTATCGCCCGCCACCGCCAGGACCGGGGCGCCGCCTGGACCACGGTCGAGGCCCCGCTCGACCTCGCCGCCGCCCTGGCCGAGGCGCAGCCCGACGAGGCCGTCCTTGTCGACTGCGCAACGCTCTGGCTCACGAACCAGTTCCTTGCCGAGGCCGACCTTGGCGCCGAAACCGCACGGCTCCTTGCTGCCCTCGCCGCCTGCCCGGCCCCGGTCGTCATCGTCAGCAACGAGACCGGCTGGGGAATTGTTCCCGAGAACGCGCTCGCCCGCCGCTTCCGCGATGAACAGGGTCGGCTGAACCAGCGCCTTGCCGCGGTGTCGGCTTTGGTCGTCACGGTGATCGCGGGCCTGCCGATGGTGCTGAAGGGCCAGTTGCCGTGACCCGGTTCTGGCTCGTCCGCCACGGGCCCACCCATGCCAGGGCGATGATCGGCTGGACCGACCTTCCCGCCGATCTGTCCGATTCCGCCGCGCTTGAGCGTCTCGCGGCCCACCTGCCGACGGGTGCCCCGGTGATCTCCTCCGACCTTTCCCGCGCCATCGCCACCGCCGACGCCCTGGGCGCCCGCCCCCGCCTGGCCCATGATCCGGCTCTCCGCGAGATGCATTTCGGCCAGTGGGAAACCCGCGCCTTCGCCGAGATCGAGGCTGAAGATCCCACCCGCATCCGCGCCTTCTGGGAAACCCCCGGCGACATCGCCCCCCCCGGCGGCGAAAGCTGGAATGCCCTGACCACCCGCAGCTGGGCCGCCCTCGACCGCCTGCAGGGCACCGCCCCCGACATCATCGTCGTCGCCCATTTCGGGCCCATCGTCGCGGCGCTGCAACGGGCCGAGCGGCTCTCCCCTGAAGCCGCCTTCGCCCACCGGATCGACAATCTCTCCGTGACCACCCTCACCCTTGCCCCGCCGAAGGTATTTTTGATCAATCACCGTCCGTGATGGACCTGCCCACAATTCTTCGTTTCCCCTTGCCGCCCGCACGGGGTCAGATGCGGGAAAAGGACAAGACCCATGACCTATGACCTCGTGATCGGCGACCGCGGCTATTCCAGCTGGTCCTTGCGCGGCTGGCTCCTCTTCGACGCCTTCGGCCTACCCGTCCGCTCCCATTCCGCCCGGCTCTACACCGACGAGCTTGCCACGGTGCTGAAGGACTACTTCCCCGCCCGCACTGCCCCCACGATGCGCACGCCCGACGGCGCGGTCGTCCCCGAAACCATCGCCATCGCCGAGGAACTCGCGACCCGCCACCCCGATGCGGGCCTCTGGCCCAGCGATCCCCACGCCCGCGCCACCGCCCGCGTGCTGGCTGCCGAGATGCACGCGGGCTTCACCGCCCTGCGCTCCCATTGCCCGATGAATCTGCGCGTCAGTTACACCGACTGCCAGCCACCCGAGGAGGTGCTGAAAGACCTCGCCCGCCTCGAAACCCTCTGGTCTTGGGCGCGCGAGACCACGCGCTCGACAGCCCCTTGGCTCTGCGGCGCCTATTCCGCGGCGGATGCCTTCTTCGCCCCCGTCGCCAGCCGCATCGCCACCTACAACCTGCCGGTCGGCGCGCAGGCGATGCTCTACGTCAACGCCCATCTCGCCCATCCCAGCTTCCGCCGCTGGCGCGCGATGGGCATGGTCGACGGCGCCGATCAGGAGTTCTACCGGCGCGACTATCCCCGGCGCGACTGGCCCGGCCCGGTGCCGCTGCCCGCCAAGGCCGCCCCCTGCGACGACACCGTGAACACCGCCTGCCCCTATTCCGGCAAGCCGGTCACCCACGCGCTCGACCTCTTCGGTCGCCGCTTCGGCTTCTGCAACGCCTTCTGCCGCGACAAGACCCTGGCCGACGCCGAGGCCTGGCCGAAGTTCATGGCGCTTTACCACTCGTAAACCATTTCGCCCTACCCGTTAACCAAGGTGAATCGGGTGGGGCGCATGGGCCAGTCCAGAACTACGCGGCACATTTTCTGTCCGCAAATATCCCCGCCGGAGGCAAACGCCGAGCGTTTGTGCGTCCTTCACGCACAAACGCGAGACAAAAGACTTGCGCGGAACGCGCTCGATTCAATAACCGCCCCGACCTCCGGGCGCGCCGGATGACCGCCCGCGCCTATACCGTCGCCTTCGAAGGCGTCGAGGCCCGCCTGGTCGAGGTGCAATGCGCCGTCTCCCCCGGCTCGCCCTCCTTCACCCTCGTCGGCCTGCCCGACAAGGCGGTGACCGAGGCCAAGGAACGGGTCCGCGCCGCCCTTCAGGCGCTGTCCATCGCGCTGCCAGCCAAGCGGATCACCGTCAACCTGTCGCCCGCCGACCTGCCCAAGGAAGGCTCGCATTTCGACCTCCCCATCGCCGTCGCTCTCCTCGCCGCGCTGGAGATCATCCCGCGCGAGGACGTCGAAGGCACCGTCGCGCTTGGCGAGCTGTCGCTCGACGGCCGCCTCGTGCCCGTCGCCGGTGCGCTGCCCGCCGCGATGGCCGCCGCCGTCGAGGACCGCGCGCTCCTCTGCCCGAAAGCCTGCGGGGCCGAGGCCGCCTGGGTCGGCGCGACGCAGGTGCTCGCCGCCGCCTCGCTGGACGAGGTGCTGCACCACTACACCGGCCGCAGCCCGCTGACCCCCGCCGAAGCGGGCGAAGTGGTCCGCGAAGCCAGCCCGCGCGACTTCCGCGAGGTGAAGGGCCAGGAACGCGCCAAACGCGCGCTGGAAATCGCCGCCGCCGGGCGGCATCACCTGTTCATGGTCGGCACCCCCGGCAGCGGAAAATCCATGCTCGCCGCCCGGCTGCCCGGCATCCTGCCGCCGCTTTCCGCCCCGGAAGCGCTGGAAACCTCGATGATCCACTCCCTCGCGGGCCTCCTGACCGAAGGCGGCATCTCGCGCGACCGGCCCTTCCGCGAGCCGCACCACACCGCCAGCATGGCAGCCATCGTCGGCGGCGGACGGGGCGCGAAGCCCGGGGAAATCTCCCTTGCCCACAACGGCGTCCTCTTCCTCGACGAATTCCCCGAATGTCCCCGCACCGTGCTCGACACCCTGCGCCAGCCGATCGAGACCGGCACCGTCATGGTCGCCCGCGCCAACGCCCATATCCGTTA
The DNA here is from genome assembly GCF_041911175.1 of Tabrizicola sp. Lineage (GTDB taxonomy): Bacteria > Pseudomonadota > Alphaproteobacteria > Rhodobacterales > Rhodobacteraceae > Tabrizicola. The sequence continues at coordinate 39,209 of NZ_JAYRPN010000127.1, forward strand.
TCCCTGCCGCTTCCTCCTCATCGCCGCCGCCAATCCCTGCAAATGCGGCTACCTGTCGGACCCCAACCGCGCCTGCGGTCGTGCGCCCGTGTGTGGCGAGGACTATCTGGGCCGCATCTCCGGCCCCCTGATGGACCGCTTCGACCTCCGCGTCGAAGTGCCCCCGGTCGCCTTCGCCGACCTCGACCTGCCCGCCTCGGGCGAAAGCTCGGCCACTATCGCCGCCCGCGTCGCCGCCGCCCGCGACCGCCAGGCGGCCCGCTTCACCGAGGCCCCCGACCTGCGCGTCAACGCCGATCTCGAAGGCGCGGCTCTCGAGGAACACGCCAGCCCCGACGCCGAAGGCAAGGCGCTGATCTCCCGCGTCGCCGAACGCATGGGCCTTTCCGCCCGCGGCTACCACCGCGTGCTGCGCGTCGCCCGCACCATCGCCGACCTCGACGAAAGCCCCACCGTCCGCAAGCCCCACATCGCCGAGGCGATCAGCTTCCGGCTGTCGTCTGCCATCGGCGGACTCTGACGCTCCCGCACACACCTCCTCGTGCGCCTTCGGCTTCTCGTCGGCACAGCGCCCGCAGCGAGGAGCGACGAAGTCGACGACGAGCGGGACGTGAAAGGCGCCCTCAGGCGATCAGCATCTCGATCCCGCGCGCCCGGAAGGCATTCGCATCGGCCTCGGAAATCCCGCTGTCGGTAACGAAGGCATGGATCATCTCCAGCGAGCCAAGGCGCGTGAAGCTCGACTTGTTGATCTTGGTCGAATCCGCCACGAGGTAGACGCGCGACGCCGCCTTGATCATCGCTTCCTTCAGCTGCAGGTCGGCGAAGGAGGGATAGGTCAGCCCCGCATCCAGCGCGACGCCGGCGGTCGCAAGGAACAGCTTGGCGGCGAAGATGTTGCGGAAGTAGTCCACCGACTTGTCGCCCGACAGCGACAGGGTCGGCGCCTTGAACTGGCCTCCCGGCATATGCACCGCATTCCCCGGCACCGCGCCCAGGATGATCGCGATGTTCAGCGCGTTGGTGATCACCGTCAGGTTCTTCCGCGAGACCAGCCGCAGCGCGATTTCCGTCGTCGTGGTCCCGGCATCCAGGATGATCGTCTCGCCATCCTTCACCAGGTCCGCCGCCATCGCCCCGATCCGGCGCTTCTGCTCCATATTGTCCTGATGGTGCAGCACCATCGTGCCGACCTGCGAAGGCACCGTGTTCAGGAAGGCCCCGCCATGTTCGCGGGTGATCTGTCCTTCGCTCTCCAGCCGCTCCAGATCCTGCCGGATCGTCGCCTCGCTGACCTGGAAGGCCACCGCCAGCTCACGCACCCGCGCGCTGCCTTCCTCCTGGATCCAGTCCAGAATCCGCCGCCGCCGGGGTTCGGACAGCAGGCCGGTCACGGGTTCCTGACGCGAAGCTTCGGCTTTCGGTTTCAGCAAGGGTGCCCCCGAAGTGAAAGTGATCGAACCTTAGCGTAGTGGAACGAAACCGAAAAACCAACCGCATCAGCGGCTGGCCGCGGCCTCCTGCGCCAGCGCGACCCGCGCCTGCAACCGGCTTTGCGCCTGGTCGATGACCACCGCCAGCACGATCACCACGCCCTTGATCACCGTCTGCCAGAAGCTCGACACCCCCATCATGATCAGCCCGTCCGACAGGATGCCGATGACGAAGGCGCCGATGATGGTCCCGAAGATGCGCCCCCGCCCGCCCGACATCGAGGTCCCGCCCAGCACCGCCGCCGCGATGGCGTTCAGTTCGAAAGTCTCGCCCGTCGCCGGATGCGCGGCCTGCAACTGGCTGGCGATGATGATCCCCACCAGTGCGGCGCAGAAGCCCGAGAACATGTAGACGAACAGCTTCACCCGGTCGACCTTGACCCCCGACAGCGCCGCGCCGCGCTCGTTGCCGCCGACGGCGTAGATGTGGCGGCCCAAAGGCGTCCGGCGCGAGACGTAATGCGCCGCCAGCGCCACCGCGACCAGCAGCCAGATCATCACCGGCAGGCCCAGCAGGGTGCCGGTGCCGATGAAGGGAAAGCTCGCGGTTCCCATTTCCTCGGTGCCCGACAGGTTCGGAAAGGTCCGCCCGTCCGACGACAAGAGCGCGGCCCCGCGCGCGATATACAGCGTGCCAAGCGTCGCGATGAAGGGCGCGACGTTCAGCCGGGTGATCAGGATGCCGTTGATAAACCCGACTCCCACGCCCACCAGAAGCGTGATCCCCACGAGCTCCCAGGTGTTGAACCAGACGGTGTAGCCCACGCCAAGGTCCACCCCGTTCAGCACCAGCCAGCCCGCCACCATCGCGCAGAGGCCCACGATGGAGCCGACCGAAAGGTCGATCCCGCCGGTGATGATCACGAAGGTCATCCCGATAGCCAGGAACGCATTCAGCGCGACGTGCTTCGACACGATCACCGCATTGGCCGCCGACAGGAAGTTCGGCGCCATGACGCTGAAATAGGCCAGCACCAGGATCAGCGCGACGAAGGTGCGCAGGCGCAGGACCAGAAGCAGCCAGTTCTGCTGGGGCGGGGCAACAAAGGCGGTCATGCGGCTTGGTCCTTCTGGAATGTCGGCGTCGCGGCGGCGATCACGGTGGCGGCCTCGGTCCCGGCCGGAAATTCCCCGCTGATCCGGCCATTGGCCATGACGAGGATGCGGTCCGACAGCGCCAGCACCTCGTCGAGGTCGGAGGTCACGAACAATATCCCCAACCCCTGCGTCGCCAGATCGCGCATGGTGCGGAACACTTCGGCCTTGGCGCCGATGTCGATGCCGCGACTCGGCTCGTCCATCAGCAATATCTTCGGCGAGGTCATCAGCGCCTTGCCGATCACCACCTTCTGCTGGTTCCCACCCGACAGCGACGACACCGGGTTCTCCGCGCTGGCGATCTTGATCGTCAGCCGCTTCACGAAGGCCAGCGCCTTCGCCGCCTCGGCCTTCAGGTTCAGGTGGAAACCCTTCGTGAACAGCCCCAGCGAGGACAGCGTCAGATTCTCGCGGATCGCCATGATCTGCACCAACCCGTCGCGCTTGCGGTCCTCGGGGATCAGCGCGATTCCCCTTGCGATCCGCCCCGCCACGTCACGCTCGCGCAGTGGCTGACCGTCGACGAACATCCGCCCGCCCGACCCCGGATGCTGTGCCATCACGCATTCCAGGAATTCGGTCCGGCCGGCGCCCATCAATCCGTAAAGCCCGACGATCTCGCCTTGCCGCACCGACAGGCTGACATGGTCCACCGCATAGCCGCCCCCCGCGCGGGGCAGCGTCACCTCCTCGGCGCGGAACACCTCTGCCCCGAAAGCCGCCGCATCGGTGCGCGGAAACTCCTTGGTCTTCTCGCCGATCATCGCCTTGACGATCCACGGGATGTCGACGCCTTCCATCGGTCGCGAGCCGGTGATCTCGCCATCGCGCAACACGGTGATCCAGTCGCCGACCCGGATCAGCTCGTCCAGCCGGTGCGAGATGTAGACGATCCCCACCCCCTGAGATTTCAGCTCGGCGATCACCCGGAACAGCACCTCCACCTCAGCCGCCGACAGCGCACTCGTCGGCTCGTCCAGGATCAGTATCCGCGCATCCTGCGACAAAGCCTTGGCGATCTCGACGATCTGCTGCTGCCCGACCCGCAAGTGATCCAGCGGCGTGTCCGGCGCGATGTCCTGCTCCAACCGCGCCATCAGCGCCCGGGTCGCCTGCGCCTGCGCGCCGGTGTCGATGTCCACCCCGCCCCGCACCGGCTCATGCCCGATGAAGATGTTCTCGGCCACTGTCAGGTTCGGGAACAGGTTCAGCTCCTGGAAGACGATGCCGATCCCCGCCTTCACCGCATCGGCCTTGGTGCGGAAATGGACCTCGCGTCCCGCCATCTCGATCCGGCCCTCGGTCAGGCTCTCGACCCCGGCGATGACCTTCATCAGGGTGGATTTTCCGGCCCCATTCTCGCCCACCAGCACGTTGACCGCGCCCATCCTCAGGTCGAAGTCCACGCCCTTCAGCGCCCGCGTGCCGGGGTAGACCTTGACGCCCCCCCGGATCGACAGCCCGATCTCGCCCGTCATGGCGCGACCGACAGGGTGACGGCGGTCACAAGCCAGGGATCCGTCGCCGCCTTCAGGTCCACCGTGCCCGAGAAGCCGACGGTCTTGCCGACCAGTTCCCCCTCCGGCACCTGCAACCCAGCCGAGGCCCGGTCATTCAACGCCCGCGCCAGCTTGGCGAATTCAATCTGGTCGCGGAAATCGCCGAATTTGTAGAACGGGGCCACGTCACGCAGGGACGACCCCTTGATCACCGGCCCCAGTTGCAGCGTCAGGTCGGCCTTGCCATCGCCATCGGTGTCCAGCATCGCCTTCCGCGCGCGCGAGGTCAGGTTGGCCTCGACCACCTTACCCTCGCCCTTCACCGCGAAGTTCCAGGCCGCGCCCTCGCCCGAGCCCTTGTTGCCATGCGCCGCGCCCGCCGCCTCCAGCCCACCGGCCAGAGCCGCGCGCAGGTCGGCCACCGGCAGCGCCTTGGCGATCAGCGGCAGAAGCTCGGCCTCGTAGGTCTTGTCCAGCAGCGCCGCGATCCGCGCGTCATCGCCCGCCTCGCCTGCCTCGGCGGCGGCGGTCTCGCCCCCGGCGACGGTTTTCACGATCTTGCAGCCCGGCAGGGCCAGCGCGGCCATCAGGCCAAGTGCTGCGAAAACGGTTTTCATGACGGTCTTCCAGGGAAAGACCCGGCGCGCGACAGGGAGAGCGCGCGCCGGGCGTCGGCCAGTCAGATCACGCGGTCAGAGCGAAGGTTTCCAGCTTCGAAGCATTGTCCGCGTTGATCAGCACGCAGTCCATCAGCTGCTTTTCCTCGGCCCCGGTCGTGCCGCCGCCGATCACCTTGTCGGCCTGCTCGACCGCCATCTGCGCCTGGGCATAGGCCGGTTGCAGCACGGTCGCCTTGATCCCGCCCTTCAGGATGCTGTCGCGGACATCGTTCGACCCGTCGAAGCCGACCACGATCACGTCGGTCCGGCCAGCCGCTTCCAGCGCGGCCCAGGCGCCCATCGCCATGGTGTCGTTGCCCGAGATCACGCCCTTGATCGACGGGTTCGCCTGCAGCATCGATTCCATCACCGAATAGGCCTCGGTCTGCGACCAGTTGGCGGTCTGGCTGGCGACCAGCTTCAGGTCCGGATACTGGTCGATCACGTCGTGATAACCCTTCGACCGGATACCCGCGTTGGTGTCGCTCTCCTTGCCGATCAACTCGGCGAAATCGCCCGCCTCGCCCATCAGCTTGACGAATTCCTCGGCACCCAGCTGCGCGCCCTGGTAGTTGTTCGACACGATCTGGCTGACGGCGACGCCGGTCGCGGTGATCTCGCGGTCGATCAGGAAGGACGGGATCCCCGCATCCTTGGCCTTCTGCACGGCGGCGACCGAGGCGTCGGCGCCTGCGTTGTCCAGGATGATCGCCTTGACGCCCGCGGCGATGGCGCTGTCGAACAGCTCGTTCTGCTTGTTGGCGTCGTCGTCATGCACCAGCACCATGACTTCATAGCCAAGCTCGGCGGCTTTGGCTGCGGCACCGTCAGCCTCGGCCTTGAAGAACGGGTTGTCGTGGCTGGGGGTGATGATGGCGATGGTGCCCTTGCCTTGCGCGAGGCTTAGCGTCGGCAGGATGCCCGCGACAGCGGCAGCCATGCCCCCGACCAGAAGGCGGCGGTTCAGAATCATGATGTCCTCCCTTTCATACGATGTCGATACGATTCGACTCGTTGCGCAATATGCATCCTTCTCTCGCCTATCATTGTCAAATGCTTTCTATTGCTTTCGATCTTTGCGCTTGCAGCATGGCCGCCCACCAGACAACAATCACAGGCGACGCCTGTGTGGCCCAAAGTCGCGGCATCTGCCGCAAAGCCTATTGCGTGGCGCCAAGAGTCGCGATAATACGATACCAATCGAAAATACTCGAAACCAGCCGGCGGATGTCGACGAGCGCCCGCAGGCAGGGGGAAACCAATGAGCACCATCTTCCGTCGCAAGATCAGCCTTGGCGTCGTCATCGGCAGCCGGGCCTTCTTCAGCCCCGCGCCCTGCAAGGATGCCCGCGATGACGTGCTGGCGCAGCTTGCCAAGCTCAACATCGACGCCGTCACACTTCCGTTCGAGGCCACCGCGAACGGCGCAGTGCAATCCATCGCCGACGCCGACCTCTACGCCGCGCATTTCCGCGCCAATGCCGACAAGATCGACGGTCTGGTGATCTGCCTGCCGAACTTCGGCGATGAGATCGCGGTGGCCGAACTGGTGAACCGCGCCCGGCTGAACGTGCCGATCCTCCTCCAGGCCTCGAACGACGAGGTGTCGAAGGTCAGCGTCAAGGACCGCCGCGATGCCTTCTGCGGCAAGATCAGCGTCACCAACAACTTCTGGCAATACGGCGTCCCCTTCACGGAAACCACCAGCCACACCTGCGACACCTGGGGCGAGGAATTCGGCCGCGACCTGGAGCGTTTCGCCCGGGTCTGCCGCACCGTGAAGGGCCTGCGCCATGCCCGCCTCGGCTCCATCGGTGCCCGCACCGGCGCCTTCCAGACCATGCGCTATTCGGAAAAGCTGCTCCAGGCCGCCGGTGTCACCGTCGTGACCGTGGACCTGTCCGAGATGATGGGCGCCGCCTCGGCCATCCAGAGCGACGATCCGGCGCTACAGGCGACGCTGACCAAGGTGAAGGGCTACGGCAACATCCCCGCCCATATCCAGCCCTCACAGATCGAGAAACAGGCCCGCTGGACCCTCGCCGTCAACCGCTGGATCGCCGACAACGGCTGCGACGCCAGCGCCATCCAGTGCTGGCGGTCACTGCAGGACAACTTCGGCTGCGCCACCTGCCTGACCATGTCGATGATGGGCGAGGATCTGATGCCCTCCGCCTGCGAGGTCGACATCATGGGGGCGCTCTCAATGTACGCCCTCGCGCTGGCCAGTGGCGCGCCCCCGGCGATCCTCGACTGGAACAACAACTACGCCTATGAGGAAGACCTCTGCGTCTGCACCCATTGCGGCAACTACCCCAAGTCCTTCATCGGCGACACGCCCGAGGTGGGCGAGCTTGACGTCTTGGGCGAGACCATCGGCCGGTCGAAATGCTTCGGCGCGGTCAAGGGCAAGGTGAAGCCCGGCCCGATGACCTATTTCCGCCTGTCCACCGACGACCGCCGCGGCACCGTCAAGTGCTACCTCGGTCAAGGCGAGTTCACCGACCACCCCTTCGCGATGGACGGCGGCATCGCCACCACCCGCGTCCAGGGTCTGCGGAAACTCCTGCGCTTCGTCACCCAGAACGGCTTCGAACACCACGTCGCGATGGTCCGCGGCCACCATGCCGACGTGGTGAACGAGGCCGTCACCCGCTACCTCGGCTGGCCGATCTACCACCACGGGGCCGAGCCCGAACCGCAACTCCACATCCCCAACCGGTTCTGACCCATGCTGACCAACGACAAGCTTCCCCTGATCCGGGACAAGGCGCTCTGGATGCGCCGCACCGCCTTCACGATGGTCCACCGCGCGCAGCTGGGCCACCCCGGCGGCGACTTCTCGGCGATGGACATCCTGGCCACGCTCTATTTCGGCGTCCTGAACTACGACCCGAAACGCCCCGACTGGGCCGAGCGTGACCGTTTCGTCATGTCGAAAGGCCATGCCACCGGCGCGCTTTACGCCACGCTCTGCGCTGCGGGCTATTTCCCCGAAGACTGGCTACCGACCTACATGCAGCCGAAGTCGCTCCTGAACGGCCACCCGAACCGCAACTACCTGCCCGGGATCGAGACCAACACCGGCCCGCTCGGCCACGGCTTCCCGGTCGCCACCGGCATCGCCATCGCCGGGCAACTGACCGGGGCGCGCTTTCGCACCTTCGTCCTCACCGGCGACGGCGAGCAGCAGGAAGGCTCGAACTGGGAGGCCGCGATGGTCTGCGGCCACCGCAAGCTCAACCACCTCACCCTGATCATCGACCGCAACCGCCTGCAACAGGGCGCGGGGACCGAGGAAACCTCGGGCCTCGATCCGCTGGATGACAAGTACCGCGCCTTCGGCTTCGACGTGGTCGAGGTCGACGGCCACGATCACGCCGCCCTCCTCGCCACCCTCTCCGCCGCCCCCGGCACCAAACCCCGCTGCGTCATCGCCAACACGGTGAAGGGCAAGGGCGTCTCCTTCATGGAAAACGTTGCCTCCTGGCACCACGGTGTCCCGACCGACGCACAATTCGACCAAGCGATGAAGGAACTGGTCTGATGGCAACCGCCGCCCCCACCGCCGCCGGGTTCCAGGATTGCCGGAACATCTGGGTCCAGACGCTGGAACAGCTGGCCGAGGCCGACCCCCGCATCGTCGCGGTCGTCAATGACTCGGTCGGTTCCTCCAAGCTGAACAGCTTCCAGAAGAAATTCCCCGACCGGATTATCAACGTCGGCATCGCCGAGCAGGTGATGGTCGGCGTCGGAGCGGGGCTGGCGAACGGCGGCCGCATCCCCTTCGTCTCCGCCGCCTCCTGCTTCCTCACGGGCCGCGCGCTGGAGCAGGTCAAGGCCGACATCACCTATGCCAACTTCAACGTGAAACTGGTCGGCCAGTCCTCTGGCATCGCCTATGGCGAGCTTGGCGCCACCCACCATTCCATCGAGGATTTCGCGTGGCTCCGTCCGCTCACCAACCTGACCGTGATCGTCCCCGCCGATGCCTGGGAAACGGCGGAAGCGGTGAAATGGGCCGCGAACCATGAGGGCCCGGTCTACCTGCGCCTTTCCCGGATGCCGGTCCCCGACCTCACCATCCCGAACCGCGCGTTCCGCCCGGGCAAGGCCGAAGTGGTCCGCCAGGGCGATGACCTCACCCTCGTCGCCTGCGGCACCACCGTCCACCTCGCCGCCCAGGTCGCCGACCGACTGAAGGCCGACGGCATCTCCGCCCGCGTCCTGAACTTCTCGACCATCAACCCGCTGGACGAAGACGCCCTGCATGCCGCCGCCGCGACGGGGGCCATCGTCACGGTCGAGGAAGCCTCGGTCCGCGGCGGCCTTGGCGGGGCAGTCGCCGAATTCACCGCCGCCTACAGGCCCGTCCCGGTGGAGCGGGTCGGCTTCCCCGGTTTCCTGCCCACCGGCTCGACCGACTGGCTGTTCAAGGAATACGGCCTCTCCCCCGAAGGCATCGCCGTTGCCGCCCACCGCGCCCTCGCACGCAAGGGCTGACCCGGATGCGCGTCCTTGCCATCGACCAGGGCACCACCAACACCAAGGCGCTGCTGATCGACGACCAGGGCCGCATCCTCGCCCGCGCCTCGGCGCCGCTGACGACCAGCTACCCGCATCCCGGCTGGGCCGAACAATCCGCCGTCGACATCTGGGCCTCGGTCCAGTCGGTCATCGCCCGGATCGTCGTCGACACCGGCCCGCAAATCGACGCCATCGCCATCGCCAACCAGCGCGAGACGCTGGTGGCCTGGGACAGCCAGACCAGCGCCCCGATCTGCCCGGCACCGATCTGGCAATGCCGCCGCACCGCGAAGGCCTCGGCCGCCCTGATCACCGCAGGCCACGACCCTTTCGTCGTCGCCCGCACCGGCCTTGGCATCAACCCGCTGTTCCCGGCGGGGAAAGCGGCCTGGGTGCTGGAACACGTCCCCGCCGCGCGCGATCTGCTGGAGCAGGGACGGCTGCGGATGGGCACGGTGGACAGCTGGCTTTTGTGGAACCTGACCGGCGGCGCGACTTTCGCCACCGACCATTCCAATGCCAGCCGCACCCAGCTGTTCGATACCGAAACGCTGGCCTACTCGCCTGATCTGGCCCGCATCTTCGGCGCCGATATCTCCTGCCTGCCGACGCCCCTCCCCTCCGACAGCCTGTTCGGCACCACAGCCCCCGGCGTGACCGCCCTGCCGCCCGGCATCCCGATCCACGCAATGCTGGGCGACAGCCACGCTGCCCTCTACGGCCACGGCATCCGCAAACCCGGAGCCGTGAAGGCCACCTACGGCACCGGCTCCAGCCTCATGACCCTGACGCCCGCCCGCACTGCCTCCAACCACGGCCTCTCCGGCACCATCGCCTGGACTGACCGGCACGGCACCGCGCACGCGCTCGAAGGCAACATCACCGTCTCGGCGCAGGCCGCCGCCTTCATGGCCGGTCTGCTGGGCCTGCCCGATGCCGCCGCCCTTTCGGCCCTGGCGCAGACCGTGCCCGACAGCGCGGGTGTCAGCTTCGTCCCCGCCCTCGCCGGCCTTGGCGCGCCGCACTGGAGCGATGCGGCACGCGGCACGATTTCCGGCATGACGCATGGGACAAAGCCCGCTCACCTTGCCCGAGCGACCTTCGAGGCCATCGCCCACCAGATCGCGGATGTGTTCGAGGCGATGCAGGCTGATACCGGCCAACGCCTCTCCACCCTCAGCGCAGACGGCGGGGCCTCGGGAAATGCGTTCCTGATGCAACTGCAAGCCGACCTGATCGACCGGCCCGTCCGGGTCTCGCGCATCGAGGAGATCGGCGCCTTCGGGGTCGCCGGAATGGCGATGGCGGCTATGGGCGGGGCGTTGGCGCCGCTGTCCGATACGACGATGGTGACGCCGCAGATGGACCCCGCGATCCGCTACGACGCGCGTGATCGCTGGGCCAGGGCTATCCGGCAGGCGACAGGCTGAGGTTTTCGGGGTCGTCTCACCCGGCCGCCAACACCAGCGCCAGGGCGGAGAGGTAGGTCAAGGCGAAGACCAGCAGCGCGACATAGCCCGTGACGCCGGGTTTTGCATGGCGGAACAGGCGGTTCATGCCGGGACCTCCCGCCGCTGCAAAGCGGCAGTCTGGCGCCCCGCGCAGTCCGCCAGCAGGTCATCGCGCAGTGATTTGCCGCCCGACCAGAGGCCGAGGCCCGATGCGCCGTTGATGTGCCCGGCAAAGCCCCTATCCAGCAGATCGGCCTGCCAGGACCGCGCGAGGCTTCCGGCGCGCGGATCGGTCGCGGGCCACCCGTCCTTCCAACGCGGCGCGCGCGAGCCGTCGAGGCCGGGAACGATCTGGGTCTTGGTCATTTGCATCGTCCTTCGCGAATCTGCGCCGACGTTAAATCTATCAACGATGTCGTGATTAAGGGTTCCAAAGACTGGGCCCGAAAGAGAATGCCATTCTACCGGTTCCTTGTATCCACCGGGTAGGCGGTGGTGAACTTCATCCGCTCCATCGCGAAATGGCTGGTCACGTTCTTGATCGGCACCGCATCGGTCAGCCGCTTGTACAGCGCGTCGAAGGCCGCCATGTCCTGCACCGCGACGCGCAACAGGTAGTCCAGCTCGCCCGCCATCCGGTAGACCTCCATGATCTCGGGGATACCGTCGACCGCACGGGCAAAAGCGTCGCGCCAGTCCGGCGAATGGTCCGGCGCCTCGATGCCCACGAACACCGTCAGCCCGAACCCCAGCTTCGCCGGATCGGCCAGGGCGACGCGTCCGGTCAGCACGCCCGTCGCCTCCAGCTTCTGGATCCGCTTCCAGGCCGGCGTCTGCGACAGCCCCGCCTTATCGGCGATCTGCGCAATCGGCAGGGTCGCGTCCTGCATCAGCTCGGCGACGATCTTGCGGTCGATCAGGTCGAGATCGGTCATGGTCAGGCCCTTGGCAGAGGTCTTCCTCGTTAGCATGCCGTGAAATCACTAAAAGTCTATAGTCTTTATCGTATTTAACCGGCTCCCACTTTTCCCCTGTTTTCCTTGGGGTTGGACTGGGGTTTTTCGGTGACGCCGCGCTGGGAAAGCCCGCGTCGGGGATTCGCTACGTTGATTCTCGACGATCCGGCGCGTAGCCTTTCGTCATGATCACGCAGAAGATGAAATACGCCCTGAAGGCGCTTCTGGTCCTGGCCGACGAGGCCGCCAAGGGCCAGCCGGAGCCGCTGACGATCGAACAGATCGCCAAGCGGTCGGGCACGCCCAAGCGCTTTCTGGAACACATCCTGCTGGAAGTGCGCAACGCCGGTGTGATCGCCTCGATCCGGGGGCGCTCGGGCGGCTACAGCCTGATCAAGAAGCCCTCCGACATCTCGATCTCGGAACTTCTGCGCACCATCGACGGGCCCATCGCGCCCCTGCCCTGCCTGTCGCGCCGGGCCTATCAGCGCTGCGAGGATTGCACGGACGAAGCCACCTGCCGCATCCGCAAGGTCTTTGCCGAGGTGTTCTGGTCCTACCTGCTGATCATCGACTCGCTGACGCTGGAGGACATGCTGCGCTCCGGCACAGTGGCCGACCAGGTCATGGGCGCGGCGGAGTAGACCTAAGCCTCTGACATCGTTTTGCAATTCCGCCGAAGTGCGCCTGGCCCGGGCGTGCGAGACGTAGAACGTTCTTCTCTAATCACGACAAACTTCAGCGAGTATTTTCCTTTGCAATACTCGACCTTTGCTGTCGTTATTAAGGAGCAACGGGCTTATGCCCCGACAGCGAAGGAGAAGGACAATGACCGCCGCCCTATCCCCCCGCACCGTCTTCGGACAGGCCGGGCTGGCCCACGCGCCCATGCCCCGGACCTCTCGCGCCACCTGCGCCGTCCGGCTGATCGACCGCCGCACCGGCCTGACCCACCGCGTCAACGGCAGCCCGCTGGTGATCTTCACCCGCAACCCCACCGAAGCGGTCGCCGATCTGCTGGAAGGCCGCGACGCCTCGGTCTGGGAAGCCCGCGTCGAACCGATCGGAGAACCGGGATGACCCATCTGCACCTGCCGCAAACCGTTCTGGGGCTGATGCCCTACCGACCCCTTCCGATCTCCAAGGAGAAGACCATGCTCGCCACCATCACCCTCGCCGGCACCGTGACCGCGCAAGGCCCCGTCGCCGAACGCCATAGTGACGGTCGCCTCACCATCGCCGACGGCCTGCGCCGCCTGACCGGCTGGCCGGTTTCGCGGCTGAAAGGCCTCGTCGCCGCTGCGGCCCTCGCCACCCTCGGGCTCGGCGCGGCCCCGGCGCCGGTGGCCGCCGAAAGCCTGCTGAACGTCAGCTACGACCCGACGCGCGAGCTGTATCGCGACCTGAACGAGGCCTTCGTCGCCTACTGGACCGCGCAAGGCAACGAGGCGCCCACCATCGAGCAGTCGCATGGCGGCTCGGGGTCGCAGGCCCGCGCGGTGATCGAGGGGCTGGAGGCGCAGGTCGTCACGCTGGCGCTGGCTGCCGACATCGACAAGATCGCTGCCGAGGGCAAGCTGCCGGAAGACTGGCAGTCGAAACTGCCGCACAACTCCTCGCCTTATACCTCGACCATCGTCTTCCTGGTGCGAGAGGGGAACCCGAAGGGCCTGAAGGACTGGGGCGATCTGGCCGCCGAGGGCGTCGAGGTGATCACCCCGAACCCGAAGACCAGCGGCGGCGCGCGCTGGAACTATCTGGCCGCCTGGGCCTGGGCCGAGAAGAACGGCCAGGACCCGCAGGCCTTCGTCAAGGCGCTGTTCGAGCATGTCCCGGTGCTGGACAAGGGCGCGCGTGATTCGACGACCACCTTCGCCCAGCGCGGCATCGGTGACGTCCTCCTCGCCTGGGAGAACGAGGCCTACCTCGCCCTGAACGAGCTTGGCGAGGACCAGTTCGACATCGTCGTCCCCTCGGTCTCGGTGCTGGCCGAACCGCCGGTGGCGCTGGTCGAGGCCAATATCAAAACCGATGAGCAGCGGAAGCTGGCCGAGGGCTACCTGAACTTCCTCTACACGCCGGAAGCCCAGGCGATCATCTTCAAGGATTACTATCGCGGCTGGGACACGTCGAAAGCCGCCCCGGAAGACGTGGCCCGTTTCCCGCAACTGGAGCTGCGCGACATCGCCTCCTTCGGCGGCTGGAAGGACGTGCAGGCCAAGCATTTCGCCGACGGCGGCATCTTCGACCAGATCTACGTCGCGAAGTAACCGCTTCTCCTGAACCAGCGGGTCGGCACCACATGCCGACCCGTCCTGCATAGGAAACCCGATGGGCAGACCCCTCATCCACCGCTCTTCGATCCCCGGCCTCGGGATCAGTGCCGGCATCACGATCACGCTTCTGTCACTGGTGGTCCTTCTGCCGATCGGCGCCCTTCTGGTGAAGGGTGCCGCCGCCGGGCCGGACCGGCTGTGGACGGAAGTGAACACCGCGCGCATCTGGTCGGCGCTTTGGCTGTCGTTCCGGCTGTCGGCCCTGGCCGCCGTCTTCAACCTGGTGTTCGGCGTGGCGCTGGCCTGGGTGCTGGCGCGCTACCGTTTCCCCGGCCGCCGCCTGATCGACGCCGCCGTCGACCTGCCCTTCGCCCTGCCGACCGCCGTCGCCGGCATCGCGCTGACCGCGCTCTATGCGCCGAACGGCGCCTTCGGAGCGCTTGCAAAAGACCTTGGCTTCAAGATCGCCTACACCCCCAGCGGCATTTTCATCGCCCTCATCTTCGTGGGCCTGCCCTTCGTCACCCGCACCGTCCAGCCGGTGATCGACGAGATCGAGCGCGAGGTCGAGGAAGCCTCCGCCACCCTCGGCGCCAGCCGCGCCCATACGATCCGGCACGTCATCCTGCCGATGCTCTCCCCTGCCGCGCTGACCGGCTTTGCCTTGTCGCTCGCGCGAGCGGTCGGCGAATACGGCTCGGTCATTTTCATCGCCGGGAACCTGCCGATGAAGACGGAAATCGCGCCCCTCCTCATCGTCATCAAGCTGGAAGAGTTCAACTACGAAGGGGCGACCGCCATCGGCATCGCCATGCTGGTCATCTCCTTCGCGCTTCTCCTTCTCATCAACGCGATCCAGGTCTGGAGCCGCCGGAGAATTGGCTATGTCTGACACCCCCGCCACCTGGCGCCCCGCCACCGAGGAGACCCCCCTCGTCCGCCGCCTGCTCATCGGCAGTGTGCTGGTCGTGCTGGCGCTCCTCCTCTTCGCACCCCTGGTCACCGTCTTCTACGAGGCGCTGCGCAAGGGCTGGTGGGACGCCATCTCCTCGCTCGGCGACCCCGAGGCGACCTCGGCCGTCCGCCTGAGCCTGACCGTCGCCGCCATCGCCGTGCCGCTGAACGCCGTCTTCGGCGTGGCCGCCGCCTGGTTCATCACCAAATACGACTTCCGGGGTAAGGCGGTGCTGCTGACCCTGATCGACCTGCCGTTCAGCGTCTCCCCGGTCGTCGTTGGCCTCTGCGTCGTCCTGACCTTCGGGGCGAACAGCTGGATCGGCGGCATCCTCACCGATGCAGGCTACCCCATCGTCTTCGCCCTGCCCGGCATCGTCCTCGCCTCGATGATCGTGACCTTCCCCTTCGTCGCGCGCGAGCTGATCCCGGTCATGGTCGAACAGGGCCGGGCCGAGGAAGAGGCTGCCCTGACCCTCGGCGCCTCCGGCTGGCGCACCTTCCGCACCGTGACCCTGCCCAACATCCGCTGGGCACTTCTCTACGGCATCCTTCTCTGCAACGCCCGCGCGATGGGCGAGTTCGGGGCGGTCGCCGTCGTCTCCGGCAAGATCCGCGGCCAGACCGCCACGATGCCGATCACCATCGAGATGCTCTACAACGAATACCTTTCGGTCGCCGCCTTCACCCTTGCCGCCGTCCTGGCCTTCCTCGGCCTCCTGACGCTCGGGCTGAAGACCTTCCTCGAAATCCGGCACGCCGACGCGCTTGCCGCCAGCCGCCGCCACTAGGGGGACCGCCCATGCACATCGAAATCGACGAAATCTCCAAAAGCTTCGGCACCACCGCCGCGCTGACCCCCGTCTCGCTGGCCATCCCTTCCGGCGCGCTGGTGGCGCTGCTCGGCCCCTCGGGCTCGGGCAAGACCACGCTCCTGCGCATCCTCGGCGGCCTCGAATTCCCCACCTCCGGCCGCGTCCTCTTCGACGGGACCGATGCCACCGGCCTGACCGTCCAGCAGCGCCGCGCGGGCTTCGTCTTTCAAAGCTACGCGCTCTTCCGCCACATGACCGTGTTCGACAACATCGCCTACGGGCTGAACGCCCGCCCCCGCGCCACCCGCCCCGGCAAGACCGAAGTCGCCCGCCGGGTCACGAAACTCCTCGACCTGATCCAACTCCCGGACATCGGCGCGCGCTACCCCAGCCAGCTGTCCGGCGGCCAACGCCAGCGCGTCGCCCTGGCCCGTGCGCTCGCCATCGAGCCGAGGATGCTGCTACTCGACGAACCCTTCGGCGCGCTCGACGCCAAGGTCCGCAAGGAGCTTCGCCAGGGCCTGCGCGACATCCACGACACCACCGGCCTGACCACCGTCTTCGTCACCCACGACCAGGATGAGGCGATGGAACTTGCCGACCTGGTCGTTGTCATGTCGATGGGCAAGATCGAGCAGATCGGCAAGCCGCAGGACATCCGCGCCCGGCCCGCCTCGGCCTTCGTGCGCGAGTTCATCTCGGCCTGACCTGCCCGACGGTCGGGCAGTGGCAGGCGTCATCCCGCAGAAGGCTCGCGCCGCATGGTCCAGGCCAGGAGCCGGGATTGCAATACCTTCCGGTCGATCGAGGCGTAGACGCGCATCGACGCGACGCCGAACAGGATCGCGAGGACCAGGCTTGGCCAGGGGTGAGGCTCTCCAAATGCCTTCCCCATCAGCCTGATCACCTGGAAATGGGTCAGATAGATGAACATGGAAGCGCCCGCGATCTCGGCCACGACAATCTTGACCCAGGCAGGCACCAGCAGTGATTGCACGAAGATGATCAAGATGCATGCACCACCCACATAGTAGGCGGCCGAGGTAAGGTGCCAAGCCGCAAAGACAGCGACCAGCGACAGGCCAAGTACAAACAGGCGTGAGCGTGCATCCTTGGCCGCCGCGATCACCATGCCAAGGGCGAAACACCAGCCGTAATTCCACGGGCTCCGGTGGTAGTTCCAATTGCCGTCCCAGAAATGCTCGATGGTCCGGTCGATAGCCACCATGATCAGGAACAGAATGAACGCGCTGAGCAGCGGCCTTTCGCGGAATGCCTCGCGCACGCGGCGGAATGAAAACAGCAGCGCGGCGAAGATCAGCAACTGCAAATAGAATTCGATGAAGTAGAAGGTGTAGCCTTTGATATCGTGAGGGGGGACATAGTTCGACACCAGCAACAGTGACGGCAGCTCGAACTTGCGGGTGATGAACAGTTCGAGGAAGACGTCCATCAGGATCGCCGGCACGGCGACATAGCGGATTGTGCCCAGAAGCGTGCGCACGCTGCCGGAACGGATGATCTCGGGCAGCTGGAAGCGGGCGACGGAGTAGCCCGCCAGAAGCACAAGGAAATAGGCCGCTCCCCAGTTGCTGCTGTAGACGAAGGCCTGCGTGTGCAGGGCCACGATGCAGATCATGAAGAACGCCCGCGTAAGCGTGACCGTTTCAAGACGACGCCAGGTCGAAGCGTTCTTCGTCTCGGACAGGTCCTGCAACTCGGACACACTCATCCGCTCCCAGCCGTCCGGCAACTGGCCGAACCTGCTTTCGAAGGCCAGCGAGAACTGGATGTAATGCAGCGAGTCGCCGCCGAGCGTCTCGAACGTGTCGCCGGGCAGGACCTCCTGTCCCGGGAATTCGTGCCGGAAGAGCGCCGGCACATCGCCGATCTCGCCCGGCTCGACGGCTGTCGGGGCGGGCGCAGTCGTCTGCCGCAGGGCGAACTCTTCGGCCAGGATCCGGCGCTGGACCTTGCCGGTTCCCGTCACCGGCAGGGCATCGAGCGCCATCACATGCAGCGCGCTCCCTGCGGAAATCCCCATCTCCTGCAAGGCGGCCGTAGCGGCCTCCTTCACTCTTGCGACCGGGGCGCCCTCGCCCGCGATGGCAACCAGAACCCCATCTCCGCGCTGGAGGTCGGGAACCTTGGCCACGGCAAGCTGCGCATCCGATGGAAGACGCGCCCGGATGCGTTCTTCAAGCTGGTCGGGGACGACCTTCTGCCCACCGCAATTGATCAGATCATCGGCCCGGCCGTCGAAGTACAGGTAGCCGTCGCGCAGGTGGCCAAGGTCATTGGTCTGCAGCCATCCCTCGGCATCGGTCAGGTCATGCAGGCCTTCGGCGTCGATGCGCGATCGGGCGACTTGCGGACCACGAATCCGGATGCGCCCGTCAGGCGAAAGCTGCACTTCGCCCTCACCGACTGGTCGGCCGACCGAATCGAGCATGCCGTCCGAGGCGCCGGAAATCTGCAGGAACGTGCTGCGCGACGCCTCGGTCAGCCCATAGTGCTGGACGATCAGCGCGTTGGGGAACATCGCCCGGATGCGGCGCTTTTCGTCGCCCGTCATGTGCTGCGAGCCGATCTCCATCCAGCGGAGCCGGGCCCCGGCGTCGCCGATGATCTTCGGATCGGCCAGAAGGATGCGCAGAAGAGTCGGCACGGCCGACAGGGAGTTCACTTCGCCTGACGCCAGCATCCGTGCCAGCTCCAGCGGGTCGAAGCCGCGAGGCGGCATGTACGACTTGCCCCCGACTGCGCTGACCGCGCGGAATCGTGCCATCCCGAAGCTGAACGTGGCCGGAACGCCGACGTATTCGCGGACCTCGTCGGTCAGCTGCATCTCTTCGACAATGCGCTCGGTGGTGTAGCCGAGGTTGCGATGGGTCAGCAGGATGCCCTTCGGCAACCCCTCGGTGCCGGAGGTGTAGCTTACCTGGGCGGGCAGGTCGTCCAGGATCGCCGGATGTCGGGCCGTGAACCAGCCGGTCCGCTCGCCTGGGTCGATGGTGCGGGTGATCTCCAAGCCGGGAAGCTCTGCAGCCTGCGATTCGCCGGACACCAGGACAAGCGGGCGACGCTCGGCATAGAGCGAGAACAACGTCTCAACGAAAGCGATCGAATTCCTGCGGACAACCGCCGTCGCCTGAAGCTTCTGAAAATCCATCTGCCGCGCCTGTAAAATGCAAATTCCAACACAATTGCACCGAACCACTGCATAGCCAAGATAATTGGCAAAAATTTGACTTCAAAGCGATAAGCCACATCGCGCCGATCACGTCCTGCTGAGCGCGTCTCCGGCGGAGCAGCCCGACGGCGGAACCGCGTTTACCTTGTCTCAACACCTGCGGACGAAACTGGGATTCGGACAAAGCGGAGGTTCAACATGGACCCGGTGGACGAATTCGCGCGGCTGAAGGCCGAGATCAGGCGCTTGCAGGACCGGGCCGAGGTGCTGCGCGAGGGTTTCCTGAAGCCTGGGGCGCGGCTGCGGTCGAACCGGTTCGAGGTCACGGTCAAGCGGCAGAAGCGACGGCTGTTCCTGAAGGAGCGATTGCCCGAGGCCGTGCTGGCCGATCCGCGCTACTGGGAGGAGCGGGAGAGCGAGGTCGTCACTTGCCGCGAGATCGCGACGTTCCGGGCGGGGGACGAGGATATCGTGCTGATCGAGTGATGCCTGGGAGGTGGGTTGGCCCCCCTACAGTCGCTTGATCAAGGCCTGGGCGGCGGCGGGGTTGGCGGCTTTGTAGCCGGAGATCACGAAGAGGAAGACCTCGCGCGTCCGGGCCATGTCGCGCAGGCGGGCGGCCCAGTGGTCGAGGTCGCCTCCCGAATAGCCGAGCAGTTCGTCCTCGCGGGTGCCCATGATGCGGAGATAGGCGAAGGACGCGGTGGCGGCGTCGATCCGGGGGTAGTCACTGTCTTCGGCCTGGATGGCCGCGATCCCCCGGTCGCGGAGGAGCGTGGTGAATTCGTCGCAGGCGAAGCTGTCGTGGCGGGCCTCGATGGCGTGACGAAGGGGGTGGTCCCCGAGCCGGTCGGGGAGGAGGTCGAGGAAGGCGGCCATATCGGCGGGATCGAACGTCTTGGTCGGCGGCAGTTGCCAGTTGATCGGACCGAGCTTCGGGCCCAGCTCGGTCAAGCCCGAGGCGAGGAAGCGGGTGATCGACTCACCGCCCTCGGCCAGCACCCGGCGGGCGGTGGCGAAACGGGGGGCCTTCAGGGCAAAGACGAAACTATCGGGAGTTTCCCTTGCCCATTTGGCGAAGGTTTCCGGCTTCTGGGTGCCGTAGTAGGTGCCGTTGACCTCGATGGCGGTCAGCGCCTTGGCGGCGAAGGCCAGTTCGTCGGCCTGGCGCAGGCCTGCGGGGTAGAAATTGTCGCGCCAGGGCTCAAAGGTCCAGCCGCCGACGCCGATGCGGATTTTTCCAGTCATGGTCTTTCTCCCTTTATGGGTCGGCGCTGGTGGTTGGGGGAGTCGGGCTGAAGCCCGACCTACGGGTGGTGCGCGCTACCTCCGCCCCCGGCTCCGCTTTCCGCCCCGCTGCCCGGCCCGTCCGCCGGTGCTGCGGCCGGACAGCTTCGTGGCTTCCTCCACGGCCTCCTCCACCGCCTCCTGCCGCGCAAATGGGTCGTCGGCCACCGCAAGCTCCACCGCTTCCAGCCGCTTGACCTCGTCGCGCAGCCGCGCGGCTTCCTCGAACTCCAGGTTTTCGGCCGCCTTGCGCATCTGGGCGCGGAGCGCGTCGAGGTGGGCGGCGAGGTTCTGGCCGACCATCGGCTTGTTGATGCGGGTGGTCACACGGCTCTGGTCGGTGTCGCCCTGCCAGAGACCGGCCAGCACATCCTCGACGTTCTTCTTCACCGTCTCCGGCGTGATGCCGTGCTTCAGGTTGTAGGCCTCCTGCTTTTCGCGCCGCCGGTTTGTCTCGGCCAGTGCCCGCTCCATGCTGCCGGTGATGCGGTCGGCATACATGATCACCCGTCCGTCGGCGTTGCGGGCGGCGCGACCGATGGTCTGGATCAGCGAGGTTTCGGAACGCAGGAAGCCCTCCTTGTCGGCGTCGAGGATCGCCACCAGCCCGCATTCCGGGATGTCGAGGCCTTCGCGCAACAGGTTGATGCCGACCAGCGCATCGAAGGCGCCAAGGCGGAGGTCGCGCAGGATTTCGATGCGTTCGATGGTGTCGATGTCGGAGTGCATGTAGCGCACCCGGATGCCCTGTTCGTGCAGGTAGTCGGTCAGATCCTCGGCCATGCGCTTGGTGAGCACCGTGACGAGGGTGCGCAGGCCCCGCGCTGACACTTTCCGGATTTCGTCGAGGAGGTCGTCGACCTGCATCTCGACGGGGCGGATTTCGACGGGAGGGTCGAGGAGGCCGGTGGGGCGGATGACCTGTTCGGTGAAGACGCCGCCGGTCTGTTCCATCTCCCAGGCCGCCGGGGTGGCCGAGACGAAGACGGATTGCGGGCGCATGGCGTCCCATTCCTCGAACTTCAGCGGGCGGTTGTCCATGCAGGACGGCAGGCGGAAGCCGTGTTCGGCGAGAGTGAACTTGCGGCGGAAGTCGCCGCGATACATGCCGCCGATCTGAGGGACCGAGACGTGGGATTCGTCGGCGAAGACGATGGCGTTGTCGGGGATGAATTCGAAAAGCGTCGGCGGCGGCTCGCCGGGGGCGCGACCGGTGAGGTAGCGGGAGTAGTTCTCGATCCCGGCGCAGGAGCCGGTGGCCTCCAGCATCTCCAGGTCGAAGTGGGTGCGCTGGCCGAGGCGTTGGGCTTCCAGAAGTTTTCCTTCGGATTCCAGTTGCTTGAGGCGGTGGAAGAGTTCGTCCTTGATGCCCTTGATCGCCTGCTGCAGCGTGGGCCGGGGCGTGACGTAGTGGCTGTTGGCGTAGATGCGGATTTGTTTGAAATTGTCGGTCTTGGCGCCGGTCAGCGGGTCGAATTCGACGATGCTCTCCAGCTCCTCGCCGAAGAAACTGAACCGCCAGGCGCGGTCTTCGAGGTGGGCGGGCCAGACCTCCAGGCTGTCGCCCCGGACCCGGAAGGCGCCGCGTTGAAAGGCGGTTTCCAGGCGGCGGTATTGCTGGGCCACCAGTTCCGCCATCACCTTGCGCTGGTCGTAGAGCTGGCCGACCACGAGGTCCTGGGTCATCGCGGAATAGGTCTCGACCGAGCCGATACCGTAGATGCAGGAGACCGAGGCGACGATGATCACGTCGTCGCGTTCCAGAAGCGCCCGGGTGGCCGAGTGGCGCATCCGGTCGATCTGTTCGTTGATCTGGGATTCCTTCTCGATATAGGTGTCGGTGCGGGCGACATAGGCCTCCGGCTGGTAGTAGTCGTAGTAGGAAACGAAGTATTCCACCGCATTTTCCGGGAAGAAGCCCTTGAATTCGCCGTATAATTGCGCGGCCAGCGTCTTGTTGGGCGCCAGGATGATCGCCGGGCGCTGGGTTTCCTCGATCACCTTGGCCATCGTGAAGGTCTTGCCGGTGCCGGTGGCGCCCAGAAGCACCTGGTCACGCTCGCCCGCGTTCACGCCCTGGGTCAGTTCCACGATTGCGGTAGGCTGGTCGCCTGCGGGCTGGAACGGGGTCGACATGACAAAGCGGCGACCACCCTCCAGCTTGGGCCGGGTCAGCACGTCGGGGCGTTCGGTCAGGGCGTTGCTGTTGTTGTGCGGCATCGGGCAGCCTTCGGAGGAGTCGGGACAGGGCAGATTTGATCCGTTTTTGTTCTAGTTCAAGCGGTGATCCGCGCGGGCGGGCGAAACCGTTGCCGAATGCCGGTCAAGCGGCTAAGGCTCGCGGCCAGAGGTGAGCTATGGCGAAGAAGATCGACACGCGGGCCGTGGGGCTGGATGTGGGGCTGGCGTTCATCCGCTGGCTGACCGGCGCGGAGAACCTGCACTACGGGCTGTGGACCGGGCTGGATGTGACGGCGGGCAACCTGCGGTCGGCGCAGGATGCCTATACGGTCAAACTGTTCGGCTACCTGCCCGAAGGTCGCCTGCGCATCCTGGACATCGGCGGTGGGGCGGGCGAGACGGCGAAGAAACTGCTCGCGTTGGGGCATTCGGTCGAGATCGTCGTGCCCTCGCCCTTCCTGGCCGCGCGCTGCCGCGAGACGGCGAAGGGTGCCATCGTCCACGAATGCACGTTCGAGGCGTTTCAGGGGGCCGGTCCCTTCGACCTCTGCCTCTTCTCGGAGAGCTTCCAGTACATCCCGCTGGCGGAAAGCCTGCCGAAATGCGCGCGGCTGCTGGCACCGGGCGGCAGGGTGCTGATCGCCGACTGCTTCCGCACCGAGGCCTATCAGGGCCGCCGGGCCGAGGGTCCGCAGCCCGGAGGCGGGCACCGGCTGACGGTGTTCCAGGGCGCGGTTGCAGCGTCGGCCTTCGTCGTCGACGCCGAAGAAGACATCACCGATGCCGTCGCGCCCTCGATCGACCTGGAACAGCAGTTGTTCCATGTCCTTGGCCACGGCGTCACCCGCATTTCGGACGAGATCGGCTCAAAGCGACCCACGGCACATTGGGCTCTGTCGAAAGTGGTCGGGTTGTTCCTGTCGCGCAAGCGGCGCGACAATTTGATGCAGAGGCTGACCGGCACCACCCGCACCGCAGCGGCCTTCCGGCTCTACAATCGCTACCAGATCCTTCGGTTGGGCCGACGCGAGGGATGACGCGACGGTGACTGGCGAGACGGGCACACCTTACGGGCACAACTTTAGGTTGATTTGCGCCGGGATTTCGGCCAGATTGATCGGGCAAGCAGCAACTGAAGCTGCCGGTCGGCGTCGACCCTACCCCACCCCACACTCCCCGACGTCGACCGGCAGCCTTTTCTGCCAAAGGTGACGCTTGCGCTTTCCCGAAAGCTTCGGCTAACACGGGGCGCAGCTTCGGAGGATTGTCCCATGCGCGCCCGCATCTACCAGCCCGCCAAGACCGCCATGCAGTCCGGCACCGCCAAGACCCACCAATGGGTGCTGGAATTCGCCCCGGCGTCGGAGCGGGAGGTCGATCCGCTGATGGGCTGGACCTCATCCTCTGACACGCAGGCCCAGGTGCGGCTGAAGTTCGAGACGCGGGAAGCCGCAGAGGCCTATGCCGCCGAGAAGGGGCTGGAGTTTGACCTGGTCGCGCCGAAGCCGCGCAAGGCGATCATCCGCCCGCGCGGCTACGGCGAGAACTTCGCCACCGACCGCAAGGGCGCCTGGACGCACTGATCCAGCACCCGGTCCTGCTGGCCAGTGTCCGGGTCGGGCCAACCCGGCAAACGCAGAACCTGACCTTCGCGGTGGCCGCTCGGGCCATGCAAAGGGTCGCCGCCAAGAGGCGGACCCTTCGGTGTCCCGTTCGGGCCGACCGGATTGCACTGAAAACAGGCAGGAACCGTCGGGCAAGCCCGATGCTTGCGCGGGACGGCAGCGTTCCGCTTGTCACGGCGCTGCGGACGCGGCAGGAAAGAGCCAAGGAGCCCGCCCATGATCATCGCCGAAGAACACCCGCTGACCCCCGACCTGGAGCTGCTGTTCCAGCGCCATACCGCCGACATGCATGCCGACACCCCGCCCGAGTCGATCCACATGATGGACAAGGGCGCGCTGGCAGTGCCGGATATCCGCTTCTTCGTGCTGCGTGACGCAGGCGAGCCGCTGGGAATGGGGGCCTACAAGCGGATCGACGCGGGCCACGCCGAGATCAAGTCGATGCATGTGCTGGCCGAGGCGCGCGGGCGCGGGCTGTCGAAGACCATGCTGGATCACCTGTTGGCCGCAGCGCAAAGCGACGGCTTCACGCGGTTGAGCCTGGAGACCGGCTCGCAGGCCATGTTCCTTCCCGCGCGGCGGCTTTACGAGCGCGCGGGCTTCGTCGAATGCCCGCCGTTCGAGGGCTACCGCGAGGACCCGATGTCCGTCTTCATGACGAAGGTGCTTGCCTGATCCTTTCGGCTGCCCCAAAAGGCGGGAACGCGGGCTCATAGCTCAACTGGATAGAGCAAGGACCTTCTAAGTCCGAGGTTGGGGGTTCGAGTCCTCCTGGGCCCGCCATTTTTCCGACAAGAGAGCCGTCCTCGGGGCATCGAGCCCCTCGGACGGCGTTGCCACGGCGGGTTGTCAGGTGGGTGTGCTGGGCGCACCGCCTTCGAAGCGGTTGCCGTGGGTGTAGTCGCAGGGGGCTTCCTGCATCTGCAGATGCAGCGCGGTGCCGGTATAGGGATGCGCGCGGGCGACGTCCTCGTCGAAGTCGATGCCGAGGCCGGGGGTTTCGGGCGGGATTATGTAGCCGTCCTCCCATCTGATCGAGTTCTTGATCAGTTTCTGGTGGAAGGCGCCGCCGGTCTCGATGGTCTCGGCGATCAGCAAGTTCGGGATCGAGGCGGAGAGGTGGATGTTTGCGGCCCATTCCACCGGCCCGGCGTAGAGGTGCGGGGCCATCTCGGCGTTGAATATCTCGGCCATCGCGGCGATCTTCTTCGCCTCCCAGATGCCGCCCACACGACCCAAGGCCGGTTGCAGGATCTTGACCCCACCGGCGCGGAGAAGGGTGCCGAATTCGGCTTTGGTCGTCAGGCGTTCGCCGGTGGCAAGCGGCACGCGGACGGATTTGGCGACCTCGGCGAATTCTAGCAGGTTGTCGGGCGGGATCGGTTCTTCGTACCAGAGCGGGTTGTAGGGTTCGAGTTCGCGCCCCAGCCGGATCGCGCCGGGGGTGGTGAACTGGCCGTGGGTGCCGAAGAGAAGGTCGACGCGGTCGCCCACCGCCTCGCGGATCGCCTTGCAGAAGGCGACCGACCGGGTGACGTCGGACATCGCGGGCTCGTGGCCGCCACGGATGGTGTAGGGACCGGCGGGATCGAACTTCACGGCGGTGAAGCCCAGGTTCATGAAGCGCAGGGCGGCTTCGGCGGCGGCGGCGGGATCGACCCAGAAGTCCGGATTTTCCTGGCCAGGCTCGGGGTAGAGGTAAGTATAGCTGCGGATGCGGTCGTTCATCCGGCCACCGAGGAGGGCGTGGACCGGCCGGTTGCGCGCCTTGCCGAGAATGTCCCAGCAGGCGATCTCCAGCCCCGAGAAGGCGCCCATCACGGTCGGGTCGGGGCGCTGGGTGAAGCCGGCGGAATAGGCGCGGCGGAACATCAGCTCGATGTTCTCCGGGTTCTCGCCCTGCATGTGGCGTTCGAAGACATCCTCGATCACCGCCTGCATTGCCTTGGGGCCGACGGTGGAGGCGTAGCATTCGCCATAGCCGACGATCCCGGTGTCGGTGGTGAGCTTCGGGAAGGTCCAGTAGCGCCCGCCCCAGCCGGGGAACGGGGGCGCGACGGTGAAGATTTCGAGGTCCTTGAGTTTCATGCGGCATCCCCCCTTGGCTGGCCGGGGCGGGGGTTTCACACCCCCGCACCCCCGTGGAGTATTTCGACCAAGAGGAAGCTAGGAGGGAAGGCGCGGGAAGGCCCATTCATTCGCGACAGGATGTGGCGCGGATGGGACAAGTGCGGCGGTGGGGCATTTGCCTCTGCAATCCGGAGCGAGCGCTGCCTGATGTGGAAAATCATCAAGTATGACCGCTTCCGGTTATCCAATGGCGGCTGTTCATGCTGGAATACTGCAAGATCGGCGATTGAGCGTCGTCAGGAATGGCCGATCCGGGTCAGGAATCCGAACAGCGCCTCGGCGAAGGCATCGGGATGGGTCAGCATGGAAAGATGGCTGCCGCCGCGCAGCAGCTGGAATTGCGACCCGGCGACCAGGTCGGCAAGCTCGCGCTGCACGTCCGGGGGCGTCTTGCGGTCATCTGCCCCCGCGAGGATCAGGGTCGGCAGTTTCAGGGTGGCGGTGGTCTGGTAGAAATCAGCGGTGGCGGTAGCGGCGGCGAGGCCTTGCCAGCCTTCGGGTCGGGTGAGGTCGAGCATGGCGCGGGTCGGGGCAAGTGCCGACGAAGCCTGCCAGCGCGGGCCGAGGAGTTGGGCGCATTCGGTGTCAAGGTCGGGACCCTTGTCGCGCAGCCGGGCGAGGCGGCTTTCCCAGACCGCAGGATTGGCGAAACGTGTTGCGGAGCCAGTGAGGACCATTGCGCGGACGAGGTCGAGCCGTTTGGCCGCCAGCCCCTGCGCGATCAGGCCGCCCTCTCCCGCGCCGAGGACGACGGCATCCTTGAAAGCGAAATGGGTCATCAGGCGTTCGACATCGCGGATGAGCGTGCCCATCGCGTAGGGAGGCGCGGGTGTGTCGGAGTCACCGTGGCCGCGCAGGTCGAGGCGGAGGGTGCGGGTTCGCAGGTGTGGCAAAAGCGCGCCCCAGAGCCGGTGGTCGAGGCCGAGGCCGTGGATCAGCACCAGCGGCGGGGCATTGGCCGGGCCGGAAAGCTCGGCGTTGAGCCGCAGGTCGTCGAGCCAGATGAGGGTCACGCGAAACGGTCCAGCGCGGTGGCGAAAGTGGCGGGGTCGACGTTGCCGCCGGTGGCGACGGCAATGACGGTGTCGGGCAGGTCCTTGCCGAACAGCGCGGCGGCGAGGGCGGCGGCTCCGCCGGGCTCCACCACGATGCGCAGGTGGGTGAAGGCCAGCGCCATCGCCTGCAGCGCCTGGTCGTCAGTGATCACGGCGCCGGGGCCGGCGAGGCGGGAGAGGATCGGCAGGGTCAGCTCTCCGGGCGTGGGGGTGAGGATCGCGTCGCAGATCGAGCCGCTGGGGGCCGCGTTGCGCTGGCGCTGGCCGGAGGCGAGCGAGCGTGTCATGTCGTCGAAGCCTTGCGGTTCGGCGGTGCGGACCCGAAGGCCGGGGGCGCGGGCCTGAAGCGCCAGGGCGATGCCGGAGGAGAGGCCGCCCCCGCCGCAGCAGACGAAGACGGGGGCCTGCGCGATCCCGGCCTCGGCCGCCTGTTCGGCGAGTTCCAGCCCCACGGTGCCCTGCCCCGCGATGACCTGCGGGTCGTCGTAGGGCTTGATCAGGGTCAGGCCCCGGTCGGCGGCAAGCCGTGCGCCGATGGCGTCACGGTCCTCGGACGCGCGATCATAGAGGACCACCTCGGCCCCGTAGGCGCGGGTATTGGCGATCTTCACCTGCGGCGCGTCGGCGGGCATCAGGATGACGCAAGGCGCGTCGTGGTGCGCTGCAGCGTAGGCGACCCCTTGCGCGTGGTTGCCCGAGGAATAGGCGATGACGCCCCGTGCCCGCGCCTCGGGCGGCAGCGCGGAGACGGCGGACCAGCCGCCACGGGCCTTGAAGCTGCCGGTCACTTGCAGGCATTCGGCCTTGACGAGGATGCGCCTGCCAACGGCCTTGTCGAGGAGCGGCGCATTCAGGAGCGGGGTGCGGCGGACATGGCCGGACATGCGCCGGGCGGCGGCCTCGATCATGTCGATGTTCATGCCAGGCCTTTCAGGAAGCTGCGGATCAGGGCGACGGCCTCGGGTTCGTCGAGGAAGGGAATGTGGGCGCGCCCCGGCACTTCGGCGAAGCCCATGTCGGGGCGGCGCGCGCGCATCTTCTGCGCCGTTTCCGGGGTCAGGAGGTCGGAGTTCGCGCCGCGGATCAGGGCCAGCGGCAGGCCTTGAAGTGCATCGAAAAGCGGCCAGAGATCGACCGGCGGACCGTCGAAAGCCGCGAGGAAAGCCTCGCGCAGGGCGGGGTCGTAGGGGAGGCGCAGGCCCTCCGGGGTTTCGACGACAAGCTTGCGGGCCTCGTCCAGCCAGCGGGTTATCGGCACGCCGTCGAAGCCGGGGCTGCGGGAGAGGCGGTCGGCATAGCCTTGCAGCGTGCGTCCCGCAGGGTTGCGACCGACATAGTCTGAGATGCGGGCCAGGCCATCGCGGGCGATCTCGGGCCCCACGTCGTTCAGGCACAACCCCAGCACCCGGTCGCGCGCCACCGCGCCCAGGACCATGCCGATCAGCCCCCCGCGCGAGGTGCCGAGGATGGCGGCCTTCGCGA
Source organism: Tabrizicola sp. (assembly GCF_041911175.1). Lineage (GTDB taxonomy): Bacteria > Pseudomonadota > Alphaproteobacteria > Rhodobacterales > Rhodobacteraceae > Tabrizicola. Next base: position 67,890 of record NZ_JAYRPN010000127.1, read on the forward strand.
CGCCGAGATGGTCGAGAAGCCGCAGGGCATCCTTGCCCTCCTGTTCGACCGTGTAGGTCGCAGGCCCGGTCCAGGCGCTTTCGCCCCGACCGCGATAGTCCATGCGGATCAGGCGCAGGGGCGGCAGGTGCGGGATCAGATAGTCGAAATCCGCCATGCTCCGGGTCAGGCCGGGAAGGCAGAGGAGCGGCAGGCCCGCGCCTTCGTCGCGATAGGCGAGACGGGCGCCGTCTTCGGCGGGGAAATGCTGGCTGTGGGTCATGCCGCCAGCGTGGCACGGGGCACGGGCGGGGGAAAGGGGCAAGCGGCGGGAACCGGGGCATGGCGTCAGGTCGCGGGCGGGGGCGCTTGAAGGCGGGGCCGCCAGCGATTAGACCCATGCCCGACATCGCATGAGGCATGGGGCATATGGCGGACAGTTCGGTGGTCGAGGATCGGCCGAAGTCGAAACGGGTCGGCGCGCTGCGCGGGCTGGTGCCGTTCCTCTGGCCCTATCGCGGCATGGCGGCGCTGGCGCTGATGGCGCTGATCCTGACGGCGGGGATCAGCCTGGTGCTGCCGCTGGCGGTGCGTCGGGTGGTCGACGGATTCAACTCCGCACAGGTCGCCTTGCTGGACAAGTATTTCGGGGCGGCGCTGGCCATTGCCGCGCTGCTCGCGGTGGGAACGGGGCTGCGCTACTACTTCGTCACCCGGCTGGGTGAGCGGGTGGTGGCCGACATCCGACGCGCGCTCTTCGACCGGGTGCTGGGCATGTCGCCCGCCTTCTTCGAGCGCATCCTGACCGGCGAGGTGTTGAGCCGGATCACCACCGACACCACGCTGATCCTGTCGGTGATCGGCTCTTCGGTCTCGGTCGCGCTGCGGAACGTGCTGATATTGCTGGGTGGGCTGGTGCTTTTGATGCTGACCTCGGCCAAGCTGACCGGCCTCGTGCTGCTGGTCGTCCCGGCGATCATCGTGCCGATCATCGTGCTGGGCCGGAAGCTCAGGGCGCTGTCGCGGGAGAACCAGGACTGGATCGCGGCCTCCTCCGGCTCCGCGTCCGAAGCCCTGTCATCGGTGCAGACGGTGCAGGCCTTCACCCATGAAGACGCGACGCGGGCCGCGTTCGCGGAAGTGACCGAAAAGAGCTTCACCTCGGCCAAGGCGCGGATCAAGACGCGGGCGGTGATGACGGTGATCGTGATCTTCCTGGTCTTCGCCGGAGTGGTGGGCGTGCTGTGGATCGGCGCGCGCGACGTGCGGGGCGGCACGATGTCGGTCGGCGCGCTGATCCAGTTCGTCATCTATGCGGTGATGGTGGCGGGCGCAGTGGGGGCGCTGTCGGAGATCTGGGGCGAGTTGCAGCGCGCGGCGGGCGCGACCGAGCGGCTGGTGGAGCTGCTCGGGACCGAGGATTCGGTCAAGGACCCGCTGCGCCCGGTGGCCCTGCCGCGCCCGGTGCGGGGCGAGATCGCCTTCGATGACGTGACCTTCCGCTATCCGGCGCGGCCCGAGGCCTCGGCCCTGCTGGGCGTGTCGCTGCAAGTGAAGCCCGGCGAGACAGTGGCGCTGGTCGGGCCTTCGGGCGCGGGCAAGACGACGATCCTGCAGCTCCTCATGCGGTTCTATGACCCGCAGTCGGGCAAGATCACGCTGGACGGGCTGGAGCTTTCCAGCATGGCGCGGTCCGATTTCCGCCGCTTCATCGCGCTGGTGCCGCAGGACCCGGTGATCTTCGCGACCTCCGCCCGCGAGAACATCCGCTTCGGCCGCCTCGATGCAACCGATGCCGAGGTCGAGGCCGCCGCAAGGGCCGCCGCCGCGCATGACTTCCTGGCAGCCTTGCCGCAGGGCTATGACAGCTATCTGGGCGAACGCGGCGTGATGCTCTCGGGCGGGCAGAAGCAGCGGGTCGCCATCGCCCGCGCCATCCTGCGCGACGCGCCGATCCTTCTGCTGGACGAGGCGACCAGTGCGCTGGACGCCGAAAGCGAGCGGCTGGTGCAGGCGGCGGTCGACAAGCTGGCCGAGGGGCGGACCACGCTGGTGGTGGCGCACCGGCTGGCCACGGTGAAGCGGGCCGACCGGATCGTGGTCTTCGATCACGGCCGGATCGTCGCACAGGGCACGCATGACCAGCTCGTCGCCGAAGACGGCCTCTACGCCCGTCTCGCCCGGTTGCAGTTCACCGAAGGCGCGGTCTGACGCTGCGTCCTGGCCGGTCTGGCCGGGACAATCCGACTTCACAAACACGGCTCCTCCCCCCATGTTCGTCTGAAGCCTGCGGCGACAGCGGGCGTCCTGGGGAGGAAACCGATGACCACTTTCGCAACCGCTGCGGACCTCAAGGCCATCGAGGCCGAGATGCCCTGGGCCGCTAGGGGCCAGGCGCGGTCGATGTATGATTTCCTGACACGGGCCAAGACGGCGCATGGCGCGCGACCCGCCGTCAGCTACCAGCTGCTTTCCGGCCCCGATACGAAGAAGGTCACGCTGACCTGGGCCGAGTTGCACGGCAAGGTGACGCAGGCGGCGAACCTCTTCCGCTCGCTGGGCGTGGGCGAGACGGACGTGGTGGCCTTCATCCTGCCGAACACGATGGAGACGGTGGTGACGCTCTTGGGCGGGGCGGTCGCGGGCATCGTCAACCCGATCAACCCGCTCCTGGAGCCCGACAAGATCAGCGCCATCCTGCGCGAGACCGGCGCGAAGGTCGTCGTCACGCTGAAGCCCTTCCCGAAGACCGACCTGGCGCAGAAGGTGGCCGAAGCGGTGCAGTTCGCGCCGAACGTGAAGACGGTGCTGGAAGTGGACCTCGTCCCCTACCTGTCGGGGCTGAAGAAGGTGATCGTGCCCTGGATCCGCCCGAAAAACCCGGTCCAGCATACCGCGAACGTCAAGGATTTCCGCGCCGAGATGGCCCGGATGCCCGCCGACAGGCTGACCTTCGCCGACAGCCAGGACGACCGGGTCGCCGCCTATTTCCACACCGGCGGCACCACGGGCATGCCGAAGGTCGCGCAGCACAAGGTTTCCGGCATGGTCTACAACGGCTGGCTGGGGGCGACGCTTCTGTTCAGGCCGACCGACGTGGTGATCTGCCCGCTGCCCTTGTTCCACGTCTTCGCCTGCTATCCGATCCTGATGTCGATGATCGCCTCGGGTGCCCATGTCGTGTTCCCGACCCCGCAGGGCTATCGCGGCGAAGGCGTGTTCGACAACTTCTGGAAACTGGTCGAGCGCTACCGCGTGACCTACATGATCACCGTGCCGACCGCGCTGGCCGCGCTGATGCAGCGTCCGGTCAATGCCGACATCTCCAGCCTGAAGAATGCCTTTTCGGGCTCGTCACCGCTTCCGGTCGAGCTTTACAACCGGTTCAGGAAGGAAACCGGGGTCGAGATCGTCGAGGGATACGGCCTGACCGAAGCCACCTGCCTCGTCTCGGTCAACCCGCCGGACGGGGTGAAGAAGATCGGCTCGGTCGGGCTGATCTTCCCCTATTGCAATGTTCGCATCCTGACCCGGCAGGGCGCGACCGACTACCGCGAATGCGCGGTGGACGAGGTCGGGGAAATCTGCGTCTCGAACCCCGGGGTCTATGAGGGTTCGACCTATACCGAGGCCGACAAGAACCGCGAGCTCTTCGCCGATGGCCGCTTCCTGCGCACCGGCGACCTGGGGCGGATCGACGCGGAGGGATATCTCTTCATCACGGGTCGCGCGAAGGACCTGATCATCCGCGGTGGCCACAACATCGACCCGGCGATCATCGAGGAAGCCCTGATGGGGCACGAGGCGGTGGGCTTCGTGGGCGCCATCGGCCAGCCGGATGCCCATGCCGGAGAACTTCCCTGCGCCTATGTCGAGCTGGTCAAGGGTGCTTCGGCCACGGTCGAGGACCTGATGGCCTATGCCGCCAAACATATCAGCGAACGGGCGGCGGTGCCCAAGTATCTGGAAATCCTGACCGAACTGCCGAAGACGGCGGTGGGCAAGGTGTTCAAGCCCGACCTCAGGCGGATGGCGATCACCCGCACCTACGACGCGGCACTGGCCGAGGCGGGGCTGCCTGCGCGTGTCGCCTTGGTGATCGAGGACAAGAAACGGGGGCTTGTCGCCCAGCTGGCAAAGTCCGGCCCGGTCGAGGATGCGGCGGTGGCGTCGATCCTCGGGCAGTTCTCAAATCCCTGGGAATGGGCGGCCTGATCCGGCAACAGGAACGGACTGTCGCTTGCATGACAGCAAGTTTCATTTGCCTGAATCGTCCCTTGGCGCGACAAACAAGCCGAAGGGACGCATTCACGGGAATATGATGATGAAGTTTTGCACGGGGCTGGCGGCTGCATTGATTGCCATATCGGCTGGGGTGGCAAGCGCGCAGCAGTCGGAAGTGCTGTTTTCGCACAAGCATTGGGAAGTCTCCGTCGTCGGCTGGGACGACGGCTCGGTCGGTTGCGTGGCCGAGGTAAAGGCGCCGGGGGAAAGCTTCTCGATCTGGACCTTCCCGGATGGCACGGTGCAGTTGCAGTTCTATTCCACTGCCTGGGAGTTCGGCGAAGGTCAGACCGCCGACCTCGGCGTGCAGATCGACCGCCGCGCACCGTGGAGCCTGACGGGGGCGGAACTCTATCAGAATTCGGTGCTGTTCTATCTGCCCGACAGCCAGGCCGGGATCAACTTCATCACCGAGGTCGCCCGGGGCAACCGGCTCTACCTGCGCGACGACAGCGGATCGGACGTGCAGAACTATTCGCTGTCAGGGTCCAGCGCCTCGATCGGTGCGCTGGTCGATTGCGGCAACGTGATCACCAAGCGGACGCCCGGCAACCCGTTCAAATGATCAAGGCTGGTCGGTGTCCATCCAGATGGTCACCGGCCCGTCGTTGACGAGGCTCACTGCCATGTCGGCGCCAAACCGGCCGTTGGCAACCGGAACGCCTTCCTTTTCCAGCGCTTGACTGAAGTGAAGGTAAAGCCGCTCGCCCTCGGCTGGCGGCGCGGCGGTCGAAAAACCGGGCCGGTTGCCGCGCAGGTCGGCCGCGAGGGTGAACTGGCTGACCACGAGAGCCGACCCTTGGATGTCCCTGACCGACAGGTTCATCTTGCCCTGGTCGTCCTTGAACACCCGCAGCTTGGCGACCTTCGCCGCCAGCCTTTCTGCCTGCGCCTCGGTATCCCCGCCCATCGCGCAGACGAGGATCAGGAAGCCCTTGCCGGTCTGGCCGATCAGCTCTCCCTCCACCCGGACCTGCGCCTCGGCGACGCGCTGGAGGACAGCCCTCACAGCTCGTTCGCCCAGGGCGGGTTCGCCCCGGCACGGCTGACGGTGACGGCCGCCGCCCGGGTGCCAAGGCTGAGCGCTGCGGTCAGGGTAGCGTCGTCAAGAGCCGCCACACCGACTTTGGTCAGCGCCCCGGCCTGATGCAGCGCGGCGAGGACGCCCGCGTTGAACGTATCCCCGGCGCCGACGGTGTCGACGACCGTAACCTTTTGCGCCGTCACGAAAATATCCTGTGTCGCCGTCACCGCACGCGCGCCCCTTGCGCCTTCGGTGATGAAGACAACCTTCGGGCCCTTGGCGAGGATCCCCCGCGCCAGCGCGGTCAGGTCGCCCTGCCCTTCCAGCCAGTGCAGATCCTCGTCCGAGAGCTTGACGATGTCGGCGCGGGCCACCATCCGCTCGATCCGGGCGCGGTATTCGGCCTCCTTGCCCGCGATGAAACCGGGGCGGATGTTGGGGTCGACCATCGTCACGCGGCTGGCGCATTCGCGGGCCTGCAGCGCCTCATAGGTCGAGGCTGCGGGGTCGTTCACCAGGCTGATGCCGCCCAGGAACAGGGTGGAGATGCTGGCCGGAAGCTCCGGCAGGTCAGCGATGGACAGCATCCGCCCCGCCGTCGCCTCGTCATAGAAGGCATAGGTGGCCTGGCCGTTCACCAGCTTGACGAAGGCGACGGTCGTGGGCCGGTCTGACCGTGCGAGGAAGCCTATGTCGACCTTCGAGGCGGCCAGGGTATCCGCCAGGATTTCCCCCAGCATGTCATTGGAAACGCCAGAAAAAAACGCCGATGGCGCGCCAAGCCGACCAAGCGCGATTGCGGTGTTGAAGACGGCGCCGCCCGCATAGGGGGCAAAGCAGGCCTCGCCTTCGGTCGAGGTCCTCGGCAACATGTCGATGAGGGCTTCGCCACAGCTGAGAATCATGATCGTCCCCCTTGGAATTCACTGTTGTTAGCGCAAACAACTCAGGCCGTGAAGAACGGTGTCAGGTTGGTCCGGATCCGGTCGAGCGGCGTGGCTTCGCTGGTATCGGGCACGAAGGGCTGGCCGGTGATAGCCTCGAACGCCTCGATGTAGACCAGTGCCGTTTTCTCGATCATTTCCAGCGGGATATCAGGCACCGGGTCCTTGTAGGGATCGCAGCGCGCGACGACCCAGGCGCGGATCACATCCTTGTCGAAGCTCGGCGGGCGGGTGCCGCTTTCGAAGGCCTGCTGATAGCCCTCGGCGATCCAGTAGCGGCTGGAATCGGGGGTGTGGATTTCATCGGCGAGGAGGATGTTGCCGTCCACATCGGTGCCGAATTCGTATTTCGTATCGACCAGGATAAGGCCTTGTTTTCGCGCCATTTCCTGACCGCGGGCAAAAAGGGCAAGCGCCTTCGCGCTGACTTCGTCCCATTGGGCGCGGGTCAACAGGCCGGAGGCCAGGATTTCGTCGGCGGTCAACGGTTCGTCATGGCCGCCATCGAAGGCTTTCGAGGTGGGAGTGATGATCGCCTGCGGCAGGGCTTCGTTGTCGCGCAGGCCGTCCGGCAGGGTGTGTCCGTACATGACCCGCGCACCGGTCTTGTACCGGGTCAGGATCGAGGTCGAGGTGGTTCCGGCAAGGTAGCCGCGAACGACGATTTCGACGGGCAGGATGGTCAGTTTCTTGCCCAGCACCACGTTCGGGTCCGGGTAGGAGATGACGTGGTTCGCCGCGATGTCACCCGTGTTGTCGAACCAGTAGCGGGCAAGCTGGGTCAGCACCTGGCCCTTCCAGGGGATCACCGCAAGTATCTGATCGAACGCGGAAATCCGGTCAGAGGAGATCAAAAGTCGGGTGTCGTCGGGCAAGTCGTAGCAGTCGCGGACCTTGCCGAAATAGGGGTTGGGCAGTTCCGGAATCCGCGCCTGCGTCAGGCTGCGGGAAAGGTCGATCTGGCGCATGGCAGGCCCCCGTTTCGGTGCCTGCTTCTTGGGGGTTTTGCAGGATGAGTCAAGGCTGCTTGGGGCAGTCCAGGCTTCCCCGCATCTCGCCGCTGTCGCCGGTGAGGGTGCTGTCGCGCAGCTTGCAACCAGTCACGCGGGGGATCAGTTCGATCATCGTGGCGCGAATTTCCTGATGCTCGCCGCGATGGGCATAGCCAAGGCGGATGACCTCCACCCGCTCACCCTTCTGGAAGACGGTATAATCCCGCCCGTCAAGGTTAACGTCGGTGCGGGTCGCACCCAGGAATTCGGGGGCCGGAGAGGCGCCACAGGCGGCCAGAAAGAGAAGCGGGACCAGGGGGATATGGGGTTTCATGGGTCGAGTGTGGCAGAGCTTGGTTAACAGGGGGTTAAGCGTCTGGCTTGCGTATGGATCCGGTATGGCTTCCGTCCATATGGGCGGTGGCTTGCGCGGATGTCGACCTTCGCGACGGACGCTGCCGGAACGGGACGCGATCTGGCGGGTTATTCGCATGGATATGCAACGAAGGACCTGATCCATGACCCGTACTCTTGCCCTCCTCGCCCTGCTGGGCCTTGCCGCCTGCGAAACCGTCGAAGGCGCGGGCCGCGACCTGACGACCGCCGGGGAAGCGATCACCGAAGAGGCGCAGGAGACGCAAGCCGGGATGTAGGCAGAGAGCCGCCGGTTTGGTGGTGCTGGACGGGAGGAAGGCCGCCGACCCTGCCTGGCGGGGAGCGATCCCCGATGCAGCGGGCGCGGCAGGCGGGCAGGATCGGGACCGCAACCTTGGAGGGTGATGTGATGAAGACTGTGAAGCTTTTGGGCGTGCTGGCCTGTGCAGTGGCGCTGTCGGGCTGCCTGGATACGGATACCGAACGCGGGCTTGCCGGGGCGGCAGGCGGCGCGGTGATCGCGGATGTGACGGGCGGAAACGCGCTGACCGGGGCGGTCGTCGGCGGCGCTGCGGGGGTGTTCTGCGATGACCTCGGGGTCTGCAAGTAGGCTTGCCGGGGAGTCGGGGTGAACCCCGACCTACGCAGGGCGGGCGACCGTCGCGGCGAATGCGTCAGTTGATGCGGAGGGCGCGCGAAAACGCGCCTCTCGCTCACCCATCCATCTTCAGCGCCGCGATGAACGCCTCCTGCGGGATTTCCACCTTCCCGAACTGGCGCATCTTCTTCTTGCCCGCCTTCTGCTTCTCCAGCAGCTTCTTCTTCCGGGTCGCGTCCCCGCCGTAGCACTTCGCGGTCACGTCCTTGCGCATGGCGGACAGGGTCTCGCGGGCGATCACCCTCCCCCCAATCGCCGCCTGGATCGGGATCTTGAACATGTGCCTCGGGATCAGGTCCTTCAGCTTCTCCACCATCGACCGGCCGCGGGCCTCGGCGCGGTCGCGGTGGACCATCATGCTCAGCGCGTCGACAGGTTCGTCGTTCACCAGGATCGACATCTTGACCAGGTTGTCCTCGCGGTATTCGCTGATCTGGTAGTCGAAGCTCGCGTAGCCCTTGGTCACCGATTTCAGCCGGTCGTAGAAGTCGAAGACCACTTCGGCCAGCGGCAGGTCGTATTCGACCATCGCCCGCGACCCGGCGTAGGTGAGGTTCAGCTGGATGCCGCGGCGGTCCTGGCAGAGTTTCAGAATGTCGCCGAGGTAGTCGTCGGGCACCATGATCGTGGCCTTGATCCGCGGCTCCTCGATATGGTCGACGTAAGTGAGGTCGGGCATGTCGGCGGGGTTGTGGAGGTCACGGACCTCGCCGTCCTTCATGTACAGCTTGAAGACCACGGACGGGGCGGTGGTGATCAGGTCGAGGTCGTATTCGCGTTCGAGCCGGTCACGGACGACTTCGAGGTGCAGAAGGCCGAGGAAGCCCATGCGGAAGCCGAAGCCGAGGGCAGCGGAGGTTTCCATCTCGTAGGTGAAGCTGGCGTCGTTCAGGGCGAGTTTCTCGATGGCGTCGCGCAGGGCCTCGAAGTCGGCGGCGTCGACCGGGAAGAGGCCGCAGAAGACCACGGGGACCGAGGGTTTGAAGCCGGGAAGCGGCGCGTCTGTGGGTTTGCGTTCGTGGGTGATGGTGTCGCCCACCTTGGTGTCGCGGACCTGCTTGATCGAGGCGGTGAAGACGCCGATCTCGCCGGGGCCAAGCTCGGGGATGTCGACCATCTGGGGTTTCAGCACGGCCAGCTTGTCGATGCCGTAGACGGCGCCGGTCTGCATCATCTTGATGCGGTCGCCCTTGCGGACCACGCCATCGACGATGCGGATCATGACGACGACGCCGAGGTAGGCGTCATACCAGCTGTCGACGAGCATGGCTTTCAGCGGCGCGTTGCGGTCGCCCTTCGGGGCGGGCAGGCGGTGGACGATGGCCTCCAGCACATCGGGGATGCCGAGGCCGGTCTTGGCGCTGATCGGGATGGCGTCACTGGCGTCGAGGCCGATCACGTCCTCGATGTTCTGCTTCACCCGCTCGGGCTCCGCCGCAGGAAGGTCGATCTTGTTCAGGACCGGGACGATCTCGTGGCCAGCGTCGAGGGCCTGGTAGACGTTGGCGAGCGTCTGGGCCTCGACGCCCTGGGAGGCGTCGACCACCAGAAGCGAGCCTTCGACGGCGCGCATGGAGCGGGAGACCTCGTAGGCGAAGTCGACGTGGCCGGGGGTGTCGATCAGGTTCAGGATATAGGTCTGGCCGTCCTTCGCCGGATATTCGATCCGGACGGTGTTGGCCTTGATGGTGATGCCGCGTTCGCGCTCGATATCCATCGAGTCGAGGAGCTGGGCCTGCATGTCGCGTTCGGCGACCGTGCCCGTCGACTGGATCAGCCGGTCGGCCAGCGTGGATTTGCCGTGGTCGATATGCGCCACGATGGAGAAATTGCGGATGCGGTCGAGCGTGATCATGCGGGCGCGTATAGCTTAGCGCGCGGGGGGCGGGAAGGGCTTATGCGCAAGGGAAAATGGCGCAGAGTTGGTGGCTTCGGCGGCGGGGTCAGCCGATGCGGTAACCGCTGGCGTAGCCGGGCACGGGCAGGCCGGGCGCAAGATCGGGGGCGGGTTCGGGCTGGCCCACCGCGAGGTGGATCGGGATCACCCCGGCCCAGACCGGCCAGCTGCTGTCCCCGGGCGTCTCGGTGGCATGGCCGGTGGAGAGTTTCGCCGAAGCCTCGGTGAGGGGCAATGAGAGGATGCGGGTGGCTTTCAGCTCTTGCGGGGTGATCGGGCGAAGCGCGTTCCAGCGGTCGGGGAACATCTGCTCCATCATGGCCCGGAGATGAGCTTCCTTGGCAGCGGCACCTTCCACGACTTCGGCGGTTCCGAAGACCATGACCGAGCGATAATTGACCGAGTGTTCAAAGCCGGAACGGGCGAGGACCATGCCGTCGAGGAGGGTCACGGTGAGGCAGACCTGTTCGTCCGCGGCACGCTTCTGCATCCGGCTGGCCGAGGAGCCGTGCCAGTAGACACGGTCGCCCTTGCGCCACTGCAGGGTGGGGGTGACGACCGGGGAACCGTCGACGATGTGGCCGACATGGGCGACTGGCATCGTGTCGAGAATCGCGTCGATGACGGCGCGGTCGTAGGCGGCCTTCTCATGCAGGCGGCGGATGCGGGTGCGAGGAGTGGGGGCGGGATGCGACATGGCGTCGTGAGCTTCCTTGGTGCAGTCGGGCGGGAATGGGCCCGCTACTTCATCTTGTAGCAAGGGCCGGGCAGGCCCGCGAGGGGTTGCGGATTCCTGCCGATTCACGCCAAGCCACTGTAAGGGCTTGAAAAATTCGCGTGGACTTGGCATGATCGCTTCTACAATATGACCGGCGGTGGGATGGGTGACGTGCCCGGCCATGCCCGGCGAAAGAGGCAGAAGCGAATGAAACCCTACGTGCTTGTGGCCGCCGCTGCGGCCTTTTTCCCGGTGATGTCCAGCGTTGCGATGGCCGGCCCGATCGAGCGGGCCTGCATGGCCTCGGATCGCGGCGGCAACCGGTCGCTGTGCGGCTGCATCCAGCAGGCGGCGGACATGACGCTGTCGGGCGGCGATCAGAAGCGGGCGGCGAAGTTCTTCAAGGACCCGGATGCGGCCCATGCGACCTGGATTTCGCAGTCGAAGTCGGACGATGCCTTCTGGGAGCGCTACAAGAGCTTCGGCCAGACCGCCGAGGCCTATTGCGGCGGCTGATCTTCGCCAGAGGTATTCGCGCGGAATGGCGGGTTGGCGCCCGCCCCTCCCTGCGGAACCCTCGGTAGCCAACCCGCCGTCCGGTCGAAACGCGAAAGGCCCCGCCTCCATTCGGAAGGCGGGGCCTTTGCTTTCAGGTCAGCCGGATCAGGCCGAGGCTTGCGCCTTGGCGATGTCCTTCTTGATCTTCAGCGCATTGGCCGACAGTTCGTCGTCCTTGGCCTTGGCGAGATAGGCGTCGAGGCCGCCGCGATGGTCGACCGAGCGCAGCGCCGCCGCGGTGACGCGGAACTTGAACGACTGGCCGAGCACGTCGGAGATCAGCGTGACCTCGTTCAGGTTCGGGAGGAACCGGCGACGGCTCTTGTTGTTGGCGTGGCTGATCGTGTTGCCGGACATCGGCCCCTTGCCGGTGAGTTCGCAGACGCGCGACATTGCGGTGTTCCTTCGATTCGTCAAAAGCGGGAGAAGGCGGGGAATCCCCGACCCTCGAATTCGATTGGCCGCGTGTAAGGGGAATCCCCGGCGGCGTCAAGCGGTCAGGCAGCCCCTCATGCCCGCCTGCTTCGGGTTGCGATCCCGGCGGTCGCATGCCACGGAAGCGGGCGAGGGAGACAACATGGCCTTTCCGATCCACGAACTTGCGGCGCTGGGGACCGCGACCTGCTGGGCGACGACGGGGATCATCGCCTCGGACGCGATCCGGGCGCTTGGGGCGTTCCATTTCAACCTGATCCGGCAGGTCTTCGTCTCGCTGATTCTGGCGGGAGTAGTGCTGGCCTCGGGCATGCTGGCGCTGCCGGGATGGCAGTCGGTGGCGGTGCTGGCCGTGTCGGGGGTGGTCGGCATTCTGCTGGGCGACACGCTGAACTTTGCCGCGGTGGGGCGGCTGGGGCCGCGCCGGGCGGGGGCGGTCTTCGCGCTGAACGCGCCGATGGCGGCGGTGCTGGGCTGGCTGGTGCTGGGCGAAAGGCTGGGGGGCCAGGCCTGGGCCGGGATCGCGCTGACCATCGCGGGGGTGGCGCTGGCGATCATGGGGCGCCCGCCCAGTGGCGCGCACCGGCTGGAACAGGTCTGGGGCGGCCTGCGGCTGGGGGTGCTATTCGGTCTTGGCGCGGCGCTGGGACAGGCGGCGGGCGCCCTGATCGCGCGGCCTTACATGGCGGGTGGGCTCGACCCCTATGTCGGCTCGCTGATCCGGGTGGGGGCTTCGGGGCTGGCGATGGGAGTGGTGGCCGCCCTGCCCTTCGCGCCCCACAGGCCGCGGCAGGTGTCCGGGAAGCTGCTGGTGCTGACCGCACTGACCGCGCTGATCGGCCTGCTGCTGGGGATGACCCTGTTCCTGTACGCCCTGCAAGGGTCGCAGACCGGAATCATCGCGACGCTGTCGGCGACCTCGCCGGTGATCATCCTGCCGCTTCTGTGGCTGCGGACCGGGCAGCGGCCAAGCGCGACCAGCTGGGCGGGGGCGGCGCTGGCGGTGGCGGGGCTGGCCCTGATCTTCACGCGCTAGGGGGGCGTCCCAGAAGGCGCAACATCTCGGCGGCGGCGGCTTCGGGCGAAAGATCGCCAATGGCCACGCGGTTGCCAAGGCTGGCCATCAGGCCTTTCTGCGGTTCGCGGGACAGGGCGGCAAGCAGGCCCTCACGGACCTCGGCCTCGAACCAGTGGCGGGCCTGGGCGGCGCGGGCGCGGGTCCAGTGGCCCTGCTCTTTCCGCCATGCGACCAGGCTTTGCATATCCGCCCAGGCCTGGGCCAGGCCTTCGGCCTCCAGAGCCGAAACCGGCAGGGCCTTGGGGAACCCGGCCGGGTCCTGCGGGCGGCGCCTCAGAAGGTGCAGCGCCCCGGCATAGTCGGCGACGGTACGCATCGCGGCGGGCTTCAACTCGCCGTCGGCCTTGTTGACGAGGATCAGGTCCGCCATCTCCATGATGCCACGTTTGACGCCTTGCAATTCGTCGCCACCAGCGGGGGCGAGGAGGAGGAGGAAGAGGTCGCTCAGTTCCGCGACGACGGTTTCGGACTGTCCGACGCCCACGGTTTCGATCAGGACCACATCAAAACCTGCCGCCTCGCACAGCGCCACCGCCTCGCGGGTGCGGCGGGCGACGCCGCCGAGTTGCGACTGGCTGGGCGAGGGGCGGATGAAGGCGAGCGGGTCGCGGGAAAGCCGTTCCATCCGGGTCTTGTCGCCGAGGATCGAGCCGCCGGAGCGGGCGGAGGACGGATCGACGGCAAGGACCGCGACCTTGAGGCCCTGCCCCGTCAGCATCAGGCCGAAGGCCTCGATGAAGGTGGACTTGCCGACGCCGGGCGTGCCGGAGAGGCCGATGCGCAGCGCCTGCGGGCCCTGCCGCAGGGCATCCAGCAGCGCCAGCGCCTCGGCCCGGTGGTCGGGGCGGGCGCTTTCCACCACTGTGATGGCGCGGGCCAGCGCCCGGCGGTCACCGGCACGGATCAGTCGGGCGCGTTCGGTGGTGTCCATGTTCCCTCGCGTTTCCGCCTTATTGCCGGATGCGGGCGGACTTGGCGAGAGGCGATCGGGCGGCGGCGCGGGTGGGGACGGTTTTCACAAGGAGCGCTGGCGCGCGAAGACTCCTTGTCTCGCCGTCCTGCGCGCGAAGGGGCGCGCAGGACGGCTCGGACGTGCCTCCGGCGGGGATATTTGGGCAAATGTGAAAGGGGCGCAGGCGGGTCTGGCCTTGGGCGGGGGCGCTTGCGATAAGCGGGGCATGGTCGAGCTGCCGGTTTCCCATGCGTTGCCCGAACTTGCCGAGGCGCTTGTCTCGCGCAGTATGGCGGTGCTGCAAGCGCCGCCGGGGGCGGGGAAGACGACGCTAGTACCGCTGGACCTGCTGGCGCGGAACGTGGTCGTGGGGCGCATCCTGATGCTGGAGCCGCGGCGGCTGGCGGCAAGGGCCTCGGCGGAGCGGATGGCCGAGACCCTGGGCGAGCCGGTGGGGCGCACGGTCGGCTACCGCATCCGGGGCGAGGCGAAAGCATCGGCGGCGACGCGGGTCGAGGTGGTGACCGAGGGCATCCTGACCCGGATGATCCAGTCGGACCCGGAGCTTGCGAGCGTCGGGCTGGTGATCTTCGACGAATTCCACGAGCGGTCGCTGAACGCCGACCTGGGGCTGGCGCTGTGCCTGGAGGTGCGGGGGGCGCTGCGCGAGGATCTGAAACTGCTGGTCATGTCGGCGACGCTGGACGCAGGCCCGGTGGCGGCGCTGATGGGCGGGGCGCCGGTGGTGACCTCCGGGGGACGGGCCTTTTCGGTCGAGACGCGCTGGTTGCCCCGGCCTGCGGATGCGTCGCTGCGGCTGGAAGCGATGGTCGCGGCGGCGGTGAAGGCGGCCTTGGAGGAGACCGAAGGCGGGATGCTGGTCTTCTTGCCGGGGGAAGGCGAAATCCGGCGGGTGGAGGGGTTGCTCGCGGGCCTGCCGGGCGTCGTGGTGCGGCCCCTCTTCGGCGCGATGGATTTCGCGGCGCAACGGGCGGCTTTGGCGCCGGTGGAGGGGCGGAAGGTGGTGCTGGCGACCTCGATCGCCGAGACTTCGCTGACCCTGCCGGACATTCGCGTCGTGGTGGATGCCGGCCGGGCGCGGCGGGCGCGGTTCGATCCGAACTCGGGCATGTCGCGGCTGGTGACGGAGCGGATCACGAAGGCCGAGGCGGAACAGCGCCGGGGTCGGGCGGGGCGCGTGGCCGAGGGGGTATGCTACCGGCTCTGGACGAAGGGCGAGGAGGGAGGCCTTGCGCCCTACCCGCCCGCCGAGATCGAGGTGGCGGACCTTGCCGGGCTGGCCTTGGAGCTGGCGCTCTGGGGTGGGGCGGAGCTGCCGTTCCTGACCCCGCCCCCCGCCGGTCCCTTGGCTGAAGCGCGAAGTCTGCTTCAGGGGCTGGGCGCATTGGACATGCACGGGCATATCACCGCGCATGGGCGGGTGCTGGCGGGCCTGCCGCTGCACCCGAGGCTGGGGCACATGCTGGCGGTGGCAGGGCCGGAGGCGGCGGAACTGGCGGCTCTGCTGGCGGAGCGCGATCCGTGGCGGGGGGCGGGACCGGACCTGGCCCTGCGGATGCAGGCGATCCGGCGACCGGGGCCGGAAGCGGACCGGGGCGTGGTGGAGCGCGTCCGCGCCGAGGCGAAGCGGCTGGCAGCGGCGGCGCGGGGGGGTGCCTCGGGGTATTCGCTGGCCGAGATGGCAGCGCTGGCCTACCCGGACCGGATCGGGCTGCGGCGGAAGGGCGAGGCGCCGCGCTGGGTGCTGTCGGGCGGCAAGGGGGCGGCGATGGCTGCCGGTCTGGCCCTGTCGGGGGCGCGGCTGATCGTGGCGACCGACCTCGACGGCGACGCGCGCGAAGCGGTGGTGCGGCAGGCGGTGGCGATCAGCGAGGCCGAGGTCCGCGGGCTTTTTGCGGATCGCATCGGTTGGGTCGAGGTCTGCGAGTGGTCGAAGCGGGAAGGTCGCGTCACTTCGCGGCGGCAGGAAAGGCTGGGCGCGCTGGTGCTGGATGACTGGCAGTGGGAGGCGCCCCCGGAAGCGGTGGCAAAGGCGGCGCTGGAGGGGGTGCGACTGCTGGGGCTGCCCTGGTCGCCTGCGGCGCGACGGCTGCGGGCGCGGGCGCGGTTGGCGCGCAGCGAGGACTGGCCGGGGGTGGAGGATGCGGACCTGCTGGCCAGCGCCGAGGACTGGTTGCTGCCGCATCTTTCCGGCGTGAAGACGGAGGCGGCGATCCGGGGCCTTGACCTGCTGCCCGCGCTGCAGGGGTTGATCGGCTGGGACCGGCTGGCCGAGATGGACCGGCTGGTGCCGGGGAGTTTCGAGACGCCGCTCGGGAGGAAGATCCCGATCGACTATGAGGGCGAAGTCCCGGCGATCGAGGTGCGGTTGCAGGAGATGTTCGGGGTCACGCTGCATCCGCTGGTGGGGGCCGCGCGGATGCCGGTCCGGGTGACGCTGCTGTCGCCCGCGCAGCGCCCGGTGCAGGTGACGACCGACCTGCCGCGGTTCTGGGCGACGTCCTATGCCGACGTGAGGAAGGACATGCGGGGGGCCTACCCGCGCCATCCCTGGCCCGAGGACCCGACCGAGGCGGAGCCGACCTTGCGGGCGAAGCCGCGGGGGACCTGACGTTGCGCCCCTGGCGGGCGGCTGGGGGTTTCACACCCCCAGACCCCCGTGGAGTATTTCCCAAGGAGCAACCGTGTTTGGAAGAAGAGCGCTTTCCTGTTGCCCGAGGCGCATCGGAGGTGCAGCCTGAAGGCAGCTTTTCTCAGTATCGGAGGCCTGTTCATGCGTCCCCTGCCCCGCCTTGTCCTTGCCGCCGCGCTTTCACTTCTGGCCCCCGCCGCGCAGGCCTTCTGCGGCTTCTACGTCGCGCGGGCGGATGGCGACCTGTTCAACAAGGCCTCGATGGTGGTCTACACGCGGGCGGGCGACAGGTCGGTCATCACCATGTCCTCGGACTATCGCGGCGATCCGGCGGAGTTCGCGATGATCGTGCCGACGCCGAAGGTGCTGGACCGGGGCCAGGTCACGACGGTTCCGGCCGGGACGGTGGCGCATCTCGACCGCTACACCGCGCCCCGGCTGGTGGAGTACTTCGACGGCGACCCCTGCGTCGTGATCGAAGCGGAGCCGGTGGTGGCGGAAGCGGCCGGCGGGGGCGCCACCGGCAAGGAGCGTCGGGACGGGGCCAAGGCGCTGGGGGTGACCATCGAGCGCGAGTTCGCGGTCGGGTCCTACGACATCCAGATGCTCTCGGCCCGGCAATCGGACGGGCTGGCCGCGTTCCTGCGCGGCGAGGGCTACAGTCTGCCCGAAGGGGCCGAGGCGGCGCTGGCGGGCTATGTCGGCATGGGGATGAAGTTCTTCGTGGCAAAGGTGAACCTCACGCGCCATTCGGCCGAAGCGCGGCAGGAGCTGGAGCCGTTGCAGCTGAGCTTCCGGTCGAAGGACTTCATGCTGCCGATCCAGCTTGGCAAGCTGAACGGCGACGGGCCGCAGGACCTGATCGTGCTGGCGCTGACCCGCAAGGGGCGGACGGTGGTGACCAACTACATGACCAAGGAAATTCCCTCGGACGTGAACGTGCCGGTCTTCGTGTCGCAGGTCTTCCCGCAGTTCTACCGGGCGATGTTCGACCGGGCGGCGGGGACGGACGGGGCCTTCCTGGAATATGCCTGGGACATGGCCTGGTGCGACCCCTGCGCCGACGACCCGCTGACCCATGCCGAGTTCCGCCAACTGGGCGTCGACTGGGTGCGGAAGGCAGCTGCCGCGACGCCGGAGGTCTTCGTCACCCGCCTGCACATCCGCTATTCGCAGACCAGCTTCTTCGAGGACCTGAAGTTCGCCGTGACGGAGGAGCGCGAGAATTTCCAGGGCCGCTATATCCTGAACCACCCGTTCGAGGGCGAGATCACCTGTGCCGAGGGCAAGACCTATGTTGCCGAAACCCGGAAACGGATCGCGGCCGAGGCGGCGCTTCTGCGCAAGCTGACGGGGTGGAGTGCGGCGAACATCGCGTCGAACATCGCGAAGACGGCGCCCAAGCGCTACCGCTGAGGATTTCCTTTCAGCCCTGCAACATGGATTGATCGGGCCGCCCTTCCCCCTGCCCGGCGTGCGGATTATGACCGGCGCCAACAAACGAGGGCCAGACGATGCAGGGTGATGTTCAGGCGCGGCGCGCGCGGTGGGCGGTGGCGGCGATGTTCATGGCGAACGGCTTCGTCATGGGGGCCTGGGCACCGCAGATCCCGCTTCTGCTCCCCCGCCACGGCATCGGCGAAAGCACGCTGGGCCTGTTGATCCTTGTGCTGGGCTTCGGCGCGGTCAGCGCGATGCTGTTCTCGGGTCGGCTGATCGCCCGTCTCGGCGGTCGTGCCGTGCTGACGATCTTCTCGCTGGCGACGATCCCGGTCCTGCCCCTGGTGGTCTTTGCGCCGAACCTGTGGCTGCTGACGCCGATCCTGGTGGCCTTCGGGGCCGTGGTCGGCTGCATGGATGTCGCGATGAACGCACAGGCCGTCGAGGTTGAGCGCCGCCTGCACCGGGCGATCATGTCCTCCTCGCACGGGTTCTGGAGCCTGGGCGGCTTCATCGGCGGATCGGCGGGCGGTTTCCTGATCGCGCACCTTGGGGCCGGGCAGCAATCGCTGGTCGCCGCAGCCTTTGCGGCTGTGCTGGTCTTCGGCGCGATGCCCTTCCTGCTGCCCACGACCGCCGTTGCCGCAGCCGCAGAGGCGCCGGTTCGGCATCACCTCTTGCCGCGCGACCTGGGGCTTTGGCTGCTGGGCTTCATGGCCTTCTTCTCGATGGTGCCGGAGGGTGCGGTGCTGGACTGGGCGGCGATCTACCTGCAGAAGGAGCTGGGATCGGACGTCTTCCGCTCGGGCCTGGCCTTTGCCTTCTTCGCCGGTGCGATGGCGGTGATGCGCTTCGCGGGCGACCATGCCCGCAACCGCTTCGGCGCGGTCAGGACGCTGCGCGTGTCGGGCCTGGTCGGGGCTGCGGGGCTGATGGGTGGGGCGTTGGCGCCGGCCGACTGGTTCGCCATCGTCAGCTTCGCGCTTGCGGGGCTTGGCGTCGCGAACATGGTGCCGATCATGTTCTCGGCCGCCGGGAACCGCCCCGGCGTTCCCTCGGCTGTGGGGATCTCGACCGTGACGATGGTCGGCTACTCCGGCATCCTGGTCGCCCCGGCCTCGATCGGCTATGCGGCGGAACATTTCGGCTATCGGCCGACCTATGCCACCCTGTCGCTGTTGCTGGTCACCGTCGCGCTGCTGGCGGCGAAGGCGGCGGATGCAGACGGCCTGCGGCGCGAAGAGGGGCCGGTGCCGCTGCCCGTCTGACCAGCTGCCCGGTCAGGGTGCGCCCATGTAGTCGCGCTTGCCCAGCTCCACCCCGTTCGCGCGCAGGATGTCGTAGGCGGTGGTGACGTGGAAGAAGAACTGCGGCAGCGCGTAGAAGGACAGGAACTCGTCGCCCTTCAGCATCATGTCGCGGCCCCCGGCCTTGAAATGCACCTCGCGGCTGTCGGCGTGGGCAAAGTCGGCAGCCTGGAAGCCGCCCATGTAGCCCCGCGCCGCGGCGATCCGGTCCTTCAGCTCGGCGAAGGTGGTCTCGGTGTCGGGGAAGCCCTTCGGCTCTGCCCCCGCCAGCCGGGCGGTGCCGCGGGCAGCGAAGTCGCAGGCAAGCTGCACCTGGCGGGCGAAGGGGAACATGTCGGGGAAAAGCCGCGCGGCAAGGATGACCTCGGGCTTGATCTTCTTTGCCGCGCAATAGGTATCGGCCTTGTCGAGGATGGTGGCCAGGGCTGACAGGAAACGGTCGAAGACGGCGACGGAGCGGCGGTGCATGGGGGCCTCCTTTGGCTTTGGGCCAAGGTGGCGGATGCTGGCGCGAAAGAAAAGGGGAAGCGGCGATTTCGCCGCTCACTCCGCCAGCGCCTCGCCTCGCAGGACGCGCCGGGCGAGGTTAACCGTTTCCTAACAAGCAAAGGTCAACGCGTTGATATCATTGACTATGGCTTGCCTGTCCACAGTGGACACGCTCTACACCCCCAGGCACCAGCGCATCACCGCCTTCTGGGCGTGGAGGCGGTTTTCGGCCTCGTCGAAGATCACCGAATGCGGGCCGTCCATCACCGCGCTGGTCGCCTCATCGTTGCGATGCGCAGGCAGGCAGTGCATGAACAGGCTGTCGGGCTTGGCGCGCGACATCAGTTGCTCGTTCACCTGATAGGGCCGGAGCTGGTTGTGGCGGCGTTCCTTGGCGGATTCGGGATCGTGCATCGAGACCCAGGTGTCCGTCACGACCAGATCGGCGCCCTCGACTGCGGTGAAGGGGTCGCGCTGGATGGTGATCTTCGAGCCCTTCTCGCGGGCGAAGGCGACGAACTTGTCTTCCGGGTCCAGCGTTTCCGGCCCGGTGAAGGTGAAGTCGAAGCCGAACTGCCCGGCGGCATGCAGAAAGCTTGCTGCGACGTTGTTGCCGTCGCCGCACCAGACGACCTTCCTGCCCGCGATGGGACCGCGGTGTTCCTCGTAGGTCATGACGTCGGCCATGATCTGGCAGGGATGGGTGCGGTTGGTCAGGCCGTTGATCACCGGCACGGTGGCGTGTTCGGCCATTTCCAGAAGCGTCGCCTCCTCGAAGGTGCGGATCATGATCAGGTCGACGTAGCGGGAAAGGACCCGGGCAGTGTCGGCGATGGTTTCGCCGTGGCCAAGCTGCATTTCCTTGCCGGAGAGCACCATCGTCTCGCCGCCCATCTGGCGGACGCCCACGTCGAAGGACACGCGGGTGCGGGTCGAGGGTTTCTCGAAGATCAGCGCGACCATGCGGCCCTTGAGCGGGGTCTCGTCGTCGGGCGAGCCCTTCGGGCGGCCATTGCGGGCTGTCTTCATCGCCTGGGCATTGTCGATCATGGCGCGCAGGTCGGCAGGGGCGGTCTTGTGGATGTCGAGGAAGTGGTTCATGTCGTTTCGCTTTTTGATCCGGCAGAACCGGGGGTTTCACACCCCCGGACCCCCGTGGGATATTTGGGGACAGAAAATGCTCAGGCGGCTCGTTCCAGCTGGGTGGCAGCCTGGTCGAGGCGGGTAAGGCCCTCGGCAATGTCGGCGTCGGGGATGTTCAGCGCCGGAAGCAGGCGCAGCACGTTGTCGGCGGCAGCGACGGTCAGGACGCCGGCCGCGTAGCCCGCCTTCACCACATCCGCCGGGGCGGGCTTGCATTTCAGGCCCAGCATCAGGCCCTCGCCCCGGACAGCCTCGAAGACTGTCGGATGGCGGGCGACGAGGCTTTCGAGGCCCTGCCGGAAGAGTGCCCCCTTGCGGGCGACCTCGGCCAGGAAGGCGGGGTCGGCGATGATCCCGGTGACTTTCGCCCCCACGGCACAGCCGAGCGGGTTGCCGCCATAGGTGGAGCCGTGGGTGCCCGCCGTCATGCCCGAAGCGGCGCGTTCGGTCGCCAGCACCGCGCCCAGCGGGAAGCCGCCGCCGATGCCTTTCGCCACCATCATGATGTCCGGCGTCACCCCCGCCCATTCGTGGGCAAAGAGCCGCCCGGTCCGACCCATGCCGCATTGCACCTCGTCGAAGATGAGGAGCGTGCCGGTCTGGTCGCAAAGATCACGCAGGCCCTTCAGGCACTGGTCGGGGACGGTGCGGATGCCGCCTTCGCCCTGGATCGGCTCGATGATCACGGCGCAGGTCTTGTCGGTGATCGCCGCGCGGATCGCGGCGTGGTCGGCGTCGGTCGCAGGCCATTTCAGGTGGACGAAACCCGGCATCAGCGGTCCGAAGCCCTTGACCATCTTCTCCGACCCCGCCGCCGCGATGGCCCCGGTGGACCGGCCGTGGAAGGCGCCTTCGAAGGCGACGATCTCCACCCGCTCCGGCTGGCCCGCGTCATGGTGGAACTTGCGGGCCATCTTGATCGCCAATTCGGCGGTCTCGGTGCCGGAGTTGGTGAAGAAGACAGTGTCGGCGAAGGTGTTCTCGGTCAGCAGCTTCGCCAGCCGCTCCTGTTCCGGGATCGTGTAGACGTTGGACACATGCCAGAGCTTTTGCGCCTGCTCCGTCAAGGTCGCGACCAGCGCGGGATGGGCGTGCCCCAGCGCGTTCACCGCGATGCCCGAGCCGAGGTCGAGGTATCGCTGCCCGTCCTCGGCCCAAAGCCAGCTGCCCTCGCCCTTCACGAAGGACAGAGGCGCGCGGTTGTACGTCGGCAGGACGGACGGGATCATGGAACGGGGTCCTTCATCATGAAAGCCAATGGGTGCCCGAGGGCTGGCTGGGAGTCAACTTGGGGAGAGGACAGGCGCGATTGCGCCCATGACGGCGGGACAGGCGTCAGGCGCGACGGCGTCGGCGCGAAGCGGGGATATGAGTGGATCCTGCGGTCATGCCGCGTCAGTAGCGGGAATATGACGCGCGGTAAAGCGGTTTCGGGCACGCAGGGTTTTTCGCTGGCAATGACCTGTAAACGCTGGCAAGGCAGGATCGGGGGACGGGAAGGTCAGGGGTTCTGGACAGGCATGGTTGCTGAGCGCATCACTGTCGGCGTCTATGCGCTGGACCGGGTGATCCTGCCGAAACCGGCGGGGGCAAGGGGCTGGGCCAGGCGGCTGACCGAGGCGATGCCCGTGCTGGCCGAAGACGCCGAGCCGGTGGAAATCTCGCTGACCGAGGGGCCGGAGGGGCTGGCCCTCGCCCTGGACGCGCCGCTTGGCGGGGAACACCGGGCCGGAACCACCGTCGCGGTGGAGCCGGTCGAGGGGCGGGCGGGGCTGTTCCTGCTGCGTGTCGCCGGCAAGGCGGTGGCGCTCTCTTGCGCGCTGCCGTGGCAGCCGGGGTGCGAGCCGTCCCTGCTGGGATCACCGCTGTCCGGGGCGCTGGCGGCCTATGCGGCGGGCACGCTGATCGACACGCCCGACGGCCCTTGCCCGGTCGAGACGTTGGCGCCGGGCGATGCGGTCACGACGCTTGGCAATGGCTCGCGCCCGCTGCGCTGGGTCGGGCGGCGCCGGGTCGAGGTGGTGGAGATGCTGGCCCATCCGGGCCTGCGGCCTGTGTCCTTCGGCCCCGGCACGCTGGGCAACGGGCGCGATCTTCTGGTCTCGCCACAGCAACGGCTGCTGATCGACGACTGGCGCGCGGCGGTCTACTTCGGCGAGGACCGGGTGCTCGTCGCCGCGCAGGCGCTGGTCGACGACCAGGCGGCGCGGCTGGTTCTGCCCACGGCGCCCCTCGACTATGTGATGCTGCTCTGCGACCGGCACGAGGTGCTGCTGGCGGAAGGCACGCTGTCGGAAAGCTTCCATCCCGGCGAGGCCGGGCTGGATTCCCTTCCCCCGGACGAACGGGTGCGGCTGGGCGAGGTCTGCCCCGAGCCCGAGCTTCTGCGCCGCCGCGCCGCCTTTCCCATCGTGCGGAACGCCGAGGCGCGGGCGCTGCGCCTGCTGTCCTGAGCGCCCGGAAAGAGCCACCCTTGCGGCCCCCTGCCCCGGACGGATAGAATGGCCGGGTAGCATAGACAGGCGGAGATCGGGATGTCCTGGACGGACGAGCGCGTCGAGACGCTCAAGCGCATGTGGAACGAGGGCCAGTCGGCCAGCCAGATCGCCAAGGAACTGGGCGGGGTGACCCGCAACGCGGTGATCGGCAAGGTGCACCGGCTGGGCCTGTCGAACCGGGTGGGCGGCAAGGACGAAGAGGACGAGGGCACGCCCGCCCCGGCCCCGGTGGTGGCCGCCAAGCCCGAACCTGCGCCCCGGCCAGAACCGGCCCCGCGCGCCGAACCGCCGCGCCCGGCGGCCCCGGCTGCGGCTGCCCCCGCTGCAGCTGCGGCACCGGCTTCGAACGTGACGCCGCTTCCGGTCCGCAAGGCGATCATCCCGGCAGGCCAGCCGCTGCCGCCGCAGCCGAGCCTGAACGAGATCAGCCCCGAAGCGCTGGCCTCGGTCCGCGAGGTGGAGAAGCGCGCGCGGAAGCTGACGCTGATGGAGCTGACCGAACGCACCTGCAAATGGCCGATCGGCGACCCGGCGACCGAGGACTTCTGGTTCTGCGGCCTGCCCAGCCTGCCCGGCAAGCCCTATTGCGAGGCCCATGTCGGCGTGGCCTTCCAGCCGATGAGCGCGCGGCGCGACCGGCGGCGCTAAGCGCCCCAGGGCACCCGAAACCTGGAACCGCGCGGTCGGATCGGCCGCGCGCTTTCTTTTGCAGTCGTGTTCGGCAGGGCGATGCCTGTCCGCTTTTCGCTTCTTAGATTGTCCACTGCTTCGGCGCAAATTTGCCCGCTTTCTTCGTTCAGTTGCGCAAGGCAGAACGAGGAGACGATTTCATGACGATAGCGACGCCGATTCTGAAGGACGCGCGGTCCCGGCGGATCATCCCGATCCTGTTCACCGCCACCATCTTCACCAGCGCGCTGCTTCTGTTCTTCGTGCAGCCGCTTTTCACCCGCATGGTCCTGCCGCAGATCGGCGGCGCGCCGGCGGTCTGGACCACGGCGATGCTGTTCTTCCAGACCGTGCTGATCGGCGGCTACCTTTATGCCCATCTGATGACGCGGCATGTGCCGGTGCTGGCTCAGGTCGGGATCCACACCGCGCTTTTGCTGCTTGCGCTGCTGTTCCTGCCGCTGGCCGTGCCGCAAGGCTGGCAGTATGATCCCACCCGCCCGGTCGTGACCCAGACGCTCTGGTTGTACATGCTGGGCGTCGGCCTGCCCTTCGCCGTCCTGTCGGCAAACGCGCCGCTGATCCAGTCCTGGTATCGCAAAAGCGGCGGGCCAAGCGCCGACGACCCCTATTTCCTCTATGCCGCCAGCAACCTCGGCTCGCTCGTCGCGCTTCTGGCCTTCCCGCTGGTGGCCGAACCGCTGTTCGGCGTGAAGGCCATCTCGGGCGGCTGGTCGATCGGCTTCATGGCGCTGGGTCCCTTGTTGCTGCTGTCCGGCCTTGCCGCGCGCAAGGGGGCAAAGACCGAACATACGGCATCTGCGACGGCAGGGGCGGAAACGGCCCCCGGCCTGCGAAGACTGGCGTACTGGGCTTTCCTCGCCTTCATCCCGTCGTCCTTGATGCTGTGCGTCACTTCGAAGATCAGCACCGACCTGGGGTCGTTCCCGCTGGTCTGGGTCATTCCGCTGGCGCTTTACCTGCTGACCTTCGTCCTGGTGTTCTCGACGCGCTCGCCGCTCGGCGCGGACCGGCTGCGCCGGGTGTTGCCCCTGGCAATCGCCGTGCTGGTGTTCTTCAGCCTGCGCCCCACGGCGACGCTGAGCTGGATCGCGCTGTTCCTGCTGGCCTTCTTCGTCGCAAGCCTGCTGGCGCACCGGATGCTGTTCGACGCGCGCCCCGACGCGCGACAGCTGACAGTATTCTACCTGACCATGTCGGTCGGCGGAGCCCTGGGCGGCCTGTTCAACTCGATCATCGCGCCGCTGGTCTTCGACCGGCTGCTGGAATACCCGATCACCGTCGCGCTGGTCGCATTCCTGATGGTCCGTCGCCCCGGCGAGAGGGCTCCGCGCGACATCGCGCTTGGTCTTGCCCTTTCGGTACCGGTACTGTTGCCGCTGCTTCTGACCTTCCCCGCCCTGGACCAGATCGGTCCGGTGAACCGCGCCCTCCTGACCGTGGCGATCCTGCTGGCGATCCTTGCCGTCTTCCGGGCGCGGCCGGTCGTGCCCGCAACGGCGACGGCGGCGCTGGTCGCGATCTGGGCGCTGTTCGGTACAGCGAACGTGCTGATGATCGACCGCAGTTTCTTCGGCGTGCATCAGATCTCGGTCAAGGCGGGGGTTCGCGAATACCGCAACGGCACCACGGTCCACGGGGCGCAGCTCGTGTCGGAGACCACCGGCAGGCCCACGCCGCTGACCTATTACCACCCGCGCGGCTTGATGGCCGAGCTGGTGAACGACACGCGCAAGACCCCCGCCCGCACCATCGGCATCATCGGCCTGGGGACCGGCGCGCTGTCCTGCTATGCCAAGCCCGGGCAGGACTGGCACTACTACGAAATCGACCCGATGGTCGTGGATATCGCGACGAACCCGCAGTACTTCAGCTTCATGTCGACCTGCGCGCCCGACGCCAAGATCCACGTCGGCGACGCCCGGATCGTGCTGCAGGAACAGACCGACCTGAAATACGACATCCTGGTGATCGACGCCTACAGTTCCGACGCGATCCCGGTCCATCTGGCCACCGCCGAAGCGATCCGGCTGTACCTCGACCGGCTGAACGAGGGGGGCATCCTGGTGTTCCACGTCTCGAACCGGTTCTACGACCTGACGCAGCCCCTGGCCGTCGCGGCCAAGGAACTGGGCCTGGTCGGACGCTATCGCTACCAGAAGACGGACGAGCTGGAAGGCGCGACCGGTGCCTATCCGTCGAAAGTCGTGACGCTGGCGCGGACCGTCGAGGACCTGGGCGTCTCGGCAACCGATCCGGCCTGGGGTCCGCTGCCCGAGCCGACGATCAAACTCTGGACCGACGACTACGCCAACCTGCTGGCGGCGCTGAGATAGGTCGCGTTCGGGTCAGTTGCCGTTCAGGATCTCTTCCAACGCCTTCCGGGCCTGGTCCTCCAGCGCGTCGGTGGCGCCGCGCTGCGCGGCATCGCCCAAGGATTCGTCCGGGGCGACGTCGACCCCCAGCTCCTCTTTCAGCCGCTGCTCCAGCTCGGCCTTGGCGGCGGCTTCGGCGGCCTTCGCCTGTTCCTCCAGCCGCGCGGCGGCGGCCTTGGCTTCGGCCTCCATCTTTTCCCGCGCGATGGATTCCAGGTCCAGCCGGAACTTCGGATCGGCCCAGGTCCCGGTGATCAGCAAGGGCACCATCACCCCGCCGGTTCCGTCCTCCGCCGCCAGCGCCGTGGGCCGCAGCCGGTAGTTCAGGGTCCGCCCGCCCAACCCGATCTCGCCCGTGCCCGAGGCGGTGACATAGGGCGCGACCAGCTTCAGGTCGCTGTTCGACAGCACGCCGCCGGTGATCGTGTAGGTGCCCGCCAGCCCGTCGAAGATGGTCTTCTGGCCCTCGCCCACATAGTTCAGGTCCAGGGTCTTCAGCATTCCGGCGATGTCGAGGCCGCGCAGCTCGCCCTGCCCCAGTTCCAGCGACCCCTTGCCCTTCAGGCTTTTCATGATCGCGTCGATGGAGTTGCCGACGCCCAGGAATTCCAGGTCGAAGTCGCCGGTCGACACCAGCCGGTCCCAGCCCGCAAGGTCCATCAGCATGGGCTGCGTCTTCAGGCCCGCAAAGTTCAGCCGCCCGCCGACAGACAACCCGCCGCGCCCGTTGACGACGAAATCCCCGGTGATCCGGCCCTCGTAGGCCTGCATCTCGCGGATGTCGATCACGGCGCGGGCGCGGTCGACGGTGATCAGCGCGCGGGTCTGGCCCAGCTTGAGGACCCCAAGGTCGATGGAAGGCGCGGCAAGCGCGATCTCGGCATCCAGCGCGCCAAGGGCGCTGACGTCGATCTCGCCGGTGGGCCAGCCCTCGGCCTCCATCCCCCCGGCCTGGCCGCCGCCCATCTCGCCTTCCGGCCCGGTGCCGATGGTGATCGGCCCGGCGGCCAGCTGGCCCTTCAGCTTGTAGCGCGCCTCGCCCGGCAGAAGGTCGAGGTCGCCCTTCAGCCGGTTGCCATCCGCCACGAGTTCAGCCCCGCGCAGGAAAGCCGCGCCTGTGCCATCCATCGTCAACGTGCCGGCGATCTGCAACTTGTCCTGGCCAAGGCCGGGGCCGGGACGGCTGAGGTCGCTGCCCGTCAGCGCCCCCAGCGCCGGAAGATCGGCAAGGTTCGCCGTCAGCGCGCCTTCCGCCGCCACCGGGGCATAGCCGCCGCGCCCGTCGAAGCCGATGGTCGACCCGCCCGCCGTCAGGCTGGCGGTCAGGGGCACCACGCGCCCCATCGCGAAGGCCGAAAACACCCCGCCCTGCAGGTCCAGCGCCACGCCTTGCCCGCCGGACAGCGCGGTCGCCGTCAAGGTGAAGGGGCCGGAGAAATCCGGGATTGCAAGCGTCGCATCCACGTTGTCGAGCGCGATCACCTGCCCCGTCTGGCGGTCGTTGAACCGAATGGACCCGCCGGTAATCGACCCCTGATCCAGCGTGAAGCCGGTCGCGGGCGCAGGGACGCCCCCCTCGGCCCCGGCAGTGCTCGCCGCGAAGACCCAGTTCGCCTGCCCGTCCTTGTCGCGCTCCAGGTTGATCTGCGGCTGGTCGGCCGATAGGCCGAGGATCTTCACCTCGCCCCCCAACAGCGCCCCGAGGTTCACGTCGATCGACAGGCTTTCGGCGCTGAACAGCGGCTGGTCGCTTGCCGCCCAGTCGGCGTTGGCGATGCTGACCGGCCCGGTCGTCACCCCGAGGCTGGGCCAGAGCCGCGGCTTCACCTCGCCGGTCAGCGCCATCTTGCGCCCCGTCATCGCCTCGAACTGCGCCGAGACCGCCTGGGCGATCCGCTCGGAGGGGACCATCGCGATCAGCCCGACGGCCACCAGCACGATCCCCGCCAGCGCAACCCCGGCCCGGATGATCCAGCGCATGCTCACCTCCTTGGATTTTCTTGTTTTGCCGAAGTCTATGCCCCCCGGCGGCGCGATGCCAAGTCAGGGGGGCCGGACTGGCATCAAATGGCCGAGAGGGCGGGCTTTCCTGAACCGGCGTTGCGCGCTATAGGCGGCGCATGTCCCAGAACCCGCCGATCCTCCGCCCCGACCTTGCCCGCGCCCTTGTCCCCGACCTGCGGCGCGAGGGCCAGCCGACCATCGGCATGGTCTCGCTGGGCTGCCCGAAGGCGCTGGTCGACAGCGAACGCATCCTGACCCGGCTTAGGGCCGAGGGTTATGCGATCAGCCCGGACTACAAGGGCGCGGATGCGGTGATCGTGAACACCTGCGGGTTTCTGGATTCAGCCAAGGCCGAAAGCCTGGACGCCATCGGCGAGGCCCTGCAGGAAAACGGCCGGGTGATCGTGACCGGCTGTCTTGGGGCTGAGCCCGACTACATCACCGGCGCGCATCCCAAGGTTTTGGCGGTGACCGGCCCGCATCAGTACGAAGCGGTGCTGGATGCCGTGCACGGGGCGGTGCCTCCCGCGCCCGACCCGTTCATCGACCTTCTGCCTGCCACGGGCGTCTCCCTCACCCCGCGGCACTACAGCTATCTGAAGATTTCCGAAGGCTGCAATCACCACTGCAAATTCTGCATCATCCCCGACATGCGGGGTCGTCTGGTCAGCCGCCCCGCCCATGCCGTCCTGCGCGAGGCGGAAAAGCTGGTCGAGGCCGGGGTGAAGGAGTTGCTGGTCATCTCCCAGGACACCTCTGCCTACGGGGTCGACCGCAAGCATGACCTCTCGCCCTGGAAGGGCGGCGAGGTGCGGGCGCATGTCACTGATCTCGCGCGGGAAATGGGCAAACTGGGCGCCTGGGTCCGGCTGCATTACGTCTATCCCTACCCGCATGTGCGCGACCTGATCCCGCTGATGGCGGAGGGGCTGGTGCTGCCCTATCTCGACATCCCCTTCCAGCACGCCCACCCCGACACGCTCAAGCGCATGGCCCGCCCGGCTGCGGCGGCGCGGACGCTGGACGAGATCGCCGCCTGGCGCGCGGTCTGCCCCGACCTGACCCTGCGCTCGACCTTCATCGTCGGCTACCCCGGCGAGACCGAGGCCGAGTTCCAGACGCTGCTCGACTGGCTGGACGAGGCGCAGCTGGATCGGGTCGGCTGCTTCCAGTACGAAAACGTCGCGGGCGCCCGGTCCAACGATCTGCCGGACCATGTGCCGCCCGAGGTGAAGCAGGACCGCTGGGATCGCTTTATGGAAAAAGCGCAAGCGATTTCCGCAGCAAAACTGGCTGCCAAAGTTGGAAAAGTGCTAGAGGTGATCGTGGATGAGGTGGACGAGGACGGCGCCACCTGCCGCACCAAGGCCGATGCGCCGGAAATCGACGGCAACCTCTTCATCGACGAAGGCTTCGAAAGCCTTGCCCCCGGCGACATCGTCCGCGTCGAGGTGGACGAGGCCGGGGAATACGACCTCTGGGGGCAGCTGGCCTGAAACGACCCTACCGCCAGTAGGGCGCCACGCCGAAATGCGCATAGCTGCGCCGGGCATAGTCAAGGTCGTCGAACCAGAACTCGGTCAGGGCCGGAGCGCCGGTCAGCTGGCGATGCGTCACGTCGGTGACGAATCCGCCGATGCCGGACTCGTAGCCCAGCGTCTTCCAGGGCAAGGGGTAGGTCCCGGTGCCAAGGCCGAGAAAGCCGCCGAAACTCATCACCGCATAGGCCACTTGTCCCGAGGCCTTGTCGATCATGAGATGGTCGATCTGGCCCAGAAGGTCGCCGTTGCGGCTGAAGACCTGGGTGCCGCGGATATCCGAACTGGACACCAGGGCAAAACTGCCGTGCCCGTCCGCTCCGGCGCCTGACGGGGACTGCTTGCGAAGCATGGAAGCCTCCATTGCTTTGGGTTGCTCCGGCACATTCAACGCCGAAGTCCGCATCGGGTTCCCTGTCCCGGAACCCTCATCCCACCAGCACGACCACCCAGGCCACCCCCGCCGCAATCGCCGCCAGCGCCACGCAGGCCGAACCGCAGTCCTTGGCCTTCTTCGCCCTCGGGTCGAGACCGGGCGAGATATGGTCGACCACCTCCTCGATGGCGGTGTTGATCAGCTCCGCCGCCAGGATCAGCAGCCCCAGCGCAAGGATCAGCGCGCGTTCGCCGGGGGTCAGGTCCAGCGAAAAGGCCAGCGCGGCGGACAGGACATTGGCGATGGTCCACTGCCGCAGCGTCTTTTCCGTGGCCCAGGCGGCGCGAAAGCCCTCCCATGACCAGATCACCGTATTGGCAAGCCGCCGTGCCTCGGCCGCAAGCATGTCGCGCATCGGTTCTCTCCCGCCCCTGCCCCGGCGGAAAGGTTAGCCCCGGACGCCCCGCGCGTCGAGACGCCCGGGCTCCGGCCTCAGCCGTGGCGCAGGACGTTGACCAGCCACAGGATCGCCCCCAGAAGGATCGCCCCTTCCAGTACCGGAAAGGCCGGGCCGATGGTGGTTTCCGCCACCCGGCCCGACATCAGCAGGAAAAGGCTCAGCAACAGAAGCAAGGCACCCACCTGATGCAGCCAGAAATGCACCTTGGGCAAGGTCCCCTCCGCCAGGCCGGGAATCACCCGGTAGCCGATGCCGAACACCGTCATCAGCGTGAAGCCGAGCAGGTTGATATGCGCATGGACCGGCGCGAGCGTGTGGTCGCCGCTGCCGCCCATGTAGGCCCCAAACACGATGCCGACCACAAGATACACCGCTCCCATCACGATGAAACCGCGAGATATGGACATGTCTGTTCCCCGTTCGCCGGGCTCTCGAACGGCCCGGTGCGACAAAATGTAGCAGGTCCGGGGCCTGCCACCAAGGCTTTCATGCAAGCATTCGAATGCGTATCAGGGCGTCCGACCCGCCCCATCGCGCAGGGCAGCCAGCGCCGCACGGGTGCAGGTGACAATATGGGCGAAACGGTCGCCGCCCAGATGCACGCCGCCATACCAGCGCGTCACGACGACGATGCGGTCCGCCACGCCCTCGCGTTCCAGCATCTTCAGGATCACCGCGCCCGCGCCCGCCTCGCCGTCATCGTTCTTCAGCGGCCCGCCCTCGGACAGCAGCGCGGCCCAGGAGTGATGCGTTGCCTTGTCGAACTTGCGGCGTCGGCGCAGGTTGGCGAGGAAGGCGTCGATCTCGGCCCGGCTGGCGACGGTGCCAGCCGCCGCCGCATAGCGCGATCCGCGGTCGCGCAGCAGATCTTCCAGGACGATCATGGCGCCACGCTACGAAATCCGGCGCCACAGGGCCAGAGGATCAGCCCAGGGCCTCGATCCCGGCCTTGTTCGGGCAGAAATCCGGCATGGCATGCGCCGACCCCGAACTGACCAGCCAGCGCTCGCATTCCGCGCTGCGTCCGCAGGCGGCGCAGCGCGCGACCAGGTCTTCCAGCTCGTCGCGCTGGAGCCAGCCTTCCACCACGGCGCGTGGCAGGTTCACCCCGGAAATCCGTGCCATCCCCCGTGTGAGCCACCAGGCTCTCGGCGCCTCGGGATATCCGATCATAGTCCAATCCCCATTGTCCGGTCCCTCCGGTCCTCCGGGGACAATGCTGCCCAAGGCCGGGCGGCACCGCATTGACCCAGATCAAGAGCCGGTCAGCCGCCGGACCGTTGCCGCGACCACCGCCTTGCGCGCGGCATTCGGCGGATGACTGCCCAGGAACCGGTCACCGGGATCGGGCAGCCGGTCGAAGAAGGCGGTGCCGCGCACCGGATCGAACCCCGCCACCAGAGCGATCTCGGCGCCCAGCGCATCGGCCTGCAGCTCGAAGTCCTTGGAATAGCTGCGCGCCGCAACCTCGGCCCCCAGCGTCTGCGCCTGTTGCACCTCTTCCGGCGTGAGGCCGCTGGCCTGGGCCAGAATCCCCGCCATCAGAGCCCCGGACATGGCCTGGTCCTGCCGCTTCGGGATATGGCCCTCGACATGGTGCGCCGCCTCGTGGCCCAGCACAAAGGCCAGTTCGTCCTGGTTCCGCGCATCCATGATCAGCGCCACCGTGAAGCCGATCACCGGGCGGTTGAACGAATCCACCGTCTGGAAGGCATTGGGCGGCTGGCCCGGCCGGTCATCGATGACGATGCGGAAGTCGCAGTTCTTCGCCGCGCCCCGATCCCGGCAATAGCGTTCGGCAACCGGTTCGACCCGCGACACGACGGCCAGGAAGTTCTCGGCCGCTATCCGCGCGGGCTGATCCGGCGCCGCCGTCGCCGCCACGGGCAGCGCGGACGGTGGCGCATAGCCGGACACGCAGCCAGCAAGCGCCAGGGACAGCAGGACAGATGAAAGCAAGCGCATGGGAAACCTCGACCGGACCGGCGCAGGGTAGCAAATCCGCAGCCGGGGGAAAGGCGGGCTCACAAAGCTGTCATGGTCGGCAAGGCCATTGCCGTCATCGGCACCAGGCGCTAGCCTCGGCCCATGTTCACCATCGAGCACGAATTCGACGCGACCGTGATCACCCTGGTTGACGAGGGCGCGGACCTTCCCCTGCTGGAAGACGTGGTGATCAACGCCTTCGAGGATTGCATCACCATCGAGCAGGTCGATCCGCAGACCGACGAGGTCCTGCGCATCACCTTGTCGACGACCCAGTTGCGCGATCTGGCGGCCGCGCTGAACCTGCCCGAAGGCAGCTACCGGCTGGAGCGGAAGGCGCCGTAGCTTTCAGTCATCCAGCCGGAAGATCTTGTCGCGCGTCGTCGCACCGCGCACCAATGTGAGCCGCGTCTTCGCCACCCCCATCGCCTTTGCCAGCGCCGCCCTTGCGGCTTCGGTCGCCTTTCCGGCCTCGGGCGTCTCGGTGACGGCGACGCGAATCTGGCCCTCCACCAGCTCCACCCCCGGACGGCGGGCGTTCGGGGTGACGCGGATAGTGATGGTCGCGCCGGGCCGGGCAAGGTGGCTGAGGTCGGTCATGCCCCTTGAAAGCCGGGCGCGCGGGCCGGGGCAAGGGCAAATCTTTTCGAAAAGATTTGCAAAATCCTTCGAAGGATTTTG
>NZ_JAYRPN010000128.1:0-5489 GCF_041911175.1 Tabrizicola sp.
GTCTTTGCCGGTCTCGCCGATGAGGTGGCCGATCCGGTCACCGCCTTCCGCGCTTTCGCCGCCGCACCCCGCGGCACAACCACCCTCACATCCACCTCCAAAGGAAAGGGCCCGATGATGACCACTGCCCCCGAAGATCATGCGCAACCTCCGGCCGCGCCTGCCGCCAGCACCCCGCCGGAACCGGCCCCAACCGCGGCAATCGCACCGCCGCAGACCGAAGCCACAGCCTTGTCGCCCGAAGCGATCCGCGCCGAGGCGGCCGAGGTTGCGCAAGTCTGTGCGCAGGCCGGGCGCCTTGGCATCCAGATCGATGCCGCCGATGCGGTCGCCAAGGGCGTGAAGCCCGAAGCCCTGCGCGCCAAGGTCCTGGCCAATCTCGCTGCCCGCAGCGATGCCGCGGGCATCATCGCTACCGCCCCGGCCGCGGGTGCCAAAGAAAGCCCCATCGTGGCGGCAGCCAAGAAATCGGCCGCCGCCTCGCGCTGATCACTGCGCCCACCACCACCGAGCCCGCGCAGCGCACCCCCATCCCCCGAACATCCTGGAGACTGAACCATGCCCGTCCTGACGGAACCGCCCAGCATGGGCGACGTCCTCAAATATGAGGTCAACCCGAACTACACCCGCGAGGTGGTGACACTGCTCGCGGGCACGGCCTACCCCGTTGGCGCCGTTCTCGGCCGCATCACGGCGAGCGGCAAATACAAGCTGGCGACCAGCGGCGGGTCGGATGGCGCGCAGACCGCCACGGCTGTGCTGCTCTATGCCGTCGATGCCACGCTCGCCGATGCCACCGGCATCGTCGTCGCCCGCGGCCCGGCCATCGTCTCGCGTGCTGGGCTTGCCTACGACGCCACCGTCGATGACGGGGCCAAGATCACCACCAAGATCGGCCAGCTCGCCGCCGCAGGCATCGTCGCCCGCGACGGCGTCTGATCCCCCTCATTTCCCCGGAGCATCCCCCATGACCCTCGTCCGCAATCCCTTCGACGCTGGCGGCTATTCGCTGGCCGAGATGACCCAAGCCATCAACATCCTGCCCAACCTCTATACACGCCTCGCCCAGATCGGCCTCTTCCGCTTCGAAGGGGTCAGCCAGCGCTCGGTCATCATCGAGCAATACGAGGGCGTCCTCAGCCTTCTCCCCTCTGTCCCGCTCGGCGGCCCCGCCACCGTCGGCACGCGGGAAGGCCGCTCCATGCGGTCCTTCGCCCTGCCGTGGATCCCGCATGACGACGTGGTCCTGCCTGCCGACATCCAGGGACAGCCCGCGCTGGGCGGCGCGTTCGATGCTGCCGATCCCCTCGTCGAGGTGATGAACCGCAAGCTGCTGCTGATGCGGCGCAAGCATGCACAGACCCGCGAATACATGGAGATGAACGCGCTCCGCGGCATCGTGAAGGACGGGGCCGGGACCACCCTCTACAACTACTTCACCGAATTCGGCCTCGCGCAGATCTCCGTCGACTTCGTGCTGGGCACGGCTGGAACGAACGTGCAGGGCAAGGTCCGCGAGGTGCTGCGAGCCATCGAAGACAATCTGCTGGGCGAGGCCATGACTTCGGTCCATGCGCTGGTCAGCCGCGAGTTCTTCGACAAGCTGATCGCCCATCCCAAGACGGAAGAAGCCTACAAGTTCTACGCCTCGACCGGCGCCCAGCCCCTGCGCGAGGATGTGCGGCGCAACTTCCCCTTCGGCGGGATCCTGTTCGAGGAATACTCGGGCACCGTCACCCTCTCTACCAAGGCCACCGAACGACTGGTCCCGGCGAACGAGGGCATCGCCTTCCCGCTCGGGACGATGGACACCTTCACCACCTATGGCGGCCCCGCGAACCTACTCGAAACCGCCAACACCATCGGCCTGCCGCTCTACGCCCGCCAGCATCTCGACGAGAAGGGCCGCTGGATCGACGTGATGACCGAGGCCTCGATCCTGCCGGTCAACAAGCGGCCGCGGCTGGCGATCCGGCTGCACACGTCGAACTGACGCCAGGCAGAAACGTCCATGTCCGTCTTCGCCGCCGCCATGGACCGCATCTTCACCCATGCCTCCATGGCGGCCCCGGCCCTCTGGATCTCGGCCGCCACCTCCGAGGAACGCCCGATCCGCATCATCCGCCGCGCCCCGGATCGGGTCACCGACTTCGGCGCGGGGAGGTTTGTCAGCGACACGACGGTGGTGGATGTGCGTGTGGCAGACCTGCCCGCCCCGCGTCCGGGCGACGTGATCGTCATCGGTGCCGACAGCCATGTGATCCAGGGGGAGCCGCTGCGCGACCGGGAACGGCTGATCTGGACGCTGAACCTGAGGCCTGCATGAAGCTGAAGCTCGAGATCAGCCCCGACCTCGCAGCCCTGATGCAGGCCGAAATCGCCGCGGGCGAGAAGGCCGTGACCACCGCCATGCGCGAGGCGGGCGCGGGCCTGAAATCCGCCTGGCGGGGCCAGATCACCGGCGCGGGGCTGGGCACACGGCTTGGCAACTCGATCCGCCTCGCCACCTATCCCAAGGGCGGCGAGAGCCTGAACGCCGCGGCGCTGGTCTGGTCGAACGCCCCGGTGATCGTCGGCGCGCATGACACCGGGCCGTTGATCCGGTCACCCAATGGGTTCTGGCTGGCCATCCCCACCCCGGCCGCAGGCAAATCCACCAGCGGCGGCCGGATCACCCCCGGCGAATGGGAACGCCGCACGGGGCTACGTCTGCGCTTCATCTACCGGCGCCGGGGCCCTAGCCTGCTGGTGGCGGAGGGGCGGCTGAACAGCAAGGGCCGGGCGGTGGCGTCACGATCGAAGACCGGACGCGGGCTGACGACGGTGCCGATCTTCCTATTGGTGCCGCAGGTAAAGCTGCGCAAACGGCTCGATCTGGCGCGGGATGCCGAGCGGGCCATCGACGCCGTGCCGGGGCGGATCGTGGCGGAGTGGGTGGAGAGCAGATTCTGAAAGGGACCGTCGACACACGCGCCGGATCGGCAAATATTGCCCATGATCCACACGGAGATTCCCATGGCCACCCGGAACGTCGTCTTGACAGAAGCGGAGTCCAACCTCGTCGACCGTCTGGTCTCGACTGGCCGGTATCAGAACGCGTCCGAGGCCTTGCGCGCTGGACTTCGTCTCCTCGAACGAGAAGAGGCCGAGATGACCGA
This sequence comes from Tabrizicola sp., assembly GCF_041911175.1. GTDB lineage: Bacteria > Pseudomonadota > Alphaproteobacteria > Rhodobacterales > Rhodobacteraceae > Tabrizicola. Next base: position 3,159 of record NZ_JAYRPN010000128.1, read on the forward strand.
TCTGCGTGCTCGCCTGACGGCTGGTCTGGACGAAGCCCAGCGCGGGGATCTGGCCGAGGGACGTGGCGAGGATGCTATCCGTCGGGCTTTTGCCACAGCGCGTGCCGGGTCTTGATGCCGAAACCCTGACGCCGGGGCCATTCTTCACAGGGGACCATGCGCGCCTATCGGGCATCGGTCGGCCAATCGGAAGCGGGCGCGCCGGACCGGACAACCCTCGAAAAGCTCGGCAGTCGTCAATGACGGAGCGCGGGTTGTGCAAACCGCGCCGGTGTCATTGCTCCGCCATCAATGCGGCAAGCTGACCGGAGGCTGACTGAACGCTGGCGAGCAGTGCCTTCCAATCGTCGGGCGGGTTGCCGTCCTCGAGCATGCCCTTGAACACCCGATAGGCATCCGTGCGGCTGTCATAGGCGCGCAGCGTGGTGTCGTCGTTCACCCATGCGAAGATGATGATGCGGCTTTCGGCGTGAAAGCGGAAGAAAAGCCGGTACTGCTGAAAGAACTTTGCTCGGAACCAGTGCCGGTGCTCGTCGCCAAGCGTATTGCCCTGCCGGAACTTCGGGTCGGACGGGTCGGACGGGATTTCCTCGAAGATCAGCCTGTTGATCGCAGCAAGCCGTTTGGTTGCGTTCTTGCTGCGATAGCCAGCCGGGTTTGCAGCCTTCAAGGCCGAGACCTTTTCGGCAAGCTCCGCCACCTGATCAACAAACAACGGGTGCGCGAACAGGGTCCAGCCGTTCACGACCAACGGCACGTTGGAGGCGTCCGTCATTCATCTTCGGGCGACAGCGCCGCATCAAGATCCACTTCGACACCGTCAACGAGCTCGGCCAGCTTGGCGCGCAGAGGCGCGTCCAGGCCCCGGACATGGCCGGGATTCTGGCGGATGTCCTGCGCCAGAAACGCGAGAAATGCGCCGATGGCAGGGTCTTCCGCGGTATCCGAGGCGCGGCGGAGGAGGACGTCGCCCTCAGGCAGGATGGTGTAGGAGATGCGATCGCGCTTTTTCAGGCCAAGCGCCTTGCGCACGACGCCGGGCATCGTGGTCTGGTACTTGTCCGTCAGCGTGGACTCGACCTTGAGTTCAGCCAGCATGTGATTCTCCTTCACCCCGCAGGCACAAGGTAATGCGAATGCATTACCCATTCAAGAACACAGCGGTGAAGGGCCTGTACCGCGCTTCAGGCCACCCGCAACATTGGTGCACCCATGCCCACCACCCGCGAAACAGTCTTCGCCGCGCTGCACGCGCGGCTGCAGCCGCTTGCCGCCCTCACCCTGCGTGATGAGGTGCTGCCCGAGCGGATCCCGGCGGCGGGGCTGATCATTCTGCGCGACGGCCAGCCCGGTGAGCCAGAGGTGACGCTGTCGCCCCTGCGCTACCACTACCAGCACCGGGCCGAGCTGGAGGTTGTCGTCCAAGCGGGCACCGGCCGGGCCGGTGCTTTCGATGACCTGATCGCCGCCATCGGCGCGGCGCTGGAAGCAGACCGGACGCTGGGCGGCCTCTGCGACTGGGTCGAACCCGAGGCCCCGGCATCGGTCGACCTGCCCGTCGAGGGCGCCGCGGCCCTGAAGGCGGCGGTGATCACCGTCGTCCTGCATTACACCACCACCGGCCCACTGGCCTGAATTTCCCCCCATAGGAGACCCCCATGGCACGCGCACACGGCGCGCGGGCGCAGATGGCGCTTGCGTTCGAGACGGTTTACGGCACCCCACCCGCCAGCGGCTATCGGCTGATGCCCTTTGCGCGCACCACGCTGGGCGCGGAACAGCCCCTGCTCAATTCGGAATTGCTCGGCTACGGCCGCGATCCCCTGGCCCCCATCAAGGATGCCGTCACCGCCGATGGCGAGGTGGTGGTGCCGATCGATGTGGAGGCCTTCGGCTTCTGGCTGAAGGCGGCCTTTGGTGGCCCCACCACGACCGGCACCACGCCCAAGACCCACACGTTCCAATCGGGGAACTGGACGCTGCCCTCGATGGCCATCGAAGTCGCCATGCCCGAAGTGCCGCGGTTCGCGATGTATGCGGGCTGCGCGATGGACCAACTCAGCTGGCAGATGAACCGCTCGGGTCTGCTGACTGCGACCGCCCGTCTGATCGCGCAGGGCGAGGCCATCGCTGCCACCACGGCCGCTGGCACGCCGACCGCGCTGGGCCTGCAGCGCTTCGGCCATTTCAACGGCGTGGTGAAACGCAACGGCACGGCCTTGGGCAACGTCGTCTCAGCCGAGATCACCTATGCCAACGGCCTCGACCGGATCGAAACCATCCGCAACGACGGCAAGATCGAGGGCGCCGATCCCGGCATGGCGGCGCTGA
>NZ_JAYRPN010000129.1:0-70311 GCF_041911175.1 Tabrizicola sp.
CCGAACCCGCCTCGAAGCCGCCGGAAAACCCGCGAAACTCGCCATCACCGCCTGCGCCAGAAAGCTCCTCACCATCCTCAACGCAATGATGCGCGACCACACAGACCACCTGAAACGGGCCGCGTGAAAGACAGTTGCTACCAGATTGTCCGGCGCACTATCCCGCCGTGTTCGACGACACGCCCACCTGCGCCGGGCGCAACAGCCGGTCGTGCAACAGGAACCCTTCCGTCATCACCTGGATGATCTGCCCGGCCTTCGTCCCCGGCAGCGGAGCCTCGAACATCGCCTGATGCAGCTGCGGGTCGAACTGATCGCCCACCGCGGGGGAAACCGGGGTCACCCCATGCTTGGTCATCACATTGGTCAACTCGCGCAGGGTCAGCTCGACGCCCTCGATCAGCGCCGCCGAGGCAGCCCGCGACTCCTCGGGGATCGCCTGGATCGCCCGGTTCAGGTTGTCGTAGACCGGCAACAGGTCGCGCGCGAGCCGCGTCCCGCCGTACATCTCGGCCTCTTTCCGGTCACGCTCGGCGCGTTTCCGCGAGTTCTCGGCATCCGCCAGCACCCGCATGAACTTGTCGCGCAGCTCGTCCCGCTCGGCCCGCAGGGCCTCAAGCTCGCCATCGACAATCGTATCAAACTCATTCAGCTCCACCTGCGCCGAGGTGGTCTCTTCCTGCGACATGCGCCACATCCTCTTTCAGCCCTTGCCGCGGTCAGAGACCAGACGGCCCACCAGCTGGGCGGTGTAATCGACGATCGGGACGATGCGGCCATAGTTCAGCCGGGTCGGACCGATGACGCCCACCGCGCCGATGATTTTCCGATCAGCGTTCATATAGGGAGAAACCACCAGACTTGAACCCGAAAGTGAGAAAAGCTTGTTCTCCGACCCGATAAAAATGCGCACCCCTTCGCCCGCTTCGGTCAGGTTCAGGAATTCGGCAATGTCGCGCTTGCGTTCCAGGTCGTCGAACAGCACGCGAATCCGGTCGATTTCCGCCTGATCCACCGCTTCGCCGATCAGGTTCGCCCGGCCGCGCACGATCAGCCGCTCCGAAGGCTCCCCGGCGTTCTCCCACAGGGCGAGGCCGCTTTCCACCAGCTGCCGGGCCAGTGAATCGATCTCCTGCCGTCGCCGCGCGATCTCGCCGACCATCCGCGCCCGCAGTTCCGACAGCGTCCGCCCTTCGGCCAGAGCGTTCAGGAAGTTCGCCGCCTCGCGCATCGAGGAGGGCGTCTGCCCCGGTGGCGGCACGAAGACCCGGTTTTCCACCTGGCCATCGGCAAAGACCAGCACCACCAGCGCCCGGTCGGCCCCCAGGCTGACGAATTCGATATGCCGGATCGCGGCTTCCCGTTTCGGCGACAACACCACGCTGGCCCCCCGGGTGATCACCGACAGCGCCGCGCCCACCTCGTCCAGCAGCGTCGTCACGTCATGGTCGTTGACGCCCAGCGTGGCGTCGATCTTCTCCTGATCCTCCGGCGCGACCTGGCCCACTTCCAAAAGGCTGTCGACGAACATCCGCAGCCCCGCCTGCGTCGGCACCCGGCCCGCCGAGATATGCGGGCTGTCCAGCAGCCCCAGATATTCCAGGTCCTGCATCACATTGCGCACCGTCGCCGCCGAGACTTTCTCGGACAGGGTGCGCGTCAGGGTGCGCGACCCCACCGGCTCGCCCGAAGTGAGATAGCCCTCCACCACCCGGCGAAACACTTCGCGGGTGCGGTCGTTCATGTCGGACAGGATCGGCTGGCTGGTCATGGTAATCGGGGTTGCATCCCCCGCCTGTGGTTGCATATGTGGCCGCAGTCCGAGCAGAGAGGTCCGGCAATGCGTCCGTCAGGCAGAAAACTAAGCGATCTTCGGGCGGTTTCAATCGAAACCGGCGTGATGAAGCATGCCGAAGGCTCTTGCCTGATCAAGATGGGCGAAACCCATGTGTTGTGTTCGGCCACGATCGAGGACAAGGCCCCGCCCTTCCTGAAGAACACCGGCCAGGGTTGGGTGACGGCGGAATACGGCATGTTGCCGCGCGCCACCAACTCGCGCACCCGGCGCGAGGCGGCTGCGGGCAAGCAGTCCGGTCGCACGCAAGAGATTCAACGGCTTATCGGACGCTCGCTGCGCGCGGGCGTGGACCGGCAGGCTTTGGGCGAACGCCAGATCGTCGTGGACTGCGACGTGATCCAGGCCGATGGCGGCACCCGCTGCGCCTCGATCACCGGCGGCTGGGTCGCTTTGCGTCTTGCCGTCAACAAGCTCCTGACCTCGGGCGTGATCATCAGCGACCCGATCCTGGACCATGTTTCCGCCGTCTCCTGCGGCGTCTATGCCGGGCAGCCGGTGCTGGATCTCGACTATGCCGAGGATTCGGCGGCCGGGACCGACGGCAACTTCGTGATGACCGGCGCGGGCAAGCTCATCGAGGTGCAGATGTCCGCCGAGGGCTCCGCCTTCAGCCAGGACGAGCTTCTGCATCTCCTCGATCTCGCCCGCCAGGGCAATGCCGCCTTGGTCGCCGCACAACGGGCGGCGCTGGGCCTCTAAAATGCTGAAGCGCGGGGATCGCCTGCTGGTCGCCACCCACAACCGTGGCAAGCTGGAAGAGATCGCCGATCTTCTCGCCCCCTTCGAGGTGACCGTCACCGGCGCCGGTGACCTCGGCCTGCCCGAGCCCGAGGAAACCGAAACCACCTTCGTCGGCAACGCCCGCCTCAAGGCCCACGCCGCCGCCAAGGCCTCGGGCCTCATCGCGCTGGCCGACGATTCCGGCCTCGCCGTCGACGCGCTGAACGGCGCTCCGGGTGTATTTACAGCCGACTGGGCCACAACCGGCAAAGGCCGCGATTTCAAGGTCGGCATGGAACGGGTCTGGCGCGAACTGGAGGCGATCCACGCCCCCGAACCCCGCCACGCCCAATTCTGCTGCACCCTCGTCCTCGCCTCCCCCGCTGGCCAGGACCTTGTCTTCGAAGGCAAATCCCCCGGCCGTCTGGTCTGGCCCGGTCGTGGTGAACAGGGCCACGGCTTCGACCCGATCTTCCTGCCCGACGACCATGCCCAGACCTTCGGCGAGATGGACCGCTGGGAGAAGAACCGCCTCTCCCACCGCGCCGACGCCTTCCGCAAACTCGTCGCCGCCCTGTTCCCGTAAATGGACGACTGGCGCCACGCGGGCTTCGGCCTGTATATACACTGGCCCTTCTGCCAGTCGAAGTGCCCCTACTGCGACTTCAACAGCCACGTCGCCGCCCGCGTGGACCAGTCCCGCTGGCTTCAGGCCTTCGAACTTGAAATCGACCGCATCGGCGCCCTGACCCAGGGCCGCATCCTCAACACCGTCTTCTTCGGCGGCGGCACCCCCTCGCTGATGGAGGCCGCCACCGTCCAGGGCATCCTCGACCGCATCCGCGCCACCTGGACCCTGGCGAACGACATCGAGATCACCCTCGAAGCCAACCCCGGCAGCGTCGAGGCCGCCCGCTTCGAGGGCTACGCCGGGGCGGGCGTCAACCGGGTTTCGCTTGGGATTCAATCGCTTGTCTCGGATGACCTCCGCCGCCTCGGCCGGATGCACACTGTCGATGAGGCCGCAAAAGCCATCGCCATTGCCCAGTCCACCTTCCAGCGCGTCTCGATCGACCTGATCTACGCCCGCCAGGACCAGACCCTCGCCGCCTGGCGCGACGAGCTGGCCCGCGCGCTCGACTTCGGCACCTCGCACCTCTCGCTCTACCAGCTCACCATCGAGGACGGCACTGTCTTCGGCCAGATGCACGCCAAGAACCTGCTGCGCGGCCTGCCCGAGGAAGACCTGTCCGCCGACATGTTCGAACTGACGCAGGAAATCACTCGCGCCGCTGGCCTCCCCGCCTACGAGGTGTCGAATCACGCCCGTCCCGGCGACGAATCGCGCCACAACCTGATCTACTGGCGCATGGGCGACTATGCCGGAATCGGCCCCGGCGCGCATGGCCGACTCACCCTCGACTCGGGCCGATTCGCCACCGAGGCCGAACGAATGCCGACCCCCTGGCTCGACCGCACACTCACCGCCCCCGGCTCTGCCGAGCACATCGACCGGCTGACGGCAGAAGACCGCGCCAGCGAATACCTGATGTTCGCCCTGCGCCTGCGCGAAGGCGCCTCGCTCGACCGCTACGCCGCGCTTGCAGGCCAACCGCTTCCGCAAACCGTGCTGGACGAAGTCATCGACCTCGGCCTCCTGTCCCGCGACGGCGACCGCATCTGCACCACCGACAAAGGCGTCATGATGCTGAACGGAATCCTCCGCGCGCTCCTCGCCGACCGCCGCAGCGCTTAGTCCCGCGCTACCCGATCCGGTATGGCCGAAAGCATCTGGCACAACATGTCGAGGTCTTCCAGGCTGTCATAGCGGATCGTCATCTGCCCGCCCTCTGCCCCCGCCGCGTGGTCGATCTTCACCTGCATCCGCAGATTGGCCGACAGGTCCGCCTCCAGCACCCGCGTGTCGGCATCCTTTTCAGGTGCTTTCGCCACCGGCTTCGACGCAGGCTTTGCCGAGTCCTGCGCCTTCATCAGCTTTTCGGTCTCGCGGACCGACAACCCTTTCGCGACGATCTGCGCTGCAAGCTCCGAGGCTTTCGGGCTGCCGATCAACGCCCGCGCGTGGCCCGCCGACAGCGCGCCCTCGCGCACCATGTCCTGCACTTCGGTCGGCAAGGACAGCAGCCGCATCAGGTTCGCGACATGACTGCGGCTCTTGCTCAGCGCTTCGGCCAGCTTCTCTTGCGTGTGCCCGAATCGGGTCATCAACTGCCGGAAGCCAAGCGCCTCTTCGATGGCATTCAGGTCCGAGCGCTGGATGTTCTCGATGATCGCGACTTCCAGGACTTCGGTATCGTTAAGATCCCGCACCACAACGGGAACTTCGTGCAGTTGCGCCAGTTGCGCCGCCCGCCAGCGCCGTTCTCCGGCGACGATCTCATAGGCATCCCGCCCCGGTTTCCGCCGCACGATCAGCGGCTGGATCACGCCTTTCTGCCGAATCGAATCGGCCAGCGACTCAAGCTCGTCGGCTTTGAAATCCAGTCGCGGCTGCTGCGGGTTCGGCTCCAGCTTGTCGACCGGAAGATGCAGTTCGGCTTTGCGCGGTGTCGCCATCTGCTCCGGTCCCGCCAGATGGACATCCGCCATCAGCGCCGAAAGCCCCCGCCCAAGCCCTCGCTTCTCGTTCTTGCTGTTCATGCTCAGGCCTCTGAAACTTCAGGTGTTTTGTGACGGTCGGAGATTTCCTTCGCGAGGGCCCGATAGGCCTCGGCGCCCTTCGAGCCGGGATCGTAAGTCAGCACCGGCAGCGCATAGGAGGGCGCCTCGCTGATTCGCACATTGCGGGGAATCGTCGTTTTCATCACCAACTCGCCCATGTTGGCGCGGGCGTCCGCTTCGACTTGCGCTGTCAACCTGTTGCGGCGGTCATGCATCGTCAACACAACCCCTTCGATCCGTAAGTCGGGATTCGCCGACCGCCGCACATCGCGAATCGTCAGCATCAGCTGCGACAGGCCCTCCAGCGCAAAGAACTCGCACTGCAGCGGCACAAGGACTGAATCGCAGGCTACAAGCGCGTTGATCGTCAGCAAGCTCAGCGCTGGCGGGCAGTCGATCAGGACGTAGTCGAAGCCGTATCCATCCATCTCCGGCCGATGCAGCGCGTCATGCAGCAAGTAGCTGCGCCGCTCGTTCGACACGATGTCCAAGTCAGCCGAGGACAAGTCCGCGTTGGCTGGAATGATTCTGACTTCGGGAATACCGGTTTCGATCACTACATCCTGTAGGTCCGCACTATCGACAATCAAGTCGTAGCTCGTGCGCTTCCGAGCATCGGGCCTGATGCCCAACCCTGTCGAGGAGTTGCCCTGCGGATCAATGTCGACAAGCAGAACGCGCTTGCCCAGTTCTGCCAAGCCCGCTGCCACGTTGATTGCAGTCGTCGTCTTCCCGACGCCGCCCTTCTGGTTTGCTAAAGCAAGGATATATGGGCGGTCAGTCATGGCGGTGAATGTTCCTGATCACAAGTAAAGCAGCTTCGCTGTCCGACAGGCTAGGCTGCGTGTCAACGTCGAAAGTCCAGAGCTTTCGCGCATCCTCAAGCTCAGAAGCGAATCGCGCGCCTTTCGGGAAGACTGCTACGCCTCCAGCTCGCAAGTGGCGCTCCGCATAGCGCAGAAGGTCCGAAAGCGGGGCTAATGCGCGCGCGGAAAGCACATCTGCTTCTTGCAGCGCAAGCGTTTCAATCCGCGCGCTGTGGACTACTACGGAAAGCTTGAGCGTTTGCGCTGCTTGGCGCAAGAACGTCGCTTTGCGCAAGTCCGACTCGACAAGCGTAACTTGAAGGCCGGGCTGCAGTTCCTGCGCGAGAATCGCAACAACAAGCCCTGGAAAGCCCCCGCCTGACCCGAGATCAACCCAACTCCGCACGCTTTCTGTCGGCACAGCTGCGAATACTTGCGCTGAATCCGCAATGTGGCGGTTCCACAACTCAGCAACTGTATTCTTGCTGACAAGGTTGATGGCAGGCGTCCAGCGCAGGACAAGCGCTTCATAGGCTCGCAGCGCTTCGAATGTTTCACGTGAAACATCGACACTGCCGACAGACAAGTCCGCTGCGCTTGTCATCCAGCACGCCGCTCTGCAGGTTTCCGCAAATGCGCAAGGACAAGCAGCAAAGCAGCAGGCGTAACGCCTTCGATTCGCGAAGCTTGCAGAATCGAGTCCGGTTGCGCGCGGAGAAGCTTCTGCTTCAACTCGTTCGACAAGCCGGAAATCCTGCTGTAGTCGAAGCCGCTTGGAATCCGCTGCGTTTCCTGACGGCGCAAGTCGGCAACTTCTTTCGCTTGCCGGTCAGAATACTGGTCATACGTTGAATCGATCTGAAGCTGCTCCAGAACATCTGTGGCCAGCGCTGCATAGTCCGCGAAAGCGCCGACAAGATGTGGCAGTTCAGCGCCAGGCAAACTCAATATGTCGTAGGCTGAGCGTTTGCCGCCATCCCTGCTGACAGCAATGCCGACGTCGTTCAGCGCTTTCGGGCCAATCTGCACTGCTTCCAGCGCAGCTTTCCCCGCTTCCAGCGCTGACAGTTTCGCGTCGAACGCAGCGCGCCGCGCATCCGACACGCAGCCCGCTGCAACGCCAAGCGGCGTCAACCGCCGGTCGGCATTGTCCGCCCGCACAGTCAGCCGGAACTCCGCACGCGATGTGAACATGCGGTAGGGCTCCGTCACCCCGCGCGACGTCAAGTCGTCGATCATCACGCCGATGTAGCTTTCGGTTCGGCTGAACTCCACTGGCGCGCGCCCACTAGCCGCAGCAGCAGCGTTCATCCCAGCTACAAGCCCTTGTGCCCCCGCTTCCTCATACCCCGTCGTCCCGTTGATCTGGCCCGCAAAGTACAACCCCGGTACAGCCCGCGTCTCCAGCGTCCGGTGCAAGCTGCGCGGGTCGAAGTAGTCGTATTCGATAGCATAGCCCGGCTGCAGGATCGCAGTCCGCTCCAGCCCCGGAATCGTGCGGATATAAGCCTCCTGCACTTCTTCCGGCAGCGAGGTCGACAACCCGTTCGGATAGACTGTGTCGTCGTCCAGCCCCTCCGGTTCCAGGAAGACCTGGTGCGAGGTCTTGTCGGCGAACCGAACCACCTTGTCCTCGATCGACGGGCAATAGCGCGGCCCGACGCCCTCGATATGCCCCCCATACATAGCGGAGCGCGCAAGGTTGTCCCGCACGATCTGGTGAGTCGCCTCGGATGTATGAGTAATCCCGCAGGAAATCTGCCGCGCTTCCGGCGCTCGGTTCAGGAAGGAAAACACCGAAGGATCTTCATCCCCCGGCTGGCTTTCCAGCCGCGCCCAGTCGATTGTCCGGCCGTCCAGCCGTGGCGGCGTGCCCGTTTTCAGCCGTCCGACTGGCAGCGCCAACTCGCCCAACTGCGCCGCCAGCACGCGCGACGGCGAATCGCCCATCCGCCCCCCCGACATCCGCCGGTCGCCGATATGGATCACCCCATTCAGGAACGTCCCCGCTGTCAGCACAACCCGGCCCGACAACAGCTCCACACCCGAAGCCAGGACCACTCCCGCTACCGCACCGCCAACCAGCCGCAACCCGGCAACTTCGCCCTCGATCACCTCCAGCCCCGGCGTCGCCAGCAACTCCGCTCGCATCGCTTCGCGGTACAGCCGCCGGTCGATCTGCGCTCGCGGCCCCTGGACAGCTGGGCCTTTCCGCCGGTTCAGCAAGCGGAACTGAATCCCCGCCTTGTCCGCCATCCGGCCCATCACCCCATCCAGCGCGTCGATTTCGCGCACAAGATGGCCTTTGCCCAAGCCACCAATGGCCGGGTTGCAGGACATTGCGCCCAGCGTTTCCACCCGCAGCGTCACTAGCGCAGTGGACACACCCATCCGGGCAGCAACAGCAGCAGCTTCAGCGCCCGCATGGCCGCCGCCAATCACGATGACATCGTAGTGTTTCACGTGGAACACTCCTTGGGAAACCCTTCACTTGCCGATGCAGAAGCTGGCGAAAATCTCGCCGAGCAAGTCGTCCACATCTACGCGGCCAACCAGAGCATCCAGTGCCCGGACAGCTTGCCGAAGATGCTCTGCCGCCAGCTCGACGCGCGAGTCGGGTCTTACCACTTCTGCCCGTGACTCGGCCAGAGCACCAATTGCCGATGTAACAGCCACGCGATGCCGCTCGCGCACTAATGCGCCGGCAGAGCCCACACGTTCCCCCAGGATTTCGCCGATCCGGGCCATCAGTTCCGGCACACCCGCTCCCGTCTTGCCGGACACGGCCATGCCAAAGCTACCTGATCTTGTGTCCGACTTTCCCATAACCACAAGATCATCGCTCGTTGGTTCCAGACCCGGCACAACCGACCCATCCGTCAGGAACAGGCGCAAATCCGCCGCCTCGGCGCGGGAAATCGCCCGGTCGATCCCGGCCTGCTCCAATTGGTCCTCGGTGTCGCGCAGCCCCGCTGTGTCGAGGAAAGTCACCGGCAGCCCGGCAATATCCATCCGCACTTCGATCACGTCGCGCGTCGTCCCGGCGATCTCGCTAGTGATCGCCGCCTCGCGCCCCGCCAGCTGGTTCAGCAGCGTCGACTTCCCCGCATTCGGCGCGCCGACGATGGCCACTTCGAACCCGTCGCGGATGCGCTCCGCAGCCGTCACCCCGGCGGCTTCGCGGCCAAGGTCCGCCATCAGCCCGTCGATCAAGGCCAGCACTTCCGGCGAGACATCGACCGGCACGTCCTCATCGGCGAAATCAATCGTCGCTTCCAGCAAAGCCCCCGCCCGGATCAAGTCGCGCCGCCAGCCGTCCACCTTCTGCCCGACCGAGCCAGACAGAACCCGCACCGCCTGCCGCCGCTGCGCCTCGGTCTCGGCGTCGATCAGGTCGGCCAGCCCCTCGACTTGCGCCAGGTCCAGCACGCCGTTTTCCAAGGCGCGACGGGTGAACTCCCCCGGCTCCGCCAGCCGCAACCCCGGCTGACTGGCCAGCGCCCGCAACACCGCGCCCACCACCGCCGGGCCACCATGACAGTGCAGCTCGACCACCGCCTCACCGGTGAAGCTGGACCCCTCGGCAAAGGACAGCACCAGCGCCTCGTCCAGCAGCTCGCCGCCCCAGCTCAGCCGCCGCAACCCGGCCACCCGCGCCGCAGGCAAAGACCCGCACAGCGCCAGCCCGGCCGCAGAAGCCGCCGGACCCGAGACGCGCACCACGGCAAGGCCCGATCGACCCCGCGCCGTTGCCAGGGCATAGATCGTGTCCATCGCCCTCGCCTTTTAGGTGTTCATCGACTCGAAGAAGTCGGCGTTCGACTTCGTCTGCTTCAGCTTGCCGATCAGGAACTCGATGGCATCCGTCGTGCCCATCGGGTTCAGGATGCGGCGCAGGACATAGGTCTTCTGCAGGTCCATCTTGTCGACCAGCAGGTCCTCTTTCCTTGTGCCGGACTTGAGGATGTCCATCGCCGGGAAGACACGCTTGTCGGCAACCTTGCGGTCCAGCACGATTTCCGAGTTCCCCGTGCCCTTGAATTCCTCGAAGATCACCTCGTCCATCCGGCTGCCAGTGTCGATCAGCGCGGTGGCGATGATGGTCAGCGACCCGCCTTCCTCGATGTTCCGGGCAGCGCCGAAGAATCGCTTCGGGCGTTGCAGGGCGTTGGCGTCCACGCCGCCGGTCAGCACCTTGCCCGAGGACGGCACCACAGTGTTGAAAGCCCGGCCGAGGCGCGTGATGGAATCGAGCAGGATCACCACGTCGCGCTTGTGTTCGACCAGCCGCTTCGCCTTCTCGATCACCATTTCCGCCACCGCGACGTGCCGCGTCGCCGGTTCGTCGAAGGTCGAGGCCACGACCTCGCCCTTCACCGTGCGCTGCATGTCGGTGACTTCCTCGGGCCGTTCGTCGATCAGAAGGACGATCAGATAGCATTCCGGGTGGTTGGTCGCGATGGAATGCGCGATGTTCTGCAACAGAACCGTCTTGCCCGTCCGCGGCGGCGCCACGATCAGCCCGCGCTGGCCCTTGCCGATGGGCGAGACGAGGTCGATGATCCGCGCCGAGCGGTCCTTGATCGTCGGGTCCTCGACCTCCATCTTCAGCCGCTCATCGGGGTAGAGCGGCGTAAGGTTGTCGAAGTGGACCTTGTGCTTGGCCTTCTCCGGGTCATCGAAGTTGATCTTCGTCGCCTTGGTCAGGCTGAAATAGCGCTCGGTTTCCGACGGGGCCTTGATCACCCCTTCGATGGAATCCCCGGTCCGCAGCGAGAACTGGCGGATCATCTCGGGCGAGACGTAGATGTCATCCGGGCCGGGCAGGTAGTTGGCCTCGGGCGAGCGCAGGAACCCGAACCCGTCCTGCAGCACCTCCAGCACGCCATCGCCGCCGATCTCCCAGCCTTCCTCGGCATGCTCCTTCAGCAGCGAGAACATCATCTCGCCCTTGCGCATGGAGGGGGCGTTCTCGATCTCCCATTCCTCGGCCATCGCCAGCAGGTCGGCGGGGGTTTTGGCCTTCAGTTGGGCGAGATTCAAGCGTTCGACAGTCATGGAATACCTTTGAGCGGACCACGCCCGTTGCGGGGGGTCTCGGCAGATTTGGAACGGGAGATGCGATGGACCGGACGGCCCTGCACCGCCGCACCTAATGCCGCCGAGCCCGAAAGTCAATCAGTAGCGCAGGACGACCGAGAAGACGATGACCAGCATCAGCACGGTCGGCACCTCGTTCATGATCCGGTAGGTCCGCCCGCTGCGGGTGTTCTCCCCCCGCGCGAACTCCTTGCGGCGCAGCGACAGCCAGCCGTGGAACCAGCCCATCACCAGGATAGCCCCCGCCTTGACCCAGGGCCAGGCGAAGGACCAGTCCACCACCCCCGGCGTGAACACCAGCCCCAAGCCGAAGACGAAGGTCGCGATCATCGCCGGGTTGATGATCCCCCGCAACAGTCGCCGCTCCATCACCTGGAACATCGCATCGGTCTTCGACCCCGGCTCCACCTGCTCGGCGTGGTAGACGAACAGTCGCGGCAGGTAGAACATCCCCGCCATCCAGGAGATCACCGAGACGATGTGCAGCGCCTTCGTCACCGGGTACCAGTCGGCCAGGAAATCCGTGATCGTCTCGAACATGTCCACCTCGCTGGCTGCGCCCTTCTTTCTATAAATAAAGAAAAGAAGAAGGAATGTGGATGATGTAGGCCCTGTGGAGAACGGGATTTCCCTGCCCGCCCCCAGAAAGCTCCACAAGGAGAGGCTTGGGGACAAATGCGGGAAAAGATCGGTCGACTTGAGGCACAGGGGGTATTATGATGCAATATCAATACGATAGCTGACACCAGGCGCCGCACATCATCCACAGGTTGCACCCTCCCCAGCCTGGGCACGACACCTTCTCCCGTCCCGCGTGACAATCCCCTGCACAGCGGGATATCTCTGCCCCAAAAGCCCCGGACTGCGGCGGATGCCCACAGCCCGCCCGCCGAACCCCTTTTCGCCCCGCCCAGGCCCCAGGAACAAACCGCGGATATCCACAAGCTCCATGATCCTCGCCTCCACCTCGCCCACCCGCCTGCAGATGCTCCGCGCCGCAGGCCTGAACCCCACCGCCGTCGCCCCCCGCGTCGACGAGGCGACGATCCGCGACGCCCTCACCGCCGAGGGCGCCCATCCCCGCGACATCGCCGACACCCTGGCCGAGATGAAAGCCCGCAAGGTCGCCGAGAAACACCCCGAGACCCTCGTCCTCGGCTGCGACCAGGTCCTCGCGCTGGACCGCGAAACCTTCGCCAAGCCCGAAACCCCCGAGGATGCCCGCGCCCAGCTGCGCCGCCTCCGGGGCAAGACCCACAAGCTCCTCTCCGCCCTCGTCGTCTACGAAAACGCCGAACCCGTCTGGCGTTTCACCGGCGAAGCCCGCCTCACCATGCACGACATCTCCGACGCCTACCTGAACGACTACCTCGACAGGAACTGGGACTCCATCCGCCACTCCGTCGGCTGCTACAAGGTGGAAGAAGAAGGCGTCCGGCTGTTTTCCGCCATCACCGGCGACCATTTCACCATTCTCGGCCTGCCGCTTCTGCCGCTGTTGGCTTGGCTCGGCAACCGGGGCATGATCGCCCGATGACCGACCATCCCCGCATCCCGCTTGCCGCCGTCCTCGGCCACCCCGTCGCCCACAGCCGCAGCCCCGCCCTGCACGGCTACTGGCTGAAACGCTATGGCATCAAGGGCCACTACATCCCCATCGACATCGCCCCCGTCGACCTGCCCCGCCTCCTCCGCACCCTGCCGGAGCTTGGCTTCGTCGGCTGCAACGTGACCATCCCGCACAAGGAGGCCATCCTCCAGATCGCCGACATCGTCACCGACCGCGCCGCGCTGATCGGGGCCGCCAACACGCTGATCTTCCGCAAGGACGGCAAGATCCACGCCGACAACACCGACGGCTCCGGCTTCATCGCCAACCTGCGCCAGAACGCCCCGGACTGGAAACCCGCCTCCGGCCCCGCCGTCGTCCTTGGCGCAGGGGGTGCCGCCCGTGCGGTCGTCGCCGCGCTGATCGAGGTCGGCGTCCCGGAAATCCGCCTCGCCAACCGCACCCGCCCCCGCGCCGATGCGATCCGCTCCGATTTCGGCGCCAAGATCCATGTCCACGAATGGGTTCAGGCCGGGAACCTGCTCGACGACGCCATGACCGTGATCAACACCACCTCGCTCGGCATGACCGGCAAACCCGAGTTCCGCGTGCCGTTGGACCGGCTGAACCCGCACGCGCTTTGCAACGACCTCGTCTACGCCCCGCTGAAAACCCAGTTCCTGATCGAGGCCGAGGAACGCGGCGCGACCATCGTCGACGGGCTTGGCATGCTGCTGCATCAAGCCGCCCCCGGTTTCGAACGCTGGTTCGGCATCCGCCCCGAGGTCGACGAGGCCACCCGCAAGGCCGTGCTGGCGGCATGACATTCGTCCTCGGCCTCACCGGCTCCATCGGCATGGGCAAGTCCACCACGGCACAGATGTTCGCCGAGGAAGGCCTCCCCGTCTGGGATGCCGACGCGACCGTCCACCGTCTCTACCAACCCGGCCAGCCCGCGGCACTCGCCATCGGCGCGCTTTTCCCCACCGCCATCGACAAGGACGGCAGCGTCAATCGCGCCACCCTTCGCGCGCTGATCCAGGCCGACGCCACCGTCCTTGACCGCCTGAACGCCGCCGTCCATCCCCTCGTCGCCGCAGACCGCGCGCAGTTCCTCGCATCCAACCAAACCGCCGAAATCGTCCTCCTCGACGTGCCGCTCCTCTACGAATCCCGCATCGATACCGCCTGCGACGCCGTTGCGGTCGTCTCCGCCCCGCCCGAGCTCCAGCGCCAGCGCGTTCTCGACCGTGGCGCGATGACCGAGGCCGAATTCCAGACCATCCTCGCCCGCCAGCTTCCCGATGCCGAAAAGCGCAAGCGCGCCACCTACATCATCCCCACGACCAGCCTTGCAGCCGCCCGGCAAGCGGTGAAAGATACCCTCGCCTCCATCCGCCGGACCAAAGATGCGTGAGATCGTCCTCGACACCGAAACCACCGGCTTCGAACCGTCCGAGGGCCACCGCATCGTCGAAATCGGCGCGGTCGAGCTGCTGAACCACCTGCCGACCGGCCGCACCTACCATCAATACATCAACCCCGAACGCGGCATGCCCGCAGGCGCGTTCGAGGTTCACGGCATCGGCCACGATATCCTGGAAACGCCCGGCAAGCCCGTCCCCGGCGGCGTGACGCTCCGCGACAAACCGGTCTTCGCCCGGATCGGCCAGGCCTTCCTCGATTTCGTCGGCGATGCGCAACTGGTGATCCACAACGCCAGCTTCGACATGAAATTCCTGAAGTTCGAGCTGGAACGCATGGGCCTTGCCGCCCTGCCACCCTCTCGCGCCACCGACACGCTGATGATGGCGCGGACGAAATTCCCCGGCTCCCCGGCCTCGCTCGACGCGCTCTGCCGCCGCTTCGGCATCGACAACTCGATGCGCGAAAAGCACGGCGCGCTTCTCGACAGCGAAATTCTGGCGGAAGTCTATCTGGAGCTGATCGGCGGTCGCCAGCCCGACCTTGTGCTGGGTAGCGCCGCTCCTGCACCGACGCGCGGCGCAGGCGGCGAGGCAATCGCCTGGCGTCCTCGTCCAAGGCCGGAACCCCTGCCGCCCCGGATCACCGACGCGGAACAGGCCGCCCATGCCGCGATGCTGTCCAGGCTGGGAGACGGGGCGATCTGGAAGAAGGAAGCCTGACCGATGTTGCGGGAAAACCCGTCCCGGGCCTGACCCGGGACCTCCCGTGTGCCCGAGGCCCCGGCTCAAGGCCGGGGCGGGCATCCCCTCAGTTGACCTTTTCCGAAGGCGCCACTTGCGCCGCCTGAGCCTGCGCCCGACGCGCCAGCTCCTGCCGGTACAGCGCCATGAAATCGACCGTATCCACGTTCAGCGGCGGGAAGCCGCCGTCGCGCGTCACGTCCGAAATGATCCGCCGCACGAAGGGGAACATCAGCCGCGGGCATTCGATCAGCAGGAACGGGTGGATCTGGTCGTCCGACACGCCCTCGATATGGAAGGTCCCGCCATATTCCAGCTCCAGCAGGAACAGCACATCGGCATTGACCTTGTTCTTCGACGTGACCTTGAACTTGGTGATCACCTCGTACTGGTTCGCGACCGGGCGCTTGCGCGCGTCGAGGCTGACCGCGACCTGGATGTCGGGCTGCACTTCGCCCGCGCTCAATCCCTTCTGCACCACCACGTTCTCGAACGAGAGGTCGCGCACATACTGGGCAAGCACCTGCATCTTCACTTGCTGCGGGGCGGCGGTCGCGCCGTTCCCTGCCGGGGTTTCGTCTGCCATTTCCGGGTCTCCCAAACGGATTTGCCGCCTTCTATCAGGTCGGGGGTCCACCCTCAATGCTGCGCTTGTCTGGTCAGAAAATGGCCGACCCACAGGGCCGGCCATTTCCTAACAAATTCCTAACGTCCGCAACCAAGTGATTGATTTTGTTAGGTCCGAAAATCTGTCCACCGTGGACAGGTTACAGTACCTCACTCATCTTCACCACCCGCCCCTCGGCAACCGACTTCAGCGCCGCTTCCGCCAGGGCCAGGGCCAGAAGCCCGTCCTCGCCCGACGGGGAAGCCTTCACCTTGCCCCCCATCGCGTCGATGAAGGCCGCGATCTCGGCGGCATAGGCATCGGTATAGCGGGTCATGAAGAAGTCATGCAGCGGCGGCCTTGTATAGCCCGCCCCGGTCGCGACCTCGATGGACACCGGCCGCTGGTTCTCCGCCGAAACGACCCCCTTCGCCCCATGAACCTCGATCCGCTGGTCATACCCATAGGTCGCCCGGCGCGAGTTGGAAATGATCGCCAT
This sequence comes from Tabrizicola sp., assembly GCF_041911175.1. GTDB lineage: Bacteria > Pseudomonadota > Alphaproteobacteria > Rhodobacterales > Rhodobacteraceae > Tabrizicola. The sequence goes on from NZ_JAYRPN010000129.1 coordinate 15,990, forward strand.
TTTCCCCGACGCCGTCTTCAGCATCACCTGGACCGAGTCGCTGTCCCCCGCCTTGCCGATGGCCGGGTCCACCAGCACCGCCGCCATCGCCGAGACTTCCGACACTTCCTCGCCCAGCAGGAACCGGGCCATGTCGAAGTCATGGATCGTCATGTCCCGGAAAATCCCGCCCGACCGTTTGATATAGTCGACCGGAGGCGCGCCGGGGTCGCGGCTGGTAATCGTCACCATCTCGACGGTTCCAATGGTCCCCTTGTCGATCTCGCCCCGGACGGCGGCGAAATGCGGGTCGAAGCGGCGGTTGAAACCGACCATCAGCACCCCCTTCTGCGAGCGGACGACCTCCAGGCACTGCTTGACGCGCGCCAGCGACAGGTCGATGGGCTTCTCGCAGAACACCGCCTTCCCGGCCTTCACGAACTGCTCGATCAGGTCGGCATGAGTGTCGGTCGGCGTGCAGATCACCACCGCGTCGATGTCCTTCGCTGCCGCGATGGCATCAATCGACCGCACCTCGCAACCATACTGGTCGGCAATCGCCTGCGCCGCCGGAGCCATCGCGTCCGACACTGCCACCAACTTGGCCGCCGGGTTCCCCGTCACCGCCTTGGCATGAACCTTCCCGATGCGTCCTGCGCCCAGAAGCCCGAATCTGATCGTCATGGCCTGTCCCTTTTCAAAGCCCGTCATTCACTACGGCAATGCTTATGCCGATTCTATGCAACTAAGCAACAAGCGTTGCAAAACGATCAGGCATAGGCCGCATCCGTGCCACCCTTCACCCCGGTGATGTAGCTCACGATGTCGTTGCCGTCCGTCTCCTCCTTGCGGAGGCTCGCGACGATGCGGCCCCGGCGGAACACCACGATCCGGTCCACCAGGTCGAAAACCTGCCGAAGGTTGTGGCTGATCAGGATCATCGGGATGCCGCGTTCCTTGAGCCCCCGGATGATGTTCTCGACCTGAGCCGTCTCCTGCACCCCCAGCGCCGCTGTGGGCTCGTCCATGATGACGAGCTTCGAGGCGAAGGCCGCCGTCCGTGCAATCGACACGCACTGCCGCTGCCCGCCCGACATGTTGCGGATCGGATTGTCGACGTTGGGGATTTTCACCGCCGTTGTCTTCAGCGCCTCCATCGTCCGGTCGCGCATCGTCTTGCGATCCAGCCAGCTGAACGGCCCCAGCTTGAACTTGAACAGCTCGCGTCCCAGGAACAGGTTCGACGGCACGTCCAGATCGTCCGCCAGTGCCAAGGTCTGAAACACCGTTTCAATCCCGGCCTGTCGCGCCTCCAGCGGGCCGGAGAAGTTCACCGGCTGGCCATCGAAGATGACCTCGCCGCCAGAGCGCTGTTCCACCGCCGTCACCTGGCGCACGAAGGTGGACTTGCCCGCCCCGTTGTCGCCCACGACGGCAACATGCTCGCCCTCGTGCAGGATGAAGTTCGCGTCTTCCAGCGCATGCACGCCACCGTAGTGCTTGGTCAGGCCACGGGTTTCCAGAATGATCTTCGACATCGGCCTACCCCCTTGCCCGCTTGCGTTGACGCCACTGGTCCAGCACCACGGCGCCGACGATGATCGCGCCCTTGACCATCTCCTGATAATAGGCGTCCAGCTTGATTGAGGTGAAACCGGAGATGATCACCGAAAAGATCATCGCCCCCAGCACCGTGCCGAGGATCGACCCACGCCCCCCCGCTAGACTGATGCCGCCGATCACCGCCATTGCAATGGCGTCAAGTTCGTACATCACCCCCATGCCCGCCTGCGCGGTCAGGTTCTTCGAGGTCAGCAGGACAGCCGCAACCGCCGCCAGCACGCCGGCGATGGCATAGACCAGCACCTTGTGGCGGTCGACGTTGATCCCCGACATCCGCGCCGCCGCCTCGTTCGAGCCGATGGCATAGGACCGCTTGCCGTAAAGCGTATAGGTCATGATGACGTGGAACAGCACCGCCAGCAGCACGAAGACCACGGCGGGGTTCTGGCCCGGCCAGTGCAAGAGGCCGAAGGTCAGGTTGCCCAGCAGGTCGCCGTTCGCCAGCTTGCCATAGCTCTCGGTCGGAAAGCTGACCGGCTGCCCGTTCGACCACCAGCGGGCCGCGCCCCGGGCCGAGACCATCATGCCCAGCGTGGCGATGAAGGGCGGGATCCTGGTGTAGGCGACGAGAAGCCCGTTGATCACCCCGGCCAGCAACCCGCAGGCCAGGCCGACGACGATGGGCACGATCACCGGCAGGTCCATCGCCCAGTCGCCGAAGATCGCCTTCGGGTTCGGGTTGCCGTTGACCATCGCGGTCTGCGCGAAGCTCATCACCACCATCGCGGTGACGCCCACGACCGAGCCGGACGACAGGTCGATCCCGCCGATGATGATCACCTGAGTCACACCCAGCGCGATGATCCCCACGATGGCGACCTGCAGAATCATGATGTCCAGCCGCTGCTGGTTGAAGATCGCATCGACGTTGTCGCGCATGTTGAAGAGGAAGGATCCCCCCTGCATGCGGTTCAGGATCTCGAAGATCAGGACGATCAGCACAAGGGCGCCGAACACGTTCCACTCCGGCGCGCGGGTGCGCTTTGCCGGGTCGTATTTCAGGCCGCCCAGGCCGTGAGTCGCTTCTGCCACGCCGCTATCCCTCCCCCAAGATGCGATTTCGGTAGACCCGGACCGATGTTGCCCCATCCGGCCCGGAAAGAAAGGGGCGGCCGTTGCCAGCCGCCCCCGATCACCCCGAGGGGCTCAGTTCTTCTTCGCGTAGTCGGCCACGTTCGCCGGCGTCACCAGCTCGAACGGGACATAGACCTTCTGGTCCACCGCCTCGCCCTTGGCCAGCTTGGTGGCCGCATCCAGCGCGCCGCCACCCTGGGCCGCCGCGTTCTGGAACACCGTCACGTCCAGCTCGCCCGCCTGCATCGCCGCCAGCGCATCCTGCGTCGCATCGACGCCGCCGACCTGCACGGTCGCCATGTCGATCCCCGCCGCCTTCATCGCCTGGATCGCGCCGATCGCCATCTCGTCGTTGTTGGCGATGACGCCGTCGAAGGCGGTTCCGGTCGACAGCCAGTTGGTCATCAGGGTCTGCGCCTGATCGCGCGACCAGTTGGCGGTCTGCTCGTCGATGATGTTGATCTTCACCTTGCAGCGGCCATCGCCCATCACGTCATGGATATCCTGGGTGCGCTGCACGGCGGCCTGGTTCGACAGCTCGCCCTGCATGACGTAGACGTTGACCTCGGTCTTGCCCTCGCCCGCCCAGTTGTCGCACAGCTGGATGGTTTCCAGCGTGCCCGATTCCACTTCGTTCGAGGCGACGAAAGCCTGGTTGTCGGGCAGGGTGTCGACGTTGATCGGCTGGCGGTTGACATAGACCAGCGGGATGTTCGCGGCGGCGGCGGCATCCGACATCGCCTGCGTCGCCGAGGTGTCGACCGGGTTCACGATGATCGCATCAACGCCCGAGGCGATGAAGTTGTTGATCTGGTCCAGCTGCTTGGCGACGTCGTTCTGCGCATCCTCGATCTGCACCTTCAGCCCGGCCCCGTCGGCCTGCGACTGGATGCCGTTGCGCAGCACGGTCAGGAAGTTGTCGTCGAACAGCGCCATCGACACGCCGATCCCGTCCGCCATCGCGGTGGTGCCCATCAGCGCGGTAAGGCCCGCAGCAAGAAGCGTCTTTTTCATCTCTCTCTCCCTTGGTGGATGTCCGGCGCATCCTGAATTGAACCGGAAGACCCGTTCTCCCTTGGGTCTGAAAATCAGGCGGCGCGTGCCGCAAGGCCCTGGCGGATGACGTCGAAGGACTTGGCCAGTTCCGCGCCCGGGTCGGCAAGGCCATGAACCTCGGGCGAAAACGCCTCATAGCTGACCGGCCCGTTCCAGCCGGCGGCCTGCAGAGCCGCGATCTGTTCCACATTGCCCAGCCGGTCGCCTTTCGTGACCAGCACGCGATGCGGGTCGCGCATGTCGTTGATGCCGATCTCCTGGTCCACCACGCCCGAGACATGGACGATCCCCGTATGCTCCGGGAACAGAGGCCCGCCGTGGGCGAGCGTATGGTGGAAGGTGTCGTGGACAAGCTTGAACCGGCCCTTGCCGCCGACCGCCTCGATCCCCTCCACCGCTTCCGACTTGTAGCGCAGCGCGCAGATCTCGAAGCCCAGCGGTTCGACCATGCCGACAAGACCATGATCCTCCAGCATCGGCTTCAGCGCCTTCAGCGCCACGCGCAGGTTCGCCTGCCGCTCGCCGTTGCCCATGCCCAGGTTGTCGTTGCGCGGGATCAGGCTGACCGCCTCTGCCCCTGCGGCCTTGGCAATCTGCATCAGCGCCAGCGCCTCGGCTTCCTTGTCCGCCGACCAGTCGTTGAAGCGCTTGACCTCGGCCACCGCCAGCAGGCGCAGCCCGTTGTCGCGAATGAAGGCACCCGCTTCCGCCGGGTCCATCCCGTCGAACAGCGGCTGCGGCAGGTCGTTGCGGACCTCGATCCCGACGCAGCCCAACTGCTTGGACAGCGCCACCAGATCGCGGAAGGACAGGCGGGCGACCGTCATGTGGTTCAAAGCGAAGTGGATCATTCCCGGTCCTCCCCAACCGCGGCGATTTCTTTGGCCGGACCATCCCGAACCAGCGCAGTCGCGTCAATCGGTCGCGGGGAGAAACCATCATTCCTGACGAAACCACACTCGAAACATTGATTGGTTTTCGTCAGACGCTTTCGGGAAGATGCAGGTCGGGCTGCAGGAAGTGCTGGCCCTGGACCGGGGGCAGCCCCTCGCTGACCGCCTCGGTCGCGAGACGCACGAGATCGTCGCACAGGCGCGGCAGCGGGGTGCCGATCACCATCGTGACATGCCGTCCGATCAGCGCGGCGCGGCTTTCGGGCGTCAGCTCGTTGACCACCAGAGCCACTTCACCCGGCGCGCGGGCCTCGCGCACCGCCGCAATCGCGCCCTCCATCCCGCCGCCTGCACAATAGATTCCCCGCAGGTCGGGATGGCGCGACAACAGGTCCAGCGTCGCCTCATAGGTCAGCTGCCGGGTCTCCAGGTTGATCAGCGTATCCAGCACCTGAAATTGCGGGGCATGTTCGCGGAAGTAGCTGCGCACTCCTGTTTCCCGCAATTCATGCCCGTGCCAGCGGTAGCCACCGACGAAGACCGCGATCTTTCCCGCATGATGCGCGGCGGTGGCGATCATGTGCGCGGCAATGCGACCGACCTTCAAGTTGTTGAGTCCCAAGTAATTTTGCCGCACGCCTTGCGCGAAATCGTTCAACAGGGAAAAGCAGGGCACGCCCTTTGCGTTCAGGCGGATCACCGCCTCGGTCACCTCCGGGTGGGTTACCGCCGTGGCGGCAATCGCGTCGACGCGACCGACCATCCCCTCCATCAATTCGGTGAAATCCTTCGGCGACTGCGATGAGGCGAAGGCCACCTGCAACGTCGCGCGGACGCCGACTGCCTGTGTCACCGCGCGCTCGGCTTCGGCCCTGAACTGCTGGTAGAAGCTCTGGCGTTCCTTGTGCAGCACCAGCCCCAGCCGCAGCCTCGGCAGGTCGGCCTGCACCCGCTGTCCGATCAGCGGGGCCGCGTGGTAACCGATCAGCCGCGCCGCCTCATAGACCTTGCGTGCGGTCTCCTCGCGCACCCGTTCCCGACCGTTCAGAACCCGGTCGACCGTGGCGCTGGACACCCCCGCCTCGCGGGCGACATCGTGGATGGTGGGACGGTTTGCCATGTAGCCTGACGAAATCGCATCAAGATGATGCCGGATCATGATGGATCATGACGAAACCTGCAAGCGCGGCTATTGGCGATTATCCGGAAGCCGACTTATCCACGACTCATGTCCCCGCTTCGGGGGATCGGAGGGAGGCCAGACATGAGCAAGCGCGACTACAGCCTTTTCGGCCCCGACGCCAAACGCGCGGTGGAAAGCGGGCTGACGGCGGCGGAGTGGTATCACACCGAGGTGCCGCGCAAGGTGATGAAGGACCTGATGGCGCGCAGCGACCAGCCCGCCATCCGCGACACGATCATCCTTTACGGCAGCATGATCCTGCTGGCAGGCATCGGCATCGCGCTCTGGCCATCCTGGTGGTCGGCCCCGTTCTGGCTGGCCTATGGCGTCCTCTACGGCTCGGCCTCCGATTCGCGCTGGCACGAATGCAGCCACGGCACGGCGTTCAAGACGCCCTGGATGAACGACTGGGTCTACCAGATCGCCAGCTTCATGATCATGCGCAACTCTGCCACCTGGCGCTGGAGCCATGCGCGCCACCATTCGGAAACCTATTTCGTCGGCCGCGACCCCGAAATCGCCGTGATGCGCCCGCCGGAACTGGCCAAGCTTATCCTGAACTTCTTCGGCATCATCGACGTCATCAAGTTCTTCCCGAACCTGATCCGCAACGCCCTCTTCGGCCCGACGCCCGAGGAAAAAACCTTCGTGCCGCAAAGCGAATGGGGCAAAGTGCAGCGCGTCGCCATCGTCCACCTGTCGATCTACGCCGCGACCGTCGCGCTTGCAGTCTGGATGCATTCGATCCTGCCGCTGATGGTGATCGGCCTGCCCCGGATGTACGGCGCCTGGCACCACATCATGACTGGCCTTCTGCAGCACGGCGGCCTTGCCGACAACGTGATCGACCACCGGCTGAACAGCCGCACGGTCTACATGAACCCGGTCAGCCGCTTCATCTACTGGAACATGAACTACCACGTCGAACACCACATGTTCCCGATGGTCCCCTACCACGCGCTGCCCAAACTGCACGCGACGATCAAGGACGACCTGCCGCCCCCCAACCGCTCCATCGCCGAGGCCTTTGCCGAGATGTGGCCCGCGATCAAGCGCCAGGTCCTCAGCGAGGAATACTTCCTGAAGCGCGACCTGCCGCCCACCGCCAAGCCCTACCGCGAGGATTTCCACCAATACGTGCCGGGGATGATGCCCCCCGCCGCCGCAGAATAAAGGAACCGACATGCCCTGGATCGACGCCTGCGCCACTGACGACATCGACGAGGAAGACCTGATCCGCTGGGACCATGCGGGCAAGACCTTCGCCATCTACCACTCGCCCGAGGGAGAGTTCTTCGCGACCACCGGGCTTTGCACGCATGAGAACGTCCACCTCTGCGACGGTCTGGTGATGGGCAACCTGATCGAATGCCCCAAGCACAACGGCCAGTTCGACTATCGCACCGGCGAGGCGATGCGCGCCCCGGTCTGCATCAACCTCAAGACCTTTCCGGTCAAGGTCGAAGGCGACCGTGTCTTCGTCGAGGTCGCCTGATGGCGCGGCTGACTGTCAAGGACCTCATGGACGCGCGCGGCAACCACCAGTTCGCCATGCTGCGGGTCGAGACGCTGGAAGAAGCAGAAGCCGCGGCGAAGGCGGGGGTCGAACTCTTCTCCGTCCCCCCGGCGATGGTGATGGACCGCCGCTTCCGCGAAGTCGCGCCGGAGGCCTTCATCTTCCCCGGCGACAACTTCTACGAGATCGGCGGGACCGACGATTTCCTGCGCTGGGCCTTCCCGCTGTATAAGCATGGGGCGGATGCCTTCTACTGCTCCGGCTCTCTTGCAACCGTCCGGGCGATGGCCGACCACGGCCTGCCGGTCTGCGGCCATGTCGGGTTGATCCCGTCCAAGCGCACCTGGACCGGCGGCTTCAAGGCGGTGGGCAAGACGCTGGAAACCGCGCAGCTGGTCTGGAGCCAGTGCAAGGCGCTGGAAGCAGCCGGGGCCTTCGCGGTGGAAATCGAGGTCGTCCCGCATTCCATCACCCGCCTGATCGCCGAAAAGACCAACCTCTTCCTCATCTCGATGGGCGCCGGGGCTGCGGGCCACGCGCAATATCTCTTCTCCGACGACGTGCTGGGCCAGAACCGGGGGCGGGTCCCGCGCCACGCCAAGGTCTACGCCGACTTCGCCGCCGAGTACGACCGCCTGCAAACCATGCGCATCGACGCGATGGGCCGCTTTGCGAAAGACGTCCACGACGGCGACTACCCCGCCCCGCAATACCTGGTGGACTGCGACCCCGAGGTGGTTTCGGCCTTCGCCGACTGGCTGGACCAGAACGCCTGAAGGCCGCAGGGACGGCCGGACCGATCGCTCCCCGGTCCGGCCGCCCCGCTTACGACGCGTAGCGCAACCCGTCGATCAGCCGCTGCGCCGAAGGCGTCATCTGCGCCCCGGTCCGGGTGACCAGACTGAAAGGCGCGACCGACAGCCCCAGATCGACCGGCAGCGATACGAAGGGCACCGAGGGGTTCCCGGCAAAACTGTCCACCACCGCCGTGGCCAAGGGCGCAATCGCATCGGTCTGGTTCAACAGCGCCAGAGTGAACAGGAAGGACGAGGTCGAGATCCGCCGCTTCGGCAGCGGCATGCCCAGTTCCGACAGCCGCGCGATGACCGTCTGCGTAAGCAGCGTCTCGTCATCGCCGACCACCCAGTCGTGGCGCAGAAGATCTTCCCCCGAAATCCGCGGCAGCACCAGCAGGGGATGGCCCCGCCGCACCACCAGCGACAGCGGCTCGCCCGCGATCACCCGCGCCTCAAGCTGGGTCTCGCCGGGGCCAAGCCGGGCCAGCGCGAAATCCAGCCGCCCCTCGCGCAAGAGGTCGCAGAGGTTGATCGAGGTCGCCACCGTCACCTCGGCGCGGAAATCGGGCAGCGCCTCCTGCAGCCGGATCAGCGTCGGCATCACCAGGCTCAGCGCCGGGCCGGTGACCGAGCCGACCCGCACCACCCCTGCCCGCCCGGTCGCCGCTTCGGCCAGATCGCGCGCGGCATCGGCCAGCTCGATCTCGATCCGCGCCGCCCGCCGGGCCAGCGCCTTGCCCACCGGCGTCAGTTGCAAGCCCCGGCCCTGGCGTTCGTGCAAGGGCAGGCTCAGCAATGCCTCCATCTCGGCCAGAAGACGCGAGGCCGCTGGCTGCGCCACCCCGATCCGCGTCGCCGCCAGGCCAAGCGCGCCAGTATTCTCCAGTTCCGCCAGCAGCCGAAGCTGGACCGGCTTCAACCGCCGCAAGGCCGCTGCAAGGGATTGCGCAGACAAACTCATATCAAATCAGCCATCATTTGACGCACAAACCCTATTTGACAGGTATGGGTCATCTGCGCAATCTGCGCTTCGTCCGTAAGCAGGGGGCGCAGTGGCGTGCCCAAAGCGGATGCACATGAAGATTCATCGGGAGGAAACAGATGATCTTGACCCGCCGCGGCCTGATGGCCCTTGCTGGCACCACGGCCGCCCTGTCGGCTCTGCCCGTCTTTGCCCAGGACAAGGGCGCCGTCGGCATCGCCATGCCGACCAAGTCTTCGTCGCGCTGGATTTCGGACGGCGATTCGATGGTGAAAGCCTTCCAGGAAGCCGGCTACACCGCCGACCTGCAATATGCCGAGGATGACATCCCGACGCAGCTTTCCCAGATCGAGAACATGATCACCTCGGGCGTCAAGGCGCTGGTGATCGCGGCCATCGACGGCACCACGCTGTCGAACGCGCTCGACAACGCCGCCGCTGCGGGCATCAAGGTCATCGCCTATGACCGCCTGATCCGCGACAGCGGTTCGGTCGACTACTACGCCACGTTCGACAACTTCAAGGTTGGCGTGCAGCAGGCCACCTCGCTGGTCGAAGGCCTGAAGGAACGCTTCCCGGACGTGAAGCCGTGGAACGTCGAGCTTTTCGGCGGCTCGCCGGACGACAACAACGCCTTCTTCTTCTACAACGGCGCCATGTCGGTCCTGCAGCCGATGATCGACGGGGGCGAGATCGCCATCCCGTCCGGCCAGGTGGGCATGGACGTGGTCGGCACGCTGCGCTGGGATGGTGCGGTCGCGCAGGCGCGGATGGACAACCTCCTGTCCTCGAACTACGGCGACAAGCAGCTGCATGGCGCGCTTTCGCCGTATGACGGGCTCTCCATCGGTATCCTGTCCTCGGTCAAGGGCGTCGGCTACGGCTCGGGCGACCTGAAGATGCCGATCGTCACCGGCCAGGACTGCGAAATCCCCTCGGTCAAGTCGATGATCGCGGGCGAGCAGTATTCCTCGATCTTCAAGGACACCCGCGAACTGGCCAAGGTCACCGTCAAGATGGTGGACGCGGTCCTCTCGGGCGGCGAGCCGGAGATCAACGATACCAAGACCTACGACAACGGCGTCAAGGTCGTGCCGTCCTACCTGCTGGAACCCGTCCCGGTGAACGCGACCAACTACGAAGCGGTCCTCGTCGGTTCGGGCTACTACACCGCCGACCAGCTGAAGTAAGCTTCAGCCAAAGGGCCCGCCTGCGCAGCTCCCGCGCAGGCGGGTCTCCTTGGGGGAGGGGACATGACCACACTTCTGGAAATGCGGGAGATCACCAAGGTCTTCCCGGGCGTGAAGGCACTTGACCGGGTCAGCCTGACCGTCGAGGCCGGCGAAATCCACGCCATCTGCGGCGAAAACGGCGCCGGGAAATCCACGCTGATGAAGGTGCTGTCCGGCGTCTATCCGCACGGCAGCTATGACGGCGAGATCATCTACGACGGCCAACCCCTCGCCAACCGCGGCATCCGCGACAGCGAGGCGAAGGGCATCATCATCATCCACCAGGAACTTGCGCTGATCCCGCTTCTGTCCATCGCCGAGAACCTGTTCATGGGCAACGAGGTGGCAACGAACGGCGTCATCTCCTGGCCCCTTGCCATGCAGAAGACCGGTGAGCTTCTGCGCCAGGTCGGCCTGAACGAACCCCCCAGCGCCGTGGTCGGCAAGCTGGGCGTCGGCAAGCAGCAACTGATCGAGATCGCCAAGGCCCTGTCGAAGAACGTCCGCCTGCTGATCCTGGACGAACCCACCGCCGCCTTGCAGGAAGCCGACGCCGACCGCCTGCTCGACCTGATGCTGGAGCTGAAGGCCCAGGGCGTCACCCAGATCATAATCAGCCACAAGCTGAACGAAATTTCCCGCGTCGCCGACCGCATCACCGTGATCCGCGACGGCACTTCCGTCTCCACCTTGTCCAAGGCCGAAATCACCGAAGACCGCATTATCCGCGACATGGTCGGCCGAGACATGGCGCACCGCTACCCCGAACGCAGCCCGAACCCCGGCGAGATGCTGTTCGAGGTCGACAACTGGTCCTGTTGGCACCCCGAACAGGCGGGCCGCCAGATGATCAAGGGCGTCTCCCTGAACGTCCGCAAGGGCGAGATCGTCGGCATCGCGGGCCTGATGGGCGCGGGCCGGACCGAGCTTGCCATGTCGATCTTCGGCCACAGCTACGGCAAGGGCCACGCGGGCACGGTGAAGATGCACGGGAAACCCGTCGACGTGTCGACCGTCACCAAGGCCATCGACGCGGGCATCTCCTACGTCACCGAAGACCGCAAGGCGCTGGGCCTGATCCTGGAAGAGCCGATCCTGCGCAACATCAGCCTCGCGAACCTCTTCGGCATCGCCAGGGGCTCCGTCCTCGACAAGCGGCGCGAGGCGCAGGTGGCCGAGGGCTACCGCAAGCAACTCGCCATCCGCACCCCCGGCGTGCAGCAGAAAGTGGTCAACCTCTCCGGCGGCAACCAGCAGAAGGTGGTGCTGTCGAAATGGCTGTTCACCGACCCGGCGCTCCTGATCCTCGACGAACCCACCCGCGGCATCGACGTCGGCGCCAAGTTCGAGATCTACACGATCATGAAGGAACTGGCCGACCAGGGCCGGGGCATCCTGATGATCAGCAGCGAAATGCCCGAGCTTCTGGGCATGTGCGACCGCATCTATGTGATGAACGAAGGCCGCATCGTGGGCGAGCTTTCCCGCGAGGAAGCGGACCAGGAAAAGATCATGGCGCTGATCGTGCGGGACAACAACAAGGGAAAGGTGGCTTGAATGGCTGACAAGCAAAGCTCACTCGGCGGCCATCTGCGCGAGAACGGGATGCTCCTGGCGCTGGTCGCCATCGTGGCGCTGTTCTCGATCCTCGTCGGGGCGCAGGGCAAGCCGATGTTCCTGCAGGCGCCGAACATCACCAACATCTTCCTGCAGAACGGCCATGTGATCATCCTCGCCCTCGGGATGCTGCTCATCATCGTCTCTGGCCACATCGACCTGTCGGTGGGATCGGTCGCCGCCTTCACCGGGGCCGTCGCCGCCTGGCTGACCGTCGATGTCGGCCTGCCCTTCTGGCTGGTCATCCCCCTGACCCTGATCGTCGGCGGAATGATCGGCGCGGCACAGGGCTACTGGGTCGCCTTTTGGCGCATCCCCTCCTTCATCGTCACCCTTGCCGGGATGATGGTCTTCCGCGGCGCGACCATGCTCCTGCTGGGGGGCCAGAACATCGGCCCCTTCCCCAAGGCCTTCCAGTCGATGTCCTCGGGCTTCATCCCCGACCTGACCGGGATGATGAAACCCCACGGCCTGACCCTGATCATCACCGCACTCGCAATCGGGGTGATCACCTGGATCGGCCTCCGCGCCCGCAACCGCGATGCGGAATTCGGCATCACCCCCGAACCGACCGGCCTCTTCTGGGGCCGCACCGCGATCATCGCCGCGGCGACCGCCTTCGTCGGCTACCAGCTTGCCAGCTTCCGCGGCCTGCCGAACGTGCTGGTGGTGCTTACCATCCTGATCGTCCTCTACGCCTTCTTCACCGAAAACACCGTGCAGGGCCGCCGCATCTATGCCGTTGGCGGCAACGAGAAGGCGGCCAAGCTGTCCGGCATCCGCACCGACCGGCTGGTGTTCTTCTGCTTCGTCAACATGGGCGTCCTTGCCGCGCTGGCGGGCATGATGGTCACCGCCCGCCTGAACTCCGCCACCCCCAAGGCCGGCACCGGGTTCGAGCTTGACGCCATCGCCGCCGTCTTCATCGGCGGGGCCTCGATGACCGGCGGCTCGGGCAAGATCATCGGCGTGGTGATCGGTGCGCTGATCATGGGCGTGATGAACATGGGCATGTCGATCCTCGGCATCGGCATCGACTACCAGCAGATGATTAAGGGCCTGGTCCTCCTCGCCGCTGTCATCTTCGACGTCTACAACAAGAACAAGTGAGCCCCGCCATGCATCTGTCCACCGTCAAGGGCGCGGGAGTCGTCGTCCGGCAAGGCACCGACGCCCGGACCCTGCGCAACACGGCCTCGGTCTATGACCTGGCCAGCGCGGCGATCAGGGCAGGCCATTCGCTTGCCGCCGAAGTCGCCGCGCGCGGCTTGGGCGAAACCGTCGACCTGACCCGCGTGGCCTTCGATCTGCCCGTCAGCCACCCCGACCCGGCGCATCTGCACCTGACCGGCACCGGCCTCACCCACCTCGGCTCGGCTTCGGCCCGCGACGCGATGCATGCGAAACTCGAAGGCGCGGAAAGCCTGACCGACAGCATGAAGATGTTCCGCATGGGGCTGGAAGGCGGCCGCCCCAAGGCCGGGGAAATCGGTGCCCAGCCCGAGTGGTTCTACAAGGGCAACGGTTACGCCGCCGTCGCGCCCGGAGCGGCCCTCGAAGCCCCCGGTTTCGCCGAGGACGGCGGCGAGGAGCCGGAAATCGCGGGCATCTACCTGATCGGCCCCACCGGCACCCCGCACCGGATCGGCTGGGCGCTGGGCAACGAATTCTCCGACCATGTGACGGAGAGGGTCAACTACCTCTGGCTCGCCCATTCCAAGCTGCGCGTCGCCTCCTACGGGCCGGAAATCCTCGTGGGTGACCTGCCTTCCGACCTGCGCGGGTCCAGCCGCATCCTGCGGGACGGCAAGACGATCTGGGAAAAGCCCTTCCTGAGCGGAGAGGCGAACATGTCCCACAGCTTCGCCAACCTCGAACACCACCACTTCAAATACCCGATCTTCCGCCAGCCCGGCGACCTGCACGTCCACTACTTCGGCACCGCCACCCTGTCGTTCGCCGACGGCATCAGGACCGAAGCCGGAGACACGTTCGAAATCGAGGTCGCCGATTTCGGCCAGCCCCTGCGCAACACCCTGACCTTCGCGCCGAAGACCCAGGACGCAACCCGCGTCCATCCACTTTAAGGAAACACAGCCGTGTCCAAGTTCAAACCCGCCCCCTGGCCCCGGAAGCTGCGCTCGCAGGAATGGTTCGCGGGAACCTCGAAGGACGCGATCTACCACCGCAGCTGGATGAAGAACCAGGGCCTGCCCGCCGACCTGTTCGACGGTCGCCCGGTGATCGGCATCCTCAACACCTTCTCCGAACTCAACCCCTGCAACGCCCACCTGAACGACCTGGCCGAGCGGGTGAAGCACGGCGTCTATGAGGCGGGCGGGTTGCCCGTCATCGTCCCCGTCTTCAGCGTCAGCGAAAGCGGCTTCCGCCCCACCGCGATGATGTTCCGCAACCTTGCCGCGATGGCGGTGGAGGAAACCATCCGCGGCCAGCAGATGGATGGCGTCGTCTGCCTCGTCGGCTGCGACAAGACCACGCCTTCGCTCCTGATGGGCGCGGCCAGCGTTGACCTGCCCACCATCATGGTTTCCGGCGGCCCGATGCTGAACGGCTATTACAAGGGCGAACGGGTCGGCTCCGGCACCCATCTCTGGAAATTCTCCGAGGCAGTGAAGGCCGGTGAAATGACCGCCGCCGAATTCGTCGAGGCCGAGGCCTCCATGTCCCGTTCGGCAGGCTCCTGCAACACGATGGGCACCGCCTCCACGATGGCCAGCATGGTCGAGGCGCTGGGCATGACCCTCTCCGGCAATGCCGCGATCCCGGCGGTGGACTCGCGCCGCCGCGTCATGGCGCAGCTGACCGGGCGCCGGATCGTTCAGATGGTGAAGGACGACCTGAAACCCTCCGACATCCTCACGCGGCAAGCCTTCCAGAACGCCATCCGCACCAATGCGGCCATCGGCGGATCGACCAACGCGGTGATCCACCTCCTCGCCATCGCGGGCCGCTGCGGCATCGACCTGACGCTGAATGACTGGGACGACTGGGGTCGCAACGTGCCGACCATCGTCAACCTGATGCCCTCGGGCAAATACCTGATGGAGGAATTCTTCTACGCCGGCGGCCTACCCGCCGTGATCAAGCGGCTGGGCGAGGCCGGGCTACTGAACAAGGACGCCCTCACCGTCTCGGGCGGCGGCGTCTGGGACGAGGTCAAGGACGCCCGCATCGACAACGACGACGTGATCCTTCCGGCGGAAAAGGCGCTCACCCAGTCCGGCGGCATCGTGGTGGTCCGGGGCAACCTCGCCCCCGACGGCGCCGTGTTGAAACCCTCCGCCGCCACGCCCGCCCTGATGCAGCACCGGGGCCGCGCCGTCGTGTTCGAGGACATCGACGACTACAAGGCCCGGATCGAGGACGAAACGCTGGATATCGACGAAACCTGCGTCATGGTGATGAAGAACTGTGGCCCGCGCGGCTATCCCGGCATGGCCGAGGTCGGCAACATGGGCCTGCCCCCCAAGGTCCTGCGCAAGGGCATCACCGACATGGTCCGCATCTCCGACGCGCGCATGTCCGGCACCGCCTACGGCACCGTGGTCCTGCACACCTCACCCGAGGCGGCCCGCGGCGGCCCGCTGGCGGTGGTGAGGACCGGCGACATGATCGAACTCGACGTCGCCAACCGCCGCCTGCACCTCGACATTTCCGACGAAGAACTGGCCGCGCGACTCGCCGCCTGGAAACCCGCCGTAGAACCCCCGGCGGGCGGTTATGCGAAACTCTACCACGACCACGTCCAGGGCGCCGACAAGGGGGCCGACATGGACTTCCTCGTCGGCTGCCGCGGCAACGCGGTCGCGCGGGAAAGCCACTGACCGCCTGATCGACGGTCGGCCCAAAGGCTCACCGCCTGCCACAAGCGCCTCCCTCCCCCCGCGTGGGGGAGGGATGGGGAGGGGGGACCCCCGGCATCCCCAATCGTGACGCCCGAAACAGAGGCCACCCCATGACCCGCACCCAAGTCGCCCTCGTCGGCATCGGCAAGATCGCGCTGGACCAGCACGTTCCGGCCATCAAGGCCTCCCCCGACTTCGAACTCGCCGCCACCATCTCCCGCAACGGAAAGGTCGAAGGTATCCCCGCCTACACCGATTTCGCCACCTTCCTGGCCGAGCGTCCCGACATCCCCGTCGTCTCGCTCTGCCTCCCCCCCGTCCCCCGCTACGCCTATGCCGAGGCCGCACTTCTCGCCGGTCGCCACGTCATGCTGGAGAAACCCCCCGGCGCGACCCTCGCCGAGGTCCACGAACTCCAAACCCTCGCCAAGGCCAAAGGCCTCACCCTCTACGCCACCTGGCACAGCCGCATGGCCCACGCCGTCGCCCCCGCGAAGGCATGGCTCGCCGACAAGACCGTCCGACAAGCCCACATCACCTGGCGCGAGGACGTGCGCAAATGGCACCCCGGCCAGGACTGGGTCTTCCAGCCCGGCGGGATGGGCGTCTTCGACCCCGGCATCAACGCCCTCTCGATCCTGACCGAGATCCTTCCGCACCCCGTCCACCTGACCCGCGCAACACTGGAGTTCCCGGAAAACCGCCAGACCCCCATCGCCGCCCGCCTCACCTTCACCGGCAACGTCACCGCCGATTTCGACTGGCGCCAGCAAGGCCCGCAGACCTGGGACATCGAGGTCCAGACCGACAAGGGCCAGCTCGCCCTCCGCATGGGCGGCAACGTGCTGGAGATCGACGGCAAACCCGTCGCCGGTGAGAACACCATCATGGGCGAATACCCCGCGCTCTACGCCCGGATGGCCGACCTGCTCCGCCAGGGCAAATCCGACGTCGACCTTGCCCCGATGGTCCACGTCGCCGACGCCCTGACCCTGGGCGAACGCATCACCACTACCGCCTTCGACTTCTGAAAGGACCGACCATGCTCACCGGCAAACACCTGATCGCGGGCACATGGACCCAAAACGACCAGACCTTCGCCTCCTCCCCCGCGCATGGCCCATCGCACCAATTCTCCATCGGCACCCCCGCCCATGTCGAAACGGCCTGCAACGCCGCCGAGGCCGCCTTCCCCGCCTACGCCGCGAAAACCCGCGCCGACCGCGCCGCCTTCCTCAACCGCATCGCCGACGAAATCGAAGCCCGCGCGGTCGAGATCACCGAGATCGGCACCCAGGAAACCGGCCTCCCCGCCGCCCGGCTGGAGGGCGAACGTGGCCGCACAACGATGCAACTCCGCCTCTTCGCCAGCCACATCCTGAAAGACGACTGGCTCGACCGCCGCCATGACCCAGCCCTCCCCGACCGCCAGCCAGCCCCGCGCCCCGACCTCAAGCTGATCCAGCGCCCCATCGGCCCCGTCGCCGTCTTCGGAGCCTCGAACTTCCCGCTCGCCTTCTCCACCGCCGGGGGCGACACCGCCTCGGCGCTGGCCGCCGGTTGCCCGGTCGTCGTCAAGGGCCACTCCGCCCATCCCGGCACCGGAGAAATCGTCGCCCAGGCCATCGACGCCGCCATCCGCGCCTGCGACATGCCCCCCGGCACCTTCTCGCTCATCCAGGGCGGCAAGCGTGACGTGGGCGAAGCCCTTGTCCAGCACCCCCATATCAAGGCCGTCGGCTTCACCGGCTCCCTCGCCGGAGGCCGCGCCCTCTTCAACCTCTGCGCCGCAAGGCCCGAGCCGATCCCCTTCTTCGGCGAACTCGGCAGCGTGAACCCGATGTTCCTCCTCCCCGCCGCCCTCGCCGCGCGCGGAGAAGCCATCGCCAAAGGCTGGGCCGGGTCGCTGACCCAAGGTGCCGGCCAGTTCTGCACCAACCCCGGCATCGCCGTGGTGATCGACGGCAAGGACGCCGACGCCTTCGTCGAAACCGCCAGGACCGCCGTCGGCGCGGTCGGCCCGCAGACCATGCTCACCGACGGCATCGCCGAAGCCTACCGCGCGGGCCGCGACCGCGTGGCCGCAGGATCGGGAGTCCGCTCCGTCCTCACCACCACCTGCGACCTGCGCAACGCCACCCCCTACCTCTATGAGGTCTCGGGCAGCGACTGGCTCGCCGACCACGCCCTCGCCGAGGAAGTCTTCGGCCCCCTCGGCCTCATCGTCCGCGTCCGCCACGCCGCGGAAATGCAAGAGATCGCCCGCAGCCTGCAAGGCCAGCTGACCTGCACCCTCCACCTCGACGATGCCGACACCGACCTCGCCCGCGCCCTGATGCCCGTCCTCGAACGCAAGGCAGGCCGCCTCCTCGCCAACGGCTTCCCCACCGGGGTGGAGGTGGTGGATGCTCAGGTCCACGGCGGCCCCTATCCCGCCTCGACCAACTTCGGCGCCACCTCGGTCGGCACCCTGTCGATCCGCCGCTGGCTGCGCCCGGTCGCCTACCAGAACATGCCTGACGCCCTTCTGCCGCAGGACTGGGCCTGACCGGATGGCCGAGATCACCCCCATCGGCCGGATCGACGGCGCCGACGTCCAGCAGGCCACTCTCACCGGCCCCAACGGGATGCGGGTCGTCCTCCTCACCTGGGGCGCGCGGCTGGCTGAGCTTTGGGTGCCGGACCGCAACGGCACCCTCGCCGACATCGTCCTCGGCCACGACAGCCCTACCGACTGGGAAACGCACGGCACCTACCTCGGCGCCACCTGCGGCCGCTACGCCAACCGCATCGCCGGGGGCCGGTTCACGCTGGACGGGCGCATCACCCAGCTTGACCGGAACGAAGGCGCCAACACCCTCCACGGCGGCACCCACGGCTTCGACCGCAAGCACTGGACCATCGACAGCCACTCAGACACCCACGTCACCTTCGCCACCAGCTCTCCCGACGGCGATATGGGCTTCCCCGGCACCCTCACCGCCCGCACGACTTACCGGATCGACGGGTCCGCGCTGCTGATCGAGATGACCGCCACCACCGACGCGCCCACCATCGTCAACCTCGTCAACCACGCCTATTTCAACCTCGCAGGCCAAGGCGCAGGCGACATCATGGGCCACCAGCTCCAGGTCGAGGCCAGCCACTACCTTCCCGTCGACCATGACCTGATCCCGACCGGCGAAATCCTCTCCGTCACCGACACCCCCTTCGACTTCCGCCAGCCCCGCCCCATCGGCGCAGAGCTTCCCGGCCCCAAGGCCTTCGACCACAACCTCTGCCTCTCCGCCGCCACCGGCGCCGACGGCCTCCGCCCCTGTCTCACCGCGACCGACCCCGCCTCGGGCCGCCGGATGCGCCTGTCGACCACCGAGCCGGGCGTGCAACTTTACACCGGCGCGCATTTCGACGGGCCGGGCAAACAGGGCGCCCGCTACCCCCGCTTCGCCGGGTTCGCCGCCGAGACCCAGCGCTTCCCTGATTCGCCGAACCGCCCGCAGTTTCCGTCGTCGAGGCTCAACCCCGGTGAAACCTACCGCCACCTGATGCGCTTCGACTTCACGCCTGCCTGATGCGCCGCAGCGCAGCGCAATCCGTCGCATCAGAACCCCCTGAAAGGACCGGACTTCGCCAATCCAGCCACGCAACCGCAGCATGACAACACGGTCCCGTGAACGGACTTCTTGCATATAGTAATACTTTTGCTAACGTCATCTCAGCCACCTCGGGAGAGTGGCCAAAGGTTCCACTGGGAGGAAAATCATGAAGGTTATCAAGACTCTCGCGCTTGGCGCGGGACTGGCTGGCTTGTTGCTTTCGGCGGCCTACGCCGAGGGGTTGCAAGGCAAGGTCATCGGCTTTTCGCAGATCGGATCGGAATCCGGCTGGCGTGCGGCCGAGACCAGCGTGACCAAGGCCGAAGCTGAAAAGCGCGGCATCGACCTGAAATTCGCCGACGCCCAGCAAAAGCAGGAAAACCAGATCAAGGCGATCCGCGGCTTCATCGCCCAGGGCGTCGACGCGATCCTCGTCGCCCCCGTGGTGGCGACCGGCTGGGAGGAAGTCCTGACCGAGGCCAAGGAGGCCAACATCCCCGTCGTCCTTCTGGACCGTGGCATCGAGGGGCCGGAAGACCTGTATCTCACCTCCGTCGCCTCCGACCAGGTGAAGGAAGGCCGCGTCGCGGGCGAATGGCTTGTCGGCACTGTCGGCGACAAGACCTGCAACGTGGTCGAGCTGCAGGGCACCGTCGGCTCCTCCCCCGCGATCAACCGCAAGCAGGGGTTCGAGGAAGGCATCGCGGGCCACGCGAACCTGTCGATCATCCGCAGCCAGACCGGCGATTTCACCCGGTCAAAGGGCAAGGAAGTGATGGAGG
The DNA here is from genome assembly GCF_041911175.1 of Tabrizicola sp. Lineage (GTDB taxonomy): Bacteria > Pseudomonadota > Alphaproteobacteria > Rhodobacterales > Rhodobacteraceae > Tabrizicola. The sequence goes on from NZ_JAYRPN010000129.1 coordinate 36,186, forward strand.
GCTTCATCAAGGCCGAAGACGGCGGCAAGAACATCTGCGCGGTCTACGCCCACAACGACGACATGGCCGTCGGCGCGATCCAGGCGATCAAGGACGCGGGCCTGAAGCCGGGCACCGACATCCTCGTCGTCTCGATCGACGCCGTGCCCGACATCTTCTCGGCGATGGCCGCCGGTGAGGCGAACGCCACCGTCGAGCTGACCCCGAACATGGCCGGCCCCGCCTTCGACGCGCTGCAGGCCTTCTGGGATGCAGGCACCGCGCCCGAGAAGTTCATCATCACCGAATCGAAGCTCTACACCCAGGCGGATGACCCGCAGGGCGAATACGACCGTCGCAAAGGCCTTGGCTACTAGGTTTCCTCGCCAGGGTGCCGCCGGGTGGGTCTGGGGACTCGCCCGGCGGAATTGCTTTATCCGCCGGATCGGCGGACAGTTGCGCGACCGGGGGGAGCCGATGACAGTTGAACAGCCAGTCCTTGAGGCGCGCGGGATCGTCAAGGTCTTCGGCCAGCACCGCGCGCTGGATACCGTGGACTTCACCGCCAATGCCGGGGAAGTCCACGCCCTCCTCGGTGAAAACGGCGCGGGCAAGTCCACCCTGATCAAGATCCTCACCGGCGCCTACCAGCCCGACGGCGGCGAGCTTCTGCTCGACGGCCAGCCCATCCACCTGCGCGATCCGCTGCACGGCCAGACCTACGGCATCGGCACCGTCTATCAGGAGGTCAACCTCCTCCCCAACCGGTCCGTCTCCGAGAACCTGTTCCTCGGTCGCCAGCCCACCCGCTTCGGCCTCGTCGACCGCAAGCGCATCGACGCCGCCGCAAAGGACCTCCTCACCCGCTACGGCCTGAACATCGACGTCCGCGCCGACCTGTCCGACTACTCCGTCGCCGTCCAGCAGATCGTCGCCATCGCCCGCGCGGTGGAGCTTTCCGGCAAGGTCCTCGTCCTCGACGAACCCACCGCCAGCCTCGACCGCAACGAGGTGCAGCGCCTGTTCGACGTGGTCCGGGGCCTCAAGGCCAAGGGCCTCGCCATCATCTTCATCACCCATTTCCTCGACCAGGTCTTCGACCTCGCCGACCGCGTCACCATCCTTCGCAACGGCAAGCGTGTCGCCACCCAGGCGCTCGACACCCTCGACACCACCGACGTCGTTCGCCTGATGCTGGGCAAGGACGTCGCCTTCGAGCACCACCCCTCCGCCCTGACCGGAGCCACCAAGGGCCAGGTCCGCGTCCAGTTCCAGAACCTCAGCCGCAAGGGCCTCTCCCCCTTCGACCTCACGGTCCACGAAGGCGAGGTCGTCGGCGTCGCGGGCCTCCTCGGCTCGGGCCGGACCGAAGTCGCCCGGCTGATGTTCGGCGTCGATGCCAGCGACGGCGGGCAGGTCACGGTCGACGGCCAGCCCGTCACCATCCGCAACCCCGCCCAGGCCGTCGCCGCCGGTTTCGGCTTCTGCCCCGAGGACCGCAAGATCGACGGCATCTTCGGCGACCTTTCCGTCCGCGAGAACATCATCATCGCCCTGCAAGCCAAGCTCGGCTGGGTCCGCGCCCTGAACCGCGACGATCAGATCGAACTCGCCGGACGCTATGCCGAGGCGCTGGACATCCGCGCCGCCGACCATGACATGCCGGTCAAACTCCTGTCCGGGGGCAACCAGCAGAAGGTGATCCTCGCCCGCTGGCTCGCCATCGACCCGACCTTCCTCATCCTCGACGAACCCACCCGGGGCATCGACGTCGGCGCCCATGCCGAGATCGTCCGCACCATCAACCGCCTGCGCGAGGAGGGCCTCGCCCTCTTCGTCATCTCCTCCGAACTGGACGAGGTGGTGGCCTATTCCAACCGCATCGTCGTCATGCGCGACCGTCAGATGGTGGCCGAGCTTGACGGCGACACCATCGCCCCCGACGCCATCGTCCGGGCCATCGCCGGAACGGCGAAGGAGGCGCATCCGTGACCCGCCCGACTGTCGACCTCCGCCCGACGACCCAGCCCCCCATGCCCCGCGCGCGGCCCATCGCCAGCTTCTTCACCCGCCCCCAGGTCATCGCCCTCGCCGCCGTCCTGCTGGTCAACTGGCTCCTCTTCCCCGGCTTCTTCACCGTCACCTGGCAGGACGGACGCCTGTTCGGCAGCCTGATCGACGTGCTGAACCGCGGCGCCCCCGTCGCGATCCTCGCCATCGGCATGACGATGGTCATCGCCACCAAGGGCGTGGACCTTTCCGTCGGCGCCGTCATGGCAATCAGCGGCGCCACTGCCGCCACCCTCGTCACCAGCGGAGTCCCCGCGCCGACAGCCGTGCTCGCCGCGCTGGGAACCGGCCTCCTCTGCGGCCTTTGGAACGGCATCCTCGTCACCGTGCTGGAAATCCAGCCGATCATCGCCACCCTCGTCCTGATGGTCGCTGGCCGCGGCCTCGCCCAGCTGATCACCGAGGGCTACATCGTCACCTTCTCCGACCCCCTGCTGATCTTCATCGGCACCGGCTCCTTCCTCGGCTTCCCCATGCCCGTGGTCATCGCCGCCGTCCTGATGATCCTCGCCACCCTGATCGTCCGCCGCACCGCGCTTGGCCTCTTGATCGAGGCGGTCGGCGTCAACCGCTCCGCCGCGCGTTTCGCGGGCCTCTCCGCAAACGCCCTTCTCCTCATCGTCTACACCTTCGCCGGGTTCTGCGCCGCAATCTCCGGCCTGATCGTGGCGGGCGACATCCGTGGCGCCGACGCCAACAACGCGGGCCTCTGGCTCGAACTCGACGCCATCCTCGCCGTCGTGATCGGCGGCACCTCCCTGATGGGCGGGCGCTTTTCCATCCCGATGGCCGTCCTTGGCGCGATGATCATCCAGGCGATGAACACCGGCATCCTGATTTCCGGCTTCTCCCCCGAATTCAACCTGGTGGTCAAATCCGCCGTGATCATCGTGATCCTGATCCTGCAATCCCCCCTCTCCGCCCGCCTCTTCCGCCGCCTGCCCGGAGCGCAAAAATGACCCGCAGCCTGCGCCCGCTTCTGGCGACGACCCTGATCTTCCTCTTCGCCTACATGCTCGCCGTGTCGCAGCAACCGGCGATGCTTTCCACCCGAGTCCTCGGCAACTTCCTGACCGACAACGCCTTCCTTGGCATCGCGGCGGTGGGCATGACCTTCGTCATCCTCTCGGGCGGCATCGACCTCTCCGTCGGCGCGGTGATCGGCTTCACCACGGTCCTCGTCGCCGTGCTGATCATGTGGCTGAACCTGCACCCGCTGGTGGCCTTCGCCATCGCCCTGATCGTCGCCGCCTGCTTCGGGGCCGTGATGGGCGCCGCGATCCACTACCTGCGCGTCCCGAGCTTCATCGTCACCCTCGCGGGCATGTTCCTCGCCCGTGGCGGCGCCTCGGTCCTGTCGCCCGACAGCATCGGGATCGAGCACCCCTTCTTCACCGCCGTCCAGAAAAGCTACATCCTGATGCCCGGCGGAGGCCGCCTGACCGTGGTCGGCCTCATCATGCTGCTGGTCTTCGCCCTCGCCATCCTCCTCGCCCACCGCACCCGCTTCGGCTCCAACGTCTATGCCCTCGGCGGGTCCGAGACCTCCGCCGCGCTGATGGGCGTCCCCGTCGCCCGCACCACCATCACCATCTACGCCCTCTCAAGCTTCCTCGCGGGCCTCGCCGGGGTGGTCTTCTCGCTCTACACCTCCGCCGGTTACAGCCTGAACGCGCTGGGCGTGGAGCTTGACGCCATCGCCGCCGTGGTGATCGGCGGCACGCTCCTGACCGGCGGCTACGGTTTCATCGCGGGCACCTTCATCGGCGTCATGCTGCAGGGATTGGTGCAAACCTACATCGTCTTCGACGGAACCCTCAGCAGCTGGTGGACCAAGATTGTCGTCGGCGTGCTTTTGTTTATGTTCATCGTGCTGCAACGGCTGGTCTTCCGGGCCGGACCACGACGAACGTAACCCCTTGGACCTTGCAAGATGAGCGAACCCGGGAGCCTGATCCGAACGCTCTCCGGGCGGCCAGCGGCGCGGAACTTCCATTCCTACGTCATCAACGAGGTCGGCCGCGCCATCGTCTCCGGCGATATGCCGGTGGGCTCCGGCCTGCCCGGTGATGCCGAGATGATGGACCGTTTCGGCGTCTCGCGCACCGTTTTGCGCGAGGCGCTGAAGACGCTGGAAGCCAAGGGTCTGGTCGAAGCCCGCGCCAAGGTCGGCACCCGTGTCCTGCCGCAATCGCGCTGGAACCTCTTCGACCGGCAGGTCCTGGCCTGGAAGCTGGAAAGCGGCCCTTCGCCCGCCTTCCTCGCCTCGTTCCAGATCATCCGCGAAAGCCTGGAGGTGCAGGCAGCGCGTCTGGCCGCCCAGCACCGCGAGGCCGAACACGTCCGCCTCCTGAACTACTGGCTCAACCAGCGCGCGGGGATGGCCCACCAGCCCGAGCCCTTCGCGATGGCCGAATTCGAAATCCACCGCGTCGTGGCCGAAGCTTCCGGCAACCCCTTCCTCCGCGCCGCCTCTGCCGTGATGGAATTCGGTGTGGCCGTCAGCGTCCTGGCCCACCTTGGCGACGACCTGACCGCCCCGCCCGGAGGTCTCGCCAAGGCTCACGCCGCCGGTTACGAGGCCCTGGTCCGCGCCGTCGAACGTGGTGATGCAGACGCCGCCGCCACACAGATGGCCTCCGTCATCCGCTGACCCGCAAACCTTTCCAATTCCTTAATGTCCGCGACCAAACCATTGATTTCAAACGGTCGAAAATTCTGTCCACCGTGGACAGGCCTCACGCCACCGCCTGCGCCCCGGTGATTTCCACCAGTGACCCGCACATGAACGCCGCCTCGTCCGAGGCGAGGAAGGCCACCAGCGCCGCCACCTCCTCCGGCTTCCCGATCCGCCCGAACGGGACCAGCCTGTCGAGGTCGGCGATGGTGCGGCCCGACCGCTTGACCCCCGCCTCCAGCATCGGCGTGTGGATCTCCCCCGGGCAGACCGCATTGACCCGGACCTTCTGCGGGGCATAGTCCCGGGCAAGGTTCTGGGTGAAGCTGGCAACAGCCGCCTTCGTCACATTATAGGCGATGTGCCCCGGCGCCGGATACAGCCCCCATTGCGAGGCGGTGTTGACGATCGCCCCGCCCCCCTGCGCGATCATCCCCGGCAGCGCCGCCTGACACAGATGGAACATCGCGTCGATATTGACCGCGAAGGACAGGTCCCAGTCCTCCGCCGTCAGCGCCAGCAAAGCCCCCCGCCGGTTGATCCCCGCGTTGTTGCAGAGGATATCGATCCGCCCCTCATGGGCCAGCACGTCGGCAATCACCGCCTTGCAACCCTCGGCCTTCGAGATGTCCCCCGCCACCCCCCGCGCCCTGCCGCCCGAGGCGCGGATCGCCGCCGCCGTCGCCTCGACCCCCTCGGCGTTCACGTCGGTGACGACCACCCGCGCACCCTCGCTGGCGAAGCGGCTGGCAATCGCCGTGCCGATCCCGCCCGCCGCGCCCGTCACCACCACGACCTTGTCCTGAAACCGCATCCCGTCCCCCTACCTCAGATAGCTGCCGCCGTTCACATCCAGCACCGCCCCGTTCAGCGAGGCCTGCGAAGGGCGGAAGCAGAACGCCACCAATTCGCCGATCTCCTCCGGCGCCGCCATCCTGCCAATCGGGATGCCATTCAACGCCGCCGCCTTGCCATGCTGGGCGATGAAGGCCTCCGCCATATCGGTCCGCACCCAGCCCGGAGCCAAGGCAACCGCCGTGATCCCCTCGGCCCCGTGCGACTGCGCGACCGACTTCGTCAGGTTGATCAGCGCCGCCTTCGACGCCCCATAGGCCATCGCGTTCGAGGCATAGCCCCGCTGCCCGGCCCGGCTGGCCATGTTGACGATCCGCCCGCCACCGTGCTGGCGGAAATGCAGGATCGCCGCGCGGGTCAGGTCGACGGCGGCGAGGAAATTCACCCGCATCTCCCGCTCCCACACCGCCTGCCATTCGCCCAGCGGCGCATCCACCGCCACCTCCGACCGGATGCCCGCGTTGTTCACCAGCCCGGTGATCCGCCCCTCCGCCGCCACCGCCGCGTCCCACAAAGCCGTCGCCCCCTCGGGCCGCGACAGGTCTGCGGCGACGACCGATCCCTGTCCACCCAGCAACTCCAGCAGCGCCTCCGCCCCTGCCCGGTTCCGCCCGTAGTGGACCACCACCCGCGCCCCCTCGGCCACCAGCGACCGGCAGATCGCCTGCCCGATGGCCCCCGTCGCGCCGGTCACCAGAATGGTCTGGCCTGAAAGCATCAGCCGCCCCAGGTATCCGACAGGGTGAAGCCCAGCGGGAAGGGGTCCGACGGGTCCAGCCCGATCTGGCTGATCCCGTAGATCCAGGCCTGTCCCGACACCCGGTTCCGCGTCGCCTTGAACGGCCCGACCTGGGTCTCCTCGACGAACTCCGTCACGAACTCCCCCCCGATGATCGACCGCGAGACCACCCTGTCCCCCGGCCGCGCCAGCCCCCGCGCGTGGCGCACCGCCATGCTGGAGTTCGACCCCGTCCCGCAGGGCGACCGATCCGCCCGGCCGGGGCGCAGGGTGGTGCAGGTCCGCAAGGCCCCGTCCGGTTCCTCGCTGCGGAACATCACATAGGACAAACCGTTCAGCGCGGGCGTGGTCGGGTGCAAGGCGGGTTCCACCGCCGCGATCCGGTTGCGCAGCTCCACCCCCGTCATCGCCAGGGCCCGCGCGTTTTCCGGCGCAATCGTCAGCCCGATCTGGCCCACGTCGACCAGCGCGTAGAACACCCCGCCGAAGCAGAGGTCATAGCGCAGTGGCCCCCATTCCGCCGTCTCGATCACCGCATCCTGCTGCGCGACGAAGGAGGGCGGCATGTCCAGTGTGACCTTGACCACCTTGCCGCCTGCCCAAGTCGCCCTCGCCACGACCAGCCCTGCCGCCGTGTCCAGCGTCACCACGCTTTCAGGCTCGACCATCGGGACCATCCCGGTTTCCAAGAGCGCCGTCGTCGCACAGATCGCGTTCGAGCCCGACATCGCATGGGCCTGATCCGGTTGCAGCACGATGAAGCCCACATCGGCGCGGGGGTCGCAGGCCGGGGTGAGCAGGCAGAACGACCCCGCCGGGCCGGAGCGCGGCTCGGAGCACAGCCACCGCCGCAAACCGTCATCCACCGTGTTCAGATGGTGCAGCTTCTCGGCCATCGTTGCGCCGGGAATGTTCAGCACGCCTCCGGTGATCACCCGCCCGATCTCGCCCTCGCAGTGGACGTCCACGGTCTGTATCGTCCGGCTGAAGCGCATTCTCTTCCCCTCAGAACCTGTTCACCCGGCAGGGGTGCAGATCGACGGCGGGCTTGGCGCCGGTGATCAGTTCCCCCATCAGCCGGGCGGTGGTGGCGGCATAGGTCAGGCCAAGATGCCCGTGGCCGGTCGCATAGAACAGCCCCTTCGTCTTCGCGCTGGCCGAGAGGATCGGCACGGTATCCGGCAGGGCGGGGCGATGGCCCATCCATTCGGTGAAGTCCTCGCAGCGCAGGTTCGGCAGGGCTTCCTTCGCACGCTTCACGGTGATCTTCGCCCGCCGGTAGTCCGGGGCCGCGTCCAGCCCCGCCATCTCCACCGTGCCGCCGACGCGGATGCCCCCTGCGGTGGGCGTCACCATGAAAGCCTTCGCCGGCCAGATGATCGAGTGTTTCATCGTGATCCCGGGTGCCATGATCTGCGTGTGGTAGCCGCGCTCGGTCTCCAGCGGGATCGGCTCGCCCAGTTGCTTCGCCAGCTTGGCCGAATAGGCCCCGGCGCAGATCACCACCTCGTCGGCAGGCAGCTTGCGGCCGTCCGTCAACACCACTTCGCGGATGCGGTCGCTGCGAACGAAGCCCGCGACCTCGCCCGTCTCGATCCGGCCTCCAAGCGCCACGAACCGCTCGGCCAATGCCAGCACCAGCTTGTAGGGGTCCTTCATCGAGCGGTTCTGCGGGAAGAGGACCGCTATCCCGATCCGGTCGGAAAGCTCCGGCTCCAGCGCCTTGATCGCCTGCCGCCCGATCACCTCATGCGGGATGCCGAAGCGGTCCAGGATTTCGATATGGTCGCGATCCGCCTTGAACTCCGCCTCGTCGGCGTAAAGCGAGAGGCAGCCTTCCTGACTGATCTGGTCTTCAAGCCCCGTTTCGCGCAGCAGCGCCAGCGTGTCGTCCAGCGCCCGCGAACAGAGGGCCGCCCCCTGCGCCTCAAGCTCGCGCAGCTTGGACGGGCGGGAAGCGGCGATGAAGCGCAGGAACCACGGGACCAGCTTCGGCATGTAGGACGGGCGCACCCGCACCGGCCCTTCCGGGTCCAGCATCCAGCCCGGAATCTGCCGCCAGACCGAGGGGCGCGAGGCGGGCATGAACTCCGTCACCGCGATACTGGCCATGTTGCCGAAGGACGCGCCCATGCCCGGAGTATCGCGGTCGACCAGCACCACCTGACGACCGCGCTTCTGAAGGTCGTAAGCGATGGCGGTGCCGATGATCCCGGCACCCACGACGACGGTGGTCATTTCCAGTTGATGATCGGCTGCATCGCCGCTTTGAACTCGGCCTTCTCGGCATCTGTCAAAGGTCCGAAGGGCATCCGGCATTCGCCCACCGGGTTGCCCTGCAGCTCGCAGCCGTACTTCAGCTTCTGCACGAACTTGCCCGATTCCAGCACGTTCATCGCGGGCCAGACCGCCTGCATGATCTCTTTTGCGCGTGCGTGGTTTCCCGCCCGGAAAGCGGCATCCATCTCGCAAACCGGCTTCGCCATGAAGTTGGCCGGACCGCAAATCCACGAATCCGCGCCCCAGTGCATGAAGTCCCAGGCGATGTCGTCCGAGCCGGAGACCAGCTGGATGCGGCCGGCATAGCGCTGCGAAATCCCGATCGCCCGCTGCATCACGCCCGAGCTTTCCTTGATCCCGATGATCCGCGGCTTGTCGGCCAGCGCATCCAGCGCCTCGTATTCGATCTCCACCCCGTCCTTGCCGGGGTAGGAGTAGAGCACGACGTTCATGTCGGTGGCATCAACCACCGCGTTGAAATGACGGATGATTTCGGCCTGCGTTGGCTTGGTGTAGAACGGCACGGCGAGGAGGACAGCGTGGTAGCCCATCTCCTTCGCCCGCTTGGTGTTGGCGATCACCCCGGCGGTGGAGGGCGCGTTGGTCCCGGCGATCAGCGTTTCGCCCGGTTTGGCGAAGTCCTTGACGAAGCGCAGCACCTGGTCGCGTTCAGCGTCGCTCATCAGGTTGTATTCGCCCGAAGACCCACAGGGCACCCAGCCCGACACCCCCGCCGCGCGCAGGGCAGTCAGATGCTTTTCGAAGGCCTTGAAGTCGATCTGCCCCTTGGCATCGAACGGGGTGACAAGCGCGGGCATGACGCCGGACAGTTTCAACATCGGGGAATCCTCTCGGGGCAATTTCCGCGCAATCATGACGACAGCGTGACGACATGTCAAATCCAGAATGTACCGTGTCGACTTGATCGTGCCCCTCCGCTATGCTTCGGGAAAGCTGCGAAGGGGCCGCCATGCGCGACGAGAGCGAACCGAAACGGGTCAAGGGTTCGGGCGTGAAATTCGCCTATGAGACCCTGCGCGATGAAATCCTGTCGCTCGACCTCGAACCCGGCGCGGTCTTGGACGAAACCTCGCTGGCGGAACGTTTCGGCATGTCCCGGTCCCCCGTGCGCGAGGCGCTGATCCGGCTGGCGGGGGATGACCTTGTCGTCACGCTGTCCAACCGTTCGACGGTGGTGGCCCCCATCGACCTGCAAAGCTTCCCGAAATACGTCGAGGCGCTGGACGTGGCGCAGCGGATGAACACCCGGCTGGCGGCCGAGCTGCGCACGGACCTCGACCTCAAGACCATCGCCCGGCGGCAGAAGGAATTCCTGGCCACGGTCAGCAAGGGCGACCACCTGGCGATGTCCGAGGCGAACAAGAATTTCCACATGGCCATCGCCCATGCCGGGCGGAACCCCTACCTTGCCGCCTTCTACGAACGTTTGCTGAACCAGGGCCGCCGGATGCTGCACCTCCACTTTGCCTATCTGGAACAAGGCGACGGCGAAGTTCTTCTGACCGACGAACATGACGACATGCTGGCCGCGATCCGAGACCGCGACGTGGCGCGGGCGGATGCGCTGGCCCATGCCCATACAAGGCAGTTCCGCGACAACTTCATCAGCTACCTGAAGCAGAACTACCTGAAAGACGCGCCTATCGTCTCCTTGGGACCTGCGGCGTAGGAAGGTGGACGACCTTCGCGACCGAAGTAACCCCGCCCCGGACTTGATCCGGGGCCGCGTGCGATGTGCGGAGGCCCCGGATAAAGCCCGGGGCGGGGTCGCTACCCGCCCTTCAGCCGTTGCAGCAGGTAGACCTCGCTGGCCGGGGCCACCGGCGCGGCGCGGTTGTTGGCGATCACCTCGCCGTCTACCGCCACCGACAGCCCCGCCTTGATCGCCGGTCCCAGACCCGGATGCGCCCGTTCCAGCGCATCCAGCATCTGACCCACGGTCGCGGCCTCCACCTCCACCACCTCCTGCCCCTCGGCAAAGCGCCGCAGGCTGGCCCAGAGATGGACCTTCGCCATCAGCCCTTCGCCTTGATCGCCGCCAGCACCTTGGGCGGAGAGCAGGGCAGGCTGCGGATGCGCGCGCCCGTGGCCCCCGCAATGGCGGACGCGATGGCGGGCAGGGGCGGGGTGATCCCCGTCTCGCCCACGCCGCGGACGCCGTAGGGGTGGCCGGGGTTCGGCACCTCGACGATCACCGTGTCGATCATCGGCAGGTCGCTGGCGACCGGGATGCGGTAGTCGAGGAAGATCGGGTTCTGCAACCGCCCGTCTGTGCCGTAGACATATTCCTCGTTCAGCGCCCAGCCGATGCCCTGCGCCGCGCCGCCCTGATACTGCCCTTCGACATAGGCCGGATGGATCGCCGTTCCCGCGTCCTGCACCACCAGATAGCGCAGCACCGTGGTGCGTCCCGTCTCCGGGTCGACCTCGACGTCCACCACATGCGTGCCGAAGCTGGCACCATAGCCACCCGCCGTCACCTCGTGGTGGCCCGAGATCGGTCCGCCGGTGGCGCCCATCTTCGCCCCGATCTCGCCGATGGTCATGGGTGGGAACTTGCCCGCGTTCGGCCCGGCGGGATGCGCCGCGCCATCCTTCCATTCCACCGCTTCGACGTCGATGCCCCAGTCGGCGGCGGCCCGGCGGCACATCTCGGCAATGGCCTGCCGCGCCGATTCCACCGCCGCCTTGCCGCTGGCAAAGGTCGCGCGGCTGCCATGCGTCGGCTCGTTCACCCCCAGCGCGCCGGTTTCGACCACGTTGACGCGCACATCCTCGTAAGGGATGCCCAGACACTCCGCCACCATCAGCCCGATGGAGGCCCGGCTGCCGCCGATGTCCGGCGTGCCGATCATCACGGTCGCCGTCCCGTCCTCGCCTATCGCCAGCGACACCGAAGTCTCGCCGCCGTGGTTGAACCAGAAGCCCGAAGCGACGCCGCGCCCCTGGTTCTTGCCCAGCGGGATCGCATAGTTCGGATGCGCCTTCGCGGCCTCCAGCGTTTCCTGCAACCCGATCACATTGTAGACCGGCCCGTAGGAGGATTTGGACCCGTTCTTCGCCCCGTTCTTCAGCCGCACCGCGATCGGGTCCAGCTTCAGTTCGCGGCACATTTCGTCGACCAGGCTTTCCACCGCAAAGGCCGCCATCGGCGACCCCGGCGCGCGATAGGCCGCAGCTTTGGGGCGGTTGGCGATGACTTCCACCGCCTCGTGCTTCAAGGCCGGAATGTCGTAGCAGGCAAAGGCACAGGGCAGCGCCTCGCCAATCGGCGACATCCCCACGAAGGCCCCGCCCTGCATGCGGAAGAACACCTGCCCGGCGGTGATCGTGCCGTCCTTCTTCATGCCGATCTTCACGTCCATCGAGGCCGAGGCCGTCGGCCCCGTCGCCCGCAGCACCTCCGACCGGCTCATCACCAGCTTGACCGGACGGCCCCCTGCCTTCTTCGACAAGGCCAGCGGCAGCGGCTCCATGAAGATCGTGGTCTTGCCGCCGAAGCCGCCGCCGATTTCGGTCGGCGTCACCCGCAGGCCTGCCGCCTCGATCCCCAGCACCGCGGCGCACATCCGGCGGATATACCAGTGGCCCTGCGTGCAGACCCACATCTCGCCGCGTCCGTCCTCGCCCATCTGGGCGACAGCGGCATGGGGTTCGATGTAGCCCTGATGGGTCGCCTCGGTCCTGTAGGTCTGTTCGCGCACGATATCGGCGGCGGCAAAGCCCGCTTCCACATCGCCATGCCCGAACTCCATGTAGCGCGCGACGTTGCCGTTCATCCCTTCCGGCACGGAATAGTCCGCCACACCCTCGCGGATCACCGGGGCACCGGGGGCCATCGCCGCATCGACATCGGTCACATGCGGCAGGACCTCGTATTCCACCTCGATCAGCCGCGCCGCATCCTGCGCCAAAAGGGCCGAGGTCGCCGCCACCGCCGCCACCGCGTGCCCGTCATAGAGGGCCTTTTCCCCGGCAAGCGTGTTGTCCTGCAGGTTCAGCTCTTCTCCCGTCAGGCCCGTCGGCAGGTCGGCCCGCGTGACCACGGCCTTCACCCCGTCCAGCGCCAGCGCCTTCGAGGCGTCGATCTTCACGATCCGCGCATGGGCATGGGGCGACCGCACCACGGCGGCATGCAGCATCCCGGGCAGGGAGAAATCCGCCCCATAGCGCGCCCGGCCCGTCACCTTGTCCAGCCCGTCCGGGCGGTTGGGCCTTGTGCCGATCAGACGGTATCCGGTTTTCACCTCGTCCTTCGCCATCATGCAGCCCCCCGCATTTCAGCCGCCGCATCCTGCACGGCGCGGATGATCTTGTCATAGCCCGTGCAGCGGCACAGGTTCCCGGCCAGCCAGTAGCGCACCTCGGTATCCGTCGGATCCGGGTTCCGCTCCAGCAGCGCCTTCGCCGCCACCAGAATTCCCGGCGTGCAGAAGCCGCATTGCAGGGCCGCATGCTCGATGAACTTGCGCTGCAGCGGGTGCAGCTCCTCGCCCGCCATGCCCTCGATGGTTTCGACCTTCTTGCCGTTGGCTTCCGCCGCCAGCATCAGGCAGGAACAGACCAGCGTCCCGTCGACGGTGACCGAACAGGCGCCGCAGTCGCCGGTGCCGCAGCCTTCCTTGGTGCCGGTCAGGTCCAGATGATTGCGCAGCGCGTCCAGCAGCGTCTCGCGCGGCTCGGCAAGGAACTCCACCCGGTCGCCGTTGACGGTGGTGGTGACGTGAATCTTGCTCATGCTTTCAATCCTTTCGCCCGGTCATAGGCGATCTTCGCCGCCCGGCGGGCCAGCACGCCCACCACTTCGGTGCGGAACTCCTTGGTCCCGCGCTTGTCGGAAATCGGCTTCGCCGCCCCCTCCGCCGCCTTGGCCAGCGCCGCCAGAGCCGCATCGTCCAGCGTGGTGCCGATGATCGCCTTGGCACAAGCCTCGGACAGGATCACGGTGGGAGCTACCGCCCCCAGCGCCACCCGCGCCTCAAGGATCCTGTCGCCGTCCAGCCGCAGGTTCACCGCGCAGCCGACGACCGCAATGTCCATCTCGGTACGCGGGATGAAGCGCAGGTAGGCGTCGCCGCCGTTCTTGCCCCGTGGCGGCAGGGTGATGGCGCTGATCACCTCGCCCTTCGCCAGATGGGTCCGCCCCGGCCCCGCCGGGATCTGCTCCACCGGAATCTCCCGCTCACCCTTCGGCCCCGTCACCGTCGCCACGGCCCCTGCCGCCACCATCCCCGGCACCGAATCCGCCGCAGGTGAGCCGTTGCACAGGTTCCCCGCCAGCGTCGCCCGGCCCTGCACCTGCGTCGAGCCGACGAGGTTCATCCCCTCGATCACGCCCGGCCAATCCTTCACCAGCCCTTCATGCGCGCCAAGCACGATCCCCGGCACCGCCACGCCGATTCGCCAGCCGCCGTCCCTGTTGGCCGTGATCTTGTCCACGCCCGGAATATGCTTCAGGTCGATCAGGTCGTCCGGCTGCACCATGCCCGCGCGCATCTGCACCAGAACGTCCGTCCCCCCGGCCAGAAAGCGCAGGGTTCCCGTGGTCCCGGCGGCAATGGCCGAGGCATCGGCAAAGCTGGTTGGTGTGTGGTATCGCATCTCGTCTCCCTACCGGCGGCAAGCGCATTGGGTGCGTGTTCGGTCCCGACTTTGCTGCACCGGGGCAAAAGCTGCAATGACCAGTCTGCACCCCCGGCGCTCTCCAGCGACAATCGCCGCTTCCGCCCCGCCACCGAATTTATTTGCATTTGCATTTAAATGCTCCTACCCCTTTGCCCATCGAAAGCGTGTCACGGTCGGGAGGGATTGCGATGGCAGCGGGAAATGTTCTGGCGCAACTGGGCGCGATGATCGCCTCGGGCGGGATCGAGGTGGTGGACTGCTCGGGCAGCCTTGGCCCCGATACCCCGCTTCTGAAACTGCCGCCGGATTTCGCCAGGGACACCCCGCCGATCAAGATCCACCGGATCAGCGAATACGACAAGGACGGCCCGTTCTGGGCCTGGAACTGGCTGGAACTGGGCGAGCATTCCGGCACCCATTTCGACGCGCCGCACCACTGGATCACCGGCAAGGACTATGCCGACGGCTATACCGACACGCTTTCCGTCCAGCGCCTCGTCGCCCCGGTCAACGTGCTGGACTTCTCGAAGGAATGCGCGGCCGACCCGGATTTCCTGCTGACCATCGACCATGTGAAGGCCTGGGAGGCCAAGCACGGCCCCATCGGCAAGGGCGAATGGGTCGTCCTGCGCTCGGACTGGGACCGTTTCGCCGATGACGAGGCGAAGTTCCTGAACGCCAACGAGACCGGCCCGCACACCCCCGGCCCGACCGCCGAAGTCGTGCAATACCTGATCGACAAGGGCATCGTCGGCTGGGGCAGCCAGTGCATCGGCACCGATGCGGGTCAGGCGGGTGGCATGAACCCGCCCTTCCCGGCGCATAACCTCTTGCACAAGAACAACTGCTTCGGGCTGGCCTCGCTCGCGAACCTGTCGAAGCTGCCCGCCAAGGGGGCGATCCTCATCGCGGCTCCGCTGAAGATCAAGAACGGCACCGGCTCGCCGATCCGCGCGCTGGCGCTCGTGCCCAAGGCCTGAGCGGTGGACGGCGCGGCCCCCCGGGGGTTGGGCGAGATCGGCCTGACCAATTTCGCCCCCTATCTGATGAACCGGATCATGGGCCGCTACAACGCGGGCTTTCGCGAGGAACTGGCCGGACTTGGCCTGACCACGCCGAAGGCCCGCGCCCTTGCCGTGCTGTCGGTGGTCGATGCCCCGTTGGTGGGCGAACTGGCGGTCTACACCGTCACGGAACAATCCACCCTCTCCCGCGCGCTGGACCAGTTGCAGGCGGAAGGCCTGATCCGCCGCGAGACCGACGCAAGCGACAGCCGGGCGGTCCGTGTGTCCATCACCGACGCGGGCCGCGCCGTCTTTGCCGACCTCTGGCCGCACATGCATGACGCGGAAGACCGCATGTTCCGCGGCATCCCGGCGGCCGAACGTCAGGCCTTCGTCGCCACGCTCCAGAAGATGCTGGTCAACATCCGCAAGCACGAGATCTGAGATGGCCGAACGCAGCTTCAAGGCGCAGGTGGAAGACCTCAAGCTGGGGGCGGGGGAAACCTTCACCGGCGAAGGCATCCTGGCCATCACCAAGGCGCTGCTGGAATCCGGCGTCGGCTATGTCGGCGGCTATCAGGGCGCGCCGATCAGCCACCTGATGGACGTCCTCGCCGATGCCGAGGAGCTGCTGGCCGAGCTTGGCGTGCGCTATGAGGCCAACGCGAACGAGGCCGCCGCCGCCGCCATGCTGGCCGCCTCGGTCCACTACCCGATCCGTGGCGCCGTCACCTTCAAGGGTCCGGTCGGCGTCAATGTCGCCTCGGACGCCTTGGCCAACCTCTCCTCCTCCGGCGTGACCGGGGGGGCGCTGGTCATCGTGGGCGAGGATTACGGCGAGGGGTCCAGCATCATGCAGGAACGCACCCACCCCTTCGCCATGAAGGCGCAGATGTGGCTGCTGGACCCGCGCCCGAACCTGCCGTCCATCGTCAAGGCGGTGTCGGACGGGTTCGACCTGTCCGAAGCCTCGAACACGCCCGTCATGCTGATGGTCCGCATCCGGTCCTGCCATGTCACCGGCAGCTTCACCGCACGCGACAACCAGCGCCCGACGCTGACCGTCAGGGACGCCCTGTCCAACCCCCGCAGCGACTTCAACCGGGTCGTCCTGCCGCCGATGTCCTATGTCCATGAACAGGACAAGGTGAAGAACCGCTGGCCCGCCGCCGAAAAGTTCATCCGCGACCATGCGATGAACGAGGTTTTCGGCCCCAAGGACGCCCCCCTCGGCATCGTCGTGCAGGGCGGCATGTACAACGGCCTGATCCGTGCCCTGCAACGGCTGGGCCTTGCCGACATCTACGGCGGAACGCAGGTGCCGATCTATGTCCTGAACGTTGCCTACCCGCTGATCTCGGGCGAGTTCCTCGACTTCTGCCAGGGCAAGGACCACGTTCTGGTGGTCGAGGAAGGCCAGCCGGAATTCATCGAAACCCAGCTTGGCAGCTTCCTCTACCGCGCCGGGGCCCTGGTGAAACTGCACGGCAAGGGCCTGTTCCCGATGGCGGGCGAATACACCGGCGCGGTGATGCTGGACGCCGTCGAGGGCTTCCTGCGTCAAGCCGCTCCCGGAATACTCCCCGCCCAGGTCCGCGCGCCGAATGTCGACCGCCCGGCCATCCCAGACCTGACCAAGACCGTCCCGATCCGCCCCCCCGGCTTCTGCACCGGCTGCCCGGAGCGCCCGATCTTCGCCGCGATGAAGCTGGTGGAGAAGGAACTCGGCAAGCACCAGATCGCCGCCGACATCGGCTGCCACCTCTTCGCCAGCCTGCCCCCGTTCGAGATCGGCGGCGCGACGATGGGCTATGGCCTCGGCCCCGCTGCCAACGGTGCCTTCGACGGCGGTGGCGAGAAGCGCCCGGTCGCGATCATCGGTGACGGCGGGTTCTGGCACAACGGCCTCTCCTCCAGCTTCACCAACATGGCGTTCAACAGGTCCGACGGCGTGGCGATCATCGTCGACAACTACTACTCCGCCGCGACCGGGGGGCAGGACGTGATGTCCTCCCGCGCCGACAATGCGTCGAAGGCCACCAAGAACCCGATCTCCAGGGCGCTGAAAGGCATCGGCATCGACTGGGTCCGCCAGATCGACCGTACCTATGACGTGGCGAAGATGCGCGACACGATCCGCGAGGCACTGACCACGCCGGTGAAAGGCCCCAAGGTCATCGTCGCCTCGTCGGAATGCATGCTGAACAGGCAGCGCCGCGAAAAGCCCCTGACCCAGAAGGCCATCAAGGAGGGCCGAAGGGTCGAGGCCCCCCGCTTCGGCGTGGATGAGGCGATCTGCACCGGCGACCACGCCTGCATCCGCCTGTCGGGCTGCCCGTCCCTGTCGCTGAAACGGCTGGACGACCCCCTGCGCGACGATCCCGTCGCCAGCATCGACCAAAGCTGCGTCGGCTGCGGCAACTGCGGCGAGGTCGCCGACGCTGCGATCCTCTGCCCCAGCTTCTACCGCGCCGATGTGGTCCACAACCCGACGAAATGGGAGCGCCGCCTCGCCAGCTTCCGCGCCCGCATCATCACCGCGCTGCAACGCCGCCGCGCTGCCCGCCGCCTGAGCTTCGGACCCGCAGAATGACCGTCCATCCCGGCATCGCCCCCCGCCCCGTCGACCCCGCCACGCAAGGGATCATCAAGCTCGCCCTCCTTGCCGTCGGCGGCCAGGGCGGCGGCGTGCTGACCGGCTGGATCGAGGACCTCGCCCGCGCCAACGGCTATGCCGCGCAGGCCACCAGCGTTGCCGGTGTCGCGCAACGCACCGGGGCCACCGTCTACTACGTCGAGATGGCGCCAGCCGCGAACGGCACCCCGGTCTTCTCGCTCATGCCCTCCGCCGGGGACGTCGACATCATGATCACTGCCGAGCTGATGGAGGCCGGGCGCTCCATCATCCGCGGCTTCGTCACCCCCGACCGCACCACGCTGATCACCTCCACCCACCGCTCTCTCGCCGTCAGCGAAAAGACCGTCCCCGGCGACGGCATCGCCAACGGGGCCGAGGTGCTGGCCGCCGCCGACATCGCCGCCCGCCGCGTCATCGCCGCCGATTTCGACGCGCTGGCCATCGCGCAAGGCTCGGTCATCTCCGCCAGCCTGTTCGGCGCGCTGGCCGCCGCCGAAGTCCTGCCCTTCCCGCGCGAGGCCTTCGAGGCCGCTATTTCCAAGGGCGGCAAGGGCGTGCAGCCCTCGCTGAAAGCCTTCGCCGCAGGCTACGACGCTGCCCGCTCCGGTGCTGAGGGCAACGCACCGGCCAAGGACCTTCCCCGCGGGGAAATCCCCAAAGGCCCCGCCCGGCTCCTGGCCGAATGGACGGTGCTCACGGACCGGATCGACCGCCTTCCCCCGGAGGTCGCCGCTTTCGCCCGCCCCGGCCTGAAGAAGGTCGTCGATTTCCAGGATACTGCCTATGGCCGCGCCTATCTCGACCGGCTCGACACGATCCTGACGCAGGACCGCGCCCCCTTCGACCTGACCCGCGAAGCCGCCAAGCATCTCGCCAACGCGATGGCCTATGACGACATCATCCGCGTTGCCAATGAGAAGACCCGCGCCGCAAGGATGACCCGCATCGCCGGGGAGATGGGGGCGAAGGACCAGAACCTCCTCCACGTCACCGAATTCCTCCACCCGAGGGCTGAGGAACTGGTCTCCCTCCTCCCCGCCCGCATGGGCGCGCGCTGGGCGGCTAACCCGCGCCGGATGGCGCTGTTCGACCGGCTGTTCAACAAGGGCCGCCGGTTGCGCACCGACAGCTTGCGCGGCTTCCTGATGCTGCATGTGCTTGGCGGGCTGAAAGGCTGGCGGCTGAAATCCCTGCGCCACACTATCGAGGCCGCCCACCGCGAGGCCTGGCTCGCCGCCGCCCTCGCCTACCTCCCGCAGAATTACGACCTCGCCGTCGAGGTCATCTGCTGCCGCCGTCTGGTCAAGGGCTACTCCGACACCCACGCCCGCGGGCTGTCGAAGTTCGACAAGGTCCTCGCCGCCATCGCGCTGGTGAAAGACCGCGAGGACGCCGCCCTCTGGGCCGCAAGGCTGCGCGAGGCGGCGCTCAAGGACGAAGCGGGCAAGGCGCTGGACGGCGCCATCGCCACCATCCGCAGTTTCCTGTAGCCCCGGTCACTCGCCCGAACCCGCCAGCGCACGCAACAGCGTGCCGACAGTCGCTTCCGAAAAGGGTGACGCAAGAAGGACCGCGCCTTCGGGCCAGTCGCTGCCCCAAGCGCAAAGAAAGCCATGCGGAATGCCCTCCGTCACCAATTCCCGGCCCAGCGGCGTGTCGGGAAAACGGTGGGGATCGAGGCTCAGGATCACCGCTGCGGGCCTCGCCAGCAGCAGCGCTGGCCAGACCTCTCCCGCCGTGCGGAAAGTCTCGACGACCGCGCCCGGTTCAACGGCCCGGATCGCGTCGGCAAGGTCATCGGCCACGACCTGTTCCGGCTCGACGACGAAGTAGAGCTTCATTCCCCTGTCCCATGTCATTGACCTGACCAGCAAATGCAGTGAAGCTTCGCGAAACCCGGCGCATTAACCTGTGATAAGCTGGTAGGGAAACCCGCATGCCCGCCGAAACCGACTGCCAGGACTGCCGCTTGCGCTGTCGTCCGCTGTTCGTGCCGATGACTGCCGACGAGATCGCCTTCATGCGCCGCTTCAAGTCGGGCGAGGCCAGCGCCCCGGCCGGAACCGAAATCCTGTCGCAGGGGCAGAAATCGCCCGTGCTGCAGACTGTGCTGTCCGGGATGGCCGTGCGCTCGGTCCTGCTGGAGGACGGGCGGCGGCAGGTGATCAGCTTCGTCTTTCCAGGCGACCTTGTCGGCCTGCATTCCGGCCTGATGGGCGAGGCGCGCCACAGCGTCACGGCCGTCAGCGACATGGTGCTCTGCACATTCCCGCGTGGCAAGGTGTGGGAGCTGTTCTCGACGCAGCCATCGCGGGCCTATGACCTGACCTGGATCGCCGCCGTCGAAGAGCATTTCCTGGGCGAAACCGTCGCCACCCTCGGCCAGCGTGACGCCCGGGAACGGGTGGCCTGGGCGCTGGTGCGCATCTGGCGGCGGCTGGTCGCGCTGGGCATGGAGGACGGCGGATCGGTCCCCTTCCCGTTCCGGCAACAGGACCTGGCCGATGCGCTTGGCCTTTCAATCGTCCATACCAACCGTCGTATTGTCGCTTTGCGCCAGGCGGGGCTGGTTGAAATCACGGGGCGACGGCTGGTGATGCATGATCACGTCCGGCTGTCCCGGATTGCGCAACTCGACATGGACAAGGACGATGTGCGACCCATCTTGTGACCCTCCTCCGGGCTGCAAGGTGCCGTCTTGAAGGCACTGATCAGCGCGCATCTGCCGAAGTTCGTCTTCCTCCTGGCGATCCTGCCCGGCATGGCGATGACGCTTGCCATCCACAGCCTGAGCGAACGCCGCCTCTACGCGGAATTCGAGCGTGTGGCGGATCTGGCGGTAGACCGCGTCGTCACCCGACTGCAACAGCATGTCGTCGTGCTGCGCGCGGCGCGTGGCTTGCTGTCGGCCTCGCGCGGCGGGCTCGCGCGGGACGAATTCGTGCGCTTCCTCTCCTCGGTCGACATCGTGAACGAGCTGTCGGGCGTGCAGGGCATCGGCTTTGCCCGGATGCTTGCCACCGAAGATGCCGGGCTGGCCGTGCAGGAAATCCGCGAACACTACGGGATCGAGGTTTCGGTCCGGCCAGAAACCCGGGAATCCTGGCGCACGCCGATCGTGCTGCTTGAGCCCGCCAACGCCCGCAACACGGCTGCGCTCGGCTTTGACATGTATGCCGACCCCATCCGCCGCTCGGCGATGGACCATGCAATCGCCAGCGGTGAGGCGCAGATGAGCGGCCCGGTCGAACTGGTGCAGGAAATCACCAGCGACAAGCAGACCGGTTTCCTGGTCTACCTGCCGTTCCCGGTCGCCGACCTCTCCGAAGGCATCCGCAAGGCCCCGCTGGCAGGCTTCGTCTACGCGCCCTTCCGCGGCGGCGACCTGATCCGTGCCGCGCTGGCGGTGGGCCCGCCGCTGCCCGTGGCAATGCGGATCGTCGACACTGGCGCGGCCGACATGCCGCTCTTCGACAACCTGTCGGCCGATCATGCCGGCGAGATGCAGGCCAGCCGCTCTGTCCAGATCCTCGGGCGGCAGTGGCGGTTCGAACTGGTTGGTTCCGAAGGACAGATCGGCCGGGTCCGCTATCTGAACACCGCGCTCCTCGGCCTGACTTTCCTGCTGTTTGCCGGTGCTGCGTCCTATGCCGTCGCGGCCCGCCAGAACGAGGCGATGCAGGCGCGGGCCGTGGCGGCGGCGGCGGCGCGGGAATCCGAATATCGCGCGCTTCTGCTGCAAGAGATGAAGCACCGGATCAAGAACCACATCGCGCGCATCCAGTCGATCGCCCGGCAAAGCGCGCGAGGCGCGACCGATGTGAAGGCCTTCACCGCCGCCTTCGATGCGCGGCTTCAGGCGATGTCTGCCGTGCAGGAGATCCTTGCCGGAACGGCGGTGGCGCAGGCCGAAGTGCGGGCCGTTCTGGTGAAAGAGCTGCAGCAGAGTCTCGATGCCGAGGAAGTCGAGCACCTGATCGACGGGCCCACAGTGCGGCTGGACGAACGCCAGGCACATGCCTTCGCGATGGTGGTGCATGAACTTGTCACCAACGCGATGAAGTACGGTGGCCTCTCGACGGCCGGGGCAGGGCTGAACATCTCCTGGACCGTCCGCCCGGCGGCAGGGACAGAACCGCCAAGGCTCGATCTCGACTGGGTAGAGCAGGCGAACATCCCGGATGCACCGCCCGCGAAAGGCACCGGCTTCGGCTCGCGGCTGATCGAGGCCAGCCTCAAGGGCGAATTGTCCGGCACCATCGAGCAGGTGTTCCGCCCCGACGGGCTCAGTATCCGCATCTCCTTCCCGCTCAGCGCCGCCCTGAACCCGGGCGGATCGCGCTGACGCGAACCGGTCCGCGCCGCGGTCAGGCGCGCAGGGTTTCGGTCGAGGAGAAGAACATCGCCTGGCTCACGGCAGACCGCACCTGTTCTTCGGTATATGGCTTGTTGATCAGGAAGGCCGGTTCGGGCCGTTCGCCGGTCAGCAGCCGCTCGGGGAAGGCGGTGATGAAGATGACCGGGATCGCGCCGAACTGCGCCAGGATGTCGTTCACCGCATCGACGCCCGAGGAATTGTCGGCCAGCTGGATATCCGCCAGGATCAGGTCCGGCGGTTCCGCAGCGGCCATGTCCACGGCCTCGGCACGGGTCCGGGCATTCGACGTCACCCGATGCCCCATGCCCTCGACAATCGCGGCGATGTCCATCGCGATGATCGCCTCGTCCTCGATCACCAGGACCGAGCCGCGCACCGACCGCTCCATTTCCTCCACGGCCACGTTGATGAGGTGCTGTGCCTCCGCCACGTCGAGGCCCATGATTTCCGCCACCTGCGCCTGGTCGAAGCCTTCGACGGTGTTCAGCAGCAGCGCCTCGCGCGAATTCAGCGTGAGTCCCGCCAAGTGCGCCTGCGCCGCGCCCGAAATTAGGTCGTCCGCCTCGGCCACCGGGGCGCCGGAGGTCGACCAGATCGAATGGAATACCGCGAACAGGGACACCTTGGGCTCGGCATGCGCCGCCAGCAGGCCCGGATCGGCAACGATGCTTTCCAGAACCGCCACGGCATAGCGGTCGCCGCTGGATTGGTTGCCGGTCAGGGCGCGGGCGTATCGCCGCAGGTAGGGCAGATGACGCGCCACCGTGGCCGAAAGATCGACCGCTTCCAGAGCGAGCATGTGATTCCTCTCTGTTTTTTGCCGTGTTTCCGGAACCAAACACCCCGCGTCGCGTTCGGTTCCCAACGAACGGAAGAATATGCCATCTTCCGCGCAGTCGCGGGAACCATTGGTGTATGGCTGCGTTCTTGGTGCCATGAGTAGTGGGAAACGGATCGCCATGCGAAAAGACAAGGATGAGGATGCGCCCAAACGGCAGGCAATCCGCGAACAGATCGACGAGAACTTGAAGCGCGTCTATGCCGCCGCCCTGAACGAGGAATTGCCGGACAGGTTCCGTGACCTTCTGGCTCAGCTCAAGGGCAAGGACGGACCGGGCGCAGGCGGCACAGAATGACCGCCCCCGCCTATCCCGACCCGCGCGACCGCTTGGCCGGGGCGATTCCGAAGCTGCGCGCCTTCGCGATCAGCCTTGCCCGCGACGTGTCGAAGGCCGATGACCTGGTGCAGGAAACCATCCTCAAGGCCTGGTCCAACATCGACAAGTTCGATCCCGCAACCAACCTTGATGCCTGGCTTTTCACCATCCTGCGCAACACGTTCTATTCGTCGCTGCGCAAGACCCGCCGCGAAGTGCAGGATAGCGACGGCCTCCACGCTGCCTCGCTTTCGGTGAAGCCCGCACATGACGGTCGCCTCGCCTTGCAAGAGTTCCAGAAGGCCTTCGATTCGCTGTCGCCCGAACATCGCGAGGTGCTGATCCTGGTCGGCGCGTCGGGCTTTTCCTGTGAAGAGGCGGCTGGCATGATGGGCGTGGCCATCGGTACGGTGAAAAGCCGCGCCAGCCGGGCCCGCAAGCGCCTGGCCGAGCTTTTGCACCTTGAAGATGGAGAGGACATGTTCTCGGGTACGGACGGCGCAACACAGGCGGTCGTGCTTCGGTCGGCCGCAGGCGGGTTTTGATCGGTCGGGTAAGGTCTCGTCTGTCCGCCAGCAGCCTTGGGGTGCGGCTGGGCTCCACGCTCATGCTGGCGTTGATGCCGCTTGGCGTGCTGTCGGTCGTCCAGACTCGCGATGCGCTGTCCCAGGTCGATGCCACCACGCTTGCGGGCGTCGGCGGCGCTGCCCTGCAAGCGGTCAGCGACCAGATCGACGTGATCAAGGAAGCGCAGATCTCGGTCCGGGTGCTTGCGTCTGTCCTGTCGAGCGAACCCTCGCCCGGCCCCGACTGCGTGGACCGGGTCACCGCCCTGGCCCGCGAGATTCCGCAGGCGACGCTGGTGGCCTACATCCCGGTCAGCGGGTTGATGACCTGTTCCTCGAACGGTCGCGTCTACGATTTCAAGGATGAGCCGCGCTTCCAGGACCTGATCAGGACACCCGAGCCCCGCGTCACCTACAACCCGCGCGGCCCGGTCTCGGGGACGGCCGTCATCGGGGTCAGCCATCCTGTTTTCGATGCCAGCGGGGTCCAGGCCGGGGTGGTCGCGATCTCGCTCTCCTACACCGCCGTCGCCCCCCGCGATTATGCGGATTCGCTGGCGCTCTGGCGACCGGCCTACCTTGCCACCTTCCTGTCGGATGGCACGCTGCTGCTCTCGTCCGACCCCGATACCCCGCTTGACAGGATGATCCCGCCCTCGGCCAACCTGCAAGGCCTGACCCGGATCGCGGATCGACCGGCCTATGTCGACGACGACAGCGGGCGGCACATCCTGTCGGTGGTCAGCGTCACCGATGATCTCTACCTCCTGTCGATCTGGCGACCCAACGCGACCGGCTTCTGGCTGAGCAATGCCTTCACGCCCTACCTGCTTCCCCTGCTGACCTGGATCGCCGCACTGGTCGCCGCTGCCTTCGCCTCCAGCCGCCTTGTCGTGCGCCATGTCCGTGCCCTGTCGCGCACGATGGGCAGCTATGTCTCGACCAAGCAGCGTCTTCAGATTCCCGACCTGAGCGGCGCCCCTGCCGAAATCCAGAGCCTGCATGCCGCCTATGAAGGCCTGATCCGCACCATCGAACAGGAAGAGGCCGACCTGCAGAACCTGCTTGTCGACAAGGATGTGCTGATCCGCGAGGTCAACCACCGCAGCGGCAACAGCTTGCAGATCATCGCCTCGATCATGCGGATGTACCGACGCGAGACGACCGACCAGAAGCTGCGCGCAGTGCTTGACGGGCTGATCAACCGGGTCATCGCGCTGTCCTCCACCCATACCAGTCTCTATGCGCTGTCCGGCCAGCGCGACGTGGCGATGGACGTGGTGCTGGCCAATGTCGTCAAGCGGCTGAAGGAAATCCACGGTGTTGCGCTCGGTGTCGCGTCCAAGCGCCTGCAACCGATCAGGATGGAAGCGCAGGCCGCCATCCCCCTGGCCCTCGCCCTGGCCGAGGCGGTGGGCTGCTATTTCTCGGTGCCGGGGCTGGGACGGGATGCCGTCGTCGTCGACCTGTCGGAAGCGGACGGGATCATCCGGTTGCGGATCGAAGGCCCGGCGGTTCCCCAGCTTCAGCCCGAGACGACGGAGGGTCTGCTCGCCCTGCCGCAGCGCATGATGCGGCAGTTTGCGGCTCAGCTCTTCGGCACCGTCAGCATCCACCTCGATGCGGATCGGGCCTCGGTCGAGCTTGTCTTCCCGCGACCGAAGACGGCATGACCAAGACCGGCCCCGCGACGGGGGCCGGTTCCCTTGTCTCGATGCCGCCGCGTCAGTGCCGCACGGGCCGCACCATCGGCTCGTCCGGCGTGAACAGCTGCGAGGCCTGTTTCAGGTCGGTCTTCAGCGCGTCCTTCAGGGTCGAGGCGAAGGCGCTCGCCTTCACCGCCTCGCGTTTGGCCATTGCCGTCAGATCGGTCGCAAGCTGGTCCCGTGTCTCGCCCATCAACCGGTCCTCGGTCTCGCTCGGGGGGAAAAGCAAGGCCAGCGCCGCCCCGGCAAGGGCCAGCGTCGCGCCGACCGCCAGCGGATTGGCATCCACCGCCTCGCGGCCCTTTTCCGCCATCGCGATCCGGCTCAGGTAGATCCGCTCGCGCGCCTGCAGGGCCTGCTCCCGCGCCGCGCCCGACAGCGAGCCCAGGCCCTTGCCAAGCGCGGTCTTCGTCTCGGCCGCCAGTGCTGCCAGAACCTCGGCCCGGTGCTTCGCCAGTTTCGCCGCCGGGGCCAGCCCACGCCGGGCGGCTTCATCGACCTGTGCCAGCAACGATTGCGCCCTGTCTTGCAGGGCCTGCGCCTCGCTCAGCCAGTCGTCGTCCGGGTCCACCGGCTCGGGCGCGGGCGGACCGCCCTCGTCCTCCCAGCGGGTCAGCGCCTCGAACTTGGTCCCCGCCATCGCCGGAACCGCCCCCGCCCGTTCCGCGTCACTGGACCGCTTCCGCCCGAACAGCAACGCGGCCAGCGCCACTCCGGCGACAGCGGCCACCAGCGGCTGCGCCCGCACCACCCCGTCCAGCCGACCCATCAGCGGCGAGGCTTGCGCCATCAGCGCCTCCTTGCCCTCGGCGATCAGGCTCTCGGGGCGCATCCGGTCACGCAGCGCGACCAGCGATTGCGCCAGTGCGATCCGGTCCGCTTCCAGCGACCGCTCGATCTCATGCTTGGCAAAGTCAGACATGGCGCGCCTCCGTTCCCTTCAGCCCCTGCTGCACCGCTTCGGCATCCCGCCGCAGGCCGCGCAGGGCACGGTTGGGCCAGATGCCGCGCAACCGCAGCGCCGCCCGCCCGGCAACGGCCAGCCCCAGCGCCACCAGGCACAGAACCACCCCGACCACCAGCGCCGCCCAGGCCGGGCCGAGGCCGGTCGCGGCCAGCGCATCCACCGCCGCCCCGGCCAGCACGTTCAGCCCGACCAGCCCGACAATCGCCGCCACGGCAATCTTCGCCAGACCGGACCCGGCGGCCTTCAGGCCCTCGGTCGCCTCGGTCCGCGCCAGCCGGATCTCGCCCTGCACCAGACGACCGACCCCTGCTGCCACGTCGGACAGGAGGGAGAACACCCCCGCGTCCCGGTCACCGTCCTGCCGCCCGCTCATCAGACCCGCGGCTCCCGGCGCTGGCTCGACGACCGCACGAAGCGCGCCATCGCGAAGCCCGCCACCGCCGCCGCCACCATGAAGGCGCCCGGATGGTTGCGTGCCAGGGTCCGCACATCCGAGGTCAGGTCGGCAACCGACTTCTGCCGCAGCGCATCCGAGGCCGTGGTCAGGCCTTGCGCCACCGAGCCGAGCATCCGCGACTTCATCGCATCGCCGTCCGCATCATCCGAGGCGCGCTGCAAGGTCGCAGCCAGCCGCTCGCCCGCGTCCGACAGGGTCTCGCGCGCCGCATCGGCCTTTTCCACCGCCACGTCGCGGACCGAGGCCAGCGTTGCCCCCGCTCCGGCCACGATCGCCTCGCCGGCATCCTGCGCCCTGCCCTGCGCCTTGCGCAACGCTCCGCCCAGCCGCGACTGGCCCTCGGCGAAGGCGTCCGCCGCGGCATCCTTCGCGTCGTCCGCGATCTCGCGTGCGCCATCGACCGCATCGGCAGCGGACTGCCGGACGGTCGCGGTCGCATCTCCGGCGACGCGCATCGCCGCCTTGCCGCCCTGGCGCAGCGTATCGGCCAGGTTTTCGGCCGTATCGGAAACCGTCTTCACCGCGTCCTTGGCTGTATCCTTGTAGCTCGCGTTCATGGCATCTCTCCTGATTCCGAACTGCGGGGGCAGGGCCAACGCCCCGGTCCCCTCTCACCGGGTACAATGCGCCCGCGCCGGTCCGGTTCCCTGAACGATCCCGCCGCGACAGCGGGCCAAGGGCCATCCGAAAATAATCCGGGTCCCCGGTGGAACCGCATCCCGGTGGCCCGAGTTGACAGGCCAGATCGATACGATTGGCCCGTCACCGGGTCGGAACCGAAGGAGAAATCCCATGCTTGGTTGGGCTGTCACATTCCTCGTCATCGCGATCATCGCCGGCATACTGGGCTTCAGCGGTATTGCGGGCACCTCTGCCGGGATCGCGCAGATCCTGTTCGTGATCTTCCTGATCCTCTTCCTTGTTTCCCTGCTTCGCGGCGCAACCAGCCGCTGACCTCTGTCCCCAAGGAGCGGTCTTTCCCTGCCGTCATCCTTAGACTGGGCTGCAACACCGGTTGCAGCCCTTTTTTTTTCCGGTCAGGTGCGTCGCTCAAGCCGGGTCAGGCAGCGGCGTGGTCCTTCCGCGGCTCCAGGATCGCCAGCGTCACCGCGACCCCGTCGCGCGCCAGTTGCGGCCCGATCCGTTCGACGAAAGCCACCAGCGAAGCAACCGCCCCTCCCGCCGTGCAGATCAGCTCGATCCGGCCCCCGCTGCGGCGATGCAGAACTGGCAGAAGGGACAAGACCGCACACATGACGGAAAACGCCTGCTCGCCCTGCTCGCCATCGGCGGCCAGCACCAGCCGGTCCAGCCCGCCTTCCGCGCGCAGCGCAGCCTGCAACGCGGCAAGCGAGGCGCTGTGCCGGAAATCGGTCCAGATCATCCGTGCCTCCGGCAGCGCCAGTTCCGCAAGGGTCATGCGGACCAGCGAGTTGCCCGCGACGGTGACCCTCTGATCGTCCGGTGCAATCGCATCCGGCATCAGATGCAGCGCCAGGTCGTTCAGCAATATCCGCTTGCGGTCACTGGTCACCTTGGTTGCCCTCCCGTGGTGGCGGCGCGATCCGGCGCGCTGGTGGCCAAACGCGGTCGGTCCCCGCCGGTTCTCCGGGCCTACGGGCCTGCGCCAACCCGCAGGCCGACCCCGGGGAGCCGCAAGGGAACCGGATATGCGACAGCACGTTTCCCCGCTGCAAGTGGAGGGGGGACATCATGCAAGACACCGACGAGGCCGCTGTCCTGCGGCGCGACCGGACGAATTCGCCCGTCGAAACCGGCCATTCCATCGTCACCCTGACCACCCTGGCCACCATCGTCGTTGTCTGCGCCATCCTCTACGTCGCCAAGGACCTGTTCCTGCCGCTTGCGCTGGGAATGCTGATCGCCTTCGTGCTCAATCCCGTCGTCAACGCGCTGCGTCGGCGCGGGCTGCGTGACATGCCGGCGGTGATACTGACCGTGATGTTCGCGGGCGCGCTTGTCGCGTCCTTCGTGCTGATCCTCGCCTACCAGGTCAGCCAGATCGGGATGAACCTGCCGCAATACCAGGGCAATGTGCTCGCCAAGGTCGACACGCTGCTCGAAGCCGGGACCGACAACAAGATCGTCGCCCATCTGCAGGGCATGGTCGAGAACATCTCGAAACGGCTGGAAGCCGACAGCGCGGGACCTGCCGTCGATGGCCAGGCCATGAAGGTCGAGGTCGTCGAACATACCGGTCTCGGTCAATGGCTGAACGACGTCATCCTGCCCGCCCTCGCGCCGGTCGGCATTTTCGGGCTGGTTTTCGTGGTCGTCGTCTTTGCGCTGCTGGAACGTGCGGCCCTGCGCGACCGACTGGTGCAACTCATCGGCGGGACCAATATCCTGGCCACCTCGCGCCTGCTGGCCGAGGCCGGGACCCGAGTCTCGACCTACCTCCTGGCGCAGTTGGTCGTGAACGTCATCTATGCCGTGCCGATCTGGCTTGGCCTTTGGCTGATCGGCGTGCCGAACGCGCTTTTCTTCGGCGTCGTCACCCTGGTCATGCGCTTCGTGCCCTACATCGGTTCGGCGATCTCGGCGACCCTGCCTCTCCTCATGGCCTTCGCCGTCTCGCCCGACTGGTCGCTGGTCCTGTGGACCGGCGCCCTGTTCCTGGTGGTCGAGTTCACCACCTCCAACATCATCGAGCCCTGGTTCTACGGCCAGCGCACCGGCGTCTCGCCGCTTGCCGTCATCGTTTCGGCGATGTTCTGGACCTGGCTCTGGGGGCCGATGGGGCTGATCATCGCCACGCCGCTGACCGTCTGCCTGGTCGTCATCGGCCACCACGTCCCCAGCCTGCGCCTGTTCCCGATCATGTTCGGCGATCAGCCGCTCCTGGCCGACTCGTCCCGGCTCTATGACCGCCTCCTTGTCGGCAGGTCCTTCGAATTCACCGAGACCGCCGCGGCGACCACCGCCAAGCGCTATCTCGCCGAATATTACGACAAGACCGCGATCCCCGCGCTGGCCCTGGCGGATGCCGATCACGAGGCCGGGCTATTGTCCGACTACCAGTCGCACCGCATCGCCAATGCCGCCTGGACCCTGACCGAAGAGCTTGAGACGGTGGTCGACGAAGAGCTATCCCTCGGCGCCGACACGGCGGAAACCGCAGAGGGCGCTCAGGACACCTCGCTGGTCGCCAATGGCATCCTGGACGGGGTGGGTCGCAAGATCGCGGTGATGGGCACGCAGACCCAGCTTGAGGACGCCGCCGCGCAGATGGTCAGCCAGGCCCTGCGCGCCGAAGGGGCCGAGGTGGTGACACTGCCCCTGCGCGCAGCGCTGCCGCGTGCGCTGGGCGGGTTCAAGCCCGAAACGCTGGTGATCGTGACCCTGGGCAGCACCCAGGCCTCAGCCGTCGCCCTGCAGATACGGCAAATCCGGCGACGGTTGGCGGGGGTGAAGATCGGCGTGGCGCACTGGTCAACCCCCGACGGCGAGCCTGCGAATGCCCCCGTTCCCGAGGGTCCGCGCACCGGGCGCCCCGACTACGCAGCGCAGGGGATGGAAGACCTCTTCGCCCAGGCCTTCGGCAAGTTGGCACCCGCTTCCGGCCAGGTCGACGGATCTGCCGTCGCATCCCGGTAGCCCCGTTTGGGCCCCGTTTCGCCTCAGGTCAGCCGGTCGTCATTGGCCCGGTGTTCGTAGGGTTCGTCCTCGAACCGCTGCCCCGGGTGAATCACGGCGATCCCGCGTATCCGCCCGGCGAGACCCCGGATGATCAGCGTTCGCACCGGCGGCAACAGAAGAAGCAGCCCCAGCGCATCGGTCAGGAACCCCGGCAGGATCAGAAGCACCGCCGCCACGCCCAAAAGCGCCCGGTGCGCCAGCGGCGACAACGGATCATGCAAGCCTTCGCGCAGGTCCCGCTGCAGGCCGCCGCGACCCATCGCCAGGCCACGCAGCAGCAGCACCCCCGCCACCCCGGTCAGGATCACCCAGGCCAGTGTCAGCCACAGGCCCAGTTTCGCCCCCAGCGTCACGAACAGGCCGATCTCGACCAGAGGCAGCGCCAGCAATCCCACCACGATCCACATCGCCCCACTCCGCTCTTTCCGCCGCATGGTAGACTTCGCCGCGACCCCACCCTACATAAGGGCAAGCCGTGCCAATTCAAACGGAACCACCCCAGTCCAGAGGTCATTCATGAACGGGTCCCTGATCCAGCTCCTCGTCCTTGCCGGGATCGCGATCTTCCTGATCCTCAAGCTGCGGTCTGTCCTCGGCACCCGTGACGGGTTCGAAAAGCCGCCGATCCCGCTCGAGGATGTCCGCCCGCGCGTCCGCCGCGACTTCGAGGTGATCGAAGGCGGGCCTGATCGCGACATCACCGACCATGTCGCCGAAGGCTCCGACGCCGCCCGCGCCTTGGCCGAGATGAAGAAGGCCGAGCCGGGTTTCACCGTCGGTCCCTTCCTGGAAGGCGCGCGCGGTGCCTACGAGATGATCCTGATGGCCTTCGAAAAGGGCGAGCTTGATCGCATCCGCCCCTTCCTTTCCGACGACGTCGAAGCCAGCTTCGCCGAGGCCATCGCCCAGCGGGAACGCGACGGGCTGACCGTCGAGGCAAGCTTCCTTGGCATCAAGGAACTGGTCCTGCAGGACGCCACCTTCACCTCCGGCAGCCGCTTCGGCGAAATCGCCGTCCGCTTCGTCGCCGACCAGACCTATGTCGTCCGCAACAAGGCGGGCGAGATCGTCGAAGGCTCCCCGCGCGAGGTGAAGAAGTCGCGCGACATCTGGACCTTCGCCCGCCAGATGGGGTCGGATGACCCGAACTGGCAGCTTGTCGCCACCGGCGACTGACCCTTGGCATGCGGGCCGCACTTCCCCTTCTTGCCACGGTGGCGGCCCTGATGGCCGCCCCGCTTCCTGCCGAAGTACTTGATTTCGAAGCGCTCGACGGCTGGCGCGACGACAACCATGTCGAAGCCCTGCATAGCTTCCTTGCTACCTGCGACCTGATCGATGCCCCCGACTGGCAACCGATCTGCAAGGTGGCCGCCGACGTGCCGAAGGACGACGCCTCGGCCCGGAGCTTCTTCGAGCTTTTCTTCAAGCCCGTCGTCGTGGGCACGCCTCCCGCCCTCTTCACCGGCTATTTCGAGCCGGAACTCGACGGCTCCCCCACCCGCACCGGGCGCTTCCAGTATCCGATCTACCGCCGCCCGCCCGAACTGCAGGACGGCGTCGCCTACCACACCCGCTCGGCCATCGAAGCCGGGGCCATCGCGGGCCGGGGCCTGGAACTGGCCTGGCTCGACGACGCGGTCGATGTCTACTTCCTGCAAGTGCAAGGTTCCGGCCGCATCCGCATGACCGATGGCAGCGTGATCCGCGTCGGCTATGCGGGCAAGAACGGCCACGCCTACCGCTCGGTCGGGCAGGAGATGGTGCGCCGCGGCACCCATACGCTCGACCAGGTCTCCGCCCCGGAAATCGCGAACTACGTCCGCTCGAACCCCGGCGCGGGGCAGGATCTCCTCGACACCAACCCCTCCTACGTCTTCTTCCGTAAGATCGGCACGCTGAATCCCGAGGACGGCCCGATCGGCGCGATGGGCCGTTCGATCACCACGCTGCGCTCCATCGCCATCGACCCGAAGTTCACCCCACTCGGCGCGCCGGTCTGGATCGAGAAGGACGGCAAGCGCCCGATCCGCAGCCTGATGGTGGCGCAGGATACCGGCGGCGCGATCAAGGGCATGCAGCGCGCCGACATCTTCTACGGCACCGGCAAGGGTGCGGGGGATGCCGCTGGCACGGTCAAGGACGGCGGCCGCATGGTCCTGCTCCTCCCCATCGACCGCGCCTTCGCCATGCTGGACGACGAATAGCCGCAATGGCCCGCCGCCGACACCTCTCGCCCGAGGAGGCCGACCTCTGGCGTACCGTCGCCCGCACCGCGCGGCCCCTGCATAGCCAGAAACTGCACCTGCCGGACCCTCCCCCGGCACCCGATCCACCGCCTTTGGCCCATGCGAAACCGCGCCTCTCGCCTTTCCTCCTTGGCGAAAAGCACCGCAAACCGGAACAGCGCGACCTCGCTCCCACTCTGCCCGATCTGCTCGGCCAGGCCCCCCTGCGCATGGACGCCGGGACGCACGCGAAGATGACCCGCGGCAAGCTGCAGCCCGAATCCCGGATCGACCTGCACGGCATGACCCTGGCCGAAGCGCATCCCGAACTCATCCGCTTCATCCTGAACGCCCAGTCCGCCGGGCTGCGGCTGGTGCTGGTGATCACCGGCAAGGGCAAGCGCCGCGAGGATACCGGCCCGATCCCGCAGCGCATGGGCGCGCTCCGCCACCAGGTCCCGCACTGGCTGCACCTGCCGCCTCTCGGCCCGGCAGTCCTGCAAGTCAGCGAGGCCCACCTGAAACACGGAGGCGGCGGGGCGTACTACGTCTACCTGCGCCGGAGGTGACCAACCCGCGCAGGGCGTGACCGATCGCAGCTAGGACCAGCGCGGCGACATCGGACCGAACGGCAGCAGGCTCACGGGGCGATGGGTTGGCCACGGGTATCGGTGAAGCTGCCCGAGGCGGGCGGGTTGGCGAGAAGGCCGACGATCCGTTTCGCTGCCGCCAACGGATCGTCAGGGGCTTGGGGGCCGCCCATGTCGGTCGCGATCCAGCCGGGATGGATGGCGAGGACGCGGTGGGGCAGATCGTCCGCCAGCTTGGCCACGGCGCGGTTCAGGGCGGCTTTCGACAGGCAATAGGCATAGTCGCCGTCCGGGTCGTGGCCCTCGGCGAAGGACCCGGCGCGGCTGGAGAGGAAGGCGAGCGTTGCCTGTGGTTTCAGCGCGGGCAGAAGGGCGCGGGTCAGCAGGAGAGGACCGGCGACGTTGATCCGCATCACTTCGGCCAGATGGTCGGCGGAAAGCGTGGCAAGGCCGCCGGTGTCGCCCCGGATGGCGGCGTTGTGGATGACGCAGGCGACCGGACCCCTGACCGCGCGGGCGGCGGCGCGGA
>NZ_JAYRPN010000130.1:0-25481 GCF_041911175.1 Tabrizicola sp.
ACATGTTCGGCCTCGGCCTTGGCGCCTATGCCAGCTGGGTTTCCGGCACCGTGGTCGGCGCCTATGCCGGGGGTGGCGCGCTGGAGGGCTGGCCCGCGGTGAACGCGGGGCTCGGCTTCATGCTGCCCGCGCTCTTCCTCGCGCTGCTCCTGTCCATCCTCAACCGGCGGCAATTACCGGTGATCGTGGTCGCCGGGGCGGTGACGGTGATCGCGACCCTGACGATCAGCGCGACCAGCGGCATCCTGCTGGGAATGCTGGCCGGGGCGGTGGCGGGGGTCCTGCGCAGATGAGCTGGGAGCTTTTTACCGTCGCCCTGATGGCCGGGGCCGCGAACTGGGCCTTCCGCGCCCTGCCGATCCTCGCGCGGATGGAGCGGGTGGCGGCCTCCGGCTGGCTTGGCCGCTTCCTCGCCTCGACCGGCCCGGCGGCGATTGGTACGCTTTTCGTCGCGGCGATCCTGCCCTCGCTGGTGCCCGACCTTGCCCGCCTTTTGCCGGTGGTGATCGGGACGCTGGCGGTGCTGGCGGTCTGGTTCGCCCGCAAATCCGTGGTGCTCGCCACGCTGGCCGGGGCCTTCGCGCATGGTGTGACGACCTGGACCCTCGGCTGATGCTTGCACCCCGGGGCGCGTTGCGCGACCATGCCTGAAACGAAGGAGACCGCCATGTTCGAGATCAGCCCGCAGAAGGTGGTGCATGTGATCTATCTGGCCCGCGAGACGGGGGCGGGGGACGCCGAGCTGCACGCCTTCATCGACGCACTGAACGATGACGACAAGGCGCAGCTGACGGCGGTGGCCTGGGTCGGTCGCGGCGCCTTCGAGCCCGAGGATTTCGACGAGGCGGTGGCGACGGCGGTGGCCGAGGCGACGACGCCCACGGCGGACTACCTGATGGGCATGCCGCATCTGGCCGAGAACCTGGAAGCCGGGCTGGAAGCCCTGGGCGTGGACGTGGCGGGCGAGGAAGAGGATTTCCTCTGACCCCCTTGCGGGCGGGCGGGCCGCTGCACATCTTCAAGCCTTGCAAGCTGTGAGGTGAGACATGCCCGTCACTGACGCCGTGAAGCTGACCTGCGCCACCTGCGGCCAGGCGAACCGGGTGCCCGTCGCCCGGCTGGCCGACAGCCCGAAATGCGGGGCCTGCGGCGAGGTGCTGGTCGATGGCAAGGTGGCCGAGCTGGACGCCGCGACGCATGACAAGGTGACGCGCGGTGACGGGTTGCCGCTGCTGGTCGACTACTGGGCGCCCTGGTGTGGCCCCTGCCGGATGATGGCCCCGGAATTCGCCAAGGCGGCCAAGGCGCTGGCCGGTCAGGCGCGGCTGATGAAACTGAACACCGAGGACCATCCGCAGGTTTCCTCCCGCGCGGGCATCCGCGGCATCCCGGCGCTGATCCTCTACCGCAACGGCCGCGAACTGGCCCGCCTCGCCGGAGCCCGCCCGGCTGCGGACATCACCGCCTTCGTGCGCCAGCATCTTCCGGCCTGACGCTTCGCGCCCGGCGACCGAAGCCGTGAAAACCCAAACGGCGCGGCTTGACTCTGCCGCCGATTTCAGATGAATACGGCGTCGCGGATGGGGCAGTAGCTCAGTTGGGAGAGCGTATCGTTCGCAATGATAAGGTCAGGGGTTCGATCCCCCTCTGCTCCACCAAATCCCCCTTAGATCGTCAGCGGCCCTTGGCTTTCAGCCAGTCGGTGATCAATTCCCGGTGCCGCTCGCCCGAGTAGCTCGGGAAATGCCCGCCATGCACCACGCGGACGGGCAGGGCCAGCAGCCGCTCCATCGAGGTGATGTACTGCCATTGCTCCAGCGTGCTGGTTCTCTCGATCAGCTCGCCGTCATAGACGATGTCGCCGGAGAAGAGGACGCCCGTCGCCACCTCCCACAGCGCGATGCCGCCGGGGGAATGGCCCGGCGTATGGATCACCTCGAAGTGGCGGTCGCCGAGGTCCACCACATCGCCGTCCCAGAGAAGGCGCTGCACCGGGGCGGCCTCTACCGCATAGGTCGCGGCGGTGTAGGGCTCGGGAGGCAGCGTGGTGAAGATGTCGTCGGTCACATACTTGTCGGCGAAGGTGTTCTCCCGCGTGGGCTGGCGGAGGAGATGCGCCTCCGCAGCATGGCAGAGGCGGCAGGGGAATTCGTGGTGCAACCCGACATGGTCGAAATGGGTGTGGCTGGCGACCGCCTGCAGGGGGCGCTCCGTCACCAGCGGCACCCGGTCGCGCAATGAGACGACGCCCATCCCGCTGTCGACCAGCAGGTCGGTGTCGCGGCCCCGGACGTGCCAGACGTTGCAGCGGTAGAAGTCGTGGATATGCGGCTCGTCGATATGGGTGACGCCGTCGCCCATGCTGCGCACCCGCCACCAGTCTTCCGGTCTTGCCCTGGTCATCGTTGCCACGGCATCTTCTCGATGCCCAGAAGCGAATACAGTCCATCCAGCGGATGAACGTCAGAAAGCCGGATCGCCACACCGCAGAGCAGGACCACCAACAGCAGTCTGAGGGGTCTTCTTCGCCAATCGCCTTCCTGATCGGGTTCCATTGGTATGCCTCATTCCCCCAGCACCACATAAGCCTCGGCGCCAAGGTCCAGCACCCCGCCGGGCTCCACCGCCTCAGATTGCGGCAGATGCACCACCAACGCCAGGTCCGGCGCGGTCAGCGGCGTCACATGGGCGCGGACATGGGTGCCGAAGAAGGCGGCGTCCTCGACTTTGCAGAGCCCGATGTGCAGCGAGCCTTTCGGGCTGATCGCTTCGGGCCGGATCAGCAGCGTGCCGTCCGCCACCGGGACCGGGCCGAAGGGCGCGCGGCCCCCGGCCACCGGGATACGGTTGATCTCGCCCATGAACCCGGCGGTGAAAAGTGTTTTCGGTTGCAGGTAGACCTCACGCGGGGGGCCGTGATGTTCGATCCGTCCGGCGTTCATCACCACGATCCGGTCGGCGATGGCCATCGCCTCTTCCTGGTCGTGGGTGACATGGATGAAGGTCGTCCCCACCCGGCGCTGGATCGCCTTCAGCTCGTCCTGCATCTGGCGGCGCAGCTTCAGGTCCAGCGCGCCAAGGGGTTCGTCCAGCAGCAACACATCCGGCTCCACCGCCAGCGCCCGCGCCAAGGCCACCCGCTGCCGCTGCCCGCCCGACAGCTCATGCGGACGCCGGTCGCCCCGGCCCTCAAGGCCCACCAGCGCCAGCATTGCATCCGCCTTCGCCGTGCGCGTCGCCCGGTCCACCCCCCGCATCCGCAGCCCGAAGCCCACGTTGTCGCGCAGGCTCATATGGGGGAAGAGGGCATAGTCCTGGAAGACGGTGGTCGTCGGCCGGTCCTTCGGCGCGACGCCCGCCATGTCGCGGCCCCCGATCAGCACCGTCCCCTCGCTTGGTTCCGCGAAGCCCCCGATGATGTTCAGAAGCGTGGTCTTGCCGCAACCGGATGGCCCCAGCAGCACCACGAACTCGCCTGCGTCGATCTCCAGGTCGATATGGGTAAGCGCCAGGGCGGCGCCATAGCGTTGTGACAGGCCTTTTATCGAGACGGCTGCGGTCATGGGCGTTTCCGGAAGACGGTGAGTTCGAGGAGGATCACGAGAGTGACCGAGACGAGGAAGACCAGAGACCCCACGGCATTGGTGGCAGGCGACAGGCCCGATTTCAGCATCGACCAGATCTCGACCGGCAGGGTCACGTCGAAGCGGGTGAGGAGGAAGGCGATGATGAATTCATCCCAGGAGAAGGTGACGGACAGGAAGAAGGCGGCGGCCAGCGGTGCGGCCAGCATCGGGGCGGAGACGAGGGTCAGCACCTTCCACTCCGGTGCGCCCAGGTCGCGGGCGGCGCGTTCGGCATTCTTCTGGTGGTCGCCCATCGCGGCATAGGTGATGGCGAAGCAGAGCGGCAGGTTGATGACCACATGGCCGATTCCAGCGGTGAAAAGCGACAGGCGGACCCCGGTCAGGCTGTAGAGATTGAGAAGGCCAAGCGCGATGATCAGGTAGCTGACCGTCATCGGCGCGATCAGCACCCCCCGCATCAGGGCCGATCCGGGCAGACGGATGCGGGCAAGCGCATGGGCGGCAAGGAAGCCAAGCGTCAGGGCGATCAGCGAGGAGATCACGGCGACGATCAGCGAGTTGAGCAGCGCGGCGGTCAGGTCGTCGTTGCCCAGCACCTTGGCGTACCAGTCCAGCGTCACGCCCTTGAAGGGCGGCACCGGCAGGCGGCCGTCCTGGAAGCTGAAGGCGACCAGCACGGCGACGGGCAGGAAGACGAAGGCATAGGCTGCGGCGAGATAGACCCAGGACAGGACGCGCATCAAACCACCCTCCTCGTGCGCCTTCGGCTTCTCGTCGGTTGGGCCGCAGCGAGGAGGGACGAAGTCTCCGGCGAGCGGTCTAGGGGCTGAACGCGGCGGGCCATCACACCCGATCCAGCCGCAGCCAGCGGCTACTGGCGAAATAGGCCAGCGTCACCACCGCCATCAGCACCACCGACAGCGCCGAGGCGAGGGGGAAATTCCCGCTCCGCCCCAGTTGCAGCATGATCAGCTGCGGCAGGGTCAGCTCGGTGTTCCCGCCGAGGATCTGTGGCGTGATGTAGTCGCCGATGCAGAGGACGAAGGTCAGGAAGGCCCCCGTCACCACGCCCGGCAGAGTCAGCGGCAGGATCACATGGGCGAAGGTCTGCCAGCGGTTCGCCCCAAGGTCCTGCGCCGCACGGGCATAGTTCGGCGACAGCTGGATCAGGTTGGCATAGATCGTCAGCGTCAAGAGCATGACGAAGAAATGCACGAAGCCGATCACCGTGGCGGTCCGGGTCGAGGCAATCTGCAAGGGCTCGGCGATCACCCCCAGCCCCAGCAGCGCCTTGTTCACCACCCCGTTCTGCCCCAGCACCAGCAGCCAGGAATAGGACCGCACGACGTAGGAGGTCCAGAACGGCAGCACCGCCATCAGCAGCGCCAGCCGCTGCCAGCGCGCGGGCACCCGGAAGGCGATGATCGCCGCCAAAGGGTAGGCCAGCACCACCGAGATCGCCGTGACCACCACGGTAATCTCCAGGCTGTTCATCAGTGCCCCAAGCATCGTCGGATCGGTGAAGATGCGGGCGTAGTTGCCGGGGTCGAACCCCCGCACCACCTCGCGCCCCTCCATATGGGCGAAGGACAGTGCCACCATCTCCAGGAAGGGCAGGACGAAGAACCCCGCCGTCCAGACCAGCGCCGGGGCGATCAGCCCCCAGGCCAGACGGCGGTCGCGGGCGGCGAGGCTCACTGCGCCAGCATCTCGGTCCAGAGATCCTGCATCGCCGTATCCAGCGCCGCATCCGGGATCGGGTACAACTGCGCCCGCTTCAGGAAGTCGGGCTGCTGGTCCCAGCGCAGCACCGCCTTCTGCTCTGCCGTCAGCGCGTCGCCCGCCTTGGCGTTCGCCGGCATCCCCCAGTAGCAGGATGAGGTCGCCAGCCGCGCCTGTCCCTCGGGCGAGGTGATGTAGTTGACGAACTCCAGCGCGAGGTCCGGTTGCGTCGACCCCGCCACCACCCCGATCGACTGCGCCCAACGAAGCCCACCCTGCTTCGGAATCGTCCAGTCGAGGTTCGGGTTTTCCCCGGCCAGCACCGCCGTCAGCCACTCTCCGCCGCCGACCACGATATCCACCTCCCCCGTCGCCAGCGCCGTCTGGGCCGAGACCACGTCGGAGACCTGCTTCGACGCCTTGCGCAGCGCCATCAGCGGGTCCTTCAGCCTGGGCAGGGTTTCGGCGCTGATGTCCGCCGTGTTGATCCCCTGACCCAAAGCCACCAGCCCCAAGACCGGCAGATAGTAGTCGTAGATCCCGATTCGCCCGTCATACTTGCCGCCGGTCAGCGCAGCCATGTCCTCCATGTCCGCCGGGTCGACCTTGGTCTTGTCGTAGCTGATCGTGTTGTAGCCGAACTTCTCGCTCACGGCATAGGTCTTGCCATCGACCGTGTTGTTGTCGGCCATCACCAGTTCCGGGAAGAAGTCCGCCGTCGCCAGCTTGTCGGCGGGCAATTCGGCCAGCCGCCCCGCCTCGACCGCGCGCTTCACGTCGACCGCGTCGATCACCAGCACGTCCCAGTCGCCCGGCTGCGACTGGTCAAGGATCGCCAGGCCCGCCGCCGTGCCTTCGTATTCCTTCAGGTTCACCTTGACGCCGAACTTCTGCTCGAACGGCTCGATCAGCGCCGGGTCGGTGTGGTCGCACCAGACCAGCGCATTCAGTTCCTGCGCCAGACCGGGGGTGGCGGTGAGAAGAAGGGCAATGCAGGTGGCGGGCAGGCGGGCCATGAGAATCTCCATGTTGCGGGTGCCTCTGGTGGGCGCTTGAGAAAAAGATTGAGTTCGTTCAATTTTGAAGTCAACATCAAATTTATCGAATGACGGGACCGCCATGACCGGATTGCGCGAAAGACAGAAGGCCGACCGGACCCGCCGCATCCTGGAAGCCGCCTCGACCCTGTTCCGCGCCCAGGGCTATGACGCGGTCAGGATCGAGGACATCGCCGCCGCCGCCGACGTGTCAGCCGGAACCTGCTACAACTACTTCTCCACCAAGGGCGACATCCTTCTGGCCATCGTCACGATGGAGGTGGAGGAGGTGATCGACGCCGGTCGCGCCGTGGTGACCGACCCGCCTGCCGATGTGGCCGAGGCACTGGACCGCTTGATCCGCATCTACTACGACCACTCCCTGCTCTACCTGACCAAGGAGCTGTGGCGCCGCGCCATCGCGCTCTCGGTCGAGGCGCCGGACACTCCTTTCTCGCAACGCTATCTTGCGCTCGACGCCAAGCTGACCGCTCAGGTGAGCGACCTTGTCGTCGCGCTGCAAGCCTGCGGCTCCGCCCGGCGCGGGCTGGATGCCGAGGCCCTGGGCGGCATCCTCTTTGCCCAGCTCAATCAGGCCTTCATCGCCTTCGTGACCCAGGACGCCATGCCGCTGGCCGAACTGCACCGCACCAGCCGCCGCGCCACCGACCAGCTGGCGCTCCTGATCGGGACCGGGTGACGCTGGCTCAGAACCCTATCCCGAATGCCGCCCCCCCGTCGCTGTCGATCAGCCGGATCGACGCTCCATGCGCCGCCAGCAGGCTCGCCGCGATGGTCAGCCCCATCCCGGTGCCCCCGCTGTCGCGCCGGGTGGTGAAGAATGGCTCGAAGACATGCGCACGGTTGCCGGGCGAGACCCCCGGCCCGTCATCGGCAACCACCAGCCACCCCGCGCCCGCCTCCAGCCGCACCACACGCGCCCCCGCCGCCGCCGCGTTGGACAGAAGCTGCACCAGCACGATCTCCAGCCCCTCCGCCGCCAGCGGCAGGTCCACCTCTCCGCCCGTGACCTCCAGCCGCAGGGCCGGGTGCGCGGCTCTCAACTGCGGGACCAGCGCGTCCAGCCGCGAGGTCCCGCGATGCTCCGGCTCGCGCGCCGCCGCCGCCTTGCGCAGCGCCGCAAGCTGCCTCTCCATCTGCGCCCCGGCCTCGGCAATCGCCGCCACCAGCTTGCGGTCCCCCGCGTCCAGATCCGCCTCACCCAGCAGTTCCACCGCCGCCCGCACCGCCGAGAGCGGCGTCTTCATCTCATGCGTCACATGGTCGGTATAGCTGCGGATCGTCGCCTCCCGCGCCTGAAGACGTCCGGCCATGTCCAGCATGATCTCGCCCAGATCGCGCAACTCGCGGGTGCCGTAATGCGCCAGCGGTTCGGGCCGCGCCATCGGGTCGGCGCGCAGGTCCGCCGCGCGTTCGGCCAGCGCGGTGACGGGCCGCAGGATCAGCCGGACCAGCAGCCAGCCGAGGATCAGCGTCGCCGCAAGGATTGCCCCGGCAATCAGCAGCGCCGCCCAGCGGTAGCCGATCAGCGGGCCGGTCAGCCGCAACGCGACCAGCCCGACGAAGGACACCCCCAGCGTCCCCAAAAGCCCTCCGCCCACCACCTGCCCCAGCGAGGGCCGCCACTTCCCTACGATCCGCCGCATGAACCCATCCGCAGGCCGACCCCGTGCAGCGTCTCGATGGCCTCCGCGCAGCCCGCCGCCGCCAGCTTCGCCCGCAGGTTCCGCAGGTGACTGTCGAGCGTCCGGTCCGAAACCGGACTGCCCGCGCCCCAGACCGCATCGACCAGTTGCGCCCGCCCCGTGACCCGGCCCAGGGTCAGCATCAACACCCGCAGGATCGCCAGTTCCGTCCCGGTCAACGCGACCTCCACCCCGGCGACGGCACAGGAATGCCGCCCGATGTCCAGGCAAAGCACCCCCTGCCGCAGCACCTCGCCTGCCGGTCCGCGGGTCCGCTTCAGGATCGCCTTCACCCGTGCCACCAGCTCGCGGGGGGAGAAGGGCTTGGTCACATAATCGTCCGCACCCAGTTCCAGCCCCAGCACCCGGTCCAGCTCGTCATCCCGCGCGGTGAGGAAGACGATCGGCACCTCCGACCGCGCCCGGATGCGGCGGCAGACCTCCAGCCCGTCCAGTTCCGGCAGGCCCTGGTCCAGCACGATCAGGTCGGGCGCCTCGCGCGCCGCCTGCATCAGCGCGACCTGCCCGTCGGCGGCGGTGACGACCGTGAACCCGGCGCGCTCCAGCGCCAACCCCACCAGCGACCGCAGCCCCGGATCGTCATCCACCACGAGGATCTTCATGCACGCCCTCCGCGACCGGCATTGTCGCCAGATACCGGCTGACGCGCCAGTCCCGAAACCCCCAATCGCGCCAGCCGTCGATCCGGGGCCTGCCCGGCCAACACGGTAGCCTGACATCGGCCGCCGCGATCTCTGCCGCCGCCAGCGGGCCAAGCGCGCAGACATAGACCGCATCCAGACGCTCCGGGCGCGACAGGTTCTCCTTGGCGATCACCGCCGCGAAGTTCACGAAGCAGCAGGCATAAAGCGTCCCCGCCGCCAGAGCGACCGACCGCAGCAGAAGCCAGCGGTTCGGCAGGCCCTGCCAGACCTGCCATGCAGTCAGGCCCAGACCTGCCGCAACCAGCATCATCCAGATCGCCGCATGGACCCGCAGATAGGTCAGTCCGAAGGCATCGACGTAAAGCTCCAGCCGCATGAGCGCCGACAGCACCAGCGCCACGTTCTGCGTCAGCCAGAGGAGGAGAAGCCCCCGCAACCGCCGGTCTTCCGCCGCGAAGGGCCGGGCGGCAAGCGCGAAGGCTCCGGCCAGCAGCGCCGTCACCAGCAGCGGATAGGCCCCGCGATGGGCATATTCCGCCGCCGTCATCCCCTCTGGCAGGGCAGCCCCACCCCAGAGATAGGCCGCATCCATCACCGTCTGGACGCCGAGGATCGTGTTGAACACCACCAATCCCCGCGCCACCGACCCGGCACTTGGCCCCTTCGGCATGGGCAGGCGCAGGCGGAAGTCCCCCGCTTCGGGCAGGGGCGCGATCAGCGGCCAGATCAACAGGGTCGCGCCGGTCCAGAACAGAAGCCGCTCCACCGTCTCCACCCCGATGTCCAGCCGCGCCAGGCGCAGGGCCAGTTCCCCCAGCACCGGGTTCGCCTCGATCAGCAGGGCCGACAGCACCAAGGCCCCACCCAGCGGGAAGGCCCAGCCGCGCAAGTGCCGCCGATGGTCGCGCAGGGTCTCGCTTTTCACCACCTGCGAACCCAACCCGATCCCGTCCCGGACCCCGCGCAAGGGCAGTTCCTGCACCAGCCGGAAGGCATGCCCTGCCAAGGCTTCCCGTCCGGCTGAGGCCCAGACGAGGCTCACCAGCAGCCCCGGCCCCAGGAAGACCAGCGACAGCGCCTGCACATGTTCCACCACCGGCAGCGCTGTGACCAGAAGCAGCAGGGCGGGCCGCAGCCGCTCCCGCCCCGGCGAGGCCAGCATCACCACCGCCAGCACCGCCCCCGAGAACAGCGCCAGCGACAGCCCGAGGGCGTGCCCGAAGAACAGCCAGTCCGCCAGCGCGACCAGCACCACCAGCGCCCCGGCCCGGCCTCCCGTCTCCCCGAGGCCCCGGGCGCGCTGCCCCTGTGGCGGTGGCGGCGGCACATCCTCCGCCGCCGTCATCCACCACATGTCCCGGCTCAATCCCGGCGGCACCCCGCGGATCACCCATTCCTTCGCCATGCTCTGCCCCTCCGGCCTGTTTGCCGATGAGGTCTTGCACGGCCCTGGTGCAGGCGGCCCGTGTGTCTTGTGCAGAATTTGTGCAACCAGGCCTCAGCCCGTGACCTGCACCCCGGTTCCCCAGGCCTCGCATTTCCGCATCAGGTCGGGCGGCAGGGCCATGTCGGTGAAGAGCGTGGTGATCTCGGACAGCGACGCCAGCCGCGCCGGGGCCGAACGGTCCAGCTTGGAATGGTCGCAGACGAGGTAGGTTCGC
This sequence comes from Tabrizicola sp., assembly GCF_041911175.1. Lineage (GTDB taxonomy): Bacteria > Pseudomonadota > Alphaproteobacteria > Rhodobacterales > Rhodobacteraceae > Tabrizicola. Next base: position 10,379 of record NZ_JAYRPN010000130.1, read on the forward strand.
CGCGATTGCTGGATGATCGCCTTCGACACCCGCACTTCCGCCAGGTCGAAGTCCAGAAGGTCCCCGTCCCGGTCCAGCGCCGAGACCCCGATCACCGCGTAATCCACCTTGAACTGCTCGAAGAACTGCGTCGTCAACTCGCCCACCAGCCCCCCGTCCGTCCGCCGCAGGGCACCCCCCGCGACCACGATCTCGCAGCCGGGGTTGGCGACCAGGATGTTCGCCACGTTCATGTTGTTGGTGATCACCGTGATATTCCGGTGCCCCAGCAGCTCGCGCGCCACGGCTTCCGTCGTCGTGCCAAGGTTCAGGATCAGGCTGCAATTGTCCGGGATCGCCGCCGCGCAGGCGCGCGCAATGGCCGCCTTCGCCCCCTCGTTCATCCGCCGCCGCGCCTCGTAGCCGATGTTGGCGACCCCGGTCCGCAGCACCGCCCCGCCATGCACCCGGTCGAGGTGCCCGGCATCCGCAAGGTCCGACAGGTCGCGCCGGATGGTCTGCAAGGTCACGTCGAATCGCGCCGCCAGATCCTCGACCACCACCCGGCCCTCGGCCCGGGCCAGCTCCAGAATCTCGGTCTGCCGGAAATTCAGCGCCACATCCGTTCCTTTTCCTTCGCTACCCGCGTTTCGGCTTTCTGCCACGGCCTCGCCGTCCTGTCAGCGATTTTTTCGTTTGCGCAGGCGCGCGGTATTTTGCGTTTGCAGCAAGTACCGCTGCGGTTGCGCATCCGAACTGCCAGAAATGTTCGCTTTCTGACAAATCGCGCAAAAACGAAAAATTCCGGTTGACGAAGTTGTGACATTCAGCGCAGTTTCTGCCCCGGGGGAGGACCGGACTTGAACGACAGAACCGCAGGGGTTGTATCCGACCTCTTCATCATCGGCGGCGGGATCAACGGCTGCGGCATCGCCCGCGATGCCACCGGGCGCGGTCTGACAGTCACCCTCGCCGAACAGGGCGACCTCGCCCAGGGCACCTCCTCGGCCTCGACCAAGCTCTTCCACGGCGGTCTGCGCTACCTGGAGTATTTCGAGTTCCGCCTCGTCCGCGAGGCGCTGGAGGAACGCGAGACCCTCCTCGTCGCCATGCCGCACATCTCCTGGCCGATGCGCTTCGTGCTGCCGCTCTCGCCCGACATGCGGTTCGAGTCCGACACCCCCACCTCGCGCCTCCTCGGCTGGGTCATGCCCTGGGCCAGGGGCCGCCGTCCCGACTGGCTGATCCGCCTCGGGCTTTTCATGTACGACACGATGGGCGGCCGGAAGATCCTGCCCGCGACCCGCACGCTGGACCTGACGAACGACCCGGCCGGGCGGCCGCTGCAGCCGAAGTTCCACAAGGCCTTCGAATATTCCGACTGCTGGGTGGAAGACTCCCGCCTCGTTGCGCTGAACGCCCGCGATGCCGCCCTGCGCGGTGCGCACATCCTGACCCGGACCCGCGTCACCGCCGCCGAACGCCGGGGCGACCTGTGGCACATCACTGCCGAAGGCCCGCACGGGACCGAAACCTTCCGCGCCCGCGCGCTGGTCAATGCCGGCGGCCCCTGGGTGATGGACGTGATCCGCAACGTCGCCCATCTCAACCCGACCGAGGGCGTCCGCCTGGTCCGGGGCAGCCACATCGTGACGAAAAAGCTTTTCGACCACGGGCGCTGCTATTTCTTCCAGGGGTCCGATGGCCGGATCATCTTTGCCATTCCCTACGAGCAGGACTTCACCCTGATCGGCACCACCGACAAGGACCACACCTCTGCGCCCTCCGACGCGAAATGCACCGATGAGGAGCGCGACTATCTTCTCGCCTTCGCCAGCCAGTATTTCGCCAGGCCGGTGACGAGGGATGACGTGGTCTGGACCTATTCCGGCGTCCGGCCGCTCTACAACGATGGGGCCAAGTCGGCCACCGCCGCCACCCGAGACTATGTGCTGAAGCTGGACGAAAATGGCCCGCCACTGCTGAACGTCTTCGGGGGCAAGATCACCACCTACCGCCGCCTTGCCGAATCCGCGCTGGCCAAGCTGGCGCCCTTTTTTCCCAAGGCGAAATCCGGCTGGACGGCCCGCGTGCCGCTGCCGGGGGGCGACTTCCCGCAGGATCAGGTCGCAGCGCTGACCGCCGCGCTGAAAGCCGCGCATCCGTTCCTGACCGACTACTGGGCGGCCCGCCTGGTCCGCGCCTACGGCACCGAGGCCGCGCAGATCGTCGGCAATGCCACGACGGCCGAGGCCTTGGGCCAGGATTTCGGCGCCACGCTGACCGAGGCCGAGGTCCGCTGGCTGATGTCACACGAATTTGCGGCGACTGCGGCAGACGTGGTCTGGCGGCGCTCCAAGCTGGGGCTGCGGATGACCGCCGACCAGATCGAAACGCTTGACCGCTTCATGACCAGTGAAGTCGGGGCGGGCGCCGCACGGGCGGTCAGCCCGGCGGCGGAATAGGGGGAACGGGATGACGCTGGAACTGCAGGGCGTGTCGCGGTCGGTCGGGGGCAGGGTGCATATCCACCCCACCGACCTGCGCCTGGAAAACGGGACGATGAACGTGCTGCTTGGCCCGACCCTTTCGGGCAAGACCAGCCTGATGCGGCTGATGGCCGGGCTCGACAAGCCCTCGACGGGCCGCATCCTGTGGGAAGGGGCCGACGTCACCGGCGTCAAGGTGCAGGACCGCAAGGTGGCGATGGTCTACCAGCAGTTCATCAACTACCCCGGCCTGACCGTCTATGAAAACATCGCCTCGCCCCTGCGGCTGATGGGCAAGCCGCTGCCTGAGATCGACAAGGCCGTCCGCGCCACCGCCGAGATGCTGCGCCTCACCCCGATGCTGACCCGCAAGCCGTTGGAACTCTCCGGCGGCCAGCAGCAACGTTGCGCGCTGGCCCGGGCGCTGGTGAAGGGCGCGGGGCTGGTGCTCCTCGACGAACCTCTCGCCAACCTCGACTACAAGCTGCGCGAGGAACTGCGCATCGAGATCCCCCGCATCTTCGAGGCCTCGGGCGCGATCTTCGTCTATGCCACAACCGAGCCCGAGGAAGCTCTCCTCCTCGGCGGCAACACGGCGACGCTCTGGGAAGGCCGCGTCACGCAGTTCGGCCCGACGCCGCAGGTCTACCGGATGCCCGAGGATGCGACGACCGCCCGTGTCTTCTCGGACCCGCCGATGAACTTCGTGCCCTGCCAGAAGGAAGGGAGCCGCCTGACCTTCGGCGAAAGCGCCCATGCCCCGGCCAACAGCGCCACGCGCGACCTGCCCGACGGCAGCTACATGGCGGGCTTCCGCGCCAACCACATCACGCTGAACCGCCATTCCGGCGACGCGGTCGAATTCCGCTGCACCCTCGGCGCGACCGAGATCACCGGCTCGGAAACCTTCGTCCACCTGACCCACGGCCCCGACCGCTGGGTCGGACTGGTGCACGGGGTCCATCCGCTGCGGGCCGGGGCGCAGACCTCGATCTTCGTCGATCCCGCCCACGTCTACCTGTTCGACACCACGGGCCGCCTTGCCGCGCCCGCTCCTTATGCGATGGCGGCCTGAATGTCCCGGATCACCCTTTCAAAACTCGCCCACAGCTACCTGCCCAACCCCAAGGGTGAGGGTGACTATGCGCTGAAGGAAATGGACCACGTCTGGCAGGACGGCGGCGCCTATGCGCTGCTTGGCGCCTCCGGCTGCGGCAAGACCACGCTTCTGAACATCATCTCGGGCCTTGTCCGCCCCTCGCATGGCCGGGTGCTCTTCGGCGACCGGGACGTGACCGACGCCCCGACGACCGAACGCAACATCGCCCAAGTGTTCCAGTTCCCCGTCGTCTACGACACGATGACCGTGCGCGACAACCTGGCCTTCCCCCTGCGCAACCGGGGCATGGATGCCGCCTATATCGCCAAGCGCGTCGGCCAGATCGCCGAGATGATCGGGATGGAGGACATCCTGAACCGCAAGGCCCGCGGGCTGACCGCCGACGCCAAGCAGAAGATCAGCCTTGGCCGCGGCATGGTGCGCGAGGACGTGAACGCCATCCTCTTCGACGAACCGCTGACCGTCATCGACCCGCACATGAAATGGGAGCTGCGCACCCAGCTGAAATCTTTGCACCGCGAATTCGGCCATACGATGATCTACGTCACCCACGACCAGACCGAAGCGCTGACCTTCGCGCAGAAGGTGGTGGTGATGCACGACGGTCGCGTTGTCCAGATGGGCACGCCGGAAGAGCTGTTCGAGACCCCGGCCCATACCTTCGTCGGTTATTTCATCGGCTCGCCGGGGATGAACTTCTTCGATGCGGAAATCACCGGAAGCGAGGCGCGGACGGGGGGCGTTTCGCTGCCGCTGGGTGCGGCCTACGGCTCCCTGAACGGCCGCACCCAGATCGGCATCCGCCCGGATTATGTGACCATCGCCGACCAGGGCCTGCCGGTGACGGTGAAGCGGGTCGAGGATGTCGGTCGCCACCGCATCGTCCGCGCCGAATTCCAGGGTGCTCCCCTGAACGCGATCCTCCCCGAAGGCGCGCCTGTCCCCGCCGACCCCCGTGCCGCCTTCGCGCCGGGCAAGATCAACGTCTACGCAAACGACTGGCGCGTCGCGCCAATGGGGGGCTGACCGATGGACAAGACCCAGAACAACAAGGCCTGGTTCCTGGTCCTGCCCGTGCTGGTGCTGGTGGCCTTCTCGGCCGTAATTCCGCTGATGACGGTGGTGAACTACGCCTTCAACGACACCTTCGGGAACAACGAATTCTTCTGGGCCGGGATCGACTGGTTCGACGAGATGGTCCATTCCGACCGCCTGCACGAAGCGCTCTGGCGGCAGGTGATCTTCTCGCTGATCATCCTGGCGATCGAGGTTCCGCTCGGCATCTTCATCGCCCTCAACATGCCGAAGAAGGGCTTCTGGGGCTCGGTCGTGCTGGTCCTGATGGCGCTGCCGCTGCTGATCCCGTTCAACGTCGTCGGCACCATCTGGCAGATCTTCGGTCGCGTCGACATCGGGCTTCTGGGCCACACCCTCGCCGCGCTGGGCATTGACTACAACTACACCAACGATCCCATCGACGCCTGGATCACCGTCGTCGTGATGGACGTCTGGCACTGGACCTCGCTTGTCGCGCTCCTTTGCTATGCCGGGCTGCAATCGATCCCCCAGGCCTATTATCAGGCCGCCAAGATCGACCAGGCCACCCGCTGGTCCGTCTTCCGCTACATCGAACTGCCGAAGATGAAGGGCGTCCTTCTCATCGCCGTCCTCCTGCGCTTCATGGACAGCTTCATGATCTATACCGAGCCCTTCGTCGTCACCGGCGGCGGCCCCGGCAACTCGACCACCTTCCTCTCCATCGACCTGGCGAAGATGGCGACCGGCCAGTTCGACCTCGGCCCCGCCGCCGCCTTCTCGATCATGTATTTCCTCGTCATCCTCTTGATCTCATGGGTCTTCTACACCGTGATGACCAACCTCGACCGTGAGGAGAACCGCTGATGCGCGTCCGTTCCAACGCTGTCGTGATGACGGTGTACCTGCTGTTCCTGCTGATCCCGATCTACTGGCTTCTGAACATGAGCCTGAAGACCAACACCGAGATCACCAGCTCGTTCACCCTCTTCCCGGCGAACCTCACGTTCCGCAACTACGCGGTGATCCTGACCGACCCCAGCTGGTACATGGGCTACGTCAACTCGCTGATCTACGTGGTGATGAACACGGTCATCTCGATCACCGTGGCGCTGCCCGCCGCCTATGCCTTCAGCCGCTACAACTTCATGGGCGACAAGCACCTGTTCTTCTGGCTCTTGACCAACCGGATGTCGCCGCCCGCCGTCTTCGCGCTGCCGTTCTTCCAGCTCTATTCCGCGATGGGCCTGATCGACACCCATATCGCCGTGGCGCTGGCGCATTGCCTCTTCAACGTCCCCCTCGCGGTCTGGATCCTGGAGGGCTTCATGCGCGGCGTGCCGAAGGAAATCGACGAGACCGCCTATATCGACGGCTACTCCTTCCCGAAGTTCTTCGTGAAGATCTTCATGCCGCTCATCGCGAGCGGAATCGGCGTCGCCGCCTTCTTCTGCTTCATGTTCAGCTGGGTCGAACTTCTCCTCTCCCGCACCCTCACCACCACCGATGCCAAGCCCATCGCCGCCGTGATGACCCGCACGGTCAGCGCAAGCGGAATGGACTGGGGCGTGCTCGCCGCCGCCGGGGTGCTGACCATCGTGCCGGGTGCCTTGGTGATCTACTTCGTCCGCAACTACATCGCCAAGGGCTTCGCCCTGGGGAGGGTTTGATGACCGCCACCCGCTGGACCCCGATCTACCTCACCCTCGCGGTGATCATGGCCGCGATCCTCGCCCTCCTGCTCTGGGTCGTCCCCGTGGACGAAGACGGCGTGCGGGAATGGACCGGGCAACTGATCCCCGGTTTCTGGATGGCCTGGACCTTCCCGGTCGCGCTCTTCTTCTGGTGCATCGCCGGGCTTCTGATGATCATGACGCTCCTGGCCATCCGCTTCCCCGAAACCCCGCGCGTCGGGATCCTGCGCATCGAGACGACGCGTGGCGACCGGCTCTTCATCAGCCTTCTGGGCTCGGCCTTCATCCATCTTGGCTGGCTTTTCTTCGCGGGCCCCGACGCACTCTGGGGCGCGCTCATCCTCTCCCTCGTCTATGCCGCGGCGGTCTTCCGCTGGGTCTGACGCGGGCAGGCAAGACCCCCGGGCGGAATGGTCGTCCGCCCGGGGCACACAAACCGGAAATGTCTCAAATCCTGGGAGGAATCACATGAGACTTCGTTCAACCGCAACGGCGATGGCGCTTGCGCTGTTCGCCATGCAAGGCCCCGCCTGGGCCGACATGGAGGCGGCGAAAGCCTTCCTCGACAAGGAAATCGGCGACCTTTCGGTGCTGGATCGCGCCGGGCAGGAAGCCGAGATGCAGTGGTTCATCGACGCGGCCAAGCCCTATGCGGGCATGGAGATCAAGGTCGTCTCGGAAACCATCGCCACTCACGAATACGAATCCAAGGTGCTGGCCCCGGCCTTCACCGCGATCACCGGGATCAAGGTCACGCACGACCTGATCGGTGAAGGCGATGTCGTCGAAAAGCTGCAGACGCAGATGCAGACCGGCGAGAACATCTATGACGCCTACATCAACGACTCTGACCTGATCGGCACCCACTGGCGCTATCAGCAGGCCCGCAACCTGACCGACTGGATGGCAGGCGAAGGCAAGGACGTGACGAACCCCGGCCTCGACCTGGCCGACTTCATCGGCACCTCCTTCACCACCGGGCCGGACGGCAAGCTCTACCAGCTGCCCGACCAGCAGTTCGCCAACCTCTACTGGTTCCGCTACGACTGGTTCTCGGACCAGAAGACCAAGGACGACTTCAAGGCCAAGTACGGCTACGACCTCGGCGTTCCGGTCAACTGGTCGGCCTACGAGGACATCGCCGAGTTCTTCACCGGCCGCGACATGTCCTACATGGGCGGACCGGCCACCGGGGTCTATGGCAACATGGACTACGGCAAGAAGGACCCGTCGCTCGGCTGGCGCTACACCGACGCGTGGATGTCGATGGCCGGGATGGGCGACGTGGGCGAACCGAACGGCCTGCCGGTCGACGAATGGGGCGTCCGCGTTGACGAGAACTCGCGCCCCGTCGGGTCCTGCGTCGCGCGTGGCGGTGCCACCAACGACGCGGCGGCGGTCTATGCCGTCACCAAGGCGATCGAATGGCTGCAGAAGTACAGCCCGCCCGAAGCGCAGGGCATGACCTTCGGCGAGGCCGGTCCGGTTCCCGCCCAGGGCAACATCGCCCAGCAGATGTTCTGGTACACCGCCTTCACCGCCGCCTCGGTCGAGCCGGGAACGCCGGTGATGAACGAGGACGGCACGCCCAAGTGGCGCATGGCGCCCTCGCCGCACGGTGCCTATTGGCAGAAGGGCCAGAAGATCGGCTACCAGGACGCCGGGTCCTGGACGCTCCTGAAATCCACCCCGGTGGATCATGCCCAGGCGGCCTGGCTCTATGCCCAGTTCGTCACCTCGAAGACTGTCGACCTGAAGAAGTCGGACGTCGGCCTGACCTTCATCCGCCAGTCCACGATCGACAGCCAGCACTTCACCGACCGCGCGCCGAAGTTGGGCGGCCTGATCGAGTTCTACCGCTCGCCCGCGCGCGTGCAGTGGTCGCCGACCGGGACCAACATCCCCGACTATCCGAAGATGGCGCAGCTCTGGTGGCAGAACATCGGCGATGCCATGTCGGGCGACAAGACCCCGCAGGAAGCGCTGGATTCGCTCTGCGCCGAGCAGGAGAAAGTGCTGGAACGGATCGAGAAGTCCGGCGTCCAGGGCGACATCGGCCCGAAGATGAACGAAGAGAAGGATCCGCAGGAATGGCTTGACGCGCCGGGTGCCCCGGTCGCCAAGCTCGAGAACGAGGATCCGACGCCGGAAACCATCAGCTACGATGAGCTGATCAAGTCCTGGTCGAAGTAAGCTGAAACGGGTCCGGGCGGTGCCGAAGGGTGCCGCCCGGGCCCAAATTTCTTCGAAGAAATTTGCCAAGAATTTTCGAAAATTCTTGCGCCCGGCGCCTGTGTTCCGCACGACTTCAAATGTTAAGGAACCCTGAACGTCCACGACCAACCCCTTGAAATTGCTTACCCCGTTTTTCTGTCCACCGTGGACACCCCGAACCGCAGGCCGCTTGCATGACCCATATCCTCGCCATCGACCAGGGCACCACCTCCTCCCGCGCGATCCTCTTCGACGCCGCCCTGACCCCCGTCGCCCAGGCCCAGGAGGAGTTCGCCCAGCACTACCCCCACCCTGCTTGGGTCGAGCATGACCCCGCCGATCTCTGGTCGACCGTCGCCGCCACCGCCCGCGCCGCGATAGAGAAGGCCGGGGTGAAGGCCACCGACATCGCCGCCATCGGCATCACCAACCAGCGTGAGACGACGCTGATCTGGGACCGCAGGACCGGCGAGCCGATCCACCCTGCCATCGTCTGGCAGGACCGCCGCACCGCCGACACCTGCGCCGCCCTGAAAGCTGCGGGCCACGAGCCGATGATCACCGCAAGGACGGGCCTCCTCCTCGACCCCTACTTCTCCGGGACCAAGGTGAAGTGGCTCCTCGACCATGTCGAAGGCGCGCGCGAGAAGGCCAACCGCGGCGACCTCGCCTTCGGCACCGTCGACAGCTGGCTGATCTGGAACCTCACCGGCGGCAAAACCCACGCCACCGACGCCACCAACGCCTCCCGCACGCTTCTCTACAACATCGCCAAGGGGGTCTGGGACGAAGACATCTGCCACCTCCTCGACATCCCCCTTTCCCTCCTGCCCGAGGTGAAGGATTGCGCCGCCCCCTTCGGCACCACCCGCCCCGACCTCTTCGGCCGCGAGATCCCGATCCTCGGCGTCGCGGGCGACCAGCAGGCCGCGACCGTGGGCCAGGCCTGCTTCCTGCCGGGCATGATGAAATCCACCTACGGAACCGGCTGCTTTGCCCTGCTGAACACCGGGGCCGACATGGTCCCCTCGAAGAACCGCCTCCTCACCACCATCGCCTACCAGCTTCAGGGGAAACCCACCTACGCCCTCGAAGGTTCGATCTTCATTGCCGGCGCCGTGGTCCAGTGGCTGCGCGACGGGCTGAAGATCATCCGCGAGGCGAAGGAGACCCAGCCCCTCGCCGCCAAGGCCGAGGAGGCGCAGGGCGTGATCCTCGTCCCCGCCTTCACCGGCCTTGGCGCGCCCTACTGGCGGCCCGACTGCCGGGGCGCGGTCTTCGGCCTGACCCGCAATTCCGGCCCCGCCGAATTTGCCCGCGCCGCGCTGGAAAGCGTCGGCTACCAGACCCGCGACCTCCTGATGGCGATGCGGGCCGACTGGGGTGCGGCGGCCGATGGCGTCCTGCGGGTCGATGGCGGGATGACGGCAAGCGACTGGACCATGCAGTTCCTCGCCGACATCCTGGGCGCGCCGGTCGACCGGCCCAAGGTGACGGAGACCACTGCCCTCGGCGCCGCCTACCTCGCCGCGATGCAGGCGGGCGTGATCGGCGGGCCGGAGGAATTCGCGAGGTCCTGGGCGCTGGACCGCCGCTTCACGCCCGCGATGGATGCGGCCACCCGCGACGCGAAATATGCCCGCTGGGGCAAGGCCATCGCCGCCACCATGTCGGTATGACCCCCTTCGGCATCACCGCCCCCGGTCGTATCCTGTTCGGTCGGGGCGAGGCCGCGAAGGCCCCCGCCCTGATCCGCGCCTTCGGCCCGCGCGGGGTGGTCGTCCACGGCGCGAACCCGGCGCGCGCGGCCTGGCTGGTCGAGGCGCTGGGGCCGGATACGCTGGCACTCCCCTGCGCAGGGGAGCCGACGCTGGCCGACCTGGAAACCGGCCTGACCGCCGCGCGCGCCCATCGCCCGGGCTGGGTGGTGTCGCTGGGCGGTGGCGCAGCGCTGGACCTCGGCAAAGCCCTCGCTGGCCTTATCCCCGCGCCGGGCGGGCCGATGCAGCATCTGGAAGTGGTGGGCAAGGGTCTGCCGCTGAAGGCTGATCCGCTGCCCTTCATCGCGATCCCCACCACGGCGGGAACTGGGGCGGAAGTGACGAAGAACGCGGTCATCGGCCTGCCGGATTTGGGCCGCAAGGTCAGCCTTCGCGATGACCGGATGGTGGCGCGGCTGGCCATCGTCGACCCCGCGCTGACCGATCATTGCCCGAAAGGGGTGACACTGGCCTCGGGCCTCGATGCGGTGACGCAGGTGATCGAGCCCTTCGTCTCGATCAAGGCCACGCCCTACACCGATGCGCTGGCCCGTCCGGCTATCGGCACCGGGATGAAGGCGCTGATGCAACTGATGCAGGGCGAGGATCCGGAGGCGCGGGACAGGATGGCCTGGGTCAGCCTTTGCGGCGGGCTGACGCTGGCCAATGCCGGGCTTGGCGCGGTGCATGGCTTGGCCGGGGTGATTGGCGGCCTGACCGGCGCGGCGCATGGCGCGATCTGCGGGGCGCTGCTGGGTCCGGTGCTGGCCGTGAACCGCGAGGCGGCCTCGGGGGCTGCACGCAACCGGCTGGACGAGGTCTGCGCGGTCCTGGCCGAAGTGCTGGGCTCGACCGCAGAGGAGGCCCCGGTCGCCCTGCAAGCCTGGGCCTGGGCGCAGGGCCTGCCCGGCCTGGCGGCCCTGGGTGTCGCCGAAGACTGGCACAGGCAGATCGCGGCCGCCGCCTTGCAGGCATCCTCGATGAAGGGCAACCCGGTGTCGCTGGACCTTCCCGCCTTGCACACGGTCCTGGCCGCAGCCTGACCGGGTGTCGGGCCGAGGGCCGGTTGACCCGGATCAAGGCGGAAACGGTGCCTCTTGCCTATAATGACTGCGGTTCTGTTGGTCTGGAGTGCCCGCGCCATGCGCCTGACGATGATACTGTATTCGATGATCGCGACCGCAATGGCGGGAACCGGGGTGATCGCGGTGCTGACGGCGGGCTATGGCACGCTCTGGCCCATCGTCATCGCGGCTGCCTGCGGCGCGGCGCTGGCGGCGCCGGTGGCCTGGGCGGTGGCCAAGCAGATCGAATGATCAGCCCTCCAGGAAGACCCTGACCGTCTCTTCGAAAGCACGCGGCTGTTCGGCGTGAAGCCAATGGCCTGCACCGGGGATCTTCGCGAAACGGGCCTTGGGGAACAGGGTGCGGATCGTCTCGCGCTGTTCGGGGCGGACATACTGCGACTGGGCCCCGGTCAGGAACAGGGCAGGGCGCGGGAACTGGCCTTCGGTGCCGGGCCAGCCGACGATCTTCGGCATCTCGGCCTCCAGCACGGGCAGGTTCAGCTTCCAGCGCGGGGGATGTTGCCGCAGGTCGAGCGATTGCAGGAAGAAGGCCCGCAGCGCCGGGTCATCGACGCCTGCCGAAAGCGCTGCATCGGCCTCGGCCCGGGTCCTGATCGTGGAAAGGTCCACCGAAGCCATCGCGCGGGCGTGCTGGCTTTGGTCGTGGCTGTAGGCCACCGGGGCGATGTCGGCGACCACCAGGCGGCGGATCAGTTCGGGCCGGGTCAGCGCCAGCTGCATCGCGGCCTTGCCGCCCATCGAATGCCCCATCAGGTCGACCGGCGCGCCCAGGCTCTCGATCACCTCGGCCAGGTCGGCGGCCATCTCGGGGTAGCCCTGCACCGGGAAGCGGGGGCTGTCGCCGTGGTTGCGCATGTCGACGGCCACCACCTCGCGCCGGTCGGCCAGGCGGCGTGCGATCACGCCCCAGTTGCGGGCCGAGCCGTAGAGGCCGTGGGCGATGACCAAGGTCGGGGCCTCGGGCGACTGCGGCGGGGTATGGCGGATGGTGGCGAGCATGGTTTTCCATAGCCTTACCCGCGCCGTCAGGCCAGAGCGGTTGAACATCGGGGCGAACAACTCTAGGTTCGGCGGGATGCGGCGATGGGGTGTCGGATGAGTGCGGTGACGATCCAGCAGATGGCGGATCGGGTGGCCCAGCTTCTGGAAGAGAGGCTGGGGTTGGGAGGCCGCGACCTTGCGGCCAAGCTGAAGCGGGCGGGGCGGACCCTGCCGAAGAAGGTGCGGGACTCGGGTCGGCTTCTGGCCCAGTCGGCGCAGAAGGGGCAGAACCCGAAACTGCTGGGCCAGATCGACATGGCCGACGTGACCGAGGCCTATGATGTCTGCGTGAAGCACCTGATCGCGATCGACCCGGTGGGGCGGCGGCGGGACCTGTTCGCGGGCATGGTCGGGTCGGTCGGGTTCGGGGTGCTGGTCCTTCTGGTTGCCCTCTTCGGCTTCCTGGCCTGGCGGGGGTACTTCTGACCCTGTCCACGGTGGACAGATTTTTCGTGTCAATGAAATCAGTGGCTTGACCGCGGACGTTTACGATTTGGCAAGCTTTGCGGCGACCCCGGCAAGGTCCAGCGGCTGCGCCGACAGCGCGCTCCGGCTGACCAGCGTCACCGTCACGAAGGCCACATACAGGAGCAGATACCAGGACCCGATCTTGGCGAAGCTGACCAGTTGCCCGCCGACCTGCCCGGAGTAGATCCACGTCCCGGTCGCGGTGCCGACGTTCTCGGCCAGCCAGAGCGCCAGCGCCGACAGGAAGGCGGCCAGCGGCAGGGGCATCCACCAGTGCCGGTCATGCACGCAAAACCAGATGCGGGTGCGGGCATAGAGCGCCACGGTGGCCACGAACAGCCCCAGCCGGATGTCGGGCAGGAAATGGTGGGCGAAGAAGTTGACGTAGATCGCGGTGGCCAGCAGCACGGTCAGGGAAAAGCGCGGGTAGGGCGCGAAGGCCATGTCGAAGACCCGGATCACCCGCGCCATGTAGCTGCCGACGGCGGCATACATGAAGCCCGAGAAGAGCGGCACCCCCATCAGCTTGAAGACCCCGGCCTCGGGGTAGGCCCAGGACCCGGCGTCGACCTTGAACCACTCCATCGCCGTGCCGGTGAGGTGGAACAAGAGGATGACGCGGGCTTCCTCCCAGGTTTCCAGTTTCCGCCAGAGGAAGATCACTTGCGTGGCGATGGCGAAGAGGAAGAGGGCGTCGTAGCGCTGGACCGGCCAGTCGGGCTGCCAGACGAGTTTCGTCGCGATGATGGCGGCGAGGAGGAGCCCGCCGAAGAGACAGGCCCAGCCCTGTTTCAGCACGAACATCACCAGTTCGGCCACGGCATAGGGCAGTCGTGCGCGGGCCCAGTCGCCCATGCGGTGTTCGAGGGAGCGGGTCGTGGGGGCGGTCATGCCTGGATGAGACAGGCCGGTGGCTTGGCCGTCAAGGTTGGGAAAGCGGGACCTCAGGGTCGAAGCGGTAGAAGAGGTTCGGCTCGGACACGATGAAGACCGCGCCGTCGGGGCCGATGGCCACGCCCTCGGCTTGCGGCACCGAGCCGGTCAACCCATGCCAGCCGGACCAGAGTGTCAGCAGGCCCAGAGGAGCGCCATCGGGGTCGTATTCGGCCAGCATCGAGGACATGTCGCTGAGCAAGAGCATGTTCCCGGTGGCGTCATGCAGCGTGACCGAGGAGAGGTCGGTGACGAAATGCCCGGCCCAGCTGGCGGGCTGCCATTCCCGGACGGTGACGCCAAGGCCCTGGCCCATGACCGCCCGGTCCAGCCCACCGATCACCAGCACACGGACCGGCCACATCTCTTGCACGATGACCAGTTCCTTGCGGCGCTGGTCCCAGGAGATGCCCTCGAAGCCCATGTTCTTGAAGGCCCCGAGGTCGAGCGTGAGGAAAGGCGCGGTCGCGAGGTCGATCCCCGTGGTGTCTGGCGTGATCGTGACCCAGGACAGGCGGTGGTGGCCCTCGTCGACCAGGATGAAGCGGTCGCCCTCGACATGGGTGATGCCTTCCACGTCGCTGGCCCCGTCAAGCGGGATGCGGCGCAGAAGCTGGCCGTCGCGGGAGAGTTCGGCGACGTCGGCGGGGCGGTTGATGGCGGTGAAGAGCGTGCCGGTCGCCGGGCTGAAGGTGAGGCCCGAGGTGTTGTCATCGAGGCCCGCGATGGGCTGGCCCTCGATCCCGACATGGTAGCTTGAGAGGCTGAGCGTCGGCGTCGCTGTGGATGTGCCGCGCATCGCAAGTTGATGCGCGGCAAGGCCGACGATTCCGCTGGCCCAGAATGCGCCCACCGCCAGCAGGGCCAGCGCAAGGCTGGACCAGAGGAAACGAGGGCGGAGCAGCGCTGTCACTGGCTCCCTTACAGCTCCGGGTAGATCGGGAAGCGTTTGCAGAGGGCTTCGACTTCGGCGCGGACGCGGGCTTCGACGGCGGCGTTGCCGTCCTCGCCGCTCGCGGCCAGGCCATCCACCACCTCGATGATCCAGCGGGCGATCTGGCGGAATTCGGCCTCACCGAAGCCGCGCGTGGTGCCCGCGGGGGTGCCGAGGCGGACGCCGGAGGTGATCGTCGGCTTCTCGCTGTCGAAGGGGATGCCGTTCTTGTTGCAGGTGATCCAGGCGCGGCCCAAGGCCTTCTCGGTCGCGTTGCCCTTCACCCCCTTGGGGCGCAGGTCGACCAGCATCAGATGGGTGTCGGTGCCGCCGGTGACGATGTCGAGC
>NZ_JAYRPN010000131.1:0-3958 GCF_041911175.1 Tabrizicola sp.
CCCGGGGTTCGCGCACGATGGCGCGGCCCATCGCGACACGCTGACGCTGGCCGCCTGACAGCGCGCGGGGCAGGCGTTGGGTCAGCTTGTCCAGCCCCAGCGTGCGGGCGGCGGCGGCCACGCGCGAGCTGCGGGCCGAGGCTTCGGCGCCGCGGATCTCCATCGAGAAGCCCATGTTCCGCGCGACGTCCATGTGCGGGTAAAGCGCGTAGGACTGGAACACCATCGCGATGTCGCGGTGGCGCGGCGCCACTTCGTTCATGCGCTGGCCGTCGATCAGGAAATCGCCCGCCGAGATATCCTCCAGCCCGGCGATCATCCGCAGAAGCGTGGACTTGCCGCAGCCGGAGGGGCCGACGAGCACGATGAACTCGCCATCGGCGATGGCAAGGTTCACATCGCGCAGCACTTCGATCGCGCCGAAGCGCTTTTCGATGCCGAGAAGGTCGAGACGGGCCATGTGTCAGCCTTTCACCGCGCCAGAGGTCAGGCCCTGGACCAGGTATCGCTGGATGAAGATGAAGAAGAGACAGGAGGGGATGAGCGCCAGCACGCCCGCCGCCATCATCTGCCCCCAGTCGACCGAGAACTTCGACACGAAGGTCAGCATGCCGACCGGGAAGGTCATGCTGTCCTCGGACCGGATGAGCATGAGGGCGAACAGCACCTCGGACCAGGCGGCGGTGAAGATGAAGCCCAGCGTCGCGCCGAGGCCCGGCAGGGTCAGCGGCAGGATCACCTTGCGCAAGGCCTGGAAGCGGGTGCAGCCGTCCATCATCGCGGCATCCTCCAGGTCCTTCGGGATGCCGTCGAAGAAGCTTTGCATCAGGAAGGTGGCGAAGGGGATGTTGAAGGCGGTGTAGACCAGGATCAGGCTGGAGAGCGAGTTCAGGAGGCCCAGGGTGGCGACGATCTTGTAGATCGGCGCGATGATCATCAGAAGCGGGAACATCTGCGTCAGCAGCATCAGGGCGATGACCAGTTTCTGCCCGCGGAACCGGAAGCGCGAGAAGGCATAGCCCGAGGCGGCGGCGATCACGGTGGTGATGGCGGCCGAGGTGAGCGAGACGACCAGGCTGTTCCAGAAGAAGCGCAGGAAGTCGGTCTGCCAGATCACCTTGGTGAAGTTGTCCAGCGTCGCCGTGGAGGGCCAGAGCGCCGTGCCTTCGGTGAAGATCAGCTTGTCGGGCGTGATCGCGATCTTCAGCAGCCAGTACAGCGGGAAGAGCGCGAAGCCGAGGTAGAACAGGATCGCGGCGTATTTGCCGAGGGTGAGCAGCGGATTGCGGCGGGCGGAGACGGCCATCACAGCCTCACGAAGCGGCGGCGCAGCGCCAGAAGCACCACGGCATAGACGAAAAGCAGGAACAGGAGCGCGACTGCCAGCGTCGAGGCATAGCCGAAGTCCAGCTTCTTGAAGGCGGTGGTGAAGATGTAGGTGGAGAGGATCTGGGTGGAATTGGCCGGTCCGCCGCCGGTCATGATGAAGATCAGGTCGGCGAAGTTGGCGATCCAGATCGTGCGCAGCATGACGGTGATAGCGATCATCGGGGCCAGGAAGGGCAGGGTGATCTTGGTGAAGGTCTGCCAGGCCGTCGCACCGTCGATCTCGGCCGCCTCATATAGTTCGGAGGGGATGGATTGCAGCGCGGCCAGAAGGGTGATGGCGAAGAAGGGCACGCCGAACCAGATGTTCGCCGCGATCGGGCCCCAGATCGCAAGGTCGGGATCGCCCAGAATGTTGAATGGCTCGGGCAGGATGCCGATGGCGGCAAGCCAGTGCGGCAGGGGGCCGATCACCGGGTTGAAAAGCCAGGCCCAGGTGAGCGCGGTCAGGAAGGTGGGCACCGCCCAGGGCAGGAAGACGATGGCCTGGAACAGCCGCTTCAGCGGGAAGCGGGTGTTGAGCAGCAGTGCCAGGCCAAGGCCCAGCGTGAACTGGAAGAACAGCGAGCCGAAGGTCCAGACCAGGGTGTTTTCCAGCGAGATCCAGAACTTCTTGTCGGACCAGAGCGCAAGGTAGTTGTCCAGCGCGACCCACTCCGCCTCGCCGGGCTTCAGCAGCATGATCGACTGGAACGAGTAGCTGACGCCCACCACCAGCGGGATCAGCATGACAAGCGCGATCAGCACCAAAGCCGGTGTGAGGTACAGATAGGGTTCGATGAGCTGGGACCAGACGAAGCGCTGGTGCGCCCGGGTTGCCCCGGGCGCCTGAGTGGCTTGCGTCACTGCTTGGCTTTCCATTTGGCGTATTCGTCCGTCAGGAAGGCGGCCCATTCGTCGCCCAGTTCCTGCGCGGTCTTCTGGCCCAGCAGGGCCTCTTGCGCAGAGTCCTTCAGGATGGTCGAGGTGAAGTAGCCCCACTGTTCCAGATAGGTCGGCATGATGGTGGGGATGTAGTCCGGGCTGTTCAGCTCTTCGAACCAGCCCTTGAACTGGTCGGTCTTGAAGAAGGGGTCCTGGTCGGCGCCCTGGTGGATCGGGATCACGCCCACCCGCTTTGCCCAGGTCGAGTTCGACTCGGGCGAGGAGAGGTAGGCCACAAGGTTCCAGGCGTCATCGGCGTGTTCGGTCGAGTTGAACACCGACCAGCCCGCGAAGCCGATGGTCGGGAAGGCCTTGCCCGCAGGACCGACCGGCATCGGCATCACGGCGAAGTCCTCGGCCGGCATCCGCTCGGCGATGGCGATCAGCGCGTCGGGGTCCTGGTCGAGGAAGGCGCAGGTGCCGGAATAGAAGCCGGCGACGATCTCGTTGAAGCCCCAGTTCACGCTGTCCTTCGGCGCATAGCCCTTCTGGTAGAGGTCCATCAGGAACTGCAGGCCCGCGATCGAGCCGGGTTCGTTGATGCGGCTCTTGCCGTCCGCAGTGAAGAACTCGTTCGAGCCGTTCATCACCGCGGCCATCATGATCCAGCCGTTCGTGCCGCCCGGCCCGCCGCGCAGGCAGTAGCCGTATTTGCCGTCAAGCTTCGAGACCGCCTCCGAGGCGGCCATGAATTCGTCCATCGTCTTCGGCGGCTCGGCGACGCCTGCCTCGGCCAACAGCTTCTTGTTGTAGAACATCGCCCGCAGGTAGAAGCCGTAGGGGATCATGGTGATCTTGCCATTGGCAAGCTTGCCCATGTCGATGGTCTTCTGGGTCAGCGTCGCGCCGTGCTCCCACGCGGCGACTCGTTCATCCAGCGGCATCAGCTGGTCGGCATAAAGCGCCTGCCAGGTATCGGGCATCTCGATCACGTCGGGGGTGTCGCCGCCCGCGATCATGGTGGCGACGGTCTCGAAGGCCTGGCCCCAGGGGATCGAGATGATCTCCACGTCGACGCCCGGATTGGCGGCCTTGTAGCCGTCGACCATGCCCTTGAGCACCTCGGTGCGTTCGGGGCTGGTGATCACCTCGACCAGTTTCAGGGTCTCGGCCGAGACGGCCGTCCCCAGAAGCACCGCCAAAAGCCCGGCGCCGGCAATCAGTTTCTTCATCGCACTCACTCCCTTTGGTTGTCAGTTTCTGCTTGTTGCCAGGGCCGCCGACATGTCGGCCCATAGATCGTCTGCATTCTCCAGCCCGAGGCTGAGCCGGACGAGCGTGGACGGCACGCCGAACTTGCGCATCGAGTTGAATTCCCCCGCCTGGGCGAGACCCACTTGTGCGGGCAGGATCAGGCTTTCGAACCCGCCCCAGCTGACGCCCAGGCGGAAGAAGCGCAGGGCGTCGGCCAGCCGGGGGACGTTCACTGACTCGTCGAACTCCACCGACATCAACCCGGACCGGCCCGTCAGCCCCGGCACCATGTTGGTGGTGGGCGAGTTGACCCGGCGCACGAAGGGCAGGGCGGCCAGGCGGTCGGCGAAAAGGTCGGCGGTGGCCTGGTGCTGACGCATGCGCGGCACCAGCGTGCGCAGGCCCCGGATCAGGAGCCAGGCCTCGAACGGCGCAAGCTTGGCGCCGAACAGGG
>NZ_JAYRPN010000132.1:0-34155 GCF_041911175.1 Tabrizicola sp.
AAAAACTGGCCGAGCGGCATCTGAGCGCCGAGGAGCGCGCGGCGATCAAGGCCCTGGGCGGGTTCGACAAGCTGATGGAGACGCTGCGGCAAAGGCTGGCCGAGCAGAAGGGGCGCCATCAGGGCGGGTCGAAATGGGTGGGCACGGCGGGGACCTCGCCCTTCGGCGCCTATGGCTACAACCCCGAAGGCGTGCGGATCGGGCAGGACCAGAGCCGCCACCAGCGGGCGGTCAAGGTCTGGGACCGGCGCGAGTTCCGCAACCTGGACGGCGACGCCGAGATCGGCACAAGGACGATGAAACTGGCGCTGCGCCGCCTGCGCCGCTGGGCGCGCGAGGGGGCGGCGGAGGAGCTGGACCTGGACGGCACGATCCGGGCGACGGCGGCGCAGGGCTGGCTCGACGTGCAGACGCGCCCCGAGCGGCGGAATGCGGTCAAGGTGCTGCTCCTCCTCGACATCGGCGGGTCGATGGACCCGCATGTGCAGGTGATGGAGGAGCTGTTCACCGCCGCCAAGGCCGAGTTCCGGCATCTGGAGGTCTTCTACTTCCACAACTGCGTCTATGAGGGGCTCTGGCGCGACAACCGGCGGCGCTGGGACCACCAGACCCCGACCTGGGACGTGCTGCGGACCTATGGCCCGGACTGGCGGCTGATCCTGGTCGGCGATGCGGCGATGTCGCCCTATGAGGTGACCCATCCCGGTGGCGCGAACGAGCACTGGAACCGCGAGGCGGGGGCGGTCTGGCTGGACCGGCTGCGGGCGCAATGGCCGCAGCACCTGTGGATCAACCCGGTGGAGGAGCGGGCCTGGGGCCACAGCCGCTCGACCGCGCTGATCCGCGGGATCTTCGAGGGTCGGATGGTGCCGATGACGCTGGACGGGCTGGCGCGGGGCGTGCGCGAGCTGCGCTAGGCTTCGGGCGCGCGGATGATTATATCGGCGGCATGATCAAGGTCCTGCCCCTTCTCCTCGTCGTCCTCTACGCGTTCCTGATGATGCGCTTTTCGGTCTGGCGCACGCGGCGGATGCTGGACGAACAGTCGGTGCCGTTGACCGATCCGTCGATCACCCGGCTCGCCGACCGGATGGCGGCGGCGATGGGGATCCCGGAGATCAGGGTGCGGGTCTTCGAGGTGGAGCCGGTGAACGGGCTGGCCGCGCCGGACGGGCGCATCTTCCTCACGCGCGGGTTCCTGAACCGGAAGGCGCAGGGCGAGGTGACGGCGGAGGAACTGGCGAGCGTGATCGCGCATGAGATGGGCCATGTCGCGCAGGGGCACATGCGGCGGCGGATGATCGACTTCACCGGGCAGAACGCGGTCTTCATGATGCTGTCGGCGCTTCTGAGCCGCTTCCTGCCCTTCATCGGGGTCTGGATCGCCAACCTGATCTCCACCGCGCTGATGGCAAGGCTGTCGCGGCGGGACGAGTTCGAGGCGGATGCCTATGCGACGGCGCTCTTGATCAAGGCGGGGATCGGGACCGGGCCGCAGAAGTCGCTCTTCCGCAAGCTGGATGCGCTGACGAAGAACCGGGCCGGGGGAATGCCGGCCTGGCTCCTCAGCCACCCGCATGTCGGGGAACGGATCGCCGCCATCGAGGCCAACGAGGCGCGCTGGGTGCGGTGAGCGGCAAATTTCTTGAGGAAGAAATTTGGCAAATTCCTTGCTTAAGGAATTTGGATCTAGACCCCCAGCGCCTTCGCCAGCCGGTAGAGTCGCGCGCGTTTCAGGAGGGGTTTCAGCGCGACGGGCTGGCCGGAGATCGCCTCGGCCTTGGCGCGCACGGTTTCGACGATGCGCGCCATCGTGTCGGGGTGGTGCGAGTGAAGTTCCCACAGGAAGCCATCGGGGTCGCGGCGGGTGATCCCCTCGGCAGCAAGGATGTGGCCGGGGAAATCCTGCGCGTTGAAGGTGATGATCGCGTCGGCGCTGCTGGCGATGGCGCTGGCAAGGACGTGGCGGTCGTTCGGGTCGGGAAGAAGGAGCCGGGCCTCGATCTCGGGGTGTTCGCGGACCAGCGCGCGGGGGAACAGGCCGCGCAGGACTGCCGCCTCGCCCTCGGCAATCGCCGGGGCGGCGGGGCCGAGCTTCGCCGTTGCCAGCACCCATTCGCGCAGGATGCGGTCGGAGAAGACCGGCTGGTAGAGCCCCGCCTCGCCCGCGCCTTGCAGGATCTCGCGCAGGACGGTGGGATAGAGGACGCAGGCGTCGAGGACGGCCTTCATCCGTCCAGCCGGAAGGCCAGCGCCTTGAGGTAGGAGGATTCCGCCAGTTGCGGCAGGACCGGGTGGTCGGGCCCGGCAAAGCCGGTGTGGATGATCTGGCCGCGCCTGCCCCCGCGCCCGATGCCGCGGGCGGAGGCGTTGCGGAAGGCGTGCAGGTCGGCAGCATGGGAGCAGGAGCAGAGCACCAGATAGCCGCCGGGCGCGACCAGCGGCGCGGCAAGGCGGGCGATGCGTTCATAGGCGCGCAGGCCCGCCTCCAGCGCGGGCTTGGCGGGGGCGAAGGCGGGCGGGTCGCAGATCACCAGATCGAAGCGCGCGCCTTCCTGGCCCAAAGCCTCCAGCACCTCGAAGGCATCGCCCTGCCGGGTGGCGAAGCGGTCGGCGAAACCGGAGGCCTGGGCCCCCTGCCCCGCCAGCGCCAGCGCCGGAGCGGAGGCATCGACGGCCAGCGCCGACTGGGCGCCCCCCGCCAGCGCGGCCAGAGCGAAGCCGCCGACGTGGCAGAAGACGTCCAGAACCTTCGCCCCTCTGGCCAGCCGGGCGGCGAAAGCGTGGTTCTCGCGCTGGTCGAAGAAGAGCCCGGTCTTCTGGCCGCCCATCAGGTCGGCCATGTAGGTCGCGCCGTTCATCGGCGCCGGGACCGGCGCAGAGGGCGCGGCGCCATGCACCACCGCGATTTCCTCGGCCAGACCTTCGAGGCCCCGCGCCCGGCCCGAGCCGTTCTTGATCACTGTCGCGACGCCCGTGACCGAAACCAGCGCGGCCACAAGGTCGGCAAGATGCGCCTCGGCCCAGGCGGCGTTGGGCTGGACGACGGCCAGCTCGCCGAAACGGTCGATCACCACGCCGGGCAAGCCATCGGATTCGGCATGGACCAGACGGTAGAAGGGCTGCGGATAAAGGCGCGCCCGATGGGCCAGCGCCTTCGACAGTCGCGCCGCGAACCAGGCCTGGCCGATCACCGCCTCGGGGTCGCGGTCCAGCATCCGGGCGATGATCTTCGATTTCACGTTGACCGTGACAAGACCCAGCGGGCGACGCTCGCCATCCTCCAGCACCGCCAGCGCGCCGGGGGCGAGGCCCTGCGTGCGCCGGTCGGTGACAAGTTCGTCGGCATAGACCCAGGGGAAGCCGTGCCGGATCGCCCGCGCCTCGGCCTTGGGCTTCAGGCGCACGACCGGAGTGGCGCGGGGCGTGGCGTCGTCATCGGTCGAAGTCATGCAGGTCCCCTTCCGGCCTTGGTCAGGGCCCCGCATAGCCGCTTTCGCGCCCGCCCGGAAGGTTACTTCAGCGCGACCTGCATGGCGATGTTGGCCGTGGCATAGAGATAGTCAGCCTGGCCGGGGTTGCTGTTGACCTGGGTCGACACGCTGACCGAGGTGATCGTGCAGGAACTGGCGATGCTGTCCAGCAGCACCGCGCATTCCCGGATCGCGCGCTGGTAGAGGTCACGGCGATGGCCTTCCTCCTCTGCCTGCCGGGCCGCAGGGTCCGCGGCGAGGAGTGGCAGGTTCAGGCTGATCGAGGAGTTGACCATGATGCCCGAGGCTGCGCCCGTCCCTGTGGTTGCGGCAAGATCCTCGGCCCGGGCGATGCCCGAACCGAGGGCGAGGATCAGGATCAGGACGGTGGCGCGCATCATGAGGCTCCGCTTTTCAGGCGTTGGCGAAGTGTTCCCCATGCATCCGGCAAAGGCAATATCCGGGATACCCCCGACCGAGGGGCCAGGGCTGCGGCGGCTGCCTCAGTCGGCGCTGGCGATCTGGAAGGCTTCCGAGCGGTCCGGCGCCGAGGCGATCCGGTCCTTGCTGGCGCCCGCCTGCGGGGCGGCGATGACCATTGCAGACAGCAGGACGACAGCGGCGGCGGCGGGAACGACAAGGGTGATCTTCTTCATCTGCATCTCCAGGATCGGGGTGATGCGGATGAGTGCCACGTTTGTTTGTTGGCTTTTTGGCCCGGCGCGGTAAAGATTCGGACGACTTTCGGGCTTTCTCGTGCCAGTTGAGCCTTTCCGGCGATCAATTCCCGCTCTGGTTGGCCTACTGGTGGCGAAATGCCGTCGAATGCCGGTTGTTAGCGCTAACAGTTGGTGCTATAGGCCTCCCGTCAGCAAAGCAGAGGACGCCATGCCGCTTCACCCGACCCTTGCCCGCGTCACGGACCGCATCCGCGCCAGGTCGGAGGCGACGCGCGGGCAGTATCTGGAGCGGATGGGCAAGGCGGTGGCGAAGGGTCCGGTCCGGGCGCATCTGAGCTGCGGCAACCAGGCCCATGCCTATGCGGCGATGGGAGAGGCGAAGGGCGCGCTGGCCGAGGCGAAGATCGCGAACCTCGGCATCGTGACGGCCTACAACGACATGCTCTCGGCGCATCAACCCTACGAACGCTACCCCGAGCTGATCCGGGCGGCCGCCGCGAAGGCGGGGGTCACGGTGCAGGTCGCGGGCGGGGTCCCGGCGATGTGCGACGGGGTCACGCAAGGCCAGCCGGGGATGGAACTGTCGCTCTTCTCCCGCGACGTGATCGCGCTGGCGGCGGGGGTGGCGCTCAGCCACGACTGCTTCGACGCGGCACTGTATCTGGGCGTCTGCGACAAGATCGTGCCCGGCCTGGTGATGGCGGCGGCGGCATTCGGCCATGTCCCGGCGGTCTTCGTCCCGGCGGGACCGATGACGAGCGGCATCCCGAACGACGAGAAGAGCCGGGTGCGGAACGCCTGGGCCGAGGGCCGCGCCACGCGGGAAGAGCTGATGGCGGCGGAGATGGCCAGCTACCACGGGCCGGGGACCTGCACCTTCTACGGCACGGCCAACACCAACCAGATGCTGATGGAGTTCATGGGCCTGCACCTGCCGGGGGCGAGTTTCGTGAACCCCGGCACGCCCTTGCGCGAGGCGCTGACGGTGGCGGCTGTCGATCGGGCGGCAGCGATCACCGCGCTGGGGAATGACTTCCGCCCGGCGGGAGAGATCCTGGACGAGCGGGCTTATGTGAACGGCATCGTCGGGCTGATGGCGACGGGAGGGTCGACCAACCTGGTGCTGCACCTGCCGGCGATGGCGCGGGCGTCGGGCGTGATCCTGGACCTGCAGGACTTCGCGGACCTCAGCGAGGTGGTGCCGCTGATGGCCAAGGTCTATCCGAACGGGCTGGCGGACGTGAACCATTTCCACGCGGCGGGGGGCTTGCAGTTCCTGATCGGGCAGCTCCTGGATGCGGGGCTGTTGCATGGCGCCGCAAAGACGGTGGCGGGGGACGGGCTGGCGTCCTACCGGCAGGAGCCGGTGCTGGAGGGCGGACGGCTCGGCTGGCGGGCGGGGCCGGTGGCGAGCCTGAACGACCGTATCGTGCGCCCGGCGGCGGAGCCTTTCGCGGCGCAGGGCGGGCTGAAGCTTCTGGCAGGGAACCTCGGGCGCGGGGTGATCAAGGTCTCGGCGGTGGCGCCGGAGCGGCAGGTGATCGAGGCCCCCGCGCGGGTGTTCCACAGCCAGGACGCGGTGAAGGCAGCGTTCAAGGCGGGCGAGTTCGTGTCGGATACGGTGGTGGTGGTGCGCTTCCAGGGACCGCAGGCGAACGGGATGCCGGAACTGCACTCGCTGACACCGACGCTGTCGGTCCTGCAGGACCGCGGGCTGAAGGTGGCGCTGGTGACGGATGGCCGGATGTCGGGGGCCAGCGGCAAGGTGCCCGCCGCGATCCACGTTGCACCCGAGGCGGCGGCGGGCGGACCCTTGGCGCGGCTGCGGGATGGGGATGTCGTGCGGCTGGACGCCGTGGCGGGGACGCTGACGGTCCTCGCGTCCGATTTCGACACCCGCGCCCCTGTCGTGGCCGACCTCTCCGCCAACGAACATGGCATCGGGCGCGAGCTGTTCGCCGCCTTCCGCCGCCATGCCGGCCCCGCCGATACCGGGGCGGCGCTGGTCCTGTAACTCCAGGCCGAGCGCCCGCAACTTCTGTCGCTGCCTCCGGCGGGGATATTTTAACAAAGATGAAAGGACTCAGGGGATAAGTTACCGATGCGGTACAGGCGGGGACGCCGATGACCGCCAAAGGTGAAAGGCCCCCCGTCTCCCCCGGTTCTCCGGCCCGAGATGGGGGGTCAACCCTGCCCCTGCCGTTTCATCTTTGTGACAAATATCCCCGCCGGAGGCTCCCGCACCATCCACCTCCCCGACGCCGGGGCCTGAAGGAGCCGAACATGACCCCTGCCGAACAGTCGCAGAAAGCTGCCGAAATCTGTCGCCTTGCCCCCGTCGTTCCCGTGCTGGTGATCGACGATCTGTCCCATGCCAAACCGCTCGCAAAGGCGCTGGTCGCGGGGGGGCTTCCGGCGCTGGAGGTCACGCTGCGCACGCCGGTAGCGCTGGAGGCGATCCGGGCGATGGCCGAAGTGCCGGGGGGTGTCGTCGGCGCGGGCACCCTGCTCACCCCTGCGGATGTGAAGGCGGCGAAGGCGGCGGGGGCGCGGTTCGGGGTCTCGCCCGGCGCGACCGACCGGATCATCGCGGCTTGCGAGGACGAAGGGTTGCCGCTGCTGCCCGGTGCCGCGACCGCCAGCGAGATCATGGCGCTCCTGGAGAAGGGCTATACCGTGCAGAAGTTCTTCCCGGCGGAACAGGCGGGGGGCGCGGCTTACCTGAAATCCATCGGCTCGCCGATTCCGCAGGTGAAGTTCTGCCCCACGGGCGGGATCAGCCTGAAGATCGCGCCGGACTACCTGGGCCTGAAGAACATCCTCTGCGTCGGCGGCAGCTGGGTCGCGCCGAAGGAGGCGATGGCCAAGGGCGACTGGGCGGCGATCACCCGGCTGGCGCGCGAGGCCTCCGCCCTGCCCCGCAACCTTTAGCCGGTCAGGCCCTGCCGCCCGATCCTGCCGCCCCGGCGGCGGGGCGCGTCGGGTTTGGTCAGCGCCTGTTGCAGGACGGCGGACATCGGGTGGCCGGGCTCGGGCAGCGCATAGGTTGCGATCAGCACCCTAACGGCGTCGGGGACCGAACGGCCGACCGGGATCGACAGCGCCCAGTCCATGAAGATCGACCGGCATTCGCCGGGGGTGATGCCCTCGATCCGGTAGCTTTCGCGCACCAGCCCCTTCGGGTCGGCCTCAGCCAGTTCCATCGCCCGTCTCCCCATCCGTCGTCCCCACCAGCCGCGTCACGGCGGCCTCTGCCCCTGTCACCGCCTGCGCCAGGTCCCGCGCCAGCGCCTCTGCATCCGCTGCCCCGGTCTCGCGCAGGATGAAGGCACGACCACCTTCGCCCAAGGACTCCCAGTCCAGCGCGCGCTCGCTCAGGAGCCGCGCCGCAGCGTGCAGCCGCCACATGAGCCTGTAGGCGGAGGCGAGGGCCTGCGCGTCGGAAACCGGCAGTTGGCGGCCTTCTCCCGCCGCGATCTGGCGTTCCACGCTGCGCGCGGGGCTTCCGGCGATGAGCGCCGTGGTCTGGGCGGCAAGCTCGATGTCCATGATCCGGCCCGGGCCGTTCTTCGCGTCCCAGTCGCCTTGCGCCGGTTTTGCCGACTGGAGGCGCGCGCGCATCTCGGCCACGTCGGGCTTCACCCGCGCCCCCTGCCCCTTCGCCGCCAGCAGGTCGCGGCGGAAGGCCTCGACCTCGCCCGCCAGCGTGGGTTCCCCCGCCAGCACCCGGGCGCGGGTCA
Source organism: Tabrizicola sp. (assembly GCF_041911175.1). Classification (GTDB taxonomy): domain Bacteria; phylum Pseudomonadota; class Alphaproteobacteria; order Rhodobacterales; family Rhodobacteraceae; genus Tabrizicola. Next base: position 7,894 of record NZ_JAYRPN010000132.1, read on the forward strand.
GGGCGAGGTGTTCCCAGGTCCAGGCCTCGGTCTCCTGATAGGTGGTGAAGCTCTGGAGGCTGGTCGCCACCGGACCGGCGCGGCCCGAGGGGCGGAGCCGCATGTCGACCTCGTAGAGCCGCCCTTCCGGCATCTGGGCGGTGAGCGCCGTGACGAGGGATTGCGTGAGCCGCGAATAGTAGGGACGCGTGGCCAGCGGACGGGGCCCGTCGGAGCCTTCGACGCCCTGGTCGTCGTAGATCACGATCAGATCGAGGTCGGAGCCCGCGTTCAGCCGGGCGGCCCCCATCGAGCCCATGCCGATCAGCACCGCCCCGCGTCCGGGCATGGCCCCGTGCTTGCGGGCGAAGTCACTGGTCGCTTCGGCCCAGATCACCTGCACCACGGCTTCCGCCAGATCGGCATAGTGCTTGCCGGCCTCGAACCCGTCGATCAGGCCGCGCAGGTGGTGAACGCCGATGCGGAAGTGCCATTCCTTCATCCAGCGCCGGGCCATGTCGAGCCGGGCCTCGTAGTCCGGCGCGGGGGCGATGCGGGCGGCGAGTTCGCTGCGCAGCGCCGCGGTTCCCGGCCAGTCGCCCCAGAAGCTGCCGCCGATCACCCCGTCCAGCACGGCGGCGTTGCGCGACAGGTAGCGGGCCAGCGCGGGGGCGGAGCCTGCGATGTCGACGATCAGTTCGACCAGCGTCGGGTTGGCCTCGAACAGAGCGAATATCTGCACGCCTGCGGGCAACCCGGCGAGGAAGCCGTCCAGCGCCACCAGCGCCTCGTCGGGGTTGGCGGCCTTGGCGAGTTCCTTGAGAAGCCGGGGCCGGAGGCGGCGGAAGATCGCCTGCGCGCGGTCGGAGCGCAGCGCGGGGTAGCTTTCCCAGCCCTTGGTGATCTCGCGCGCGGTGTCGGAAAGTTGCGGGCCGTCTTCCACCTCGCCGGGGGCGAAGAAGCCCTCGGTCAGGCGGTCGGTGCGGTTCAGACGGTCCAGCAGATCGCGGCGGAAGTCCCCTTCGCTTTGCCCGCAGAAGGCAGCGATCCGGGCGATGCCTTCCGTCGTGGTGGGCAGGGAATGGGTCTGGGCGTCGTTCACCATCTGCAGGCGGTGTTCCACCTCGCGGTGGGCGCGGTAGAGCGTGGTCAGGTCCTTGGCCACCTCGGCCGGGACCCAGCCCTTTTCGGCCAGCGCGGCGAGGCCGCCCACGGTGGTCCGGTCCCGAAGCGAGGGGTCGCGGCCCCCGGCGATCAGCTGGCGGGTCTGGGTGAAGAATTCGATCTCGCGGATGCCCCCTGCCCCGAGTTTCATGTTGTGGCCTTCCACCGTGATCGGCCCGTGCAGGCCGCGGTGGTCGCGGATGCGCAGGCGCATGTCATGGGCGTCCTGGATAGCGACGAAATCCAGGTGCTTGCGCCAGACGAAGGGGGTGAGGGTTCTCAGGAACCGCGCCCCGGCTAGCACGTCGCCGCCGCAGGGTCGCGCCTTGATATAGGCCCCGCGTTCCCAGGTGCGGCCCTCGGCCTCGTAATAGGCCTCGGCGGCGGCCATCGACAGGCAGACCGGGGTGACGGAGGCGTCGGGGCGCAGGCGCAGGTCGGAGCGGAAGACGTAGCCGTCGGTCGTGTCGGACAGGATCGCGGTCATCCTTCGCGTGACCTTGATGAAGCTGGCGCGGGCCTCCTGCTCCTCGCCCGGATAGCGGGTTTCGTCGAAGAGGCAGATCAGGTCGATGTCGGAGGAATAGTTGAGTTCCCCCGCCCCCATCTTGCCCATTGCGAGGGCCACCATGCCCCCGGCGGTGGCAGCGTCGTCGGGGGTGGCGCCGGGGAGCTTGCCGCGGCGGATTTCCTCGGCAACGAGGGTGGTGAGCGAGAGGTGGACCGCCTTGTCGGCCAGCCGGGTGAGCGCGCCGGTGACCTGTTCCAGCGGCCAGGCGCCGCCGAGGTCGCAGAGCGCGGCGAGGAGGGCGACGCGGCGCTTGGCCTGGCGCAGCGCAAGGGGAAGGGCTTCGGCAGCGAGGCTGTCGGCGGCGGAGAGGGTGGTGGCGAGGGCGGCTTCGGGGTCTTCCACCGCCTCCCGCAGCCAGTCGGATTCGCGCAGCATCAAGCCGCGCAGGTAGGGGCTGCATCCGGCGGTGGCGGCCATCAGGTCCATCACCTCGGGCGCGAAGCCCTGGAGGTCGGCGCGCAGGTCGGCGGCGGCGGCGGGATCGAAGGCGATGGGCGTGCGGGTGATGCGGGCGGCAAGGGTCATGGCCGGACCTTGCGGCGACGGGACGGAAGGGTCAACAGCCTGAACGGATTGACCGGGGAAAGCCGGGATGGTTGGCTCGGCGCAACAAAGGGAGGCGAGATGTCGAAGTCATTGGCCCGCGTGGCAGCGGCGTTGCGGGCGGCGGGGCTTGCGGATGCGCCGGTCGAGGCGAAGGGCGAAATCCGCACTGCCGAGGCGGCGGCGGCTGAGGCCGGGGTCGCGGTCGACCAGATCGTCAAGTCGATCCTGTTCCAGGGGGAAAGCGGGCTGTTCCTGTTCCTGACGGCGGGCGGCAACCGCGTGGACCTTGCCAAGGCGGCAGCGCTGGCGGGAGAGGCGCTGTCGCGGGCCGAAGTCGAGGTCGTGCGGCGGGTCACCGGCTTCGCCATCGGCGGGGTGGCACCCCTGGGGCACCTGACACCCCTGCCCGGCTTCTTCGACCCGCGCCTGCTGGAGTTTCCGGAGGTTTGGGCCGCAGCGGGCACGCCCCGCCACATGTTCCGCGCCGCGCCACGGGCGCTGCTTCAGGCAACCGGCGCAAGGGTCGCGGACTTCACCGGATAGGCGGAAAACGGCCTGTCCGTGCCTCATGTGAAAATACTTTACATACGCCCTTGCGTGACGGTCGGGCATGCTCCATCTTCGTTCATGTGAAACACATTCACATCAACTGGAGACCCGCCGATGTACACGACGACCGACACCGCCCGGCCTGGCGGGATCCGCAACGCCTTCCGCCGCTCCGAGGCCTGGCTCGACCAGCGCGGCAAATGGGCCTGGATCGCCGCGATGGTCCTGGGCTTCATCATCTTCTGGCCCGTGGGGCTTGCCCTGCTGGCCTACATGATCTGGGGAAAACAGATGTTCGCACGTTCCTGCGGCCACCGCCGCCACCATGACCACCATCATGCCTGGGGCCGCCACGCGATGCGCGCGGGCCAGCCGACCGGCAACCGCGCCTTCGACGACTACAAGGCCCAGGCCCTGCGTCGGCTGGAGGAAGAGCAGGAGGCGTTCGAGACCTTCCTGCAGCGGCTCCGCAGTTCCAAGGACAAGTCCGAGTTCGACAGCTTCATGGACGAACGCGCCCGGACCACCGCCGCGCAGGATGCCGCCGAAGCCGGGGCAGAGACGAAGCCCGAACCGGGGGCGCGGCCCGGCGAATACTGATCGCCCGACCTGCTCCCTGCCCCGCCCGTGCCCCCGCACGGGCGGGCTTTTCGTTTCCCCGCAGACGCCGCTTGGCGGATGGCCTTTGCCTTGCTAGGCTCTGGTGCGATCCGACCCTGATCAGAAGCCGATGCGCCACTCACTGCCCCTCACGCCCCAGTTCTATGTGACGGCGCCGCAGCCCTGCCCCTATCTTCCGGGGCGGATGGAGCGGAAGCTGTTCACCGCGTTGCAGGGCGAACATGCGCAGAAGCTGAACGACACGCTGTCGAAACAGGGGTTCCGGCGCAGCCAGAACGTGCTTTACCGGCCCTCCTGCGCGGAATGTTCGGCCTGTCTCTCGGCGCGGATCCGGGTGGCGGATTTCCAGCCCTCGCGCACGCAGAAGCGCATCCTGAAACGGGGCGCGATGCTGAAGCGCAACGCGACAAGCCCCTGGGCGACGGAGGACCAGTTCACGCTCTTCCGCCGCTATCTCGACGACCGCCACGCCGATGGCGGCATGGCCGACATGGACATCTTCGAATTCGCCGCGATGATCGAGGAAACCCCGATCAAGAGCCGGGTGATCGAATACACGAGGCCCGCCGATGACGGCGAGCGCGGTCGCCAGCTGGCGGCGGTCTGCCTGACCGACGTCTTCGACGATGGCCTCAGCATGGTCTACAGCTTCTACGACCCGGCGCTGACCGAGATGAGCCTTGGCACCTATGTCATCCTCGACCACGTCGCCATCGCGCGCGAGGCGGGGCTGCCTTACGTCTACCTCGGCTACTGGGTGCCGGGCAGCCGGAAGATGGGCTACAAGGCGGGTTTCTCGGCGCTGGAAATCTACAAGGGCGGCGAATGGGTGGCGATGGGCAACCCCGCCAGCCATGTTGCCGACCTGCACCCGCTGTCGGTCGACCCGATCGCCGAACAGGTGGCGCGGATCAGCCTGCCGGACACGCGGGTCTAGGTGACGTCGCGCATCTCTGCCATCGCGCTGGTCGTGCCGGATTATGAGGCCGGGCTCGCATTCTATGTCGGAACGCTCGGGTTCCGGCTGGTTCAGGACATCGACCAGGGCCGCAAGCGCTGGGTGACGGTGGAGCCTGCGGGCGGCGGCACCCGGTTGGTGCTGGCCCGGGCCGAAGGCGAGGCGCAACGGGCCGCCATCGGCAAACAGGCCGGGGGCCGGGTGTTCCTGTTCCTGCAAACCGACGATTTCGCCCGCGACCATGCCGCGATGCTGGCCGCCGGGGTCACGTTCGAGGAGGCGCCCCGGCACGAACCCTATGGCAGCGTCGCGGTCTGGCGCGACCCGTTCGGCAACCGCTGGGACCTGATCGGACCGCCGACGGGATGAGGGCGGAGCCTTCAAGGCTCCGGTCCGATTTCTGCGAGAAATCGGGGCCAGGGCGATTGGCGTGGTAACTTGCGGTAACGCGAGGAAAGCACTATCTCGGGATCAGCCGCTTCAGGGGCAAGCGAATGACCGTGATCCGCAAGAACCGCATGCCGCATCCGATGTGCCCGCTGTCGGACTGCATGGCCTTCATCGGCGGGGCCTGGACGCCGATGATCCTGTGGCATCTTTCCCCGGGTCCCCGGCGCTTCTCGGAACTCCGCGCCGACATCCCGCTCGTTTCGGCCAAGGTGCTGACCGAACGCCTGCGCGAGCTGGAAGAGCGCGGGATCCTGTCGCGCGCGGTGATGGAGACCTCGCCCCCCGCCGTGGAATATGCGCTGACCGCGCTCGGGCGCGAGTTCATGCCGGTGATCGAAGCCATCGCCGAAGTGGGCCAGCGCCTGAAGGGTCGGGCCGGGGCCTGACCCTGCGTCAATAATCCACACCTCTGGCGGTTGAGTTCTTGGCGCGCGCGCCGGGATCGCTTAGCCTTCCCGCAGGGCACGCCGAACCAAGGGCGGCCGGCAACAGAGGGGGGTTCGGGATGCAGGCCTTGCTTGCCGTCTCAGGTGTGATCGACCGGGTGAACGCGTTCATCGGTCGGTCGGTGATGTGGCTGATCCTGCTGGCGGTGCTGGTCAGTTCGGGCAATGCCATCGTGCGGAAGCTGTTCAACTGGTCGTCGAATTCGCTGCTGGAATTGCAGTGGTATCTCTTCGGCGCGGCCTTCATGGGGGCGGCGGCCTATACGCTACAACAGAACGAACATATCCGCATCGACGTCTTCTACGGCACCCGCAGCCGACGGACGCAGCACTGGATCGACCTGTTCGGGCATCTCTTCTTCACCTTGCCCTTCGTCGTCCTGATGACCTGGCTTCTGGTGCCCTATGCGCTGCAGGCCTTCCGGTCGGGGCAGATTTCCACCAATGCGGGTGGCCTGATCATCTGGCCCGCCCGCGCCATCCTTGCCTTGGGCTTCGCACTGCTGATCGGGCAGGCGATCTCCGAGATCATCAAGAAGATCGCCGTCATGCGCGGGCTGATCGAGGACCCGCATCCCTTCGTCTCGGCGCACGAGGCCGCGCAGCTGGAGGGCGCGCAACTGGCCGAGACGGTGGCGAAGCTGGCGGAAGGGGACAAGCGCTGATGCTGGAGTTCATCGCCATCAACATGGCGCCGATCATGTTCGGCAGCCTGATCGTCTTCCTGCTGCTCGGCTATCCGGTGGCCTTCTCGCTGGCCGCCAATGGCCTGCTGTTCTTCGCCATCGGCGTCTGGCTGGCGCCCTGGTCGGCGGGCAACATCACGCTGGACTGGTCGCTTCTGGGCACCATGCCGCAACGGGTCTGGGGGACGATGTCGAACGACACGCTCTTGGCCATTCCCTTCTTCACCTTCATGGGGATCGTCCTTGAACGCAGCGGCATGGCCGAGGACCTGCTGGATACCGTTGGCCAGCTCTTCGGGCCGATCCGGGGTGGCCTTGCCTATGCGGTGATCATCGTCGGCGCGTTGCTGGCCGCCACCACCGGCGTCGTTGCGGCATCCGTCATCGCGATGGGGCTGATCTCGCTGCCGATCATGCTGCGCTATGGCTATGACCGGCGGGTGGCTTCCGGCGTGATCGCGGCGAGCGGGACGCTGGCGCAGATCATCCCGCCGAGCCTGGTGCTGATCGTGCTGGCCGACCAGCTGGGCCGGTCGGTCGGCGACATGTATGCCGGGGCGTTCATCCCCGGCCTCGTGCTGACCGGGCTCTACATGGTCTATGTCTTCGCCATCTCGCTCTGGCGGCCCGACTGGGTGCCTGCGCTCCCGCCCGAGGCGCGGACGCTGGGGCATGGCGTGACCTCGCTGCTGCTGGCCCTCCTCGCCTGCATCGGCATCGGCTACGCGGCGCATGTCTGGCTGTCGCCGACGCAAGGCGCGAATGCCGACATCCTGGGCGCGACGGTGGGCGTCCTGGTGATCTATGCCTATGCGGTGATCGACAAGTCCCTGAAGCTGAACAGCATGTCGCGTCTGGCGCAGCAGGTGATCATCGTGCTGATCCCGCCGCTGGCGCTGGTCTTCCTGGTGCTCGGCACCATCTTCCTCGGCATCGCCACGCCGACCGAGGGGGGCGCGATGGGGGCCTTGGGCGCGATGGTGCTGGCGGCGATGAAGGGGCGGCTGAACTATGGGGTGATCACGCAGGCGCTGGCCTCGACCACGCGGCTCTCCGCCTTCGTGATCTTCATCCTCCTTGGCGCGCGGATGTTCAGCCTGACCTTCTACGGCGTGAACGGCCATGTCTGGGTGGAACACCTGCTGGTCAGCCTGCCGGGAGGGGTGACCGGGTTCCTGATCTTCGTCTCGGTGCTGGTGTTCCTCTTGGCCTTCTTCCTCGACTTCTTCGAGCTGGCCTTCATCATCGTCCCCCTGCTGGTCGCCCCGGCCGAGGCGCTGGGGATCGACCTGATCTGGTTCGGGGTGATCCTGGCGGTGAACATGCAGACCTCGTTCATGCATCCGCCCTTCGGCTTTGCGCTGTTCTACCTGCGCTCGGTCGCGCCGCGCGCGCCTTACGCCGACAAGGTCACGGGCGCGCGGCTGGCGGGGGTGTCGACCGGGCAGATCTACTGGGGGGCGGTACCCTTCGTGGTGATCCAGGTGGCGATGATCGGCATCACCATCGCCTTTCCGTCGATGGTGATGCACTACAAGGGCACGGTGGTGGACCCTGCCACCATCGAGATCAAGGTGCCGACGCTGCAAACGCTGGCGCCATCCGGTGGCACGACGCTGGGGGCACCCAAGCTGGGGGCGCCCAACCTGGGGGCGCCGGATACGACCGCACCCGCCGAAGGAGGGACGGTCGCCCCTGCCCTGCCCGGCCCGAAACTTGGCGCGCCGGTCATCAACCCCTGACCGGGTTTCCCAAAGCAAAAGGCCCCGGAGCGATCCGGGGCCTTTCTTGTTCCTGCGGCGGGATCAGAGCTTCCCGGCCTGCTGCTGCGCCATCATGAAGACGTCGTAGTTGTACTCGGCGATCTGGGCGTTCAGATAGGCGTCCCGGCGGAACGCATCCTGGCTGTCCTTGATCTTCTTGAAGGTCGCGTTGGTGGCCGAGACCTCGTCATAGGTCGCCTGCGCCGCGTCGAAGGCCGCCGACAGCACATCCTGCGGCAAGGGCCGCAGCTGCGCGCCATTGGCCACCAGCGATTTCAGCGCCGTCGGGTTCTTCCAGTCGTAGTTCGACAGCATGTCGGCATTGGCCATCGAACAGCCCGCCTTCAGGATCGCCTGGTAGGCCGGGGTCAGCTCGCCCCATTTCGCCAGGTTGATCATCGTGGCGATGGCCGGGCCACCCTCCCACCAGCCGGGATAGTAGTAATAGGGCGCGACCTTGTAGAAGCCGAGCTTCTCGTCGTCATAGGGCCCGACCCATTCGGCGGCGTCGATGGTGCCCTTCTCCAGCGACGGATAGATGTCGCCGCCCGCGATCTGCTGCGGCACGACGCCCAGTTTCTCGATCACCTTGCCGGCGAAGCCGCCGATCCGCATCTTCAGCCCCTGCAGGTCGGCGACCGAGTTGATCTCTTTCCGGTACCAGCCCGCCATCTGCACGCCGGTATTCCCCGCGGGGAAGGCGATCAGGTTCTGGGTGGCGTAGAATTCGTTCATCATCTCGATGCCGCCGCCGTGGTAGAACCAGGCGTTCATCATCCGCGCGTTCAGGCCGAAGGGCACCGCCGCGCCAAGCGCGTAGGTCGGGTCCTTGCCCCAGAAGTAATAGGGCACGGTGTGGCAGGCCTCGACGGTGCCGTTCGACACGGCATCGGCGGCTTCCAGGCCGGGAACCAGCTCGCCCGCCGGGAAGACCTGGAGGGTGAACTTGCCGTCGGTTGCTTCCGAGACGTATTTCGACATCACTTCCGCCGCGCCGAAGATGGTGTCCAGCGATTTCGGGAAGGACGAGGTGACGCGCCAGGTGACGGTCGGCGCTTCCTGCGCGATGGCGGGCGCGGCAAGTGCTGCGGCCCCGGCGGCGACGCCGCCCACGGAAGCCTTGGTCAGGAATGAACGTCGATCCATGCAGTATCCTCCACTGGTGTTGCTGCCCGGACTGCCTCGCGCGCCCGGTGGTTGGTCTGAAGGGATGCTAGGGGCGCAAGCGACCTGAGGAAACCCCCTTCCGGTTGCAGTCCCACCTTACCCGACGTTACTCTGCAAGGCCGGGACATTTTGGTAAAGCAGGAAAACCCGACCGTGGAGAGAGGCGCCGGAATGTTCAGCTATGTCTCGCTTGGCACAAGCGATATTGGCCGCGCCGTCGCCTTCTACGATGCGGTGCTGGCCCCGCTTGGTCATGAACGGATCGCGGGTTACGACCCGGAGGGCACCAGCGCCGCCTGGGGGCTGGACGATCCCGGTCCGCATCTGTGGGTGACGGAACCCTTCGACGGCAGGCCCGCCAGTGTGGGCAATGGCACGATGGTCAGCTTCCTTGCGCCCAGCCGCGCGGCGGTGGATGCGTTTCACGCCGCCGCCCTGGCGCAGGGCGGCACCGACGAGGGTGCGCCGGGCCTGCGCCCACAGTATGGGCCGCATTTCTATGCCGGATACGTCCGCGATCCCGACGGCAACAAGCTGAACGCCGTTTGCTACGGCCGGGAGGCGCAGTAGGCGCCCCCCGGCCAGGGATCAGATCAGGCCTTCCGCCTGCATCGCCTTTTGCACCGCCGGACGCGCCGCGACCTTCTCGCGCAGCGCTGTCACCCGCGGGAATTTCGACAGGTCGTGGCCGATACCTTTCGACCAGTTGGTCACGGTAAAGAAGTAGCCGTCCGCCGGGGAATAGGCGTCGCCCGCCAGCCAGTCGCGGGTGGCGAGCCGGTCTTCGACCACCTGCAGCCGCGCATCCAGGAGTGCCGACTGCGATGCCTTCGCCTCGCCTTCCAGGCCGCGGAAGAAGGGCGAATAGGTCTTGTGCACCTCGGTCGAGACATAGTTCAGCGCCTCGGCCAAACGGGCGCGGGCCAGCGTGCCCGGCGCGGGCAGCAAACCGGGGGCGGCGCTGTCCATCACATGCTGCATGATCGCGACGCCTTCGGTCAGCACCTCGCCATCGCCGAGGTCAAGCGCCGGAACCGCGCCGCGCGGGTTGATCGCCGCGAAATCGGCCCCGCTTTCGGTGCGCTTGGCCCGGATGTCCACCTTCTCGGCGGTATAGTCGACGCCCGCTTCGTTCAGCGCGATATGCGAGGCCAGCGAACAGGCCCCCGGCGAATAGTAAAGCTTCATGCATGGCTCCATCTGGCGGGACCAGCCCCGCCCTGCGGGCGGTTCATAGCCGCCCCTGCCATGACAATCACCTGCCCAAAGACGCGCAGTCAGCGTGCCTTTTTGCGGATGAGTTCGGAATATTGCGCGGCGCGGCATCCTGCCGCAACAAAAGTTCAAAAATCACGCCGCACTGCGACATTTTCGTATTGCAAATCCGGTTGACGCCCGGCATATCCCCCCTTACTTTTCCGACCGAACGTCAAGGGATGGGCCAATGGCCAGACTTCTTGTCATCGTAGGAAGGAAGCGCATGGGCCGGTGACGGTTGACCATAGTGGTTCCCATGCGCCCCCGAAGGAAACCTCGGGGGCTTTTTGTTGCGCTAGATCGGAGACGCGGAAATGACGAAGCAGATGACCGGTGCGAGGATGGTGATCCAGGCCCTGAAGGACCAGGGTGTCGAGGTCGTCTTCGGCTATCCCGGCGGCGCGGTGCTTCCGATCTATGACGAGATCTTCCAGCAGAACGACATCCGCCATGTGCTCGTCCGCCACGAACAGGGCGCGGTCCACATGGCCGAGGGTTATGCCCGCTCCACCGGCAAGCCCGGCGTGGCGCTGGTGACCTCCGGCCCCGGCGCGACCAACGCGGTGACGGGGCTGACCGACGCGCTGATGGATTCGATCCCGATCGTGGTGCTGACCGGCCAGGTCCCCACCTTCATGATCGGCACCGACGGCTTCCAGGAGGCCGACACGGTCGGCATCACCCGGCCCTGCACCAAGATGAACTGGCTGGTGAAGGATACCGCGAAGCTGGCCGAGACGATCCATCAGGCCTTCCACGTCGCCACCCACGGCCGCCCCGGCCCGGTGCTGATCGACATCCCGAAGGATGTGCAGTTCGCCACCGCCGACTATGTCCCGGCGGAAAAGGCGAAGATCAGCCACTACCAGCCCCGCACCGAGGGCGACCCCGACCGCATCGCGCAACTGGTCGAGCTGATGGAAAGCGCCGAGCGTCCGATCCTCTATACCGGCGGCGGGGTGGTGAACTCCGGCCCCCGCGCCAGCGCGCTGCTGCGGGAGCTGGTGGCCGAGACCAACTTCCCCATCACCTCCACCCTGATGGGGCTGGGCAGCTACCCCGCCTCGGGCAAGAACTGGCTGGGCATGCTGGGGATGCACGGGCTTTACGAGGCGAACCTCGCCATGCACGGCTGCGACCTGATGATCAACATCGGCGCGCGGTTCGACGACCGGATCACCGGGCGGGTCAAGGACTTCAGCCCCCGCTCGAAGAAGGCACATATCGACATCGACCCCTCCTCGATCAACAAGGTGATCCATGTCGACGTGCCGATCCTTGGCGACGTGACGAAGGTGCTGGAGGAAGTCCTGCGCCAGTGGCGCGCACGCGGGTCGAAGACCGACAAGCGCGGGCTGGCGCAATGGTGGAAGCAGATCGACGAATGGCGGGCGGTGAAGTGCCTGAGCTACAAACCCTCGACCACCACGATCAAGCCGCAATACGCGCTGGAACGGCTGGAGGCGCTGACCAAGGGACGTGACCGCTACATCACCACCGAAGTCGGCCAGCACCAGATGTGGGCCGCGCAGTTCCTGGGCTTCGAGGACCCGAACCGCTGGATGACCTCTGGCGGCCTCGGGACGATGGGCTACGGCCTGCCCGCCAGCATCGGCGTGCAGATGGCCCATCCCGAGGCGCTGGTGATCAACGTCGCCGGTGAGGCGTCCTGGCTGATGAACATGCAGGAAATGGGCACGGCGATGCAGTTCCGCGCCCCGGTGAAGCAGTTCATCCTGAACAACGAACGCCTCGGCATGGTGCGCCAGTGGCAGGAACTTCTGCATGGCGAGCGCTATTCCTCGTCCTGGTCGGAAAGCCTGCCGGATTTCGTGAAGCTGGCCGAGGCTTTCGGTTGCAAGGGCATCAAGGTCGACCGCCCGCAGGACCTGGACGACGCGATCCTGGAGATGCTGGACTATGACGGCCCGGTGATCTTCGACTGCCTGGTGGAAAAGCACGAGAACTGCTTCCCGATGATCCCCTCTGGCAAGCCGCACAACGAGATGCTGCTCTCCGCCGACGCCGAGGCGTTCCGGTCGGGGGCGGTGCTGGTGTGAGGCGTTGCGGCGGGGGTTTTGCACCCCCGCGACCCCCGCAGGATATTTACAGACAGAAAATGAAGGGGACGTCATGTCCGCACTGAACATCAAGAAAGGCTCCACGAGCCACTCCGCCTATGACCTCCGCTCCGCCCTGTCGGAAGTCGAGGAAAGCCACACCCTCGCGGTGATCGTGGAAAACGAACCCGGCGTCCTGGCGCGTGTGATCGGCCTCTTCTCCGGGCGCGGCTACAACATCGACAGCCTGACCGTCGCGGAGGTGGACCACACCGGCCACCGCAGCCGGATCACCATCGTCACCCGCGGCACCCCGGCGGTGATCGACCAGATCGAGGCGCAGCTCAGCCGCATGGTCCCGGTCCATGCCGTGCAGGACCTGACCGCCGAGGGGCCGAGCGTCCAACGCGAACTGGCGCTGGTCAAGGTCCAGGGCAAGGGCGAGCACCGGATCGAGGCGCTGCGCCTGGCCGAGATCTTCCGGGCAAACGTGGTCGATTCCACGCTGGAAAGCTTTGTCTTCGAGATGACCGGCACGCCGGAGAAGATCGACGCCTTCGCCGACCTGATGCGCCCGCTGGGTCTGGTGGAAATCGCCCGGACCGGCGTTGCCGGACTGAAGCGCGGGGCGTAGGTCGGGGTTCACCCCGACTCTGGCGCGACGGGAGTCGGGGTGAACCCCGACCTACCTGCCGGTAAACCTCGGGCTGCGTTTCTCCAGGAACGCGGCCACCCCTTCGCGGAAATCCTCCGACTGGCCGCACCCCCCCTGCAACCGCGCCTCGACGGCCAGTTGCGCCTCAAGCGGCTGGTCGAAGGCCCCGCGCAGTGCCTGTTTCAGCGCGGCATAGGCCCCGGTCGGCCCCGCCGCCAGCTTCGCCGCCCGCGCCGCCACCACCGAGGCGAACTGGTCATCCGGCACCGCTTCCCAGATCATGCCCCAGTCGGCGGCCTGCCGCGCGCTAACCGGTTCGGCCAGAAGCGCCGCACCCATCGCCCGCTGCAAGCCCACCCGGCGCGGCAGGAAACTGGTGCCGCCCGCATCCGGGATCAGCCCGATCCGGGTGAAGGCCTGCAGGAAGACAGCGCTTTCGGTGGCAATCACCAGGTCGCAGGCCAGCGCCAGGTTCGCCCCCGCCCCCGCCGCCACACCATTCACCGCCGCGATGACCGGCACCGGCGCTTCGGTGATCGCGCGGATCATCGGGACATATTCCTCGTTCAGCGTCCGCTCGAAGCCCGCCTCGTCCAGGCCCGTGGCATCCGAAAGGTCCTGCCCGGAACAGAAGCCGCGCCCGGCCCCGGTCAGCACGATCACCCGGGCCGCATGCCCGGCCAGCAGCGCCGCCGTCAGCTCGCGCCGCAGATCGCGGTTCAGCGCGTTCATCACCCCGGGCCGGTTCAGCGTGATCCGATGGATACCGCCCTCGACCTCGACCGTGACCAGATCGCCCATGCGCCGCCCTCCCCGCGTTTCGGGCCACCCTAGCGGGAGGACCGCCGACGCCAAGGCAAACGCCACGTCACGGGGCGCGGGAAATTGAGGGCGGGTGCCAAACCACCCCCCGCCGGTCACTCCTTCAGGATTTCGCGCAGCCGCGCCTCTTCCTCCGGCGACAGCGCCGCTTCGACCACTTGCCGCCGCCGCCCCGCCGTCACCGCGACCGCGATCCCCGCGAGCAGCAACGCCGGTCCCGCGAGCCAGAGAACAAGGTTCACCCCCTTGGCGGGCGGGTTGAACAGCACCCCCTCGCCGTAGCGGGCGACGATGTAGTCGACAACCGCCGCGTCGCTGTCGCCTGCCACCAGCCGTTCCCGGATGATCAGCCGCAGGTCGCGGGCGATGGGGGCGTTCGAATCGTCGATCGTCTCGCCCTGGCAGACCGGGCAGCGGATGTCGTGGCTGATTTCGCGAGCCCGCGCCTCCAGCACCGGGTCGGCCAGCATCTCGTCCGGCTGCACCGCCCAGACCGGCGCCGCCATCAGAAACAGCGCCACGACGTAGGGGCCGGTTCCACCCCGCCATGCCCGCAAGCCCCTCATTCCGCAGGCACCCCGGCCGGAACCCGCCGCGCGCCCGCCGCCACCCGGTAGCGCCGGTCGCTGAGCGACAGCACCCCGCCGAATGCCATCAGCAGCGCCCCACCCCACAGCCAGTTGGCAAAGGGCTCGATATAGCTTCTGACCGCCCAACCGCCATCCTTCTGCTTGTCGCCCAGCACCAGGTACAGGTCGCGGGTGAAACCAAAGTCGATGGCGGCCTCGGTCGTGGGCATCCCGGCCACCGGGTACATGCGCTTTTCCGGGTTCAGGACGGCAACCACGGCGCCGCCCTTCGTCACCGTCATCGTCCCCATCGTCGAGCTGTAGTTCGGCCCCTCGACATCCTCGACCTTGTCGAGCCGCACCTCATAGGCGCCCAGCGGGAAGCTGTCGCCGACCTGCACCACGCGGATATCCTCGACCTTCCAGGAATGCATCGCGGCGACTGCGAAGAGCGTGACCCCCATCCCCAGATGCGCCGTGGCCTTGCCCCAGTCCGCCCGCGGCAGGCGGGTCAGCCTGGCGAGCCGCGCGCCGACATCTTCGCGCCCGGTCCGCGCCCAGAGGTCGGCCAGCGCCCCGAACACCACCCAGGCCCCGAGCGCCAGCCCGATGGGTCCCAGCGCCGATTGCCCGGTCTGCAGCGCGAAGGCCAAGAGCCCCAACGCCACCGCCAGCGCCAGAACCGGCAGCAGCCCCCACAGGGACCGGGTGACGGAACCCCGCTTCCAGGCCAGCATTGCGCCCACCGGCAGAATCAGTGCCAACCCGACTATGAAGGGCGTGAAGGCGGCGTTGAAGAAGGGTTCCCCCACCGAAAGGTCACGCCCCAGCAACATTTGCCCCACCAGAGGCCAGATTGTCCCGATGAACACGACAAACGCCGCCACCGACAGCAGGATGTTGTTCGCCACCAGCGCGCTTTCGCGGCTGACCATGCTGAACACCCCGCGCGCCTCCATCGCCCCGGCCCGCGCCGCGAACAGCATCAGCGCGCCGCCGGTGAAGAAGCCCAGGATCATCAGGATGAAGATGCCCCGCTCCGGGTCGTTGGCGAAGGCGTGTACGCTGGTGATCACCCCCGACCGCACGATGAAAGTGCCGATCAGGCTGAACCCGAAGGCCATGATCGCCAGAAGGATCGTCCAGGCCTTCAGACTTTCCCGCTTCTCCACCACAATCGAGGAATGCAGCAGCGCCGCCGCCAGCAGCCAGGGCATGAAGCTTGCATTCTCCACCGGGTCCCAGAACCAGAACCCGCCCCAGCCCAGCTCGTAATAGGCCCACCACGACCCCAGCGCGATGCCGATGGTCAGGAAGATCCAGGCCGCCAGCGTCCAGGGCCGCACCCAGCGCCCCCAGGCCGCATCGACCCGGCCTTCGATCAGCGCCGCCACGGCGAAGCTGAAGGCCATCGAAAGCCCGACGTAGCCCAGATACAGGAACGGCGGGTGGAACGCGAGGCCGGGGTCCTGCAACAGCGGGTTCAGGTCCTGCCCGTCCAGCGGCGGCATCGCCAACCGCCAGAACGGGTTCGAGGTGATCAGGAGGAAGGCCATGAAGGCCACCCCGATCAGCCCCTGCACCGCCAGCACCCGGGCTTTCAGCCGCACCGGCAACCCGCCGCCAAACGCCGCCACCGCCGCCCCGTAGATCGCCAGGATCAGCACCCATAGGAGGAGCGAGCCCTCATGGTTCCCCCAGACCCCGCTGACCTTGTACAGCATCGGCTTCAGCGTGTGCGAGTTCGACACCACCACCGCCAGCGAGAAATCCGACACCACGAAGGCCCAGGTCAGCGCCGCGAAGGATGCGCCGATCAGCAGCAGCTGCAACCCCGCCGCCGGACCCGCCAGCGCCATCAGCCGCTGGTCGCCGACATGCGCCCCCCACATCGGAAGCGTGGCCTGCACCAGCGCCACCATCAGCGCCAGGATCAGCGCGAAATGCCCAAGCTCGACGATCATCAGCCCACTCCAACCGTTCGTCCCATGATAAGCCTCCCCGCAGGCAGGCGAAAGCCCTGCGCCCTTCCGCCGCGCCGAACCGGCAGTTTGCCAGCCGGAAGCCGCCAATCCCGCCGGAATGCCGGTTGCCACAGGCCTTCCTGCCCCGCTACACCCGCATCACAAGCGGAGGTTCCCATGCCCAAGACCATCCTGATCGGCGCGCCCATCGACTCTGGCCAGAAGCGAGCGGGCTGCCTGATGGGCCCCGCCGCCTACCGCGTTGCCGGGATCGCCCATGAAATCGGCGCCGAAGGCCACGGGATCGAGGACTGGGGCGACCTTGCGCTCCCGGACCTGCCCGAGGTCACCTGCCCCAATCCCGTCGTGCACGATCTGGCCGAAACCGTCGCCTGGGCCGGGCTGCTGATGGACAAGGTCGACGACGCTTTGTCCGAGGGCGGCTTCCCGATCATCCTCGGCGGCGACCATTCCCTTGCGCTCGGCTCCGCCGCCGGGGCCGCCGCCTTCGCCGCGAGGGCTGACCGGCCGCTGTTCCTGCTCTGGCTCGACGCGCATTCCGATTTCCACACGCCGCTGACCACCACCAGCGGCAACCTGCACGGCACCCCGCTCGCCTATATCGCGGGCCGCGAGGGGTTCGACGCCTTCCCCCCCTTCCCGCTGGCCGTCCCCGCCCACCGGATCTGCATGTTCGGCATCCGCTCGGTCGACCCCGCGGAACAGGCCGCGATGCAGGAACGCGACATCGCCATCAACGACATGCGGGTGATCGACGAACGCGGCCTTGTCGCCCCGTTGCGCGAGTTCCTTGACCGGGTGCGCGCCGAGGGCGGCATGCTGCACGTCAGCCTCGACGTCGATTTCCTCGACCCCTTGATCGCCCCCGCCGTCGGCACCACCGTCCCGGGCGGCGCCACCTTCCGCGAGGCGCATCTGGTGATGGAACTCCTGCACGAAAGCGGCCTCGTCACCTCGCTCGATCTCGTCGAATTGAACCCCTTCCTCGACGACCGCGGCATGACCGCCCGGCTGATGGTCGACCTCGTCGGCTCCCTGATGGGCAAGAAGGTCTTCGACCGCCCGACGCGGTCGAAGTGACGGAGCGAATGATGGCACTCAACCTCGTCCCCTTCGTTTCCGTCGACAAGATGATGAAGCTTGTCCTCCATCTTGGCATCGAGCGGGTCATGCGCGACCTCGTGGCCGAGATCGAGGCCGATTTTCGCCGCTGGCCGCTCTTCGACAAGACCCCCCGCATCGCCTCGCATTCCGATGTCGGCGTCATCGAGCTGATGCCCACCTCGGACGGCGAGACCTACGGGTTCAAATATGTGAACGGCCATCCGTCCAACATGAAGAAAGGCCTGCAAACCGTTACGGCCTTTGGACTTCTGGCCGATGTATCTACAGGCTATCCGGTGCTTCTGTCCGAGATGACCATCCTCACCGCGCTGCGCACCGCCGCGACCAGCGCGATGGCGGCGAAATGGCTGGGGCCGAAGACCGACACGATGGCGCTGATCGGCAATGGCGCCCAGTCCGAGTTCCAGGCCATCGCCTTCCGCGAGGTCTGCGGCATCCGCGAGGTCCGGCTTTATGACCTCGACCCCGCCGCCACGGCGAAATGCGCCAGGAACCTTGCCGGTCGCGACCTGCGCGTGGTGTCCTGCCGCACGGCGGAAGAGGCGATCCAGGGTGCCGGGATCATCACCACCGTCACCGCCGACAAGCAGTACGCCACGATCCTGACCGACAACATGGTCGGCAGCGGCGTCCACCTGAACGCGGTCGGGGGCGACTGCCCCGGCAAGACGGAACTCCACCGCGACATCCTGCTCCGCTCCTCGATCTTCGTCGAATATCCGGCCCAGACCCGCATCGAAGGCGAAATCCAGCAGCTTGCCACTGATCATCCGGTGGTGGAGCTGTGGCGGGTGATCGCCGGCGAAGCGCCGGGCCGGACTTCGGCGGCAGAGATCACGCTTTTCGACAGCGTCGGCTTCGCCATCGAGGATTTCTCGGCCCTGCGCTACATCCGCAGCAAGCTGGCCGAGACCGGGCTCTACGACAACCTCGACATGATCGCCGACCCCGACGACCCGCGCGATCTTTTCGGCATGATCCTGCGCGCCGCGAAAACCTGAGGGTTCCATCGACATGGGCGCGACAGCCGTCCGATAGGCCTTCGGGCCCACTGGGATGCATGCTCGCGGCGCGCGGCCCTTGCCGCGCAAAACGCCCCGGCTGGCACCGCACGCCCGGGCAACCGGACGCAACCCGATGAATATGAGTGGCTTTTCGAGATGTATATACAAATGTAGCTACATCGTAGCTATACACGCCACAGCAGGCGATGCACGGCCTGATTGTTTCTGAAATGTGAGCTTCTCGCGCTGGAAAAAATGACGACAATCGGACCGCCGCCACCCGACTGTTTCCGAATTTCCTAGTGAACCCGGAACTCCCCCACCACGTTCCGCCACTCCCCCGGCGCGATCAGCTTGCGGTGGGTGAAGCGCACCGAATGCAGCGGGCCGTCGATCTTTTCCTGCCAGAATTCAATGAACCTGAACAGCGCCGGGTAGTCCGGCGCCAGATCATATTCCTGCCAGATGAAGCTGTTCAGGACATGGCGGTAGTCCGGCATCCGGTAGTACAATTCCGCCGTGGTCAGGCCATAGCCCTTCAGCATCAGTTCCGTCTCGCGCCCGACCATTCATACCTCCTATTCGGTGGCACATGCGGGAATCATGTCAGGACCAGTTTAAAGATCAATAAAAGCAGAATGTTGGCAGTCGGTTTTCAAAGCCGCCGGGGCTTTTCGGCCACGCCATTGCACCCCATAGCTTGGATGGTGTATCTTCCCGCCTGCTAAATCTTGATCCCGCACGGAAGGCGCCTGCCCTCATGGCCGATACCCCGGAAGACACTGATAAAAAAGAAGAAAAACCGGATCGTCCCAGCTGGCACGGCCCCCAGGTCGACATCTCGGCCGAGATGAAGACCGCCTATCTCGACTACGCGATGAGCGTGATCGTCTCCCGCGCGATTCCAGACCTGCGCGACGGGCTGAAACCCGTCCATCGCCGCATCCTGTTCGCGATGCATGAAAGCGGCAACACGCATGACAAGGCCTATCGCAAGTCGGCCCGGCCCGTCGGCGACACGATGGGGAAATACCACCCCCACGGCGATTCTGCGATCTACGACGCGCTGGTGCGGATGGCGCAGCCCTTCTCCATGTCGCTGCCGCTCCTCGACGGTCAGGGCAACTTCGGCTCGATGGACGGCGATAACGCGGCGGCCATGCGCTATACCGAAGTGCGGATGGACAAGCCCGCCGCCTTCCTTTTGTCGGACATCGACAAGGAAACCGTTGATTTCCAGGACAACTACGACGGCAAGGACAAGGAACCCACGGTCCTTCCCGCCCGCTTCCCCAACATGCTGGTCAACGGCGCGGGCGGCATCGCGGTCGGCATGGCCACGAACATCCCGCCGCACAACCTGGGCGAGGTGATCGACGGCACGCTCGCCATGATCGAGAACCCCGACATCAGCATGGAAGCGCTGATGGAGATCATCCCCGCCCCGGATTTCCCGACCGGCGGCCAGATCCTTGGCCGCTCCGGCGCGCGGAAAGCCTATCTTGAGGGCCGCGGCTCGGTGATCATCCGCGCCAAGACCCATATCGAGGAGCTGCGCAAGGACCGCTGGGCCATCGTCATCGACGAGGTGCCCTACCAGGTCAACAAGGCGACGATGATCGAAAAGATCGCCGAACTGGTCCGCGAAAAGCGGGTCGAGGGCATCGCCGGGATCGCCGACGAATCCGACCGGATCGGCGTCCGCGTGGTGATCGAGCTGAAGCGCGATGCCACGCCGGATGTGGTGCTGAACCAGCTTTTCCGCTTCTCCACCATGCAGGTCAGCTTCGGCTGCAACATGCTGGCCCTGAACGGCGGCCGTCCCGAACAGCTGACGCTCCGCGATTTCCTCAGCCATTTCATCACCTTCCGCGAGGAAGTTGTCGCCCGCCGCACGGCTTACGAACTCCGCAAGGCGCGTGAACGCAGCCACATCCTCTGCGGCCTCGCCGTCGCGGTCTCGAACGTCGACGAGGTCGTCGCCACCATCCGCGCCTCGGCCACCCCCGCCGACGCCCGTGAGCAGCTGATGTCGCGCCGCTGGCCCGCGCAGGACATTGCCGCGTATATACAGCTGATTGACGACCCCAGCCATCGGATCAACGACGACGGCACCTACAACCTCTCCGAACGCCAGGCCCGCGCCATCCTCGACCTGCAACTCCAGCGCCTCACCCAGCTGGGCGTCAAGACCATCACCGACGAGCTTGAGGAATTGGCGCGCCAGATCAAGGACTTCCTCGATATTCTTGGCTCCCGCGACCGGATCATGGCGATCATCTCGGACGAGCTGCGCGAGGTGAAGGCCCTCTTCGCCGTCCCCCGCCGCACCGAGATCACCGACTGGTCCGGCGACATGGAGGACGAGGACCTGATCGAGCGCGAGGATATGGTCGTGACCATCACCTCGGGCGGCTACATCAAGCGCACCCCCCTCGCCGAATTCCGCGCCCAGAACCGGGGCGGCAAGGGTCTGGCCTCGATGCAGACCAAGGACGACGATGTCGTCACCACACTTTTCGTCGCCAACACCCACACCTGGCTCCTGTTCTTCACCACCGACGGCATGGTCTACAAGCTGAAGACCTGGCGCCTGCCGCTGGCGGGCCGCACCGCCAAGGGCAAGGCGCTGGTCAACATCCTGCCCATTCAAAGCGGCATCTCCATCGCCGCCCTGATGCCCGTCGACGTGCCCGAGGAAGACTGGGGCAGCCTGCAGATCGTCTTCGCAACCTCTGACGGCGACGTCCGCCAGAACGACCTTAGCGACTTCACCAACGTCAAGCGCAACGGCAAGATCGCGATGAACCTGCCCGAGGGCATCACCCTGGTGAACGCCGCCATCGCCGACGAGAACGACGACATCATGCTGGTGACGGAAGCCGGTCGCGCCATCCGCTTCTCCACCACCGAGATCCGCGTCTTCAAGTCGCGCGGCTCCACCGGCGTGCGCGGCATCCGGCTGGCCGAGGGCGACCATGTCGTCTCGATGTCGATCATCCGCCACTTCGAGGCCACGCCGGAGGAGCGCGAAGCCTACCTCAAGCAGCGCCGCCTGATGGCCGGGATCACCGAGGACGAGGCCGACGACGAGGAAGAAACCGTCCCCGCAGGCCAACTTAGCCCAGAACGTTACGCTGAGATGTCGGCGGCGGAAGACCTGATCCTGACCGTCACCAAGGGCGGCTCGGGCAAGCTGTCCTCCAGCCACGACTACCCCGTCCGGGGCCGCGGCGGCATGGGCGTCAAGGCGATCTCGCCGGGTCCGAGGGGTGGCCGGATCATCGCCTCCTTCCCGGTCGACCTCGCCGACCAGATCATGCTCGCCACCTCCACCGGCCAGTCGATCCGCACGCCGGTCGACCAGGTCAGCTTCCGCTCGCGCAGCGCAGGCGGCGTGAAGGTCTTCGCCATCGGCGCGGAGGAGGAAGTGGTGTCGGTGGCCCGCGTGGCCGATCAGGGGGACGAGTCGGGCAATGACCCCGCTTGAGGCCCGGCTCGCAGCCCTCGCGGCTGCGGGCGAAACCATCGCCTACGGTCAGATCGCGCGCGACCTTGGCTGGACGATGGCGCAACTCACCTCAAGCCTCGAAACCCTGATGGAGGCGGATGCGGCGGCCGGAAAGCCCTTCCGCGCCGCCCTCCTCCGCCAGCGCCTCTCGCCCGACCGGCTCCCCGCGCCCGGCTTCTTCCAGAAGGCCGCCGAGCTTGGCCGCCCCACCGACGACCCTGCCGCCTTCACCGAAGCCGAACGAACCGCCCTTCATCTTTGCGCAAATATCCCGGGGTGAAGGGGCAGCGCCCCGTCTTGCAACAACCGCCGCGCAAAGCTACATCCGCCCCATGACCGAACCCTTGCACATCATCGGCGGCGGCATGGCGGGCTCCGAAGCCGCCTGGGCCGCCGCGAACCTTGGCGTCCCCGTGGTCCTGCACGAGATGCGGCCCAAGACCGGCACCTTCGCCCACCGCACTGGCGACTTCGCCGAGATGGTCTGCTCGAACTCCTTCCGCTCCGACGACGACGAGCGCAATGCCGTGGGCCTGATCCATTGGGAAATGCGCGCAGCGGGCAGTCTGGTGATGGAAATGGCCCAGAAGCACCGGCTTCCGGCTGGGGGCGCGCTGGCCGTCGACCGCGATCCCTTCGCGGCTGCCGTCACCGCCAAGCTGAAATCTCACCCACTGATTTCCACGTCTTATGAGGAGGTTACCAGCCTTCCCTCATCCGGCCACTGGATCATCGCCACCGGCCCGCTGACCAGCCCCGCGCTGGCGGAAAGCATCCGCGCCGCCACCGGCGCCGAGGCGCTGGCTTTCTTCGATGCCATCGCGCCGATTGTATATACAGAGAGTATAGACATGTCGGTCGCCTGGCTGCAAAGCCGCTACGACAAGGGCGAAACCGAGGATGAGCAAAAGGCCTACATCAACTGCCCGATGACCCGTGAGCAGTATGAGGCCTTCATCGACGCCCTGTTAGCGGCAGAGAAGACCGAGTTCCATGAGGGCGAGACGGCGGGCTATTTCGACGGCTGCCTTCCCATCGAGGTCATGGCCGAACGGGGCCGCGAGACGCTGCGCCACGGACCGATGAAGCCGGTGGGCCTGACCAACGCGCACCAGCCGGACCAGAAGGCCTATGCCGTGGTCCAGCTGCGCCGCGACAACAAGCTGGGGACGCTGCACAACATCGTCGGTTTCCAGACCAAGATGAAATACGGCGCGCAAACCGCTGTTTTCAAGCTGATTCCCGGGCTGGAGAACGCCAGTTTCGCCCGGCTCGGCGGCATCCACCGCAACACCTTCATCAACTCGCCCACACTTCTGGACGCACAGATGCGGCTGAAATCCCGTCCGTATATACGCTTCGCCGGGCAGATCACCGGCGTCGAGGGCTATGTCGAATCCGCCGCCATGGGCCTTCTGGCCGGCCGAATGGCCGCGCACGATCTTCTCGGGCGCGAACTTTCCCCGCCGCCCCCGGAAACCGCGATGGGGGCGCTGGTCACCCACATCACCGGCGGGGCCGAGGCGAAGAGCTTCCAGCCGATGAACGTCAACTTCGGCCTCTTCCCCCCGATTGATGCGAAGGGCGGGCGCAGGGGCCGGAAGGATCGCTACAAAGCCTATACCGACCGGGCGAAACAGGCGTTCACCGAATGGCTGGCAGGCTGAGCGGCCCCCCAGGCAAACCCCGCCCCGGACCTGATCCGGGGCCTCGCTTTCCATCTGTACCCCCCGCGGTGATGGAGGTCCCGGGTCAAGCCCGGGACGGGGTCGCATGTTCATAACCCGCTTCGCCCCCAGCCCGACCGGCCCCTTGCATCTGGGCCATGCCTATTCCGCCATCCTGGCGCATGACATGGCCCGGGCTGCCGGGGGCCGGTTCCTGCTGCGGATGGAAGATACCGATCTTGAGCGCAGTCGCCCCGACTATGACGCGTTGATCCAGACCGATCTCGCCTGGCTCGGCCTCGCCTGGGACGGCCCGATCCTGCGCCAGTCCGAGCATCTTGCCAGCTACAACACCCGCCTCGAAGCCCTTGAGGACACAGGTCTTCTCTATCCCTGCTCCTGCACCCGCTCCGACATCCGCGCCGCCCTGGCCGCGCCGCAGGAAGGGGTCGCCTTCAGTGTCTATCCCGGCACCTGCCGTCCTCGCGGGATGGGGACGCGCCAGCCCGGCGACGCGCTGCGGCTGAACCTCGCCGCCGCCTTGCAGATGCTCGCCGCCGAGGACCTGAGCTTCACCGAAACCGGCCCGGCGCATTCCGGCCGCCACAGCGTCGACCCAGAACAGGCGCTGGAGCGGATCGGCGACGTGGTGCTTTCCCGCAAGGGCGAGGACATCGTGGCCTATTCCCTCGCCTCGGCCTTCGACGATGCCGACCAGGGCGTCTCCCATGTGATCCGCGGCGAGGACCTGTTCGACTTCACCCCGGTGCAGGTGATCCTGCAGCACCTGTTCGGCCTGCCGACCCCCATCTACCACCACCACCGCCTGATCCGCGACGATCAGGGCAAGCGGCTGGCGAAGCGCGACGATGCGCGGGCGATTGCAAAGTACCGGGCCGAGGGGGCAACTCCGTCCGACATCCGCCGGATGGTCGGGTTACCAAATCCTTAACACCAGCGCCCAAGCCATTGTAATTATTTATGTCGTCAGCTTTGTCCACTGTGGACAGGCGCCATGATCTCGACCTCCTCGCCCCCGCGAACCGCCGTGTAAAAGCACGTCCGCCGGTTGGTGTGACAGGCCGGCCCGTCCTGCTCGACCAGCGCCAGCAGGCAATCCCGGTCGCAGTCGACCCGCAACTCCACCAACCGCTGATGATGGCCGGAGCTTTCCCCCTTCACCCAGAACGCCGCCCGCGACCGCGACCAGTAGGTCACCTTCCCTGTCGCCAGCGTCCGCGACACGGAGGCCGCGTTCATCCAGGCCATCATCAGCACCTCGCCCGTCGCAGCCTCCTGTGCGACGCAGGGGATCAACCCCGCCGGATCATACTTCAGTGTGGCCGGGTCGAAGGACATGGGCTTCTCCTTGGCAGGCAGGGGGCGCGGGTCTACATATGCGGGAAAACAAGGAAACGCCATGAGCGACAGCGACCTCATCAAGCTCTACTCGTCCCGCATCCTGGGCCTCGCCGCCGAGATTCCACATCTTGGCCGACTGCCCGCCCCGCAAGGCACCGCGCGGAAACGGTCGCCGCTCTGCGGGTCCACCGTCACGGCGGATGTCGTGGTCCGGGACGACCGCATCGCCGGTTTCGCCCAGGACGTGAAGGCCTGCGCCCTGGGCCAGGCCTCGGCGGCGGTGCTGGGCGCGGTGGTGATCGGCCGGACCCTGCCCGAATTGCAGGCCGCCCGCGATGCGCTTCAGGCCATGCTGAAGGAAGGCGGCCCGGTTCCTGGCGCGCCGTTCGAAGGCTATGAAGTCCTGCTCCCCGCCCGCGACTACAAGAACCGTCACGCCTCGATCCTGCTGGCGCTGGAAGCGGTGGTCGAGGCGATGGAGGCCGCGCAGGCGGCTGCATGAAAAAACCGCCGCGCATCCGGGAGGGATGGCGGCGGCAGTGGCGCGTCTGGATGGCGGACGGTGGGCCAGGCGAGGCGGACCGTCACCCTTGGGGGACAGAGCGCGGGGCAGAACCTTAGGTCAGGCCGGGCAGCGACAGCACGGCGAAGAGGATCACGAACAGCGCGGCCAGACCGACCAGATCCTCCATCGCGCCCTTCGGGGTGTTGTTCAGCAGGGTCTTCATGGCGTCTTTCATTGCGTTCTCCATGATCTGTTGCTGAATTGTTCTCATATCCGCAACGGGCTGTAAAGAACTTTTTAGGAACATTCGTGAACGAAGTGCGATTCCGGGCCTAGCCCACGCTCATCAGCCGCAGCGCGCGGTCCTGATCCATCAGCCACAACAGCATCCGCGCAGCCTTTCCTCGCGGGCCGGAAAGATCGGGATCGTCATGCAGAAGCTTCCTCGCATCGCTCTGCGCCAGCGCCATCTGGCTCGCCTGCCGTTCCAGGTCGGCCACCCGGAACCGCGGCAGGCCGGACTGCGCGGTGCCGATCAGGTCGCCCGCCCCGCGCATCGCCAGGTCCTCCTCGGCGATGCGGAAGCCGTCCTCGGTGTCGCGGATCGTGGTCAGCCGCCGCCGCCCGGATTCGTTCAGCGGTGCTTGGTACATCAACAGGCAGGTCGAGGCCGCCTCGCCCCGCCCGACCCGTCCCCGCAGCTGGTGCAACTGCGCCAGACCGAAGCTTTCCGCCTGCTCGATCACCATGATCGTCGCGTTGGGCACGTTGACGCCGACCTCGATCACCGTGGTCGCCACCAGCACCCTGGTCCGGCCGGCGACAAATCGCTCCATCGCC